>JALHMM010000003.1 GCA_022844045.1 Reyranellaceae bacterium | reverse complement strand
CGGCCTCGACGCGACGCAGCACCTCGCGCGCAGCCTCGACCTGCGCGGGGTTCCACAGCCCGTAGCGCTCAACGAAGCTCATGACGATCTCTTACCTTCCCCCGCTGGCGGGGGAAGGGAGGAAAACGATGGCGGGCCATCACGCCGCCGATCGCTTCCACGGCGCCGCGTCGCGACGCTTGCGGTCGATCTCGGGCCAGAAAGTCTCCCAGCCTTCGGTCGGCCCGATCGCGTCCATGGTCGCGGGGCCGGTCATGCCGGATGCGGCGGCGCGGTCGAGCACCATCAGCGGACGCTCACCTGATGCGGCCTGCTCGATCGCCTTCACCAGCAGGCGGCGGTTGGCGATGATCGCTTTGTCGGTCGTGCCGAGATGCTCGCGCGTGCGATCGGCGATCGGGCCCTGCGACTCGCAGGCCCATTGGTCGTGCACGTTGATGTCGAAGCCCATGCCGGTGAAGGTCTTGGTGCGCTGCTCGGCGGCGTCGTAGCCCCACTCGTTGTGGCGGCCCAGCCGCGGCTTGTAGTCGGGCAGCTGGTAGAGATCGAGGCGCTGCTCGGTCATGGTCTTCTTGTCGACCGGCCCGCCGAAGCTGGTGAAGATCGCGTACCAGTAGTTCTGGGTGTCATCGACCGGCACGTGCCACTGCGTGATCGTCATTTCGCCACTGAGCGGGATCAGGAAGGCGTTGGGGAAGATCAGGTTGGTCACCCGCAGATGCGTGCGGGCAGCGTCGATGCGCCTCCGCGAAAACAGCCGCAATCCCCACGGCACCGGGTGCACGTCGATATCCGGCCGCGGGAACTCGCGCAGCAACGTCGTCATCGGAATGTCCGAGCCCATCGAGGCGGCGCGGAACTGGCGGCCATAGGTGTTCGAGCCGCCGGTGCTCTCGTCCTCCTCGAAGCGATGCAGGAACGAGGCGTGCGCCGGATCGATGCCGACCTCAAGCGCCTGCAGCCAGTTGCAGTCCATGTGGCCCTTGAAGGCGAAGACATGGCTATCGGGCGCGATGAAGCAGTCGAACTCGGGGAACGCGGGCGGCTCGCCGGCGCCCAGATAGCCCCAGATGATCCCCGCGCGCTCGACCACCGGATAGGTCTTCTGCTTCACCCGCTGGCACAGCACGCCGCCGCCATCCGGCTCGCCCGGCATCTCCAGGCAATTGCCGCCGGCATCGAACAGCCAGCCATGGAACGGGCAGCGCAGCCCACCATTCTCCAGCCGTCCATAGGCAAGATCGGCGCCGCGATGCGGGCAGTCGCGATCGATCAGCGCCAGCCTGCCCGCCTGGTCGCGGAACAGCACGAGATCCTGGCCCATCAGCCGCACCGGCCGCAGCGGACGGGCGCCCTGCAACTCGACCGCCAGCGCAACCGGCTGCCAGTACTGGCGCATCAGGCGGCCGAGCGGCGCGGTGGCGCCGGTGCGGGTGATGAGGTCGTTCTGCTCGCGTGAAATCATGGCGGCGCCCCTTTCGGATGCGTGGCGACAGCCTACCCACCGCCGGGACCTTCCGGCAACATGGCCGGCATGGCCCGCGCGCAATTCGACTATCTGGTGAACGTGTCGGAATCGGCGTTCCGCGCCCTCACGCTGGCGACGATCGAGAGCTATTCCGGCGTCTCGCCGCCGCGCGGCAAGGGCCGGCCGCGCAAGTATCTCGAGACCTACGGCCTGCTATGGGGCTACGAGACCACCTTGGGCAACGGCAAGCCGTGCTTCACCGTCGAGGCCGCGACCACCGACGTCAACGCCGAGCGCGACCACGGCTCGGTGACGCCCTCGCGCCATGGCCTGCAGACCATGAACGCGATCGTCTCGTCCTACTGGCCAAACTGGCGCTTCATCGGCGACTTCCACAGCCATCCGTTCAAGCCCAGCCAGGCGATGCCGCCGCGGCCGGCATTGTCGCAGGCCGACATCGAGACGGTCGAAGGTGGCGACAGCATCTATCCCGGCCTCGGCTACCGGGTCTGCCTGCTGACCAGCATCCGCCAGATGAGCCGGCACGGTCCGAAGGATCCTGTCTATCTCGGCAACAACGCCCTGGAATGGACGATGCACAATCTGCGTCTGTCGCTGGCCGCCTGGGTCGCCGCGCCGCTGTCGCGCGGCCGGAAGCTGAAGCTCTACCCGTTGGAACGGCCGCGCACGAAGGGCAATCGCTCGGTCTGGCTGCAGGCGCCGGTGCATCTGATCCACGACAGGTTGGGCAATTGAGCGCGTCGGCGTGGTCCGTTGCCGCTCCGCGGCGTGGTCCGTTGCCGCTCCGCGGCGGGGCCCCTTGCCGCTCCGCGCCGCGTCTGATCTAACGCAGGCCGATCGTCCCATTTGTCCGGGGTTTCGCGTCTCCATGCCTACTATCAACTACGTGCTCAAGGACGGCACTCGCCGCGCCATCGACGTGCCCAACGGCACCAGCGTCATGCTGGGCGCCATCAACAACAACCTGCGCGGCATCGACGCGGAGTGTGGCGGCTGCTGCTCCTGCGCTACCTGCCATGTCTACATTGAGGAGTCCGACATGGCGCGGCTGAAGCCGGCCGACTCGGTCGAGAAGGAGCTGCTCGAGGGCGTCGCCGCCGAGCGCAAACCGACCAGCCGGCTGTCGTGCCAGATCGACGTCACGGCGGCGCTCGACGGCCTCACCGTCCACATGCCCGATCGCCAGAGCTAGCGTGTTTCGCCCTCTCTGTCATGCCAAGCGAAGCGAGGAATCCAGTGCAGACCCTGGATTCCTCGCTTCGCTCGGCATGACAGGAAGCCCGCGTCAACGAGGTTGGTGCTAGTGGCGGTCGGCGAGATCATCGGCGAGGTCGTCGGCGTCGTCGCCGAGGGCGCGATCGAGGTGGTTGGCGAGGTCGTCGCGTCGGCGTTCGGCGGCGGCGGCGACAAGTCCGACACCGGCGAGGGCCTGATCATCGTCGGCGGCTCCTATGCCGGCGCGCAGATCGCCGCCTCGGCGCGCGACGCCGGCTACGAGGGCCGCATTCGCCTGGTGAGCGCCGAGGCGCACGCGCCCTATCACCGCCCGCCGCTCTCCAAGGCCTATCTGCTGGGCAAGGCCGAGCGCGAGTCGCTGCCGATCCGCGGCGGCGCCTTCTACGACGAGGAGAGGGTCGAGCTGCTGCTGTCGACGCCGATCGTCGCCGCCGACCGCGCCAACCGCACGCTCACCACTGCGGGCGGCGACACGCTGAAATGGGATCGTCTGGCGCTGGCCACCGGCGCGCGGGCGCGTACCCTGCCGGGCGTGCCGGACAGAGTGCTGACCCTGCGCGATCTCCCTGACGCCGACCGGTTGCGCGATCTCGCGTCGGATGCGCGACGCGTCGTGGTGATCGGCGGCGGCTATATCGGCCTCGAAGCCGCGGCGTCGCTCAGCCAGCTCGGCAAGCGCGTGAGCGTGATCGAGATGCAGGACCGCCTGCTGGCGCGCGCCGCCACGCCTGTCCTGGCAAAATTCGTCGCCGAGGCCCATCGCGCGCGCGGTGTCGAGCTGCTGTTCGGCGCGCGCGATGTCGGCTTCGATCACGATCACGGGGTGCTGAGCGGCGTGCGCGCCAGCGACGCCGCCGGTCGTGTGCACACGCTGCCCGCCGATCTCGCTGTGGTCGGCATCGGCGTCCACCCCAACACCGAGCTGGCCGCGATGCTGGGGCTGGCGGTCGACGATGGCATCCGCGTCGATGAGTTCGCGCGCTGCATCGATGCCGCGTCGGGCGCGCCGGTGCCCGAGATCGTCGCCGCCGGTGACTGCACACGCCATCCCAGCCGGTGGAGCCCGGCGCAGGGCATGGGATTGCGGCTGGAGTCGGTACAGAACGCCACCGACCAGGCGAAGACCGCAGGCGCGACCTTGTCTGGCAAGGAGTCGGCCAAGCCCTACGACGCCGTGCCGTGGTTCTGGTCCGACCAGTACGATCTGAAGCTGCAGATGGTCGGGCTGCCCGGCGTGCCCGATGCGACGGTCACGCGCGGCGACATGGCCTCGAACCGCTTCTCGCTGTTTCACTTCCGCGCCGGCGCGCTGGCCGGCGTCGACTCGATCAACAAGCCCGCCGATCACATGCTCGCCCGCCGCCTGCTCGCGGCGCGGGCCCCAGTGACGCCTGAGCAGGCCGCCAACGCAGACTTCGATCTACGGTCGACGTTGTCCTCCTAACTTCCCTTCCCCCGGAGGGGGAAGGTGCCCGAAGGGCGGAAGGGGGATGCCTCAACGACGCCTGAGTCCGTCTTCGACATCCCCCATCCGTCGCTCCGCGCCACCTTCCCCCTCCGGGGGAAGGTAAGTCACAACGGCGCCACGAACGCCGCGCAGCCGGCGCAGACGTCGTCCTTCATGCGGTGGAAGTTGGGCGAGACGCCGAGCTCGGGTCGCTGGTGGTACCAGCCGATCTGCACCATGCCGCGCATCAGGTGGAACATCGGCAGCAGGGCGAGATCGTCGTCGCTGAGCGCGCGCAGGCGGCGATAGCCGCGCATGAAGGCGCCCTCGATCTCGGCGTAGCCCGCCGCCCCGCGCTGATGGATCAGCGCTACGGCGATGTCGTAGAGGTGCCAGCCGAAACCGGTGTCGTCGAAATCGATCACCGTCAGCCGCTCGCCATTCACCAGCACATTGCGCTCGTGCATGTCGGCGTGGATCAGGCTGTAGGTGCGCGGGTCGCGGCCATAGCGCGCCAACGCCACGCGGATGCGGTCGCGGGTGTCGAGCAGCACGCGGCTCTCGGCCGGTGACAGCAGCCCGTGCTCCCAGAACGGCCCCCAGAACGGCTGATCGCCCATCAGCCCGTCGGTGTCGAGATGATGGCGCGTGAAGCCCGATGGCACCGGCCATGCCGTGGCCTGGTTGTGCATCGCCGCGGTGACGGCGCCGAGCTGCTCGAAGGCCTTGGCGCGCCACGCCGCATCGCTGTTCTCGGCCAGCGCCTCCGACAGCAGCCGGCCCTCGGTCCAGCTGATCATGCCGGCATAGCGCTGCTCGCCATTGCCAGGGATCGCCACCGGTACGTATTCACGCCCGTCGCGCGCGGGCACCGGCATCGGCACGGAGATGCCCGCTTCGACCAGCGCGCGCAGCCAGACGCGCTCGGAGATCAACTCGTCGAGCGTGTGATACCAGGGCCGGTGCAGGCGGAAGACATAAGGTATGCCATCGCGCGCGTCGGTAACGCGGAAGGTGATGTTCTCGGCCACCGCCACAAGCTCGAGCGACGCGGGCTCGATCGCGAACGACGCCAGCGCCTCGCGCGCCGGCGGCTCGAAGAGGCGCCGCGCCGCGTCCCTATCCATCGAGCGTGGCGATCGTCTCGTCGAACGCCTTCAGGAAGTCCTCGGCATGCGCCCGGGTGAAGACCAGCGGCGGGCGGATCTTCACCACGTTGCGGAAGGCGCCGGCGTTGCTGGTGAGGTAGCCCTTGTCCTTGAGCTTGTTGACCACCTCGACCGTGCGCTTCTCGTCGGGCTCCTTCGCCCCACCCGGCTTCACCATCTCGACGCCGATGAACAGGCCATGGCCGCGCACGTCGCCGATCGCGGCCGAGCGCGGCTTGCGCTTCACCAGCTCGCTCTTCAGCCAGGCACCCACCGACCCGACGCTCTCGCGCAGGCCTTCGCGCTCGATCACGTCGAGCACCGCCATGCCGACCGCCGCCTGCAACGGGCTCGACGCGAAGGTATTGAAGTAGCGCGTGCGGCCGCGGAAGGTGTCGATCAGCGCCTTGCTCGCCGCCGTCGCCGCCAGCGGCAGACCGTTGCCCATCGGCTTGCCGGTCACGGCGATGTCGGGGGTGAAGCCCGAGACTTCGTAGCCCCACCACTTTCCGCTGCGGCAATAGCCGGCCTGCACCTCGTCGGAAATCAGGATGCCGCCGGCCTTGCGCACGATCTCCGCCGCGCGCGGCATGAATCCCTGGGGCACATCGGGCAGGCCCTCATTGGCGAAGATCGAGCAGACGATCAGGCCGGCGAAGCCGGTGCCGTCGGCCTCCAACGCGCGGATCGCCGATTGAAGCCGGTCGAGATAGGCCTCGCATAACTCAGATTCGGTTGCGCCCGGCTTGATCGGCCGAAACGTCTCGGGGAAGGGGATGGCGGCGACGTCGCCGGCTTCGGTGCGCTCGGCGGTCAGCCGGGTGAGCGCGCCGACGGCCTCGCTGTTGCCGTGATAGGTGGCGTTGGTGCAGATGATGCCGCGCTTGCCGGTGACCATGCGCGCGATGCGCAACGCCACCTCGTTGGCCTCGGTGCCCGAGCAGGTGAAGATCACGCTCTCGATGCCGGGATGATGCAGCGCCGCCAGTCGCTCGGCGAAGGCGATGATGCCCTCGTGCAGATAGCGGCTGTGCACGTTGAGCGTCGCCTGCTGGCGCACCATGGCGTCGACGACATGCGGGTTGGCGTGCCCGACGCAGGGCACGTTGTTGTACATGTCGACGTAACGCTTGCCGCGCTCGTCGTAGAGATAGACGCCCTCGCCGCGCACGATGTGCAGCGGCTCGTTGTAGAACAACGGCGCCCCCGCGCCCATCGCCCGGTCGCGGCGTTGCGCCAGCGTGGCGGTGCTCATGGTGATCCTCCGGTCGCCCACCCTGTCATCCTGAGCGCAGCGAAGGATCTAGGGAATCTTCCTGGGACGCCGGCGGTCCCAGGAGATCCCTCGCTACGCTCGGGATGACAGAGGCAGGCTAGTCGCTCGGCCAGCGTTGGTCGACAGCCTCGCGCAGGGGAGAGCGGATTTCCGCAGGAGCCTTGCGGATGTAGCGCAACGCGTTCTCGAGGCGTGGCCCGTCGAGCGCGGCGAGATAGGCGAGGGCGGCGTCCATCGAGAACGGCACGCCCGCTTTGTCGGGTTCATGGAAATTGCTCGCCAGCGCCGTCCAGATCACAGCGCGATAGCCGGCGCGCGTCGCCCAGCTCTCGATGGCGATCACCGCGCTGGGATGACGCGCCCAGGCGGTGTCGCTGCGCCTGCGGTTGTGCGTGTCGACGAAGCCCACGCCGGCGGGCCCGGGCATGCCCTCGCGCCGGCGCAGATTGTCGATCGCCTCGTCGAGGTCGCTGAAGATGCTGGGCGCCACATGGGTCGTGCAGAGCGTGCCGCGTTCCTCGTCGATCACCAATGTCAGGCGCTGGTCACGCGAGACGCGGCTGAACTCCAGCGGCAGCGATGGTCCGACCGGCGCGAACGGCCCGGCCAGCATCAGGTCGCGCGGGTCCCGGATCAGCGAGCCCCAGGCGAGAACGGCGATCCTCATGGCAGCCTGTCGCGACCGTCACTCGATCAGCTCGTCGGCGCGCACGAGGATCGACAGTGGAATCTCGAAACCCAGGGCGCGCGCCGCCTTGACGTTGACGACCAGCGTGTACTCGGTCGGCTGCTGCACCGGCAGGTCCGCCGGCTTCGCGCCCCTGAGGATCCGGTCGACGTACTCCGCCAGCGTGCGTCGCACCTCGACGCCGCTGGAGGAATAGGCGAGCACGCCGCCTTCCGCCGCGAACGGCTCGATCGGCGAGGCGGTGGGTAGTCGTTGAGCGTTGGCGAGCGCGATCGCACGCTCGCGCCGCAGGCTCGGCTGCACGATCACCGCCTGGACGCGGTGGCGCTCGAACGCCGCGAAGGCGTCGCGATACGCATCCTCGGGCGGCACGCGCTCGACATGCAGCGACACGCCCGTCCCGCGTTGGGCGCCCTCCAACAGCTCGAGGAACGGTGCCGTGAACGGATCGGTGGCGTTGGCGAGCACGCCGACGCGATCGGTGCTTGGGAACGCCTCGCGGACCAGCGAAAGAAGCTTGGCGCCGAGATCGGCGGCGGATCCCGACATGCCGGTGATGTTGCCGCCGGGGCGCGCCAGCGACTCGACGAGGCCGGTACGCACCGGATCGCCCGCCGTCATGACGATCGGGATCGAGCCCGTGGCGGCCTTGGCCGCATGCGCCGCCGGCGTCTGGTTGGCGACGATCACGTCGACCGGCAGGCGCGCGAGCTCGGCGGCGAGGGCCGGCAGGCGATCGAGCCGGCCCTCGGCGCTGCGGACCTCGAAGCCGACGCTGCGGCCTTCGACATAGCCCAGCCGGCGCAGGCGCTCTCGCATGTCGCGGACGAACGACTCGGGATGCGCCGGCAGCAGAAAACCGATGCGATGCGGCGTGGTACGCTGCGCTTGGCCGACGGACGGCAGCGATGCGAGTACCGCGATCAGGATGGTACGACGATGCATCCGATCATCCTCTTTCCCATCGCCTTCCCTTGCGGGGCGGACGGTTGATCATGTCGCCTCCCGATAGTCCTGAACCAGTCAACTATGCGCCCGTCGTTCGACGCAAGGAAGTCGGCCCGGCGCGCGCGATCGTCGGCCGCATCGAGGGCCGCGCTGTGTATCAGTGCCGTCGTGGGAGTCGGCGCAGTGCCTGGTACATCGACACTCTTGCCCTCTATTGCGCGCCCGTAGCTGCGGAAATAGCAAGATCGCGGGCAACAGGCGTACACCGGTACCAGTGTTTCCACTGGAGTCCACCTCATGGCCCGTGACCGCAAACTCTCATCCGACTTCTGGACCTCTGAAGCCGTCATCGACTGCGCGCCGATGACCCGTCTGCTGTTCCTTGGCCTGCAGAATTTCGCCGACGATTTCGGCGTGCAGCCGCTACGACCGCGCACGATCCGCATGCAGGTGTTTCCTGGCGATCCGCTAGACAACGACCAGGTGCGCTCGATGCTCGACGAGCTGGCGGCGCGTGGGCTGGTGCGGATCTACACGGTCGATGGCCAGGAGTATCTCGCGATTGTCGACTGGGAGCGGCGCCATCGCGTCGGCAAACGCGCCAGACGCCTCTATCCAGCCTTCCCCGACACGGCGCTGAGCGCCAGCGTGGCGGACGAGGGGATGTCCGCCTCTGCGATGCCGGCCGGTGCCGACGACGCGCCGCGAAGTCCCTCGTCCGACCCGCAGGCATCGTCTCCGCACAACCGCGGGGAGACCGAAGAGGTCCGGCTGAACGGCCCACCGATCGAGGCGATGAAGGCGGCAGTGTCGGTCGACGTTGGGCGCGCGAACCGGCTGGCGGTGCCAGCGGCGGCATAGGACAATCGGCCATGGTCGCCAGCGCCAGCTTCGCCGAGTTTCTGCGCGAGCAGCTCGCGCCCCTGGGGCGCGTCACGATGCGGCGCATGTTTGGCAAGACCGGCGTGTTCTGCGACGGCGCGATGCTGGGCATGGTGGCCGACGACATGTTTTATGTTCGCGTCGATGATCAGAACCGCGGCCTCTTCGCCGAGGCCGCCTCGACGCCACCGCTGAACTATGCCAAGGGCGGCGCGCTGATCGACCTCGCTTTCTGGCGCGTGCCGGAGCGGCTGATCGACGAGCCCGACGAGCTGTTGGTGTGGGCGCGCGCGGCGCTCGATGCGGCGCGGCGGG
This sequence comes from Reyranellaceae bacterium, assembly GCA_022844045.1. Classification (GTDB taxonomy): domain Bacteria; phylum Pseudomonadota; class Alphaproteobacteria; order Reyranellales; family Reyranellaceae; genus JAFAZJ01. The sequence continues at coordinate 149,097 of JALHMM010000003.1, read as the reverse complement.
TGGCGGCGAAACGCAAGCGCGCGGCGCCGCCACGTAAGCTGATCGCGGAGTCGCAGTAACCTCTTCCCTTCCCCCGCAGGCGGGGGAAGGTATCTACGCCGCGTAGAGCGGTACGGGGTGTTCGAAGCCTTTGAGCGTGTAGGGCTTGCTCGTGCTGCCGTCGAGATCGGCGCGGGCGCGGGTGTAGACGGCTTCGGTGACCAGGATCTCGCCTGGCGTCGCGGCGGCCTGGGCGCGGGCGGCGGTGTTCACCACCGTGCCGATGGCGGTCAGGTCCTTATGCGAGCGGCCGAACTCGCCGAAGCTAAGTTCACCGCAATCGATGCCGACGCCGACGCCCAGCTCGCCGCCACTCTCGCCCAGCAGCGCCTTCAGCTCGTCGCGGCGCGCTGCGACGCGACGCTGCAGGTCGCGGCCGGCCAGCACGGCCTGCCTTGCATGGTCGGCCTGCTTGATCGGGAAGTTGAACACCGCCATCACGGCGTCGCCGATCGTCTTGTTGAGCAGGCCGTCGAACGCCCAGATGGCGGCGGCGCACTCGTCGTAGAAGATGTCGAGCACCGAGCCCATCTCGGCCGGCGACAGCGACTGCGACAGGCTGGTGTAGGCGCGCAGGTCGGCGAACAGGATCGTGGCGTCGACGGTGATCTTGGTCGCCTTCATGATCCGCTTGAACATCAGCTCGCAGAAGGTGCAGAGATTCGGGTTCATGCGGCTGGGGCGCAGGCCGACTACCCGGAACGGCACCGACAATGGGCCGCGCAAGGCGATGGGTACTCGCATGTTCTGCCAGCAGCCCTTGCAGATCAGGGCCTGACTCGCGGTCATCCGCGGATGATAGCAGATATCAGAGGTGCTGGACCTTGTTCTCGGTGCCCAGCAGGTGGCGGCCGACCATCTCGAGATGTGGCGGCAGGGCCTGGAGGTGCTGGCTGGCGCTCATGGCGTCGCGGAAGCGGCGCTCGAAGGGGTTGGCGTCGAGGATCGCCGTGGTGCCGGCGGCGCGGTAGCTGGCGATCGACACGTCGCTGGCCGCGTTCATGCCCCAGGTCGTCGCCAGGCGCAGGCGCATGCGGTGGTCGAGGGTGAGGTTGCCCGCGGCGGCCGCGTCATAAGTGGCGACCACCGCCTCGTGCAGGAAGGCGCGCGCCGCCGAGAGCTTGGCCTCGAGATTGGCGATCTCGCGCTGGATGGCGTCGTTGCGCGCCATGATGCTGGTCGCGGCCCGGCTCTGCTTGCCGCGCGCCAGCTCGATGTAGGTCTCCAGCATGCGGCGGCCGACGCCCAGGGTGACGGCGCAGAAGCCGGTGGCGTAGAGCAGGGTCGACATGATGGTATAGAGCGGGCCCGTGACCTGCCGCTCCTCCAGCGCCTCGCGCGCCGGCGCCCAGCCGTCAGGAATGAAGAGGTCGGTGACGGTGTAGGTGTCCGAGCCGGTGCCGCGCAGGCCCAGCACGTACCAGTCGTCGGTGATCTGGGCGTCGCTGCGCTTGAAGACGAAGCTGCGGTCGTCGGGCCGGCCGTGGCGCATGTGCGGCGTGCCGTCGGGGTTCAGCACCGCGCTGTGTGCGCCGAGATAGTTGGTGTGGCGCCCGCCGCTGGCGAAGCTCCAGGTGCCGGTCAGGCGATAGCCGCCTTCGACGCGGATCGCCTTGCTCATGTTGTGCCGCGAGCCCCAGGCCAGGCCCTCGCGCGCGCTGCCGAAAGCGGTCATCGCCGCCTCGTGCGACATCGCCGCCGCCGAGGTCGCCGACGAGACGTTGGACTGGTTGACGAACCAGGCGACGCTGGCGTCGGCCCAGGCGAGCTGCTCGCAGGCCTTGCAGTAGTCGAGCAGGTGGATCTCCTGGCCGCCGAGGCTCTTGGGCAACAGCAGGCGCAGCATGTCCTTCTCGAACAGCGCCTCGACGACCTCTGATGTCAGCTCGCGACGTCGGTCCATCTCGGCGCCATGGGCGTCGAGCAAGGGCTGTAACGCGCGCGCGCGGTCTTCCGCGGAGGTCGTGACAGGCGTCTGTACGAGACTGTCCATGGCTGTTCTCCGGGCGCTGGATCGGCTGCCATACTGTAGGATACCGGGCCGGGAGAACAGCGGGAGGAGGGCCACGAGCATGCCCATCGCGACAAAGTACCTTTTCATGGTCAGCATGGATGTGGCGCCCGAGAAGGAGGCGCTGTTCAACGAGATCTACGACGAGCACGTCGCCTTCATCAAAGCGGTGCCCGGCGTGCATGGGGTCACACGCTGGAAGACCGAGCCGGCCGCCTTCGTCATCGCCGGCGAGATCAAGCCGATCGATGGCGCGGGCATGGCGCGCTACACCGCGCTCTACGAGCTCGACAGCGCCGACATCCTGGTCAGCAAGGCCTGGGGCGAGGCCTCGGAGAAAGGCCGCTGGGCCGCCGAGATCCGCCCGCACACCTTCAACCGCAGCCACGTGGTGCGGAAGGCCGTCTGACCCTTAGCTCCCTCTCCCCGCCCACGCTCGGGTGGGGAGGAGGAGGCGGCGGGTCGCCGGGTCAGCCGCGCAGCACCTTGCCGGCCTTGGCCTCGTTCAGACGGCCCTGTTCCCAGGTCACCGCGCCGTTGACGATGGTGTACTCGACGCCGCGCGACGGCATGACGATGCGCTTGGCGCCGCCCGGCAGGTCGTAGCGGCGCTCGCCATGGTTGGTCGAGCCGATGGCGCCGGCGTCGAAGATCGCCACGTCGGCCGGCGCGCCCTTGGTCAGCCGGCCGCGATCCTTCAGGCCGAACAGATCGGCCGGATCGGAGGTCAGCCGGCGCACGCCTTCCTCGAGCGTGATCGCCTGCTTCTCGCGCACCCAGGTGCCCAGCAGGTAGGTCGGATAACCGGCGTCGCACAGCATGTCGACATGCGCGCCGCCGTCGCCCAGCGCCATCAGGATCGACTTGTTGCTGAGCAGCTCCTTCATGCGGTCCTCGCGGGTGTTCCACGAGGAGATGGTGAGCTCGACCTTCAGATCGTCGGCCAGCACGATGTCGAGGAAGGCGTCGACGCCGTCCTTGCCCTGCATCTGGCCGATCTCGGCGATCGACTTGCGCTCGAGATGCTTGAGCGCCGGGTTCTTGACCTCGTGCACGACGATGCGGCGCCAATCGCTGAAGCCGGTCGGCTTCTTCAGGTCCTCGCGGAAGGCGTTGCGGAAGGCCGGGTCGGCATAGACCTTCTTGTGCGCCTCGGGCGTCATCTCGGCGAAGACCCGCTTCCACGACGCGAAGGCGGCGAAGGCGAAGGGGTTGTCCATGTTGCATTCGCGCGTCAGCGGCAGCGGCGAGGTCTGCGGCCGCGCGCCCTTGGCGATCTGCGGCGCACAGCGGCGCAAGGTGTCGCGCACCGCCTCGGGGATATCGTCGCGGTCGAACAGCGCGATGAAGGTCACTGGCCGGCCGCTCTCTTCCAGCAGGAAGTCGAGCAGGTCGCACTGATCCTGCTCCAGCACGCCGACCTGGCGGGTGAGCGCGATCTCGATGGCGCCCTTGCCGCGCTTCTTGAGCTGGTTGGCGTAGGCCTTCATCTCCTCGCGACTGGCGTTGCGGCAGGCCAGCGGCTTGCCCTCGAAGCCCATGTGCTGGTTGAGCGTCGTGCTCGAGAAGCCCAGCGCGCCGGCGTCGACCGCCTCGCCGATCAGACGGGCGATCTCGGCGGTTTCCTGGGCGTTGGCGGCGCGCTCCATCGAGGCTTCGCCCATGACGTAGTGCCGGAAGGGCGTCAGCGGCGCGATGAAGGCGAGGTTCAACGAGGGCCGCCGCGCAGCGGCCGCGTCCATGAACTCGGGGAAGGTCTCCCAGTCCCAGGTGATGCCCTTGTTGAGCACGTCGAAGGGAATGCCCTCGACGTTCACCAGGTCCTTCATGGCGATGTCGCGGGTCTCGGGCTTGCAGGGCGCGATGCCGACGCCACAATTGCCCATCACCACCGATGTCACGCCGTGCCACGACGAGGGCGTCACCGCGCCGTCCCAGCAGATCTGCGCGTCGTAATGGGTGTGCGGGTCGACGAAGCCCGGCGCCACCACCAGCCCATGGGCGTCGATGGTGCGCTTGGCACCCTCGGTGACCTTGCCGATCGCCGCGACCTTGCCGTCGGCGATGGCGACGTCGGCCTGGTAGCGCGCCGCGCCGGTGCCGTCGACCACCGTGCCATTCTTGATGACGACATCGTAGCTCATGGTTTCCTCCCTAAAGGAACCGCGGCCACAGCGTATCACCCCCACGCGGCGGGGCTACCGCAACTCTGCATAGCCCCTTCCCTGCTGCCGAGGGAAAGCAAGGCTACGGACGGAGCTCGCCCTCACCCCGCACGATGGACGCAAAGAGCGCATCGGCGCGCGTCGCCACCTCGCGGCGGGCGATCGCCTCGATGCGTTGCGGCGTCTGCGCCAACGCCGCCTCGATCAACCCGTCGAGCGCGGCGATGCGCGCCGTGGTGTCGCCCTCCGACGCGTCGGCCTTGCGCGCCACCAGCGCGTCGATCGCCGCCGAGGCATCGGCATTCAGCATGAGGCCGGCCCTCAGTGACGGCAGGTCCATCGGCGGCGGCTCGCGCCGACGGCGCAACCACAACGCGGCCATCGCCGTGCGCAGCGCGTAGCAATAGGTCTTGAGGCGAACGGCCTCGCCCGCCGCCGCGATCTCCTCGGCGGTGCGTCGCGTCTGGCGGTCGTAGTGGTAATCGAGGCTGGTCAGGTCGGCGCCATCGCGCGCCAGCTCCAACAGACGCGCCGCCGCCGCGCCACCGTCGCGATAGCGCACCGGCGAGGTCAGCCACTCGATCAGCACCGCGTTGGAGCGCAGCAGCAACTGCAGCGCCTTGCGCAGGTCCCAGCCATTGACGTCGAGCGTCGCATCGAGCGGCCGCTCGATGACATCACGCCCGGGCCACACCGTGAGATAGTCGCGTGCCGGCCGGACATAGACGAAGCGCACGTCGTGGTCGCTGTCGCGCGACGGGAAGCGCCAGGCGCGGCTGCCCGACTCGATCGCGAACAGGATGCGCACGCCGTGCTCGCGCTCGACGGCGGCGAGCTCGGCCTCGATGCGCGTCCACATCGCCGGCGAGACATTGATGTCGCTCATCGCCCCGCCTCCAGCACCGCGGTGCGGTATGTCCGCGCCACCAGCTCGTCGATGAAGGCCTGGTCCGGCGCTTCCGGCAAGGAGGAGGCGGCGGCGGCCGCCTCGACCTCGACCAGCAACCGCTCGATCGTCTCGGCCACCTCCTGGTAGGCGCGCTCGCCGCGCTTGATCGCCAGGATTTCGCCGGCCGAGGGCAGCGGCAGGGTGATGCGGCCGCTCGACAGCAGCTCCAGCGCCTCGCGGCCGACACGCACGGCGTGCGACAGCGCCTTCCAGTCCACGCCCTCGTTGCGCTCGGCCTGCAGGGAGCGCGCGCCGTATTCGTCGACCAGCCGCTCGACCATCTCGCGCGCGCTCTTGATCGAGGCGCTGAAGGGCATCTTTTTGCCGCACACATCCAGATGGCGCAGCGTGCCGCCGCCCGGCGTCGACAGGTCGACGAGCGCGATGTGCTCCGTCGCTCCGGCCAGCGGCGCGATCTCGGCCTGCGCCTCGCTGAGCCGCGCCGTCGGGCCGTGCGTCTTCTCGACCGCGGTCAGGGTCGCCAGCGCCTGGCGTGCGGCGGCGACACGCGAGCCGCGGATGCCGTAACGATTGGCCTGCTGGCGGCAGTAGCGCACGAAGAGGGACGCGCGGCGCGTCACCAGGCGCGGCGTGTTGGCCTGGATCTCGCGCCACAGCGGCGACGGCGTGCGCACCATCGCCGTATCGGGGGCGAACAGCATGTCGAGCGCGACCGTCTGGCCCTCGGCCAGCAGCGCCAGATAGCGCTGCAGGCTGAAGGTCTCGCGATCGACGTCGCCCGGCGCGTTGCGTTCGCCCGTCGCCTTGGGCCGCGTCTCGGTGATCGTGTCGCGGACCCGCTGGAGGAGAATGTCCCGGGCCTCCGGGACATAGACCGCCTTGTAGTCGACGTCCGACAGCGCCGTCGCCGTGCCGTAGAGGTGCGAGCCGGCGCGCATTTCGACGATCAGGTTCATCGCCCGGCCTCCGTCTTGCCAAAGCGCGTGACGAAACCCGCGCCGGAGGCCGGCACGTTCCAGTCGCGCGCGATCTTCACCGCGTAGTCCTCGGTCAGCACCGGGTAGAAGATCGGCTGCTCCGGCAGGCGCGGCGGGAACGCCCGGTAGCCGCTCTGGCGGATCAGCTCGAGCTCCGCCGGGCCGACCGGTCGGTACAGGATGGTGGTGGGGTTGGTGGTCATGGTCAGCGCTCGTAGTGATCGCGGTCGATGAAACCGGTCGGAGGTCAGGCAGCACGCCTTGAAACCGGCGGCGCGAGCCGCAGGGGCAGAGGTCGTTGCGGCCGAGGTTCTCGACCAGCTCCTTGTCGCCGTGGACGATCCTGAGCCCGCGCTTCACGCGCGTCTCAGAATTGAAAGCCCTTCCGGCGCTTGCTCATCGGTTCGATCGAGAACCCCTCTTTGTGGTTACGGGACACGGGACACCTCCAGGTTTGGGCAACAAAAAACCCGCCAGGCGAAAGCCAGTGGCGGGGCTCGGGCGGTTCCCTGGGGAACCGTATGCGCGATGATCAGCTCATCGCGCGGGCACCGAGCCCACGGCAGGTGGCTGGATAAAGTATTCGCACGGCCGGCCAGCACACCACGCCGCGACCACCGCGCCAGGCGCTGCGGTCGGAGAATGGGAGTGGCGTGACGGTTCCATGACGACCTTCAGGTGAAAAGGGCGGCGACGTCTAGTGGAGTGGCGCGGTTCGGTCAAGCGGCGGTTTTGCAACCGCCGCCGACCACCTTGTCGGCGCGCATTCCCAACCGTAAACCTCAGGCATGGAGCCGGCGGAGATTCGTGACGCGACGCCCGACGATCGCGCCTTCATCGACAGCCTGTCGCCACGCCTCGCCGGCGTGCCGCATCCGCCGTGGCACGACGGCGCCGCCATGCGGGGCTTTCAGGACCGTTTCATGGCCGCGACCTTCGCCGACGCCGAGGACGGCGCGCGCACCCTGATCGCCTGCGCGGCCGATGGCCGCCGGCTGGGCTTCGTCCACATACGGCCGGGCAGGGACGGCGTGACCGACGAGCCTTGCGGATACGTGTCGCTGCTCGCGCTCCTCCCGGAGGCCGAGGGCCGGGGCATTGCGCATCGCCTGATGCGGGAGGCCGAGGCCTGGGCGCGCGGCCGCGGCTACCGGCTGCTCAGCCTCGATGTCTTCGCCGACAACCGACATGCGGTCGACTTCTACCATCGGCGCGGTTTCGTTACGGAAAGTTTGCGGCTGGTCAAGCCGCTCTGATCCGAGCAACCGCATAGCGATGCCATGCGATTCCGGCCGGGAAGCCCGGCGCCAGGTGGCCGGGCCGGCCCCGCATCAATGTTTTACACAGGCGAAACGAGTCGCCAGTATAGGGGCGTGGTTTTGGGCCCGTTAGGGAGAGGCCCAACAATTTCCAAGCGGGACCGAACGATGAACGACGTAAGGTATAGCGCGCCCAGTAGCCTGGACGAGGCGGTCAAAGCCATGCTGGCGGCCGGCGGCGCCGGGCGCATCCTGGCCGGCGGCACGGATCTTCTGGTGCAGATGCGCTCGGGCGCGCAGAAGCCCGGCGTGATCGTCGACATCAAGAAGATCGACGAGATGATGAGCATCCAGGACCTGGGCGGCGGCTCGTTCCGGATCGGCGCGGCGGTCAGCGGCGCGGTCATCGGCGAGCACAAGGCGCTGAAGAAGGCGTGGCCCGGCGTGGTCGAGTCCATCAACCTGATCGGCTCCAAGCAGGTCCAGGGCCGCGCTTCGGCCGGCGGCAATCTGTGCAACGCCTCGCCGGCGGCCGATAGCGGCCCGGCGCTGGTCGCCGCGGGCGCCACGCTCACCATCCAGGGCCCCAACGGCCGGCGCGAGATCCCGGTCGAGAAGCTGCATAGCGGCCCTGGCCGCACGACCCTGGCGGCCGGCGAGATCCTGGTCAGCTTCACCCTGCCGGCGCGGCCCAAGGGCTCGAGCGACGCCTACCTACGCCTGATCCCCCGCACCGAGATGGACATCGCGGTGGTCGGCGTCGGCGTCAGCCTCACGATCGCCGGCGGCAAGTGCACCGCCGCGCGCGTCGGCCTGGGCGCCGTCGCCCCCACCGTGCTGCTGGTCGAGGACGCCGCGAAAGCGCTGGTCGGCTCGTCGCTCGACGACGCGGCCTTGGAGAAGGCCGCCGCCGCCTGTCGTGCCGCCTGCAAGCCGATCGACGACAAGCGGGGCACCATCGTTTATCGCACCAAGATCGCCGGCGTGCTGCTCAAGCGCAGCGCCGCGATCGCCATCGAGCGCGCGAAGGGAACTTGATTATGGCTAAGATGCACATCTCCACCACGATCAACGGGGAGCCGACCGAGTTCCTCTGTGATCCCAACCAGTCGATGCTCGATGTCCTGCGCGACAATCTCGGGCTGACCGGCAGCAAGGAAGGCTGCGGCTCGGGTGACTGCGGCGCCTGTTCGATCACGCTCGACGGCCGCCTGGTCTGCGCCTGCCTGATGCTGGCGCCGGAAGCCGAGGGCAAGAAGATCGGGACGGTCGAGGGCATCGCCAACGGCGACCAGCTCCACCCGCTGCAGAAGAAGTTCGTCGAGTTCGCCGCCCTGCAGTGCGGCATCTGCACGCCGGGCGTCCTGGTCGCCGCGAAGGCCCTGCTGGAGAAGAACAACAACCCGACAGAGACCGAGGTGCGCTTCTGGCTCGCCGGCAATCTCTGCCGCTGCACCGGTTACGACAAGATCATCCGCGCGGTCATGGACGTGGCCGCCGACATGAGAGGAGCCGCACGATGAGCACCGGCAAATACAAGTGGATTGGCACACGCGTCGATCGTCCTGACGGCGCCGACAAGGTGACCGGTCGGGCCCGCTTCGGCGCCGACTTCAACATGCCCGGCCAGCTGATCGGCCGTGTGCTGCGTAGCCCGCACGCCCACGCCCGGATCAAATCGGTCGACATCTCGGCGGCCGAGCAGCTGCCGGGCGTCAAGGCGGTGGTGACCGCCAAGGACCTGCCCGAGCAGCCCAACGTGATCGTGCCGGCGGGTGAGATGCAGGTGAACCTGCGCGACATCACCCGCAACATCCTGGCGCGCGAGAAGGTCCTGTTCGAGGGCCATCCGATCGCCGCCGTCGCCGCGACCACCGACGCCATCGCCAAGCAGGCGGTCGAGCTGATCAAGGTCGAGTACGAGATCCTGCCGCACGTCATCGACGTCACCGAGGCGATGAAGCCCGACGCGCCGGTGCTGCACGACCATCTGATCACCGAAGGCGTGAAGCCGGCGCCGACCAAGGCGTCGAACATCGCCAAGCGCATGGACAACAACAAGGGCGACATCGAGGCCGGCTGGAAGCAGGCCGAGGTCGTCATCGAGCGCGAGTACACGACGCAGGCCGTGCACCAGGGCTACATCGAGCCGCACGCGACCTTGGCCAGCGCGGCCGAGGACGGCCAGGTGCAGCTCTGGTCGACCACGCAGGGTCATTTCCAGGTGCGCGGCTTCGTCAGCCGCCTGCTGGGCATCGAGACCTCGCAGATCCGCGTCACGCCGTCCGAGATCGGCGGCGGCTTCGGCGGCAAGACCGTCGTCTACCTCGAGCCGATCGCCGTGCGCCTGTCGCAGAAGTCGGGCAAGCCGGTGAAGATGGTGATGAGCCGCGAGGAGGTGTTCCGCGCCTCCGGACCGGCGCCGGGTGGCACCGTGCGCGTCAAGCTCGGCGCCAAGAAGGACGGCACCATCGTCGCGGCCGAGTGCGAGATCGCGCTGCAGGCCGGCGCCTTCCCGGGCTCGCCGCTCGGGCCGGCGTGCTGGACCAGCTTCGCCTGCTACGACATCCCCAACATCAAGGTCGTCGGCTTCGACGTGGTGAGCAACCGGCCCAAGGTCGCCGCTTACCGCGCCCCGGGCGCGCCGATCTCGGCCTGGGGCGTCGAGTCGACACTCGACATCCTGGCGCAGGAACTGGGCATGGATCCCATCGACCTGCGCCTGAAGAACGCGGCGAAGAAGGGGACCAAGACCAGCTACGGCCCGACCTTCGACGTCATCGGCTTCGTCGAGACGCTCGAGGCGGTGAAGAAGTCGGCGCACTACAAGACCCCGCCGAAGCCGGGCTATGCCCGCGGCGTGGCGGCCGGCTTCTGGTTCAACGTGGGTGCGGACTCCAGCGCCGCCTCGCACGTCGCCGAGGACGGCAGCGTCACGGTGATCTCGGGCAACCCCGACATCGGCGGCTCGCGCGCCTCGCTCGCCTTGATGGCGGCCGAGGAGCTGGGCGTCGACTACAGCAAGGTGCGCCCGATCATCGCCGATACCTCGTCGATCGGCTTCAACTTCGTCACCGGCGGCAGCCGCGTCACCTTCGCCACGGGTCTCGCCGTGGTGAACTCGGTACGCGACATGATCCGCGAGCTGAAGGTGCGCGCCGCCAAGACCTGGGGCGTCGATCCTGACGCGGTGATCTGGGAGGACGGCGTCGCCAAGCCCGCCGGCTCCAACGTCGGCGAGTTCGAACCGCTGACCCTGTCGCAGCTCGCGGCCACCGCGGGCAAGACCGGCGGCCCGATCAACGGCCATGCGCAGCTCAACGCGCAGGGTGCGGGTCCGGGCTTCGGCGTGCACGTCGTCGACCTGAAGGTCGATCGCGACACTGGCTGCGTGCACATCGACCGCTACACCGCGGCGCAGGACGTCGGCACGGCGATCCATCCGAGCTACGTCGAAGGCCAGATCCAGGGCGGCGCCGTGCAGGGCATCGGCTGGGCGCTGAACGAGGAGTACATCTACAACGCCAAGGGCCGCCTGGATAACGCGGGCTTCCTCGACTACCGCATGCCGGTGGCCTCGGACCTGCCGATGATCGACGCGCTCGTGGTCGAAGTGCCCAACCCGCACCACCCCTACGGCGTGCGCGGCGTGGGCGAGGTGCCGATCGTTCCGCCGCTCGCCGCCGTCGGCAACGCGGTGGCGCGCTCGATCAATATCCGCATGACCGACCTGCCGCTGTCGCCGCCGCGCCTCTCGGCGGCGATCGACGCCGCCACGCCCAAGATGGCGGCGGAGTAGGGCTCACCTCACAAACTGGGGAGCGCCGCGCATGCGGCCTCCCCAGCCCGAGGTCTGATGCTAGGGTTCGCGGATGCGAGCCCTTTTCTTTTGCCTGCTGCTAAGCCTGCTCGCCGCGGCGCCGGCGACAGCCAACGAAGCCGCCGCCTGGGCCGCGTTGCGCACGGGCAATGCCATCGCCCTGATGCGCCATGCCGATGCGCCCGGTGGCTTTGGCGATCCCGAAGGGTTCAAGCTCGAGGACTGCGCTACGCAGCGTAACCTCAGTGCCAATGGCCGCGCCGAGGCGGTCAGGGTGGGCGCCGCGTTCCGCGAGCGTGGCGTGAAGCCGGCGCGCATTCTGAGTTCGCCGTGGTGCCGCTGCGTCGACACGGCCAAGCTGATGGACGTCGGCTCTGTCGAGATCAACAACACCTTCGGCAACCCGGTGGTCTGGACCGACCGGCGCGAGGCGCTGGCCGCCGGCGCCAAGGAGCGTGTCCACGCGTGGAAGGGCTCAGGTCCGCTGCTGGTGGTGACCCACGGCGCGCTCGTCGCCGCGCTCACCGGCTACAACCCGGCGTCGGGCGAGATCGTCGTCGTCGACAACATGCTCAAGGAAATCGGCCGCATCCCGGTGCCGGCCGCGCGCTAAACGTAGCAGCGCAGGCGCTGGCCGGGCAGCAGGTCGTATGGCGCGCGCCATCCCGGCAGCGCGGCGATCCGCTTCAGCCACGCCGCAATGGCGGGATGGCTCGCCGCGAGATCGTAGCCGCTCTCGTTCGGCGGGAAGCACAGGTAGCTGGTCATCGACAGGTCGGCGACGGTCACCTGCTCGGCGGCGACGAAGAGTCGGCCACTGAGGTGCGCGTCGAGGATGCCGAGGAAGTCGTCGAGCCGACGGCGCATAAAGTCCAGCACGGCGGGATCGGGTGACGTCGTGAAGGCGCGCTGGAAGCGATACATCGCCATATAGCCGGTGAGCTTGTGGTTGTCCCAGAACAGCCAGCGCAGGATCTCCTGCCGCTCGTCCTCGGTCGTGCCGCCGAAGCGACCGTGGCGCTCCGCCAGCCGCAGCAGGATCGGCGCCGTCTGGGTCATGCGACGGCCGTCCTCTTCCAGCACGGGGATTTCGCCCATGCGGTTCACGGTGTCGCGCCACTCGGCGGTGCGTGTGACGCCGCCGCCGAAGTCGGTCCATACCGGCTCGAAGGTCTGACCGCACAGGGTCAGCATCAGCGCCAGCGCCAGCTTGTAGCTGTTGCCCGATTCCGGGAAGTAGTGGAGGCGGTAGGTGGTCATCTGTTCCGTCGATCCTGCCGCGCGAGATTAGCGCGCTGCTTCCCGGTCCGCGATCCGCTAGGTTCTCCTGGCACTACCAGGGAGATTCATCCGTGAACTCCAATCGCGCCCGAGTCCTTTTGTGGACCGACAGCACCGCCGCCTATCTCGACGCCGTGAAGGCCGCCGGCCTCGCCGACCGCGTCGCCATCGACACGCTCTCGCGCAAGGACAAGCCGTCGGCCGACCAACTTGCCGCGACCGAGGCGATGATGGCCGCCGCCGTGCCCACCGGGCTGCTGCCGAGCATGCCCAAGCTGCGCTGGGTGCAGGCGATGAGCGCCGGTGTCGAGGGCTGGCTGGCGCTGCCCGATCTGCCGGGCGGCCTGACGCTCACCTGTGCACGGGGCACGCACACCGAGTCGATGCCCGAGAATATCATCGGCGCGCTGTTCCATGTCGCCAAGCCCTACGCTATCGCGGCGGCGAACCAGAAGAGTTCGAAGTGGGTGCACACCGTGGCCCAGCCGCTGACCGGCAAGACCTTGGGCATTCTCGGCCTGGGCGCGATCGGCGCTGAGGTCGCGCGCATCGCGGCGGCGCTGGGCATGCGCGTGATCGGCACCAAGCGCGCGCCTGAAGCCGTGGCCAACGTCGCCGAGGTGTTGCCGCCGTCGCGCACCGACGAGGTGCTGGCGCAATCCGACTTCGTGCTGCTGTTGCTGCCGGCGACGCCCGCGACCGACAACTTCATGGACGCCAAGCGCTTTGCCAAGATGAAGCCCTCGGCGTGGCTGCTGAATTTCGGCCGCGGCCACACCATCAAGGATGCCGACCTGATCGCCGCCGTGAAGAACAAGACCATCGCCGGCGCGCTGCTCGACGTCTTCCGCCAGGAACCGCTGCCGGCGAGCGATCCGCTGTGGACCACCGAGGGCATCATCGTCCTGCCGCATATCGGCGGCCCGCACCCGCAGCGCGACCGTTTCGTGGCGAAGCTCTTCGTCGACAATCTCGGCCGCTTTCTCGACGGCAAGCCGTTGAAGGAAGTCGTCGACCGCGCGGCGGGGTACTGAGATGGACGGGCTCGTTCTCTCGCCCGACGTCACGCGGCAGATCGCGGCGGACTGGCTGGCCGCCTTCACCAACGCGCTGCGCGAGGGCGAGCCCGATGCCGTCACGGCGCAGTTCCTGCCCGACGGCCATTGGCGCGACGTGCTGGCGTTCACCTGGCGCATCGGCACGGCGAGCGGTCGCCAGGCGATCGCCGCGATGCTGCGCGAGAACCTCGCGCGCACGAAACCAGCCAACCTGCATCTGCCGGCGCATCGTTCGCCGCCGCGTCGCGTGCGGCGTGCCGGCGTAGAGTGTATCGAGACCATCTTCGGCTTCGAGACCGCGTCTGGCCGTGCCGATGCCGTGGCGCGGTTCGCGCCCGACAGCGACGGCGTGTGGCGCTGCTGGACCCTGGTGACGACGCTCGAGGAGCTGCGCGGATTCCCCGAGATCGCGCCGCAGGATCTCGATGACGCCGAACGCTACTCCCGCGACTTCGGCGGCGAGAACTGGCTCGATCAGCGCAAGCGCGCCATCGCCTATGATGATCGCGATCCGGCGACCTTGGTGATCGGCGGCGGCCAGGCCGGCCTCGATGTCGCGGCGCGGCTCAACCAGCTCGGTATCGACACGCTGATCGTCGATAAGCATCCGCGCGTCGGCGACAACTGGCGCCTGCGCTATCACGCGTTGACCCTGCACAACGAAGTGCATGTCAACCACATGCCCTACATGCCGTTCCCGCCGACCTGGCCGGTGTTCATCCCCAAGGACAAGCTGGCGAACTGGTTCGAGGCCTATGTCGACGCGCTGGAGCTGAACTACTGGACCGGCACCGAGCTGGTCGGCGGCCGCTACGACGACAATGCCGGGCACTGGGTCATCCAGCTCAAACGCGACGGCAAGGAGCGCGTCGTGCGTCCGCGCCATGTCGTCTTCGCCACCGGCGCCAGCGGCATTCCGATCAAGCCTGACACACCCGGCCTCGACTCGTTCAAGGGCACGGTGATGCATTCCGGCGCCTATACCGAAGGCGCGCAATGGAAGGGTCGCCCGGTCATCGTGCTGGGCACCGGCAACAGTGGCCACGACGTGGCGCAGGATCTCTGCGCCAGCGGCGCCAAGGTCACCATGGTGCAGCGCAGCCCGACCTACGTCGTGAGCCTGAAGGAGGCGCAGAAGGTCTACGCCATCTACAACGAGGGCATCCCGTTCGAGGATTGCGACCTGATCGCCACGGCGATGCCCTATCCGGTGCTGCGCCAAGCCTACCAGCTCTCGACCGCCGAGATGCGCGACAACGATCGCGATATGCTCGCGGGTCTCGAGGCGCGCGGCTTCAAGCTGACCTTTGGCGAGGACGATACCGGCTTCCAGATGATGTATCTGCGCCGCGGCGGCGGGTACTACTTCAACGTCGGCTGCTCCGACATGATCATCGATGGTCGCATCAGGCTGGTGCAGCACGACGACGTCGAGCGTTTCGTCCCTGATGGACTGAAGCTCAATGACGGCACGGTGCTGCCGGCCGAGCTGGTGGTCGCCGCCACCGGCTATCGCAATCAGCAGGACACGGTGCGCGCCTTTCTCGGCGACGCCATCGCCGATCGCATCGGCCCGGTCTGGGGCTTCGACGACGGCGGCGAGCTGCGCAACATGTGGGGCCGCACCAGGCAGCCCGGCCTGTGGTTCACCGCCGGCAGCCTGGCGCAATGCCGCATCTACTCGCGTTACCTCGCGATCCAGATCAAGGCGATCGAAGAGGGCTTGCTGTCATTGAACTAACGGGAGGAACAACCCATGGCCGATCCAATCGTCTTCTCCGGCAATGTCGACTGGTCGGGCGAGAACCCCGGCATCTCGCTCAAGGAGACGCCCGATGGCCCGTTCGTCGCGTTGGCCAGCTTCTTCCGTGTCGTGCTCTCGCCGCACGGTCAGGGCCATGCGCTGGTGCTGCTGCAATCGCCGCAGGACGCCAACGCCGCGGGCAATGTCTGCTATCACGACAACGAAGCGCTGGCGCGCTACCTGATCGCCGGTTTCGTCTCGAACTTCGGCGCCTGGAACGGGCTCCCCGGCCTCGCGGGCATCAAGTACCAGAAGGCCGAGAGCTTCATTGCCTCGGGCGATCCGCTCAGCAACTACAGCGAGACAGTGAAGGCGGGCGACACGAACGTCGTGCTGAACTGGAGTGGGCTCGGTAAGCCGTTCTGCTTCGCGTTTCCGCCCGACAAGTCGGCCACCGGCAAGCACTACATGCCGAGTCTCTTCGTCGGCTGCCAGGATGCCACGATAACCATCAATGGCCGCAAGCTTGCCGGCAAGCCGGTGCCGCGCGAGGTCGCGGGTCACAAGATCAGCACGGCGATGCTGGCCTTCTCCGAAACCTGGATCTCGGTCTGAGGGCGCGGCCATGCATGAGGAGATTCTGGACATCGCGACCAAGGATGGCGCGATGGAGACCTTCGTCTGCCGCCCCGAGCGCGGCGATCCCTGTCCACCTATCCTGATGCTGATGGATGCGCCGGGCATCCGCGAGGAACTCTACGACATGGCGCGGCGGCTGGGCACGGCGGGCTACGCCGTGATCCTGCCCAATCTCTATTACCGCGCCGGCCGCGACACCAAGTACGGGCCTGATGTGCTGACCCATGGCAGCGCCGAGCACACCCGCATGCGCGCGGTGCGCACCAAGATGACCATCCCGCCGGTGATGGACGACGTCCAGGCGATGTTCGCCTTCATCGACTCGCGTCAGGACATCAAGAAGGGTCCGGTCGGCACGCACGGCTACTGCATGAGCGGGCCCTACTCACTGGCCGCCGCCGCGCGCTATCCCCAGCGCATCGCCGCCGCCGCCTCGTTCTACGGCACCTGGCTGGTGAGCGACGCGGTCGAGAGTCCGCATCTCACGCTCGGCAAGGCCAAAGGCGAGCTCTACATCTCCTGCGCCGAGCACGACGAGCTCGCGCCGCCCGACATGGTGAAGGAGCTGAAGCGCCTGTTCGACGCGTCGGGCGCCAAGGGCGAGCTGGAGATCCACATGGGCGTGCACCATGGCTTCGCCTTCCCGCAACGCTGGTGCTACGACAAGCCGGCGGCCGAGCGGCACTGGGAGCGGCTGATCGCGCTCTATCGCAGGACCCTGGGATGATCTCTTAGCCGTTGCCGGATCGCCCCCGGCGGCGGCAATCTCCGCTCGCGAATAGTTCCGCGCGGGAGGGCGCCATGAAGATCGGCTTTTTCGACGATTTCCGGCTGGGTGTTGTGCGGGGCGATGCGATTGTCGACGTGGCCTCGGCGGTGTCCGACATTCCGCGCGTCGGGCCGCACGATCTGATCAACGGCCTGATCGAGCGCTTCGCCGAGTATCGCGGTCGGCTCGAGGAGGCCGCCGCGATGGGCAAGGCTCTGCCGCTGGCCAGCGTGCGCATCCGCCCGCCGCTACCGCGGCCGATCAATATCGCCTGCATGGCGGTGAACTACATGGAGGATGGCACGCTGGAGAAGCCGGCGCCGATCAACGGCTTTCACAAATCGCCCAACGCCATCATCGGCAATGGCGACACCATGGCGCTGCCCGACGTGCCGGCGACGATCTTCGAAGGCGAGGCCGAGATGGCGCTGGTCATCGGCAAGCGCGCCACCAGGGTCAAGGCGGCCGACGCCATGGATTACGTCTTCGGCTACATGAACTTCATCGACGGCTCGGCGCGCGGCCTGCCGCCCAGCGGCAACGTCTTCTATCAGATGAAGTCGCGCGACACCTTCGCGCCCATCGGGCCGTTCATCGTCACCAAGGACGAGATCGCCGATCCGCAGAAGCTGCAGGTCAGGCTGTGGGTCAACGGCGTGCTGAAGCAGAACTTCAACACCGACGACATGGCGCACAAGATCCCGCGCTGCGTCGAGTGGGTGAGCTCGATCCACACGCTGGAGCCCGGCGACATCCTCGCCACCGGCACCAACCATCGCGGGCTCAGCTCGTTCCAAGACGGCGACAAGGTCGAGATCGAGACCGAGGGGCTGGGCCGTCTGACCTTCCACGTGAAGGACGATCTCAAGCGCACCTGGGGGCGCGAAACGCGGCTGGAGCAGCAGCAGAAGAAGGCCGCGACGCCGACCACGCCGCAGCTCACCGGCAAGTACGCCGCCGCGGCGTCGTAACGCTTAATACCTTCCCCCGGAGGGGGAAGGTGCCCGAAGGGCGGATGGGGGATGTTGAAGACGAACGCAGGAGTCCGTCTTCGACATCCCCCATCCGTCGCTCCGCGCCACCTTCCCCCTCCGGGGGAAGGTAAAAGTTAAGCCGTCACCACATACCCGTCGCGCCTTGGATCGCAGGCGCCGGTGCGCGCGCCGCTGGTCGGATCGAGCGCGATGGCCTGCATGCCGCCGACGCGCATCGTCCATTGCGGGCCGCGCTCGAGGTTGTGGCCGCGCGCCTGCAGGCCGTCCATCACCGAGGGCTCGACGCGCGACTCCAGCATCACGGCGCGGCCGTCGGTCAGCCGCGCGCGCGGCGCCTCGATGGCCTCCTGCAACGGCAGGCCGTAATCGAGGTACTGCACCACCGCCTGCACCTGGGTCTGCAGGATGCCGTAGCTGCCCGGCGTACCCAGCACCAAAGCCGGCTTGCCGTCGCGCAACCCGATCGACGGCGCGACGCAGACCGGCATCGGGCCGCCGGGCCTCGAGCGGTTCGGGCTGCCGGGCGTGACATCGGCCCAGTAGAGGAAATTGTTGAGGCAGATGCCGGTGCCGGGCACGACCACGCCCGAGCCGAACACACTGCCCAGGCTCTGCGTCACGCAGACCAGATTGCCGTCGCGATCGGCGATCGAGAACGAGGTGGTGTGGCCCTCGGCCGGCGGCGGCGTCCATTGTTCGGTCGGGCCGTCGACCACCTTGCCGTCGCGCACGCGGGCGCGCAGGCCCGCGACATGCTCCTCCGACAGCAGATGGGCGAGCTTCTGGCTCGAGGGATTGTTGTTGGCGATGCGCACGCCGGCGGCGACGCGGATGGCGCGCAGGACCGTGTCGATATGGTCGACGCCGTTGCGCGGCATGCTCTTGAGGTCGAAGCCCTCGAGGATGCGCAGTGCCAGCAGGTACTGGAACGCCTCGCAGGGTGGCGGCGGCACATAGATGTCCATGCCGCGATAGCTGGCGGCGATCGGGTCCTGCCATCGCGGCTTCACCGCCTCGAGGTCGGCCAGGGTGATGCAGCCGCCCAACGACTTCAGGTGCTCGACGACGGTGCGACCCAGCGCGCCACCGTAGAGCAGGCCTGGCCCGTCCTTCGCCAATGCTTCGAAAGTGCGCGCGAGATCGGGTTGCCTGAGGATGTAGCCCGGCGCGACGCGGCCGCTGCCATCGGTGTAGTTCTTTGCCCACGGGCCATAGAGCGCGTCGTGGCGGCGGAGATCGGCGCCGCCACCATTGGTCTCGTCGACATTGAACTCGATTAGCGGGAAGCCGTCGCGCGCGATGGTGATCGCCGGCGCGAACAGCTCGGCGAGCGACTTGCTGCCGTAGGTGTCGACCATGGTGCACCAGCCGGCGAGATTGCCCGGCCGGCCGACGCCCAGCGCGCCGCGCGCCACATCCTCGCGACGCTTGAAGCGCTCGATCGGGAAGCCGTCGGGGATCGGCGGCAGGAAGTCGAGTACGCGCACGCGTTTCTCGGCTGCGACGTAGCAGGTCGCCAGCCCCTGGCCGGCGAGGCCGGACATATAGGGCTCGACGACGTTGAGCGTGGCCGCGGTCGCGGCGGCGGCGTCGAAGGCGTTGCCGCCGTTCGACAGCACGCGCGCGCCGGCGGCGGCGGCCAGCGGATGCGCGGCGGCGACGACGCCGTGCATGGACGAGATGGTCGGACGTTTGCCGTGCAAGATGGGCCTCCCGTTAGTTGGCCGATCTTGCGCCGAGCGCGGATCGAGGCGCCACGCGATTTTCGCACTGGCCGCATGTCGAGGAGGCGCGACCGACCCGTGACGAGTCGGCAAAAGAAAAGCCCGCTTGCGCGGGCTTTTCGAGAGAGAGCGGTTTCAGAAGGCTTAGGCGGCCTTGGCCGGCACGACCTTGGCGTAGCCGTCGCGGACGGCCTTCTCGACGTCGCCGTAGCCCTTGCGCGCGATGTCGGCGATCTCGCGGACCTGCGCGACATTGGCCTTACCGTAGTCACGGACGAAGTCGAGCTGCACGGTGGCGGCGTCGCCCAGGCACCTGGCGCCGGCGAGCTTGCCGATCATGCCCAGCGTCGCCGAGACGTTCTCGTGCGCGGCCTTCATCAGGCTGTTGGTGATCTGCGCGGTGCCGTTCATGGACACGCTGGCCACGTCGTAAACGGTGGCGGCGACGCCCTCGGCGCCGCTGCGCACGCGCGCGGCGCGCTCCATGCCGGTCTCGGTCGCCTTGACGACGAACGCACGCGCGGCCTCGGGAATCTGGGACACGACGTCGGTGATCGTCGCGGTCGGGTTCAGGTTGCTGGTCTCGGTCATTGCTGTCTCCATCCTCTGATGAGCTATGGCGGTTGGGCGCGTCCATGAGTGGCCCGCGATGGAGAAAACATAGTTGACCTTATGCTGCGATGCAACAAGAATCTTGTTGCGACGCAACAACGCAGTTGCGAAGGCGTGATTTTATCAGAATTATCAGATAATTAGCTTGGTGCCGAGGAGAGCGAGCCGACCATGACCATGGCCTTGACCACCGATAGCGGCCGCGACGCGGAGCGCCTGCGCGAGCTGCGGCGTACGCGGGCGGCGGCGACCGGCCTGCTCGTCGTCTGCCTCCTGGTGCTGGCGGGCGCGCGCTACGCCGAGCGCTATCACCCGGGCTTCGCCTTCCTGGCCGCCTTCGCCGAGGCGGCGGCGATCGGCGGCCTGGCCGACTGGTACGCCGTCGTCGCCCTGTTCCGCCGGCCGCTCGGCCTGCCGATCCCGCACACCGCCATCGTGCCGCGCAACCAGGCGCGCATCGCCGACAGCCTGGGCGAGTTCATCGAACGGCATTTCCTCGCCGACCAGCCGGTCGCCACCGAGCTGCGCAAGGTCGATTTCGCCGCCATGATCGCCGACTGGCTGGCCGATCGGCGCCAGAGCGACGATCTCGCGCGCTTCGTGCTGCGCCTCTTGCCCCAGGCGCTCAACGCCATGGACGGCTCGGGCCTGCGCGGCTTCCTCACCAAGCGCGTGGTCGAGCGGCTGGAGGCGGTCGAGATCGCGCCGCTGGCGGCCGGCCTGCTCGACGCCGTCACGCATGACCGTCGCCACCAACGCGTTCTCGACGAGCTGCTGGTGGCGCTCGGCCAGCTGCTGAACAACCCCGAGGCGCTCGACGCCATCCGCGACAAGATCCGCGGGGAGCTGCCGACGTTGTTCCGCCTGTTCCAGGCCGACGGCTATGTGCTGCGCAAGCTGGTGACCTCGGTGTCGTCGTTCCTCGAGGAGGTGCGTGCCGACGAGAACCACGCGGTGCGCGGCGAGTTCGACCGCTTCATCGCGACCTTCATCGAGAAGTTGCGCACGTCGCCGGATTACGCCGAGCGCCTCGACGAGCTGCGCAAGGATCTGCTGGCACGGCCCGAGATCCGCGATCTGGCGGAAGGCATCTGGGAGAGCGTGCGCGGCTTCATCGAGCGCGAGACCCAGTCGCCGTCGTCGATGGTGCGCGGCGCGCTCACCGACCTGCTGGTCGAGGTCGGCGGCAAGCTGCGCGAGGATTCCTCGATCCGCGCCGACATCAACGAGGGCATGGTGACGGTGCTGCGCACCTTCGTCGCCAACCAGAAGAGCGGCATCTCGCGCTTTGTCGCCGACCAGGTGAAGTCGTGGCAGGTCGATCGGCTGATCCACATGATCGAGCTCAATGTCGGCCGCGATCTGCAATACATCCGCTTCAACGGCGCGCTGATCGGCGGCCTGGCGGGGCTCGCTTTGCACACCGCCGAGGTGTTGCTGCGGTTGACCTAATTTTACCTTCCCCCGGAGGGGGAAGGTGGCAGCGCGAAGCGCTGACGGAAGGGGGATGTCGAAGACGAACACAGGAGTCCGTCTTCGACATCCCCCTTCCGCCCTTCGGGCACCTTCCCCCTCCGGGGGAAGGCAGAGCTATGCGCGCTCGGGATCGAGATAGATCGCGCGCTTCCAGCCTTCGCGCGCGAACGGCTTCCAGCCGTCCTCGGGCTGCGCCAGCCGGTCGGCGATGGCGTAGACGGCGGCGGGGTTGTGGCCCAGGCCGCAATGGCTGCCCATGATCTCGATATTGTCGGCCTGCGGAGCGGCATCCTCGCGGCAGGCCTGCCAGGCGCAGATGCCGTCGGTGCGGCTGTAGATGGCGGTGCTCGGCACCGGCGGCTTCTCGCGCAGCCGGTCGATGCGGTGCGAACCGCGCTCCGGCACCTTCTGGCCGCTGGCCCATTCGAAGACGCGCCAGGCGTTGGTGGCGCGCGGATCGCCGGCGAAGGGGCTGCCCAGGGTGATCACCTGGCGTACCGCCTGCGGCGCCTGCTTGCCCAGCTCGCGGGCGAAAACACCGCCCAGGCTCCAGCCGACCAGGCTGACCTTGCGGCCATAGCGCTGATGCAGCTCGAGCAGGCGCTGCAGCATGCCGTCCTCGACCCCCTCGCGCGGTCCCAGATTGCGCCCCAAGCCCCAGCCATGGGCGGCATAGCCGCGGCCGCGCAGGAAGGCGCGCAACGGGCGTGTCGAAACGTCGCTGGCGATCAGGCCGGGCAGGACGAGGACCGGATGGCCGTCGCCGCGCGGCGCGGCGTTCAGTAGCGGCAGCGAACCGACAAAGGCGCCCAGCTCCCACAGCGCGCGCCCCTCCAGGAACAGCAGGGCTCGGGACGGTGGGCGCATCGCCTCGGTGGCAGCGGTCATTCGGGTCTCACAGTGATGAAGCGGGTCCGTGAATATGAAGGGCCGGCGGCCGAATTCAAGCCTTCGCGGGCAGGACCGCCGCCTTCAGCTCGGCGTAGGCCTCCAGCAGATAGTCGGCCATGACGCCGATATCGGGCACAGCCTTGCGGTCGGCGGTGAGGCCGAAATCGAGGTTGCCGAGGTAGCTCTGCACCGTAAGGTTCAGCGCGCAGCCATGCGTCGGGATCGACACCGGGTAGAGCGCCGCGACCTTGGCGCCGGCGCCGTAGAGCGGCACCGGCGGGCCGGGTACGTTGGAGATGCAGACATTGGCCGCCATCGGCATCACGTCGGCCAGGCCGGAGCGGCCATAGAGTTCGGTCAGGCCACGGATCAGGAACGGCGCGCCGAAGAAGGCGTAGTCCTGCGGCATGGCGTTCTTTAGGCCACCGGCGATCTGCTTGGCGTCGGCCGAGGAGGCCTGGATCGCCTTCAGCCGCTCCAGCGGGTCGGCGATATGGGTGGCCAGCCCGCACATCATGCCGAAGACCTGATTGTTGAGGTCGGTATTGCCCAGCTCCCGCAGCGAGATCGGCACGAAGGCGATGAGCTGCTCGCTGGGCAGCGCGTGCCGGCTCAGCAGGTAGCGCCGGAGCGCGCCGGAGCACACCGCCATGACGGCGTCGTTGAGCTTGCCGCCAGCGGCCTTGGCGATGGCCTTGGCATCGGCCAGCGGCATCGAGCGCGCGGCATAGGAGCGTTCGCGGGTGATGGCGGCGTTGAAGATGGTTTTCGGCGCGATCAGCGCGGGCATTTCCTTGACCGGCGATTTCGGCAGATACGCGTCCATCGGCGCGTCCTTCGCCACCTTGGGGAAGAACATGCTGGCGACGTTGCTCATCACCTCGGGCGCCGCGCGCAGCATGTCGAGCTGGAAGCGCATCATCGAGGCGACGAGGTCGGCCATCGGATTGCCGGATTGCACCGACGGGCCAGCCGGCTTGGGCTCCGGCGGCTTGACCTTCCGGGGCTCGGGGGTGAGGTCGTAGATCGCGTTGGTGATGATCATGCCGGCGCCACCATCGACCGCGGCGTGGTGCACCTTGGAATAGAGCGCCACCTGGCCGGTCTCGATGCCGTCGATGACCACGAACTGCCACAGCGGCCGGCCGCGATCGAGAACTTGCGCATGCAGTTCCGCGATCATGGTCTCGAGCTGCTCGCGGTTGCCGGGCGGGGGCAGGGTGACGTTCTTGATGTGGTAGGAGATATCGACGTTCGGATCCTCGACCCACGAGGGATGGTGGATGTCGAGGATGGTTTGCGAGAGCTTCTTGCTGAACACCGGCACCAGGTGCAGACGGCTGGCCAGCAGGTCGCGGAAGCGCTCGTAGAACGAGCCCTCGTAGCCCTCGGGCAGGTCGTAGAGCGTGAAGCCCGCGACGTGCATCGGCGTCTCGGGCGTCTCGAAATAGAGGAAACTGGCGTCCGCGCCGCCGAGTCGCGTCATCGCACCCTCCCGTTCTGCCGCGCGGCTGATGCCTGATGTTGTTTCCGCGCCGCGCCATTTCGGCGCAAAGCCCGCCATTTGGCAAGTGAACCCTCCGATGGGTAGTGGGTCAGTTTGAATTCTGAGACATCGCCACCGCTTGTTGGATGCGTCGCCACTCCCGAAAGCCGTGCGAGATCGGGGATATTCAGCCGCGCTACAAAGCGCGTGGAGGTCAGGGTGTCCGGACTTGAAGACTGGAGTTCTTCTTGGGCAACATTACTGCCCAGTCGAGTATTGCGAAGGTGCGGAATCGGCTCGCGTAGCCCTCTTGGGTTGGAAGGACCAGATATGCTCACGAGGATTCTGTGGGTGGTGGTTGCTCTCCTGCTGTGGGCGCCGCCCGCGTCTGCCCAGCGTGTCGACTGCGGCAACGGCCATTGGTGCCGTGAGCGCAACGCCTGTCTGGTCGGCGGGATGTGCGCCGAGCGCGCCAGCATGCCGTCGGGCAGCACCCGCCTGCCCAACGGCAAGTGGTGCATGCCCGGCGAACGCCAGAACCGGTTGTTTCCCGATCTGTGCGTGGATGCGACGGAGGTCGAGTGCCGCGACGGCGGCACCTGTCCCGCCGGCTATCAGTGTGGCCCGGCCGGCGGTTGCGTGGGCGGCCCGCCTCACACCGGCCCGATGTGCGGCGGCCAACAGTGCCGCGGCGGCGACGCCTGTGCCGAGAGCCTCGGCCTTTGCATCAATCCGAAGCAGAGTGTGGATTGCGGCAACGGCATCATCTGCTCGATCCACGCCGCCTGCACAGAGAACCGCAGTTGCGCCATGGTGACGGGACAGCGTACGCGCCAGCGGCCGTACTAAGGCCAGCGCGCCAGAGTCGGAAGCGTGCGTCAACGGGCTGGATTTTCAAACTGACCCACTACTCTCCGATGTTCGCCGTGGTCGGCGTCGAGGCGATGTCGGCGCGGCGCGCCAAACCGCCGTTCACTCGCCCGGCTGGGCAAAGCGGCCGGCCTTCGCCTAATGTGCGCGAAACCGTGTACCGGGAGGGAGCACCCATGGCGTTGGCCGGCTCGTCGATTCCGCAGCCACCTGTCCGTCCGATCGTCGGCAATGTGCCCGATGTCGGTCTCGACGTGCCGATCCAGAACATGATGAAGTTGGCCCGACAGTACGGGCCGATCTACAAGCTGGCCTTCCCCGGCCGTTCCGTCCTGATCATCAGCGGGCACGAGATCATCGCCGACGCCTGCGACGAGAGCCGCTTCGAGAAGTACGTCTCTGGCCCGCTCAAGCACATCAGGGACTTCGCCGGCGACGGCCTGTTCACCGCCTACAACACCGAGCCGAACTGGGCCAAGGCACACCGCCTGCTGATGCCGGCCTTCGGGCCGGCGGCGATGCGCAACTATTTCGAGGACATGGTCGACATCGCCGACCAGATGCTGACGCGCTGGGAACGTTATGGGCCAGCCACCGCGGTCGATGTCGTCGACAACATGACCCGGCTGACGCTCGACACCATCGCGCTGTGCGGTTTCGCCTACCGCTTCAACTCGTTCTATCAGCGCGAGATGCATCCCTTCGTCGAGGCGATGGTGCGCGCGTTGGGCGAGGCCGGCAGTCGCGCCAGCCGGGTGCCGCTGCAGACGCGCCTGATGCTGATGACCCAGCGCCAGTACGACGCCGACGTGCGGCTGATGATGAAGATCGTCGACGATCTCATCGCCGAGCGCCGGCGGCTGAGCCCCGACGAGGCGCCGCGCGATCTGCTCGGGCTGATGCTGACGGCCAAGGATCCGGTCACCGGCGACCGGCTCGACGACGACAATATCCGTTTCCAGCTGATCACCTTCCTGATCGCCGGCCACGAGACCACCAGCGGCCTGCTGTCCTTCACCACGCATCTGCTGCTGGAACATCCCGAGGTGTTGGCCAAGGCGCGGGCGGAAGTCGACGCCGTGCTGGGCGACCAGGCGCCGCGCTTCGAGGATGTCGGCAAGCTGGTCTATCTCGACCAGATCCTGCGCGAGAGCCTGCGTATCTGGCCGACGGCGCCGGCCTTCTCGCTGTGGCCCAAGGACGACACCATGCTCGCCGGGCGCTATGCGCTGAAGAAGGGTGACGTGCTGATCGTATTGACGCCATCGCTGCATCGCGATGAGAGCGTGTGGAAGGACCCCGAGCGCTTCGATCCCGACCGCTTCGCGCCCGGCGCGCGCGAGAAGATTCCGCCGCAAGCCTGGCTGCCCTTCGGCAGCGGCGTGCGCTCGTGTATCGGCCGCGCCTTCGCCTGGCAGGAAGCGCTGTTGGTCGTGGCGATGATGCTGCAGCGCTTCGATCTCAAGCGCACGGGTCCCTATGACCTCGTGGTCAAGGAAACGCTGACGATCAAGCCCGACGGCGTGAAGATCTACGCCCGCGTGCGCAAGCAGGTGGCGCGTAGCTCGGCGACGCGTACCGCGCCGGTGGCGGGCGCCGTCGCGGCCGATGCCTCGAAGCCGGCGGCGCCCTCGCATGGCACGCCGCTGCTGTTGCTCTACGGCTCGAACTCCGGCTCGTCGGAGGCCTTCGCGCGGCGCATGGCCAGTGACGGCCAGGCACGCGGCTATGCCGTGAAGGTGGCGCCGCTCGACGATTATGCCGGCATGTTGCCCAAGGAAGGCGCCGTCGGCATCGTCACCGCCTCCTATAACGGCCAGGCACCCGACAACGCGCGCAAGTTCGCGACCTGGCTGGCCGGCGTGCCCGATGGCGCGCTGGTCGGCGTGCGCTACGCCTTGTTCGGGTGCGGCAACCGCGACTGGAACCTGACCTATCAGTCGATCCCCAAGGAGATCGCCGAGCGGCTCGACAACGCCGGCGCGCAAGCTGTCCTCGGGCGCGGTGAGGGCGACGCGCGCGCCGACTTCTTTGGCGACTTCGAGAAGTGGTACGCCGATTTCTGGCCGGCGGTCTCGGCGACACTCGGCGTCGCCGCCGCCGATATCGCGGCCGGCCCGCTCTACGCCGTCGAAGTGGTGCCGCATTCGAGCATCGCGCTGGTCGAGGAGAACAAGCTCGACTTCGCGGTCATCGGCGAGAATCGCGAGCTGGTCGACATGACCTCGCCGCTGGGCCGCTCCAAGCGGCATATCGAGTTCGCGCTGCCAGAGGGCGTGACCTACGCCGCCGGCGACTATCTCGCCGTGCTGCCGGAGAACCATCCAGAATTGGTCGAGCGCGCCGCCAAGCGCATGGGGCTCACCCCCGACGCCGCCGTCGTGCTGCGCTCCAATCGCGGCGCCATGGCCGCCTCGCTGCCGACCGACCGGCCGGTGTCGGTGAAGGAGCTGCTGGGCCATCACGTCGAGCTCTCGGCGCCGGCGACGCGCAAGAACGTCGAACGACTGGCGGCGATGAATCCGTGCCCGCCGCACGCCGCCGAGCTGGCGGCGATCGCCAACGACACCGAGAAGTATCAGGCCGAGATCCTGAAGAAGCGCGTCTCGGTGCTGGATATCCTCGAGCAGTACGAGTCCTGCCAGGTCGGGCTCGGCGAGTTCCTGGAGATGCTGCCGGCGATGCGCGTACGGCAGTACTCGATCTCGTCCTCGCCGCGCGCCAGCGCCACGTCCTGCAGTCTGACCGTCGCCGTGGTCGACGCGCCGGCATGGTCGGGCCGCGGCCGCTTCCGCGGCACCTGCTCGAGCTACCTGGCGCGGCTGAAGAGCGGCGATCAGGTGCCGGTGGCGATCAAGACGCCCAACGTGCCGTTCCATCCGCCGGCCGACAACGCCACGCCCGTGGTGATGATCTGCGCCGGCACCGGCCTGGCGCCGTTCCGCGGCTTCGTGCAGGAGCGCGCCGCGCGTCACCGCGCCGGCGAGACGGCCGGGCCGGCGGTGTTGTTCTACGGCTGCGATCATCCCGACGTCGACTTGCTCTACCGCGACGAGCTAGAGGGCTGGGAAAAGGAGGGCGTGGTGAAGCTCTACCCGGCCTTCTTCAAGAAGCCCGAGGGCGAGATCACCTTCGTGCAGCATCGCCTGTGGAAGGATCGCGATGTCGTGCGCGACCTCTTCCGCAAGGGCGCGATCTTCTTCCTCTGCGGCGATGGCCAGTACATGGCGCCCGCCGTGCGCAAGACCCTGGAGGACATCTACCGCGAGATCGCCAACTGCACCGAGGACCAGGCCGCGGCATGGCTCGTGCAGATGGAGCGGGCCGGGCGGTATGTGCCGGACGTGTTTGCGTAGCTGATTTATCACCTTCACCCGGAGGGGGAAGGTGCCCGAAGGGCGGATGGGGGATGTCTCAACGCGCTCGGTGTCCGTCTTCGACATCCCCCCATCCGTCGCTCCGTGCCACCTTCCCCCTCCGGGGGAAGGTAGAATTGTGGCGTTGGAACCGGAGTCGGGTCACACTCGCACGACCATTTCCGTGGGAGGGCTTCATGAAGCGTGACGTGGTGCGTTGGCTCGCCATCCTCGCCGTCGTCGGTGCCGCCGGCGTCGCGCATGCCCAGACCGCGATCAAGCCGGCGGTCATCTACAGCACCGGCGGCAAGTTCGACAAATCGTTCAACGAGGGCGTCGCCCAGGGCGCGGCCAAGTTCAAGGCCGAGAGCAAGCTCGACATCGCCGAGTTCGAGCCGCAGAACGAGACCCAGTTCGAGCAGGCGCATCGGCGTTTTGCCCAACGCGGCCAGGATCCGATCATCGCCGTCGGTTTCTCGCAGGCGGTGGCGCTGGAGAAAGTCGCCAAGGAATTTCCCAAGATCCGCTTCACCATTATCGACAGCAAAGTCGATCTGCCCAACGTGCAGTCGGTGCTGTTCAAGGAGCAGGAAGGCTCGTTCCTCGTCGGCTACCTCGCGGCGCTGGCCTCGAAGACCGGCAAGGTTGGCTTCGTCGGCGGCATGGACATCCCGCTGATCCGTCGCTTCGCCTGCGGCTACGTCCAGGGCGCGCGCCATGCCAACGCCCAGATCGAGGTGCTGCAGAACATGACCGGCACGACGCCGGCGGCGTGGAACGATCCCGGTCGTGGCGCCGAGCTGGCCAAGGGCCAGTTTGATCGTGGCGTCGACGTGATCTACGCCGCCGCTGGCGGCACCGGCATCGGCGTGCTGCAAGCGGCCAAGGATCGCGGCAAGCTCGGCATCGGCGTCGACTCCAACCAGAACCACCTGCATCCCGGCACGATGCTGACCTCGATGGTCAAGCGCGTCGACCTTGTCGCCTATCAGAGCTTCAAGGCGGCCGCCGGCGGCACGTGGAAGCCCGGCCTGCAGGTGCTGGGCCTGAAGGAAGGCGGCGTCGACTGGGCGATCGACCAGCACAACGACAAGCTGGTCACGCCAGCGATGCGCCGCCAGATGGACACGGTCAAGGCCGGCATCATCGGCGGCTCGATCAAGGTCCACGATTACATGA
The DNA here is from genome assembly GCA_022844045.1 of Reyranellaceae bacterium. Lineage (GTDB taxonomy): Bacteria > Pseudomonadota > Alphaproteobacteria > Reyranellales > Reyranellaceae > JAFAZJ01. The sequence goes on along the minus strand of JALHMM010000003.1, from coordinate 119,836 downwards.
GCAGCAACACTTGCCCATGACGGAGGTCGCGCCAGCCATCGAGCTGCGCGGCATCGACAAGTCGTTCGGCACGGTCCGCGCCAATCGTGGTGTGTCGCTCAGCGTAGCCAAAGGGTCGATCACCGGCATCGTCGGCGAGAACGGTGCCGGCAAGTCGACCCTGATGAGCATTCTCTACGGCCTCTACGAGGCCGATGCCGGCGAGATCCTGGTCGATGGCCAGCCGGTGCGCATGCGGAGCCCGGCCGACGCCATCGCCCACGGTATCGGCATGGTGCACCAGCACTTCATGCTGGTCGCCCCCTTCACCGTGCTGGAGAACCTCGTGCTCGGCGCCGAGGGCGGGCCGGTGCTGCGGCGCGGCCTGGCGGCGGCGCGTGCCGAGCTGGCGCGGCTCGCGCGCGAATACGGGCTGAGCGTCGATCCCGACGCCATCGTCGGCGACCTGTCGGTCGGCGAGCAGCAGCGCGTCGAGATTCTCAAGGTGCTGTTTCGCGGCGCGCGCGTGCTGATCCTCGACGAGCCCAGCGCCGTTCTCACCCCGCAGGAAACCGATCAGCTCTTCCGCATCCTCGCCACGCTCAAGGAACGCGGCGTAACGGTGCTGCTGATCACCCACAAGCTGCGCGAGATCATGGCCGCGACCGACGCGGTCTATGTCATGCGCCAGGGCGAGGTGGTGGCCGAGCGCCGCACGGCAGACACCAGCCCCGACGAGCTCGCCGAGCTGATGGTCGGCCGCAAGGTGCGCCTGACGCTCGACAAGGACACGGTGGCGCCGGGCGAGGTTCTGCTCAAGGCCGAGAAGATCGATCTGATCGACGCGCGCGGCGTGAAGCTGCTCGATGGCATCGATCTGGAATTGCGCGCCGGCGAGATTGTCGGCATCGCCGGCGTGTCGGGCAACGGCCAGACGGAGCTGCTGCAGATTCTTGCCGGAGTCAGGGCACCGACCGGCGGCCGGTTATCGGTAAGAGGCCGCGCCATCGACGCGACGCATCCCACCGATCCGGCGGAGATGCGTGCGTTCGGGCTGTGCCACGTCCCGGAGGACCGGATACGCCAGGGCATGGTGGCGCCGTTCCGCGCGTCGGAGACCTCGATCCTCGGCTATCACCGCTTGTCACCTTTCACGCGCCGCGGACTGCTCGACCATCCCGCGACCACGGCGCATTGCGGCACGCTGATGGAGCGCTTCGACGTACGCCCGCCGATCCCGGCGCTGCGCTCCTCGAGCTTTTCCGGCGGCAACCAGCAGAAGCTGGTGCTGGCGCGCGAGATAGATCGCGCGCCGCGCATCCTGCTGGTCGGCCAGCCGACGCGCGGCGTCGACATCGGCGCCATCGAGTTCATCCATCGCCAACTCGTGGCGGCGCGCGCCGCCGGCTGCGCCGTGCTGGTGGTCTCGGTCGAGCTCGACGAGATCCTGTCGCTCGCCGACCGCATCGTCGTGATGTTCGGCGGCCGCATCGTCGGCGACGTGCCGGCGGCGAAAGCCGACGAGCGGACGCTGGGCCTGATGATGGCCGACGCGCATGGGTAGGCGTACGCACTTACCTTCTCCCGGAGGGGGAAGGTGCCCGAAGGGCGGATGGGGGATGTCGAAGACGAACGCGGTGTTCGTCTTCGACATCCCCCTTCCGTCGCTCCGCGCCACCTTCCCCCTCCGGGGGAAGGGAAGGGCTGCCCGATGACCACAGCAGCACGCCGCGCGTTGCCGGCCTGGGCCGAGATCGGCCTGCTGCCGCTGGTCAACGTCGCGCTGGCGCTGATCACCGTCGGCATCATCGTGGCCGCCATCGGCGTCGATCCGCTGCGCGCGCTACGCCTGCTGGTGGTGGGCGCGCTCGGCTCGTCCGAGGCGATCGGCTACACGCTGTACTACGCCACCAACTTCGCCTTCACCGGCCTGGCGGTGGCCGTGGCCTTCCATGCCGGTCTGTTCAATATCGGCGGCGAAGGCCAGGCCTATATCGGCGGGCTGGGCGCCGGTCTGTGCGTGCTGGCGCTGGATCGCTTCCTGCCGGGAATCATCCTGGTGCCGCTGGCGATCCTCGCCTCGGCGGCCTTCGGCGCGGCCTGGGCGGCGGTGCCGGCCTGGCTGCAGGCGCATCGCGGCAGCCACATCGTCATCACCACCATCATGTTCAACTTCGTCGCCGCCGCGCTCATGGTCTACCTGATGGTCAACGTGCTGATCGCGCCGGGCTCGATGACGCCGCAAAGCCGCGGCTTCGAGGGCGGCAAGGTGCCGGCGATGCACGAAGCGCTGGCGGCGATCGGCATCACGGTGGCGCAGTCGGCGCTCAACCTCTCGATCCTGCTGGCGGTGCTGTGCTGCGTCGGCGTCTGGGCCTTCCTGTGGCACACGCCCTGGGGCTACGCGCTGCGCACCATGGGGCACAACCCCGACGCCGCGACCTATGCCGGCAGCGATCTGAAGAAGCTGACCATGATCGCGATGTGCCTGTCGGGCGCGCTGGCCGGGCTGGTCGGCGTCAACGAGATCATGGGCGTGCATCATCGCCTGGTGCTCGACTTCACCGCCGGCTACGGCTTCGCCGGCATCGCCGTGGCGTTGATGGGCCGCAACCATCCTCTGGGCATCGCGCTCGCCGCCCTGCTGTTCGGCGCGCTGCAGCAGGGCGGCGCCGAGCTCGCCTTCGAGATTCCGGCGATGACGCGCGAGATGGTCGTGGTCATCCAGGGCCTGGTGATCCTGTTCTCCGGCGCGCTGGCCAACCTGCCGCGACCGTGGCTGCAATCGCTCCTCGCCAGGGTGCGCGCATGAGCGAGGGCTTCGACCTCATCGTGCTGACCTTGGCCGCGACCTTGCGCGTGGCGACGCCGCTGATCCTCTGCGCCATGGGCGGGCTGTTCTCAGAGCGCAGCGGCATCATCGATGTCGGCCTCGAGGGCAAGATGCTGATGGCCGCCTTCGCCGCCGGCACCGTCGCCGCCGTGACCAGCTCGGCCTGGCTCGCCGTCATCGCCGCGATCCTAGCCAGCGGCGCCATGGCGCTGCTGCACGGCTTCGCCTGCATCACCTGGCGCGGCAACCAGGTGGTGAGCGGCGTGGCGATCAACATCATCGCCGCGGGTCTCACCGTCGTGCTTGGCTCCGCCTTCTTCGCGCGCGGTGGCCAGACGCCGTCGCTGGCGCCGGAGGCGCGGCTGATGCCGCTCACCCTGCCCGGCGCGGAGTCGCTGGCGGGTGTGCCGATCCTCGGGCCGCTCTATCGCAGCCTGATCAGCGGCCAGAACGGCCTGGTCTATATCGCGCTGCTGTCGGTGCCGCTCACGTGGTGGATCGTCAGCAGGACCCGCTTCGGGCTGCGGCTGCGCGCCGTCGGCGAGATGCCGCTCGCGGTCGATTCCGCCGGAATCTCGGTGGCGTGGCTGCGCTATCGCGCCGTGCTGCTGTGCGGCCTGTTCGCGGGCATCGCCGGCGCCTATCTGGCGATCGCGCAGAACGCCGGCTTCAGCCGCGACATGACGGCGGGCCAGGGCTTCATCGCGCTGGCGGCGATCATCTTCGGCAAGTGGCGGCCATTGCCGGCCTTCGGCGCCTGCCTCATGTTCGGCCTGCTCGACGCCGTGGCGATTCGCCTGCAGGGCGTGCGGCTGCCGGGTGTCGGCGAGGTGCCGGTGCAGCTGATCCAAGCGCTGCCGTACCTGCTGACCATCCTGCTGCTGGCGGGATTCATCGGTCGGGCCGGCGCGCCGAAGGCGATCGGCGTGCCCTATGAGAAGGAGCACTGAATGGCCGCTCCCGACGATCTGCTGTCGCTGGCGCGCACGATGATGGGTCGCGCGCACGCGCCGTACTCGAAATTCCATGTCGGCGCCGCGCTGCGCGCCGAGGACGGCACGGTCTATGGCGGCTGCAATGTCGAGAACGCGGCCTATCCGCAGGGCTGGTGTGCCGAAGCATCGGCGATCGCCGCCATGGTCGGCGCCGGCCGGCGCCGCATCGCCGAGGTCGTGGTGATCGCTGGCGGCGAGGCGCTGTGCACGCCCTGCGGTGGCTGCCGCCAGAAGCTGCGAGAGTTCGCCGGCGAGGCTCTGCCGATCCATGTCTGCGGCCCAGAGGGCTGGCGCCGCACGCTGACCCTGGGCGAGCTGCTGCCGCTTTCCTTCGGGCCACACAATCTATGAGCGGCGAGATCGATCTTTGCCTGGCCGAGATCGGCCGGCAGGCGCCGGGCTTCGCGCCGCAAGTCGGCGTCGTGCTGGGGTCCGGCCTGTCCGAGGTCGCCGATGCGATCGCCTCGCCGCGCATCATCGACTACGCGTCGCTGCCGGGATTCCCGGCATCGGGAGTCACCGGCCATGCCGGCAAGCTCGCGCTGGGCACTATCGGCGTCACCGGCGTGGCCGTGCTGCAGGGCCGCGAGCACTACTACGAGCATGGCCGCGCAGACGGCATGAAGGTCGCGATCCGCACCCTGGCGCGGCTGGGCTGCCGGACGTTGGTGCTCACCAATTCTGCCGGCAGCCTGCGCCCGGCGATGGCGCCGGGCGCGGTGATGGCGATCACCGACCACATCAACTTCGCCGGCGTCTCGCCGCTGTTCGGCGAGCCTGGCGACAGCCGCTTCGTCGACATGAGCGAGGCCTACGATCCCATGCTGCGCGCGCGCCTGCACACGGTGGCGCGTGCGGCGGGGATCACCTTGCACGAGGGCGTGTACATCTGGTTCGCCGGCCCGAGCTTCGAGACGCCAGCGGAGATTCGCGTCGCCGGGCGCCTGGGCGCCGACGCCGTCGGCATGTCGACGGTGCCCGAGGTCGTGCTGGCGCGTCATGCCGGCATGAAGGTTGCCGCCTTGTCGCTGATCACCAACATGGCGGCGGGCCTGAGCGCTGAGACCTTGAGCCACGCGCAGACCATCGCGGCGGCGAAAAGCGGTGGCCAGGCGGTGAGCCGGCTGCTGCGCGACTTCATCGCCGGGCTATGCTGATCCCGCAGGAAATCATCCGCCGCAAACGCGACGGCCACGCGCTGTCGGCTGACGAGATCGCCTTCGTCGTCAAGGGCATCAGCGACGGCGGGCTGACCGAGGGACAGGTCGCGGCCTTCGCCATGACGGTGTTCTGGCGCGGCATGTCCACCGAGGAGCGCGTCGCGCTCACCTTGGGCATGGCCAACTCGGGCATCCGCCTGGACTGGCGCGACCTCGATCTGCCCGGTCCGGTGATCGACAAGCACAGCAGCGGCGGCGTGGGTGACAAGGTCAGCCTGATGCTGGCGCCGATCGTCGCGGCCTGCGGCGCTTACGTGCCGATGATCTCCGGCCGCGGGCTGGGCCATACCGGCGGCACGCTCGACAAGCTGGCCTCCATCCCCGGCTACAACGTCCAGCCCGACATCGCCAGCTTCCGCCGTGTCGTGCGCGAGGCCGGCTGCGCCATCATCGGCCAGACCGATGATCTGGCGCCGGCCGATCGCCGGCTCTACGCCATTCGCGATACCACAGGCAGCGTCGAATCGATCCCGCTGATCGTGAGCTCGATCCTGTCGAAGAAGCTCGCGGCGGGACTGAGCGGCCTGGTGATGGACGTGAAGACCGGTTCCGGCGCTTTCGCCGATAGCCTCGAGATGGCGCGCGATCTCGCCGAGAGTCTGGTGAGCGTCGCCAATGGCGCCGGCCTGCCGACCGTGGCACTGATCACCGATATGGACAGCGTGCTGGGCCGTGACGTCGGCAACGCGCTCGAGGTCGCCGAGACCGTCGCCTATCTGCGCGACGGCGCGAGCCGTGAACCGCGCCTGCACGAGGTGGTGATGGCGCTAGCCCAGGAGATGCTGGTGCTCGGCAAGCTTGTACCGACGCGCGCCGAGGGACGCACCCGTGCCGAGGCGGCGCTGGCCGATGGCCGTGCGGCGGAACGTTTCGCGCGCATGGTCGCCGAGCTGGGCGGCCCGCGCGATTTTCTCGAACAGGCCAGTCGCTACCTGCCGGTTGCGCCGGTCGTACGTGCCTGCGCGGCAGGGCGGTCCGGCTTCGTCGCCGGCATGAACGCGCGCCAAGTCGGCATCGCCGTCGTTGCGCTCGGCGGCGGTCGCACAAAGCCGACCGACTCGATCGATCCGGCCGTCGGTCTGACCAACGTTGCGCCGGTGGGAAGCGCAGTGAAAGCCGGCGACGCGCTGGCAATGGTCCACGCCGCGAGTGAGACCGCAGCCGATGCCGCCGCCGCCATCCTGCGTCAGGCCATCCGCATCGAGGATGCCGCGCCGCCGGCTCAGCCGGTGATCCGCGCGCGCATCGGTGCGTGATGCTGAGCGCCAGCCAACGCGCGGCCTATGCCCGCGACGGCTTTCTGATGCTTGAGGACTTCGTGCCTGAGGCGGAATGCGACGCGCTCAAGGCGCGCGCTACCGAGCTTGTCCAGGGATTTGATCCCGGCCCGGTGCGCACGGTGTTCTCGACCGCCGATCAGGCGCATGCGCGCGACGCGTACTTCCGGGAATCGGGCCAGGCGATCCGCTTCTTCTTCGAGGACGATGCGCGCACGCTGAACAAGATCGGCCACGCGTTGCACGATCTCGATCCCGTCTTCGACCGCGTCTCTCGCGCGCCGCGCATGAAGGCGCTGGTCGAGGCGCTGGACGTCGCGCGCCCGCTGCTGCTGCAATCGATGTATCTGTTCAAGCAGCCCTTGGTCGGCGGCGAGGTCGACTGGCACCAGGACGCGACCTTCCTGCACACCGACCCGATCAGCGTCGTCGGCCTGTGGATCGCGCTCGACGACGCCACCACGGATAATGGCTGCCTCGTCGCGCTGCCGGGCGCCCATCGTGGGCCGTTGCGCCGCTGCTTCACGCGCGATGGCGCGATGCGCGCGCTCGACGACACGCCGTGGCCTGACATCGAGCCGGTGGCACTGGAGGCGCGTCGCGGTACGCTGATCGTGCTGGACGGTCTGTTGCCCCACGCCAGCGCCGCCAACCGCTCACCGCATCCGCGGCACGCCTACTCGCTGCACATCATTGACGCGGACGCGCGCTACACGGATGACAACTGGCTGCAGCGCCCGAGTCTGCCATTGCGAGGCTTCACGTGACGACGATCGCCGCGCTGCCCAAGGCCGAGCTGCACTGCCACATCGAGGGCGCGATGGCGCCGGCGCTGACCCGCGCCATCGCCCAGCGCAACGGCGTGACCTTGCCCGCCGGCCTGTTCAGTGGGCAGGGCGGCGGCTACGCTTGGCGTGACTTCAACGAATTCCTCGTGGCCTATGACGCCGCTGCGGATGCGATGCGCACGGCCGAGGACTACGGCGAGCTGATGTACGGCTACCTCGCGGGCTGCGCCGCCGAGGGCGCGATCTATGTCGAGATGTTCGTCTCGCCCGATCACGCGATCGCCATCGGCCTGGGCTTCGCCGCGCAGCTCGCAGGCCTGACGGCGGCCATCGACCGCGCCGAGGCCGAGTTTGGCATCGTCTCGCGGCTGATCCCGTGCTGCATTCGTCATCTCGGTCCCGACCGCGCGCTCGAAGTCGCCCGGCTGGTGGTGGCCGAGGCGCATCCCTACATCGTCGGCTTCGGCATGGCAGGCGACGAATTGCAGCACGCGCCGGCCGACTTCGCACCGGCCTTCCGCGTCGCCGACAGAGCCGGCCTGGCCTGCACCGTGCATGCCGGCGAGGTGGCGGGCGCGCACAGTGTGCGCGACGCGATCGCCGCTTTGCCCGTCCGCCGCATCGGCCACGGCGTGCGCGCGATCGAGGATCCGGCGCTGGTCGCCGAGCTGGCTCGACGCGGCATCGTCCTGGAGGTCTGCCCGGGCAGCAACCTGGCGCTGGGCCTCTATCCCGATGCCGTGAGCCACCCGCTTCGCCGGTTGCTCGAGGCGGGCTGTCGAGTCACGCTGAACTCGGACGATCCGGCGTTCTTCGCGACGTCGATCGGCAAAGAGTACGCGATGGCCTCGTCGCGCATGGGATTATCGGCATCCGAGTTGCTGGCGATTACTCGCACCGCCATCGAATCGGCGTTCGTCGACAGTGACACCAGGCGCGCGTTGCTGGCGCGCATCGAGAAAGGGGAACCGACATGACCGCGATCACCCGGGGCAGGATGCTCACCGCCATGGCCGGTCTGGCGCTGGCCGGTACCGTGCCGATGCCGGCGCGCGCCCAGGACGGGCCGGCGCCCAACGACCTGCTGATCGCCACGCTCTGGATGCAGCGCTCGGTCGAGTACAAGGCCAATTGCCTGACCGCCTTCACGCTCGCGCGCATGCGCTTCGACGAGGCGCTGGCCAACAAGAGCTGGACCGGCGCGCCCAACGAGCAGAAGGGCGATTTCCAGAACCTGCCGCCGGCGGTGATCGCCGATGTCGACGAGACCTTGCTCGACAATTCGCTCTACCAGGTCTGGATGATGAAGAACGACAAGACCTTCAGCCTCGAGACCTGGAGCAAGTTCTGCGCGACCCGGACCTCGACCGCCATCCCCGGCGCGCTGGAGTTCTGCAAGTACGCCGATTCCAAGGGCGCCAAGATCTTCTACATCACCAACCGCGACGCCAAGGACAAGGACGCGACCCGGCAGAACATGGAGAAGCTCGGCTTCCCGATGGGCGGCAATGTCGACGTCTTCATGACCCAACGGGAGCGACCGGACTGGGGCGGCGCCAAGAGCACGCGCCGCGCCGTGGTGACCAAGGACTATCGCGTGCTGCTCAATCTCGGCGACAATTTCGGCGACTTCGACGACGCCTATCGCGGCAGCGAGGCGCAGCGGCTGGCCGCCTTCCAGGCCAATGCCGAGCGCTTCGGGCGCGAATGGATCATGATCGCCAACCCGACCTACGGCTCGTTCGACACCGCGCCTTACGGCCACGACTTCAAGAAGTCGCGCGCCGAGCAGCGCAAGGCCAAGCACGACGTGCTGCAGGCTTGGCCGGGCTGATCAGTTCAGGATCCGGACGGGCAGGGAACGGTAGCCGCGGATGAAGTTGGAATAGAGACGCTTGGGTGGACCGGCGACCTCGATGTCGAGGTCGCGCTTGAGGATCTCCTCCCAGAGAATGCGCAGCTGCAGATCGGCCAGGCGATCGCCGACGCAGCGATGCACGCCGGCGCCATAGGCGAGATGCTGGCGTGGCTTGGCGCGATCGACGATGAACTCGTCGGCGCGCTCGATGGCGCTCTCGTCGCGATTGCCTGAGACGTACCACATCACGATCTTGTCGCCCCTGCGGATGGTCTTGCCGCCGAGCTCGGTGTCCTCGCGCGCGGTTCGGCGCATGTGGATCACCGGTGTCTGGTAGCGGATGGTCTCCGACACCAGGCTGGGCACCAAGGATGGGTTGGCGCGCAGCTTGGCCCATTCGCCGGGATTGGCCGCCAGCGCCAGCAACCCGCCGGTCATGCTGTTGCGCGTCGTGTCGTTGCCGCCGACGATCAGCAGCGACAGCGTGCCGACGAACTCGCGCGGCGCCATATTTCGCGTCGCCTCGCTGTGCGCCAGCATCGAAATCAGGTCGAAGCGCGGCGGGGCGTTGATGCGCTCGTTCCATAGCGTCGAGAAATACTGCGCCATGCGGCCCAGCTCGGCGAAACGCTCGTCCTCGGACCGCACCGGCGCGTCGGGCGAGTTGACGTTGGCGATGGCGACGTCGGACCAGAAGGTGAGCTTGCGCCGGTCCTCCCAGGGGAAGTCGAACAGCGTCGCCAGCATCATCGTGGTGAGCTCGATGGAGACGCGGTCGACCCAGTCGAACACTTCGCCGCGTGGCAGCGCGTCGAGCGTATCGATCGTGCGCCGCCGGATGGTCGCTTCCATGTTGGCGATGTTGCTCGGCGCGACGATCGGCGCCACGGTGCGCCGCCGTACGGTGTGATCGGGCGGATCCATGCGGATGAAGCTGGCGAACTCGCCGGGGCGGCCGACCTCGGCGATCTGGATGCCGCCCAATTCCTGCGCCGACGAGTAGACCGCGTGGTTGATCTCGACATCCATGATGTCGGCGTAGCGGGTCACCGACCAATAGGGGCCGTATGGGCTGTCGGTGCAGCGATGCACCGGGTCCTCGCGGCGCAGGCGCTCGAACAGTGGCCGCCACGTGTCGTTCTCGTAGAGGCCGGGGTCGCTGACATCGATACTGGCGATCGGCATGGCGTTTCCTCGATTTTGCCGCAGACAGACATGCAGGCCGGCATGAGTCAATCCATCTCGCGCTGGCGCCCGGCGCGGCGAGCCTCTACCGTCGCGGCCAGACGAACCGAGGCGAGGAAGGCCCGCGACATGGCGGCGATGACACAAGGCAACACATTCGATCTCCCTGAAACGACACTCAGGGCGCAAACCAATTCCAAGTGGAGCAAGTACGGCGCGGACGTGCTGCCGGCCTTCGTCGCCGAGATGGATTTCCGCGTCGCCGAGCCGATCCAGGCCGCCGTGCGGCGCATCGTCGACAAGACCGACTACGGTTATCCCATGCGCAACGGCGCCAAGGCCGGCAGCGCTCTCTGCGCCGCCTTCGCCGAGCGCATGGAGAGCCGCTTCGGCTGGAAGACCGACCCCGAGCTGGCCCTGCCACTGGCCGACCTCGTGCAGGGCACCTACGCGCCGGTGCTGGCCTTCAGCGAGCCGGGCGATGGCGTCGTGCTGCAGATGCCGAGCTATCCGCCCTTCCAGGAGGTGCTACGCGTCACCGGCCGCCGCATGATCCCGTTGCAGATGCGCGATACCGGCAGCAGCTATGTCTGCCGGCTTCAGGAGATCGAGAAGCAGGTCGACAGCCGCACACGCATCTTCGTGCTGTGCAATCCGCAGAATCCGACCGGCCGCGTCTTCACGCGCGAGGAGCTGCTGGCCTTCGGCAAGTTCGCCATCGAACGCGACATGATCGTGATCTCCGACGAGATCCACCAGGATATCGTCTATCCCGGCCACACGCATATTCCGTTCGCGGCGCTCGGGCCTGAGTACGCGGCGCGCACCATCACCATCACCTCGGCGACCAAGAGCTTCAACATCCCGGGCCTGCGCAGCGCCATCCTCCATTTCGGCACGCCGCAGCTGCGCGACCGCTTTCTCGGCCGCATTCCCGCGCGCCTGATGGGTGATCCCAACGCCATCGGCGTCGACGCCACGATCGCGGCGTGGCGGGAAGGCCAGCCTTGGCTCGACTCGGTGGTGGCGCACTTGCACCGGGTGCGGGACCACATGGTGCGCACCATCAAGTCGGAAGTGCCGCAGATCAAGGTTCACGCCCCCGACGGCACGTTCCTGGCGTGGCTCGACTGCACGGCGCTGGGGCTCAATGCGCCGGCTTTCGACTTCTTCCACGACAAGGCGAAGATCGCCTTCAGCGCCGGAGAGACCTTCGATCCGGCCGGCGCGCAATTCGTACGCTTCAACTTCGCGACCTCGATGCCGATCCTCGACGGCATTCTCGACCGCCTGGTCACCAGCACGCGCGCGCGGCTGAAGACGTAAGGCCGCGCCGTCGGCGGCCATGGGCCTCGTTCGACAGCTTCCGCGACGCGTCGTCCTGATCGGCGGTGGCGTGGCGCTGGCGGCGCCCGCCATCGTGCGTGCTCAGTCACACACCTCGGCCACCCCCTTCACGCTCGGCGTCGCGTCCGGCTGTCCGCGTCCCGACCGCGTCGTGCTGTGGACGCGGCTGGCAGGCGGCGGCATGGGCGAGGCACCGGTCGATGTCACGTGGGAGATCGCCGAGGACGAGCGCTTCTCGCGCATCGCCGCGCGCGGCAGCTTCCGTGCGACAGCCGCCGAGGCCCATTCCGTCCATGTCGAGGCCGGTGGGCTGCGGCCGGCGCGGCCCTACTGGTACCGCTTTCATAGCGGCGGCCAGACCAGCCCCGTTGGCCGCACACGTACGGCGCCTGCCGACACGGCGAAGCCCGAACGGCTGCGCCTGGGCGTCGCGTCCTGCGCGCAGTACGAGCAGGGCTGGTTCAGCGCCTATCGCCACATGGCGAACGAGCCGCTCGACCTCGTGGCGCATGTCGGCGACTACATCTACGAGATGTCGTGGGGCCAGCGGCATGTGCGCAAGCACGGCACGGCCAATCCGACGACGCTTCAGGAATATCGCGATCGCTACGCGCTGTACAAAAGCGATCCCGACCTGCAGGCGGCGCACGCCGCCTGCCCCTGGGTCGTGGCCTGGGACGACCACGAGGTCGACAACGACTACACCAACGACCGCTCGCCGCTGACCCAGGATCGCGATTTCTTCCTGCGCCGTCGCGCCGCCGCCTATCGCGCCTGGTACGAGCACATGCCGGTGCCACCCTCGATGGCGCCCAGCGGGCCAGCGATGCGCATCTACGATTCCTGGCGCTTCGGCGATCTCGTCGATCTGTTCCTGCTCGATGACCGCCAGTACCGCTCGCATCACGCCTGCGCCGAGGGCAAGGGCGGTCGCGCGTTGTTTACCGATTGCGCCGAACGCCTGGATCCGAAACGCACCATGCTGGGCGCCGAGCAGGAAGCCTGGCTGCGCGACGGGCTGGCGCGCGCCCGTGGGCGCTGGACGGTGATCGCGCAGCAGACCTTGATGGCAGAGGTCGACCGCGCCGCAGCGGGCGCCACCGAGCCCGTCTACTGGATGGACGGATGGGACGGCTATCCTGTTGGTCGCCAACGGCTGCTCGACGCCATGGCGGCACGGCGTGGCGCCAACCACGTCGTGCTGGGCGGCGACGTCCATATGTACGCCGTCGCCGACCTCCGCGCGGGCAGCGGCCCGGTGATCGCCACGGAGTTCGTCGGCACCTCGATCACCTCACAGGGGCCCAGCTCTGAACGCGTGCGTACGCTTGCGGCGCACAATCCGCACCTCAAGTACCTGCGCGGCGACAAGCGCGGCTACGTCGTGATCGACGTCATGCCCTCGTCCTGCCACGCGCATTTCGAAGCGGTCGACGTCGCCGCCGACCCCCAGACCGGCAAGCGCCGCCTGGCCAGCTTCGCGGTGGCGGCGGGCAGACCGGGCGCGGTTCCTGCCTGACATCACTCCCTTCGCCCTCCGGCGGAAGGTATGGGCTATTGGTGCATCGCTGTCATTCCGGCCGTCACTTGCCAGACGCTATCGCCGGGAGTAGCGATCCTTCCAAAGGATCGGGAGGGATCACGGCATCATGAGCAAGCGCACGCCGTTGACCGGACCCAGCGTCTGGCTGGGCCGCGATATCGCGCATTCCCGACGCTGGATCCGTGATCTGCCGCCTGATGCGGCGGCTGAGATCGACGCCGCGCTGCAGGGTGTGAAGCGCGGTGGGCTGGAGTGGTCGTCGATCACTCGCGCGGATTTCCCGCTGCCCTCGCTCGGGCCGCTGTTCGACGATATCCGCGACGAGTTGGAAGACGGCTGCGGCATGGTCAAGTTGCGCGGCTTTCCGATCACCACATACAGCGAGGACGAGCTGCGGCAGATCTACTACGGCTTCGGCCAGCATCTCGGCGCGCCGGTCTTTCAGAACCGCAGCGGCGAGCTGATGCGCGCTATCCGCGACGAGGGTGCCCATGTCGGCCGCACTTACGGCCAGGTGCAGACCGCTGATGCCGGAGGCCAGAGCGGCACCTTCCTGTCGTCCTATGCGCGCACCTTGACCAACAATCTGCTGCGCTTCCACACCGACCGCACCGACGTGGTCGGCCTGCTCTGCGTGCGCCAGGCCAAGGCGGGCGGCGTCAGCCGGCTGTGCAGCACCGGCGCGATCCACAACGCCATTCTCGCCAAACGCCCCGACCTGCTCGACGTGCTGTTCGAGGATTTCTATCGCAGCCGCCTGGGCGAGGAGTCGAAGGATCCTTCGACCGTCTACAAGCTGCCGATCTTCGGCCTGCGCGACGGCCGCCTCACGAGCCACTACTCGCTGACCTTCATCGAGGCGGCCGAGCTGGTGCCCGGCGTGCCGAAGCTCACCCCTGCGCAGCGCGAGGCGATCGACCTGCTGATGGCGACCGCCGAGGATCTCGCTTTCGAGATGACGCTCGAGCCTGGCGACCTGCAGCTGATCAACAGCCACGTCACCTATCACGGCCGCACCGCCTTCACCGACGAGTTCGAGACCGGCCATAGCCGCCTGCTGCTGCGCCTGTGGCTGACCATGCCCAACAACCGCGCGCTGCCGACGGGTCACGAGGTGCTGTGGCGCGAGATCGAGGCTGGCAGACCGCGTGGCGGCATCGTCCAGGTGACCGCGTAGTGGGAGCGCCGGCGTCCCGCCGGCTCTTCCTTCAAGATAAGAGCCGGCGGGACGCCGGCGCTCCCAAAGAGGATAAACCAATGCAGGAGATCGCCACGGGCTACGGCCTGATCGAAGGGCCGGTGTGGGATGCCGCCAGGGGCCTGTACTTCAGCGACGTTATGAACGGCGGCGTCTTCCTGCTCGATCGCGCCGACAAGGTGACGCTCGCCGTGCCCAAACGGCGCGGCATTGGCGGCATGGCGCTGCACGCCGATGGCGGCCTCGTGGTCGGCGGTCGCGACATCGTGCATGTGCGGCCCGGCGTCGAGGGCTCGACCACTCTGCTGGCGGCGTCGGACACGCCAGGCGGCATTGGCTTCAACGACCTGACCACCGACTCGGCCGGCCGCATCTATGTCGGCTCGCTGGCCTACCGCGTCTTCGGTGGCGAGCCACCCAAGCCCGGCCATCTGCACGTCATTGATCTCGATCGTTCGATGCGCACGGTCTCCGACGGCGTGATGCTGACCAACGGGCTGGGCACCTCGCCCGACGGCAGGCGCCTCTATCACTCCGACGCCCGCGCCGAAATCGTGCGCGTCTACGACGTCGCCGCCGACGGCTCGGTCGGACCTTGGCGTATCTTCGCCTCGATGGGCGCGGGCCGCGTGCCGGACGGGCTGAAGGTCGCCGCCGATGGCTCGGTCTGGGTCGCCGATGCGCATGGCGGGCGGGTCGCGGTGTTCAACCCCGACGGCTCGCACCGCAAGGATCTCGCCGTGCCGCTGCCCATGGTCACGAGCCTGTGTTTCGCCGGCGACGACATGCGCGATCTCTACGTGGTGACCGGTTCGCGCGGCGGGCCCAAGGAGAATTGCGGCACCGTCTTCCGCACCCGCGCCGACGTGCCCGGCCTGCCCTTGGCGCCGGCGCGGACGAAGCTCTGACGAGACGGCAACCCTCCCGGTCACCGCGCGTTACGCGCCGGTCATATCTCCTGCACGTTCTCCGCCTTAGACTCCGCCGTACGCCGGCAACGATCCGGTGGCGGTTTGCTGGCCGTATAACCACATGAACCCCCGGGAAGGTGAATCGTCGACCATGCAGCGCCCTGTCCGCTTCGCGATCTACAGTGCCCCGGTGATCGCCGTGGCGCTGGTCGCCGGCTGGCTGCTGTGGCCTGGCAGTGGCGGTGGCGCCGGTGTTCCGCCCACCGTCAAGGTCACGGTGGGCGACGTTGAGGACACGGTTTCAGCGGTAGGTGTGCTGCAGCCGCTTGACTACGTCGATGTCGGCACCCAGGTGTCCGGCCAACTGCAGAAGCTGATGGTCAAGTCCGGCGACAAGGTCGAGAAGGGCCAGCAAGTCGCACAGCTCGACGCCACCGTCTACCAGGCCCGCGTCAGCGCCAACGAGGCGCAGCTGATGAACTTGAAGGCGCAACTCGCCGACAAGGAAGCCGCCAAGGTGCTGGCCGACCAGCAGCTCCGCCGCCAGCGCGAGCTGCTTCAGGCAAGGGCCACCAGCCAGGACGCCTTCGACGTCGCCGAAGCGGCGGTGAAGAGCGCCGGTGCGCAGATCGACATGATCAAGGCGCAGATTCAGCAGACCGAGTCGACCCTGAAGGGTGACCAGGCCAATCTCAGCTACACCAGCATCTATGCGCCCATGACAGGCACCATCGTCAGCATCTCGGCCAAGCAGGGCCAGACGCTGAACGCCAACCAGAGCGCGCCGATCATCCTGCGTATCGCCGACCTCGACACCATGACGGTGTGGACCCAGGTCTCCGAAGCCGACGTCAACAAGCTCAAGATCGGCATGCCGGCCTACTTCACCACGCTCGGCCAGCCCGACCGTCGCCGCGAGGGCAAGCTGAAGCAGGTGATGCAGACGCCGCAGGTCGTGAACAACGTCGTGCTCTACGATTCGTTGTTCGACGTCGCCAATCCGGATCTCGACCTGCTGCCGCAGATGAGCGCGCAGGTGTTCTTCGTAGCCGGCAGCGCCAAGAAGGTGCCACTGGTGCCCGTCGCCGCGCTGCGGCCGGCGCGCGGCGGCGGCAACGAGGACGGCGGCAAACGCTACCGCGTACGGGTGCTGGAGAACGGCGCCGTCGTCGAGCGCACGGTGGTGATCGGTGTCATGAGCCGGGTGATGGCCGAGGTGAAGTCCGGCTTGAAGCCGGGTGAGGACGTGGTGGTCAGCGACGCACCGCCGGCGGCGCGCACCAAGCCGCAAGCTGGCGGTGGCCGGACGCCGCGCCTATGAACGACAGCGTACCGCTGATCGAGCTCAGCGACGTCCGCAAGACCTACTATCGCGGCGACATCGCCACCGAGGTGCTGCACGGCGTCTCGCTCTCGATCCACGCCGGCGAATTCGTCGCCATCATGGGCGCCTCGGGCTCGGGCAAGTCGACACTGATGAACCTGATCGGCCTGCTCGACCGGCCGACCGAGGGCAGCTACCGCTTCGCCGGCGAGGAGGTCGCCGAGCTTGATTCGGACGAGCGCGCGATTCTGCGCCGCGAGGCCTTCGGCTTCATTTTCCAGCAGTACAACCTGCTGGCCACGGCGACAGCGACCGAGAATGTCGAGGTGCCGGCGGTCTATGCCGGCAAGCCGCGCGAGGTGCGCCTGAAGCGCGCGCGCGAGCTCCTCACGTCGCTGGGCCTGGGCGAGCGGCTCGACAACCGACCAAGCCAGCTATCCGGCGGCCAGCAGCAGCGCGTGTCGATCGCGCGCGCGCTGATGAACGGTGGCCCTGTGATCCTCGCCGACGAGCCCACCGGGGCGCTCGACAGCAAGAGCGGCATCGAGGTGATGCGCCTGTTGAGCGACCTCAACCGGCGCGGGCACACCATCCTGCTGATCACCCACGACCCCGAGGTGGCGCATCAGGCGCGCCGCATCATCGAGATCAAGGACGGCGACATCGTCTCGGATACGCTGGTCGCGCCACCGGCCGATGCGTCCGCTGTCGCCGGCGCCCAATCGCCGATGACGGTGCGCGCCACGGGCAACGGCAAGGGATCCCGCTTGCTGCCCGATGTGGTCGAAGCCTCGAGGATGGCGGCCCAGTCGCTGCGCAACAACCTCATGCGCACGCTGCTGACCTTGCTGGGAATTATCATCGGCGTGGCGTCGGTCGTGGCCATGCTGGCGATCGGCGACGGCGCCAAGCAGCAAGTGCTCGATCGCATCTCGGCTATGGGCACCAATCTGCTGCTGGTGCGGCCCGGCGCGCCCAATGTGCGGGGCGGCGGGCAGGTCGCCACCTTGGTGCCCGCCGATGCCGAAGCGATCGACGAACTCGACAATGTTGGCGCCGCCGTCGGCGAGTACTCCGGTACCGTCACCATCCGCTACCAGAGCCGCGACTATCAGACCAGCGTGACGGCGACCTCGGCCGACTTCCCCAAGGCGCGCGAATGGCCGCCCACCTCGGGCGCCTTCTTCAGCCACGGGGACGTCAGGAGCTACGCGCCGGTGCTGTGCCTGGGTGTCACCGTCGTGAGATCGCTGTTCGGGCCCGAGATCGACCCGATCGGCCAGTTCGTGCTGGTCAACAACATCCCATTCCAGGTGGTGTGCGTGATGGAGCCGCGCGGCGCTTCGCCGTTCGGCACCGACCAGGACGATGTCGCCTTCACACCGCTCTCCACCGGCAGCCTGCGCCTGTTCGGCCAACGTTTCGTGCGTACCATCACCGTGCAGGTCGAGGATGTGAGTCGCATCGACGAGACGCAGGAGGCGATCCGTAAGTTGCTGATCCTCAGGCACCGCACCGAGGACTTTCAGATCCGCAATATGGCCGCGATCCTCGAGACGGCGACCGAGACGCAGAACACGCTGACTATCCTACTGGGCTCGATCGCCGCCATCTCGCTGCTGGTCGGCGGCATCGGCGTGATGAACATCATGCTGGTGAGCGTCACCGAACGCACACGCGAGATCGGCATCCGGATGGCCACCGGTGCGCGGCGCTTCAATATCCTCCTGCAGTTCAACACCGAGGCGCTGGTGGTGTGCGCCGTCGGCGGCCTGATCGGCGTGCTGGCGGGGCTGGGCACGGCTTATGGACTGTCGCTGATCGGCCGGCCGATCGTGTTCTCCGCCGGCCCGGTGGTCCTGGCTTTCACTTGCGCCTTTGCCACCGGCCTGCTGTTCGGCTATCTGCCGGCACGCAAGGCGGCGAACCTCGATCCCGTTAACGCCCTCGCCGCCGATTGAGTGAGATGAAGCGTCGTACCGCCGTTCTTTCGTTGCTGCTGGCTCCGACGCTGGGCGGCTGCTCGTTATGGGACGAGTGGACCAAGCCCGAGGTCGCGCAGCCGGCCAATTGGCAGTCGACCGCTGACGGCGCTGGCATCTGGCCCGACACGGCGTGGTGGCGCGGCTTCGCCAGCCCCGAGCTCGATCGGCTGATGGGCGAGGCCAGCGCCGGCAACCTCGATCTGCGCGTCGCCGTGGCGCGGGTGCGCCAGGCGCTCGCCAACGCCCAGATCGCCGGCGCGGCGATCTATCCCAATCTGGGCGCCGACGCCTCGGTCACGCGCACCAGCCGCTTCGGCTCGGCCCGCACGACGACCACGACCAACTTTCAGGCGGGATTGTCCGTCGGCTACGAGGTCGATCTGTTCGGCCGCATCCAGGCGACGGAGAGCGCCGCGCTGACGCGCCTGCAGGCCAGCCGCTACGACCAGGAGGCGCTGGCGCTGACGGTGAGCGCCAATGTCGCGCTGAGCTACTTTCAGCTGCTGGCGCTGCGCGAGCGCGTCGCGCTGGCCACCGACTCGCTCAACACCTCGCGCCGGCTTCTGCTGCTGCTCGACGAGCAGCGGCGCATCGGTACCGCGTCCGATCTCGAGGTCGCGCAGCAGCGCGTCTCGGTGGCGCAGCAGAGCGCGGCGATCCCGGCCTTGCGCCAGGTCGAGCGGCAGACGCTCAGCACGTTGGCGCTGCTGCTGGGCCGCCTGCCGCAGAATTTCGAGGTGGCCGGCCAGCGCCTCTCGGCGCTCACCACGCCGCCGGTGATGGGCGGCATTCCCTCGGAGCTGCTGTTACGGCGGCCCGACGTGCGCGGCGCCGAGGCCGACCTCAAGGCGGCCCATCTCGATATCGCGGCGGCGCGCGCCGCGCGCTTTCCGCGCATCCAGCTCACCGTCGATGGCGGCACCGCCAGCACCGCGCTGTCCGGCCTGTTCGGGCCTGGCAGCTTCCTCCTCACTCTGGTCGGCGGCCTGACGGCACCGATCTTCGAAGGTGGCCGGCTGCGCGCGCAGCAGGAGCTTACGCAAGCGCGCTACGAAGAGCTGATGGAGACGTACCGGACGGCGACCTTGTCGGCTTTCCGCGACGTGGAGAACGCGCTGAGCGGCGCGACGCAATTCCGTCTGCAGCTCGCCGCCTCGCGCGAGGCCCGGGCGCAATCGCGCGAGGCCTATCGCCTGGCCGAATTGCGCTTCCGCGCCGGCACGGTCGACTTCCTCACCGTGCTCGACGCCCAGCGCAGCATCATCTCGACCGACGACGCCGTGATCCAGGCGCAACTCTCGCAGCTCGCAGCCCTGGTCGATCTCTACAAGGCGCTGGGCGGGGGCTGGGACGGCAGGTTGCCGCCGTGATCTTTCCTTCCCCCGGAGGGGGAAGGTGCCCGAAGGGCGGAAGGGGGATGTCGAAGACGGACTCCTGCGTTCGTCTTCAACATCCCCCTTCCGTCAGCGCTTCGCGCTGCCACCTTCCCCCTCCGGGGGAAGGGAGACTAATCCGCCGCCTTCGAATCGCCCTGGCGGACGCCCTTGGCGATTTCTTTCTGGCGATCGAACTCGGCGCGGCGGCGGGCGATTTCCTCGGGCGACATCTTCTCGATGTTCGAGAAGTCGAGCTTCCACGAGGCGTCGTCCTTCCAGCGAAGCGGTGATTGCATTGTCGTGCGCGGGCCGGTGGCGCTCTCGAGCAGGCTGAGCGCCAGCTCGAGTGTCAGATCCTGCGATGCCACGTCTTTGGGCTTGCCGGCGGAATTACCGAGCGGGAAGTCGCTGAACAGCAGACGCGGCACGCCGACGAATTCGACGATATCCTTGGCGCAGGCCATGATCACGGTCGGGATGCCGTTGGCCTCGAGGTGACGGGCGGCCAGACTCACGGTCTGGTGGCAGACGGGTCAACTGGGGACCAGGATCGCCGCGTCGACATTGTCGGCGCGGCACCTGGCCAGCAACTCGGGGCAATCGACATCGAGCGTCGTGACGTGGCTGCGATTGGTCGGCGCGCCATGGAAGCGCGGCGCGACCTCGCCGATGCGGCCGGCGGCGGCCGCCTTCCGCAACGCCGGCAGCGGGAACCAGGTGTTGCTGTCCTCGGCCGTGGTGTGGATGCGGTCGTAGCCGATGTGCGAGATGCGCAGATCGTGGTCGACCGACGTGTCGCCGGAGTAGACCTTGTAGAACTTGGCGCCGGCGTTATAGGCGGCGCCCGGCCCCTGGTCGCCCTTGTCGGGCTGGTAGGGCGCCGCCGTGGTGATCAGCGCCACGCGGCTCTTCGATAGCGGCTTGGCGAGCCTGGTGAACGGCACCTCGGCGTAGTTGGCCCAGCGATAGGGCGTGCCGTAGCCCAAGGTGACGTAATAGTCGCGGATGCGCTGCATGTAGGGGATCGGCCGGTCGTACTCGGCGGCGAAGCCCAGCCCGTCCCGCTTGTTCTCGTCCATGCGTGTGATCCTCTTGCTGACACCGGCACTATAGTCCGCCGAACCGGGCGACGCGACATGCCCGAGGCGCCGGGCACCCATGCCGCGCACGGCTGGCGAGATGGACGCGCCTGCATTAGGTTTCGCCGGCGGAGGGCACGACGGCGTATGGCTGAGGCTGAGCGAGCGGAGGGCAGGGGCCGGGAGGTCAGGATCATCGGCCTGGTCTGCTCCGCGCATTTCATCAGCCATTATCACCTGTTGCTCCTGCCACCCGTGTTCGAGGTGGTGCGGACCGAGCTGGGTGTCAGCTACATCGCGCTGGGCGCGGTGTTGACCGCCTTCAACGTGATCTCGGCCCTGCTGCAGACGCCCGCCGGCTTCCTGGTCGACCGCGTCGGCGCGCGGCCCATGCTGATCGGCGGCATGACGATCGGCGTGGTCGCCCTGCTGCTGGCCGCGACCTTCCCGAGCTACTGGATGCTGATCGCGGCCTACGCCCTGCTCGGCCTGGCCAACACGGTCTATCACCCCGCCGACTACGCGATCCTGTCCTCGACGATCCCGGCCAAGAAGGCTGGCCGCGCCTTCTCTTTCCACACCTTCTCCGGCTTCTTCGGCTCCGGTGTGGCGCCGGCCTGCGTGCTGTTCTGCGCCGCTTATGCCGGCTGGCAGGGCGCCTACTACGTCGCCGCGGCGATGGCGGCGCTGGTGGTCGCGGCGCTGGCCATCTGGGGCGCGCCGCTGTCGGTCAGCGCCGCGACGCGCCGCGAGAGCAACAGCCAGACCGCCGGCAAGGCCGGGCTCGATCTGCTGCTGTCGGCGCCGATCCTGCGCAACCTGTTCTTCTTCATCCTGCTGGCGCTGTCGGGCGGCGGCATCCAGACCTTCTCGGTGGTGGCGCTGGGCCAGATCAACGGAACGCCGGCCTCGATCGCCAACATCGCGCTGTCGGGCTATCTGCTGATGAGCGCCGCCGGCGTGCTGGCGGGCGGCATCCTCGCCGACCGCACGACGAAGCACGAGCGCATCGCCGCGGCCGGTTTCCTCGCCACGTCGACCATGGTCGTCGCTGTGGGCTGGGGCGATCTCGGCGCCGTGGCGCTGATCGCGGCGATGTCGCTGGGCGGGTTCCTCAACGGCATCATCCAGCCCTCGCGCGACATGATCGTGCGCTCGGTCACGCCGCCGGGCGCCTTCGGCAAGGTGTTCGGCTTCGTCTCCACCGGCTTCAACATCGGCGGCATGATCGCGCCGCTGCTCTACGCCTGGCTGCTCGATCGCGGCGAGCCGCGCATGGTCTTCGCGCTGGTCACGGTCTTCATCCTGCTGGCGATGTTCACCGTGATCACGCGGCCCAAACCACAACCCGCACCCGCCGCGACGCCGGCGGAGTGACGACGGAGACGCATTGGATGGACACGATCACCAAGGTGGCCGACGACAGGAGCGAAGCGCTGGCGGCGCGCTACGGCGCCGACGCCGTGCCGCCGGCTGCGCTATGGAACGAGACCATCGGCGTCATGCTCGGCCATCGCTCGGTGCGCCGCTTCCTGCCGACGCCGGTGCCCGAGGGCACGCTGGAGACCATGATCGCGGCGGCGCAGTCGGCCTCGACCAGCTCCAACCTGCAGGCCTGGTCGGTGGTCGTGGTCGACGATCCGGCCAAGCGCAAGGAACTGGCGCGCATCGCCGCTAACCAGAAGCACATCGAGGAGTGCCCGCTGTATATGGTGTTCATCGCCGACCTCTCGAGGCTGGAGCGCATCGGTGAGAAGCACGGCAGTGGCACCAATGGCCTGCCGTGGACCGAGACATTCCTGGTCGCGGCGGTCGACGCGGCGCTGGCGGCGCAGAACGCGGTGACGGCGGCGGAGTCGCTGGGCCTGTCGATGGTCTATATCGGCGCCATGCGCAACGATCCGCAGGCGGTGGCCAAGCTGCTCGACCTGCCGCCGGGCGCTTTCGGCATCTTCGGCCTGTGCATCGGCTACGCCGATCCCGCCGCTAACGCCGAGGTCAAGCCGCGCCTGCCGCAAGCGGCCATCCTGCATTACGAGACGTACAAGCAGGCCGGCGAAGCCCAGCACATCGCGCGCTACGACGAGGTCCTGGGCGCCTTCTCGCGCCGCCAGAACTTGCCGACCGATTCCTGGACCGCGCGCATCAAGCAGCGCATCGCCGCCGTCACCGGCCGCGAGCAGATGCGCCCCTGGCTCAACGCGCTGGGCTTTCCGTTGAAGTAGTCAGTCTTCCCTTCCGCCGGAGGGGGAAGGTGCCCGAAGGGCGGAAGGGGGATGTCGAAGACGAACGCAGGAGTCCGTCTTCGACATCCCCCATCCGGCGCTCCGCGCCACCTTCCCCCTCCGGGGGAAGGTAGAGTTGCAGCGGATCAATTCACCGTCTGCCAGAGCGTCGAGCGTACCTCGCCGAACTCGCGCTTCAGTCGTGTCCAGCTTTCACCGCCATCGGTCGAGCGGAAGATCTGGCCGAGATTGCTGCAGACGAAGATCAGCTTGGGATCCGACTTGTTGGTCGCCACGGTCCACGGCGTCGAGTTCAGCTCGCCCGGCAGGCCGGCGTCTTCCCAATGCTGGCCGTGATCGCGGCTGCGCAGCAGGCGGCCGGTCGAACCCGGCGGGCCGTTGCCGTTGGTCAGGAACACCGTCGCATCGCCATCGGCGCGCGGCACGATGGTGCGGGTGTATTGCCAGCTTGAGGGCAGCTCCTGGAACGCCCACGTCTTGCCTTCGTCGCGGCTGACATGCAGGCCTTTGTTGGTCGTGGCGTAGACCAGCTTGCTGCCGTTGCGCACCACGGCCAGCCCGTGGATGTCGTCCGACAGCAGGCCGCTGCCGACCTTCTTCCAGCTGCGGCCGCGATCCTCCGAGCGATGCACGCCGTCGATCTCGACGCTGGCCCACATGACGTTGCTGTCGACCGGATCGAACAGGATCTGCGTCACCCTGGGATTGCCGACGAAGATGCAGGACTCGGCGAAGGCCGATTGCGCGCGGGTCCACGTGCCGCCGCCGTCGCTCGACCAGAAGAGACCGGCGGGATGCGTGCCGGCGACGAGGTAGTCGGGATCGTCAGGGGCCTGCACCAGCGACCAGACATGCAGCTGGTCGAGCGGCGAGGGCAGGTGCGTCCAATGCTTCTCGCTCTCGCGCCAGCGATAGACACCCATGTCGGTGCCGACCAGCACCTCGCCCGGCCGTTTGGGATGCGCCGACATCGACCAGACGCGGCACTCCAGGTAAAGGCCGGACTCGATGTAGGGCCGCGTCCAGGTCTCGCCCAGATCGCGGCTGAACCACACCGACATACCCGAGGTGCCGACGCAGAGCAGAGTGGACATTGGTTTCCTCCCGTCTTCGCTCCCTCTCCCCGTTCACGGGGAGAGGGAGAAAAATCACGCGCTGGCCTTGTCGAGCTGCTCGACGGACGCGGCGTCGAGCTTGATGGTCGCGGCCTTCATGATCTCGGCGAGCTGCGCCGCCGAGGTGGCGCTGGCGATTGGCGCGGCGACGGTGGGCTTGGCCATCAGCCAGGCCAGCGAGACCTGCGCCGGGCTGGCCGAGAAGCGCTTGGCGACATCGTCGAGTGCGGCCAGCACCTTCATGCCCTTGTCGTTGAGATAGCCCTTCACGCGCGAGCTGCGCGCCGCGCTCTTGCCGAGATCGGCTTCCGAGCGGTACTTGCCCGAGAGGAAGCCGCTGGCCAGCGAGTAGTAGCCGATGCAGCTGACTTTCTCGGCGGCGCAGAGCTTCTCCAGATCGCCCTCGTAGCTGCCGCGCTCCATCAGGCTGTAGTTCGGCTGGATGGTCTGGTAGCGCGGATAGCCGTGCTTGGCGCTGGCCTCGAGCGAGGCCTTCAGGCGCGGCGCCTCGAAGTTCGACGCGCCGATCTCGCGCACCTTGCCCGCCTTCACCAGCTTGCCATAGGCCTCGAGCGTCTCCTCGACCGGCGTATCAGGGTCGTCGCGGTGCGACTGGTAAAGGTCGATGTAGTCGGTCTTCAGCCGCTTCAGCGAGTCCTCGACAGCGGTGGCGATGTAGCCTTTGCTGAGGCCCTTCTTGTCCGGCGCCATCGGGATGCCCAGCTTGGTGGCGATCACCACCTTGTCGCGCCCGCCGCGCTTGGCGAGCCACTCGCCGATGATGGTCTCGGACTCGCCGCCTTTGTGGCCCGGCACCCAGATCGAATAGACATCGGCGGTGTCGATCAGGTTGAAGCCGGCATCGACGAACTGGTCGAGCAGCTTGTGCGACGTGTCCTTGTCGGCCGACCAGCCGAAGACATTGCCGCCGAACGCCAGCGGCGCGACCTTGATGGTCGATTTGCCCAGAGCTTTCTGTTCCATGTCGTCCTCCTGTTTGTTTCTACCTTCCCCCGGAGGGGGAAGGTGGCGCGGAGCGCCGGATGGGGGATGTTGAAGACGGACTCCTCAGTTCGTCTTCAACATCCCCCTTCCGCCCTTCGGGCACCTTCCCCCTCCGGGGGAAGGGAATTCCACTACCGCGGCCACGCCCGCACGCCGGTCAGGCCGCCGTCGATCGGCAGCAGGATGCCGGTGACCCAGCGCGATTCGTCGCTCGCCAGATAGGTCGCGCCATAGGCGATGTCCCACGCCGTGCCCTCGACCTGCATCGGCACCATCTTGCGCCGCCGCTCGCGTGCCTCGGCGCCGAGATGCGCCACCATCGGCGTGTGCACTGAGCCGACGATCAGGCAATTGCAGCGCACATTCTTCGTCGCGTAGTCGGCGGCGATCGACATGGTCATGCCGTGCAGGCCGGCCTTGGCTGTCGCATAGGCCACCGCGCCGGGGCTGCCCGACAGGCCGACCGCGCCGGCGATCGACGAGACCATGATGATCGAGCCGCCGCCGCCTTCCAGCATCTTGGGGATCGCGTATTTGCAGCAGATCATCGAGCTGGTGAGGTTGGTCTGCAGGACGCGGTTCCAGTCCTCCATCGACACCGTCTCGGGCGTGCCCGGGCCGCCGACGCCGACATTGTTGTGCAGCACGTCGAGGCGGCCGTAGCGCTTGACCGCGAACTCGGCCATCGCCTGCGCCGCGTCGTTCTGCGTCACGTCGCCGGCGAACACCGCGGCCTCGCCGCCTTCGCCCGCGATCTGCTTGGCCAGCGCCTCGGCGCGCTCGGCCCCGCGGTTGACCAGCACCACCTTGGCGCCCTCGCGCGCGAACATGATCGCCGTGGCCATGCCGTTGCCGACACCTTCGCCGCGCGGCGCCGCGCCCGTCACGACCGCGACCTTGCCCGCCAATCGACCCGCCATTCGCTTCTCTCCCCATGCGCGGCAGGCTAGGCTCGCCGCCCCTGAAACCTCGCGCGTCCCGTCCACCATGTCCACCACCGCCCACGCATCCCGCTCCGTCGCCATCGCAGGCCTCGGCACCATCGGCCTCAAGGTGGCCCGCGCCCTGGATCAGGGAATCCCCGGCCTGCACCTCAGCGCCGTCGCCGGCCGCGACCGCGACAAGACGACCAAAGCCGTCGCCGGCTTCGCCACGCCGCCGAAGGTCGTCGACAGCGCAGAGCTGGCGCAACACGCCGACATCATCGTCGATTGCGCGCCCTCAGCCGCGTTCTCCGCGCTGGGCGATTCAGTGATCGGTGCCGGCAAGATCCTGATGACGGTCAATGCC
This sequence comes from Reyranellaceae bacterium, assembly GCA_022844045.1. Lineage (GTDB taxonomy): Bacteria > Pseudomonadota > Alphaproteobacteria > Reyranellales > Reyranellaceae > JAFAZJ01. The sequence continues at coordinate 93,282 of JALHMM010000003.1, read as the reverse complement.
GGCGCCCTGCTGCGCCGCCTCGACCTCGTCGACAAGGCCAAGGCGAGCGGCGGCCAGGTGATCGTGCCGACCGGCGGCCTGCTGGGCTTCGACGCGGTGCGCGCGCTGGCCGAGGGCAAGATCACGCGCGTCACCATGATCACGCGCAAGCCGCCCAACGGGCTCGACGGCGCGCCCTATCTCGTCGAACGCGGCATTTCCCTGAAGGGGCTGAACGAGCCCAAGCGGGTCTTCCAGGGCAACGCCACCGAAGGCGCCAAGGGCTTCCCGGCCAACGTCAACGTCGCCGCCGCGCTGGGGCTGGCCGGTATCGGTCCCGATCGCACGACGCTCGAGATCTGGGCCGATCCCACCGTCGAGCGCAACACCCACACCATCGAGGTCGAAGGCGACACCGCGCGGCTGACGATGAAGATCGAGAACGTGCCCAGCGAGGAGAACCCGCGCACGGGCAAGATCGTGGCGCCCAGCGTTATCGCCTGCCTGCGCGGCCTGACCGCGCCGCTGCGGGTAAGCACTTAGCGTCGGTGCAGTTCGTCTATCAGCGACATGATCTCGAAGTAGTTCAGTCCTTCCGCGAGAGCGGGATAGTCTCGCGTAAAGCGATCAATAATTTCAGCTGCGGCGATCTGTTCGGACAGTAGTCTGCGGAGGTACTGCGCCAGTGCTTCGCTATACGCTGTCTCTCCCAGCCTTTTCTCAACACGCCCCTGATCGACCAGATTGGGTGTGGCGAAAGAATGTGAGAAAGGTGCGCGTCTCTTCTTAACCAGCTTGCTGTAGGCATGATCTACCTCGACGAGGTCTAAGGTCGTCGAGCGCAGGAACTCATCGATCGCCAGTTCGGTGATCGCCTGGAAGATTTCGAATACATCTACTCCGTCGATACTCCGGCGCTGAGCTTCCTGCTCGACCAAAGGGTACACGTCGTTGGCTGGCTGATCGCGCTCGACATAGTCAAGCATCGCGGCCCTGAGACTGGGAATCGCAAACAGTACTTCAGCAGCGTTCCAAGCCGGTCGTGGCAACCTTGTTTCGCGGTCTCGGGAGCTGGCGGTCAGCAGATCACCGTCGCTGCGGTCTACCGCCGCAGCTCCTTCATCGCGCTCTCGATGCCGCCCAAGGTCAGCGGGTACATGCGATCGCTCATCAGCTGCTTGAGCAGCTGGATCGAGGGCGTGTACTGCCAGTGCCTTTCAGGGACCGGGTTGAGCCACACCGCGCTTGAATAGAGGTCGGTGACGCGCTGCATCCAGACCTGGCCGGCTTCCTCGTTCCAGTGCTCGACCGAGCCGCCGGGATAGACGATCTCGTAGGGGCTCATCGAGCCGTCGCCGACGAAGATCACCTTGTAGTCCGACGGATAGGTGTGCAGCACCTGCGAGGTCGGCGTCGTGTCGGTGTGGCGCCGGCGGTTGTCCTTCCACAGCTTCTCGTACAGGCAATTGTGGAAGTAGAAGAATTCGAGGTGCTTGAACTCGGTGCGCGCCGCGGAGAACAGCTCCTCGCAGACCCGGATATGCGCGTCCATCGAGCCGCCGATGTCGAACATCACCAGCACTTTGATCTTGTTCTTGCGCTCCGGGACCATCTTGATGTCGAGCCAGCCGGCGTTGCGCGCCGTGCTGCGGATGGTGTCGTCGAGATCGAGCTCGGTCTCCAGACCCTCGCGGGTGAACTTGCGCAGGCGGCGCAGCGCCATCTTGATGTTGCGCGTGCCGAGCTCGACGGTGTCGTCGAGGTTCTTGTACTCGCGCTTGTCCCAGACCTTGACGGCGCGGCCCTCGCGGTTCTTGTCCTGGCCGATGCGCACGCCCTCGGGATTGAATCCAAAGGCGCCGAACGGCGAGGTACCGGCGGTGCCGATCCACTTGCTGCCGCCCTGGTGGCGCTTCTGCTGCTCCTCGAGACGCTTCTTCAGCGTCTCCATCAGCTTCTCCCAGCCGCCCAGCGCCTCGATCTGCTTCTTCTCCTCCTCGGTCAGAAGCTTCTCGGCCAGCTTGCGCAGCCATTCCTCCGGGATCTCGGCGGTGGCGGCGTCGGCGGCTTTCTCCAGGCCTTTGAAGACATGGCCGAAGACGCGATCGAATTTGTCGATGTTGCGCTCGTCCTTCACCATGATCGAGCGGCTGAGATAGTAGAAATCGTCGACGCTGTAGTCGGCGAGATGGGCGTCCATCGCCTCGAGCAGCGCCAGGTACTCCTTGATGGAGACCGGCACCTTGGCGTTCTTGAGCTCGAGGAAGAAGTTGGTGAACATCGCCTGCCTCTCAGTCTGTCCTTCTCCCCGCGACGGCGGGGAGAAGGTGGCGCGAAGCGCCGGATGAGGGGCTTCGCAACCGTCGATCCTGTTTGTCGGAGCTTACGACGTACGCCTCGCGCGTGTCGACGTGAAGCCCCTCATCCGCCCTTCGGGCACCTTCTCCCCGCCTACGCGGGGAGAAGGAAAGAACTCAGGTCTTCTCGCGCCGCGCCATGAAGGCGAGCCGCTCGAAGAGGTGCACGTCCTGCTCGTTCTTGAGCAGCGCGCCGTGCAGCGGCGGGATCAGCTTGGAGCTGTCCTTGCTGCGCAGCGCGTCCGGTGGGATGTCCTCGACCATCAGCAGCTTCAGCCAGTCGAGCAGCTCGGAGGTCGAGGGCTTCTTCTTCAGGCCGGGCACGTCGCGGATGTCGTAGAACACCGTCATCGCCTCGCGCACCAGGTTGCGCTGGATGTCGGGGTAATGGACGTTGATGATCTCCTGCATCGTCTCCCGGTCGGGGAAGCGGATGTAGTGGAAGAAGCAGCGACGCAGGAAGGCGTCGGGCAGCTCCTTCTCGTTGTTCGAGGTGATCATCACGACCGGCCGCTGCGAGGCCTTGATGGTCTCCTGCAGCTCGTAGACGAAGAACTCCATGCGATCGAGTTCCTGCAACAGGTCGTTGGGGAACTCGATGTCGGCCTTGTCGATCTCGTCGATCAGCAGAACCGGTCGGGTGCCGGTGCCGGTGAAGGCCTCCCAGAGCTTGCCGCGCTTGATGTAGTTGCGGATGTCCTTGACCCGCTCGTCGCCGAGCTGGGAATCGCGCAGGCGGGTGACCGCGTCGTATTCGTAGAGGCCCTGCTGCGCCTTGGTGGTCGACTTGATGTGCCACTCGATCAGCGGCGCGCCCAGCGCCTTGGCGACCTCGTGCGCCAGCACGGTCTTGCCGGTGCCGGGCTCGCCCTTGATCAGCAGCGGACGCTGCAGGGCGATGGCGGCGTTGACCGCGATCCTGAGATCGTCGCTGGCGACGTAGTTGTCGGTACCCGTGAACTTCATGTCAGGTCTTTCCGGATTTCGTCATTTGTTCCCGTGTTTCACGTTAGACGCGGCCCGGGAGGCTGACAAGGCAAGCCCCCGCCGCGCCAGCGTTGCGGCGGGCGCGGATGCCCCGCTCTGCGGAACTTTTGCCTCCCTTCCCCCGGAGGGGGAAGGTGGCGCGGAGCGACGGATGGGGGATGCCGAAGACGGACACCGAACGCGTTGAGGCATCCCCCTTCCGCCCTTCGGGCACCTTCCCCCTCCGGGGGAAGGGAAAAGATCAAGCATTCCGCCGCAGCACCTCGCCGGCGAGGTAAAGCGAGCCGCAGATCAGGATGCGGAACGGGCCGGGTTCGCTGGCCAGCAGGTCCTCGACGGCCGTGGCGACGCTGTCGGCCGGCAGGCAGCGCAGGCCGACCTCGTCGGCCCTCGCGCAGGCCTGTTGCGGGCTATAGGCGGCATGGCCATGGATCGGCACGGCGCGGGCCGAGACGGCGTGGCGCGCCAGCGGCCGCAGGAAGCCCGAGGCGTCCTTGGTGGTCATCATGCCGAAGACCAGGTGCAGCGGCAGCGCGCCCGGCTCGGCCGCCCAGGTCCTGGCCTGCGCGCCCAGCACCAGCCCGCAATCCTCGTTGTGGCCGCCATCGAGCCAGATCTCGGCCCCCGGCGGCATCGAATCGGGCAGTGGTCCGCGCCGCAGGCGCTGCAGGCGCGCCGGCCATTCGACCGTCGCCAGACCACGGCGCACCGCCTGATCGTCGATCGCCATGCCGCGCGCGCGCAGGCGCTCGACGCAGGCGACCGCCGTGCCGGCATTGTCGAGCTGATGCGCGCCGGCGAGATTGGGGGCCGGCAGGTCGAGGCTCAGCAGCGCGCTCTCATAGTGAAAGCCACCGTCCTTGGGCGTGACCTGCCACTCGCGGCCCATGCGGTGCAGCGGCGCGCCCAGCCTGAGTGCGGTGTCCTCGATCACCTTGGCCGGCCCCTCGCGCTGACGGCCGACGACGACCGGCGCGCCTGATTTGATGATGCCGGCCTTCTCGCCGGCGATCTTCTCCAGCGTGTCGCCGAGAAAGCCGGTGTGGTCGATGCCAATGGGCGTGATCGCGCACACCGCCGGATCGTCGACGACGTTGGTGGCGTCGAAGCGCCCACCCAGTCCGACCTCGAGCACCAGCAACTCGGCCGGAATCGCGGCGAAGACGTCGAGCGCCGCCGCCGTGACGATCTCGAAGAAGGTGATGGGGTCATCGCCATTGGCCGCCTCGCAGGCCTCGATCGCCGCTTCGAACGTGTCGTCGTCGATGATCGTGCCGGCCAGCCGGATGCGCTCGTTGAAGCGCACGAGATGTGGCGAGGTGTAGACGTGGACCCGGTACCCCGCCGCCTCGGCCATGGCGCGCATATAGGCGCAGAGCGAGCCCTTGCCGTTGGTACCGGCGACATGCACGACCGGCGGCAGCCGCTTCTCGGGATTGCCCATGCGGTCGAGCAGGCGCTTGAGCCGGGCGAAGTCGAGATCGATGACGCGCGGGTGGCGCGCCATCAAGCGTTCGACGAGCGCTTCCGTCGACACGGCGAAGGCTCTAGGCCGCCTCGACGGCCGGCCGCTTCAGCAGGATGGAGCAGATGCGCGCCAGCGTCTCGCGCAGCTTGTGGCGGTGAACGACGAGGTCGACCATGCCGTGCTTGTACTGGAACTCGGCGCGCTGGAAATCGGGTGGCGGCGTCTCGCGGATCGCCGCCTGGGTGACGCGCTGGCCGGAGAAGCCGATCAGCGAGCCCGGCTCGGCGATATGGATGTCGCCAAGCATGGCGAGCGAGGCGGTGACGCCGCCGGTGGTCGGATCGGTCAGCACGACGATGTAGGGCAGGCCGGCTTCCTTGACCTCGCGCACGGCGATGGTGGTGCGCGGCATCTGCATCAGCGAGAGGATGCCCTCCTGCATGCGCGCGCCGCCCGAGGCGGAGAACAGGATCAGCGGCGCTTTCTTTTGAACGGCGATACGCGCGGCGGTCACCACGCCTTCGCCCACCGCCATGCCCATCGAGCCGCCCATGAAGCCGAAATCGAAGATGGCGACGACGGCGGGCTGGCCCTCCATCTGGCCGCTGGCGACGACGATGCCGTCGCCGCCCGGACCGGCCTGCGACTGCGCCTCCTTCAGGCGGTCGATGTAGCGCTTCTGGTCACGGAACTTCAGCGGGTCGACGATCGGCTTGGGTACCGTGTGGGTCTCGTACTTGCCGCCGTCGAAGAGATGCGGCAGGCGCTGCAGCGGCCGGATCCTCAAGTGGTGGTTACAGTGGTTGCAGACCTGCTGGTTGGCCTCGAGGTCGCGGTGGAACAGCATCTGTTCGCACGACGGACACTTCAGCCACAGGTTCTCCGGCGCTTCCTTGCGCGATACCAGCGCCTTGAGCTTGGGCGGGATGAAGTTGGTCAGCCAGTTCATGTCCGCCCTATGGCACGATTGATCGGGGCGGAAAAGAGGTCCGATCTGCCTTCCCTTCCCCCGGAGGGGGAAGGTGGCGCGGAGCGACGGAAGGGGGATGCCTCAACACAGTCGGTGTCCGTCTTCGACATCCCCCTTCCGCCCTTTGGGCACCTTCCCCCTCCGGGGGAAGGGAAGGTCAACGCCACAGCCCGGCGAAGGGTCGCACCAGTTCGCTCGGCCTTTTGACCGCGCAGAATTTGCCCTTGGCCTGATAATCGGCGCAGAGCTTCTCGGCCGCACCCGGCTCGAGATCGGCAATGATGGTGGCGAAGCGGCGTGAGTTGTTGGCCGTGACGTCGACGATCCACTCCCGGCCGATCCACGCCTGTTTCAGCTCGACCAGCCGCGCCTGGGCCGCGACATGCGCTGCGCGCGCTTGCTGGAGATTCAGGTAGGTGCCGACCCAGGCGCCGTTGCCGGGATAGTCGTAGCGATAGGGCGTGCAGGCCTGGTCGTCCAGCACGGTGGCCGCCGCGCCGCCGCTGCCGGCCGGCAGCTGGAACAGCTTCTGGCCCGAAGCGGCGCTCTTCTTGGCGTAGGCCTCGTCGAACAGCCTGATCATCGCCTCGTCGCGCAGGTCGGCGCGGCGGAAGCCCATCGCGACGCCGATCAGGCGGCGCCCGTTGCGCGTCGCGGAGGCCACCAGATTGAAGCCGGAGGAGCACAGGAAGCCGGTCTTCAGCCCATCGGCGCCGGGATACATTTCGAGGAAGCGCACGGAGTGGGTGATGCGCGCGCCGCGGATCATCACGTCGTGCTGGTTGAAGTAGCCGTAGCGCTCCGGGAAGTCGCGGATCAGCGCGATGGCGAGGATCGCCATGTCGCGCGCCGTCGTCACCTGCGCCGGGTCCTTCCAGCCGCTGGGATTGCGGAAGGTCGAGCCGGTCATGCCCAGCCGCTTGGCGGTGGCGTTCATGCGCTGCGCGAAGGCCGGCTCGGAGCCCGACAGGCGCTCGCCCACCGCCACGGCGACATCGTTGGCCGAGCGCAGGATCAGCGCCAGGATCGCCTGCTCGATGGTGATGGTGGCGCCTGCCGGCAGCACCAGCTTCGAGGGCTGTTGATTGAACGCATAAGGAGAGAACGCGAGCTGATCGCCGAGCTGGATCTTGCCGGCCTTCAGGTCCTCGAACAGCAGGTAGAGCGTCATCATCTTGGTCAGCGACGCCGGGTACCACGGCGCGCTGGCGTCGCGTTGGTGCAGTACCTCGCCGCTTTGCATGTCGACGACCAGGGAGGGGCCGGCCTGCGCCGGCCCGGTGGGCGTCTGGATGAAGCCGGATTGCGCCCGGGCCGGCGGGCCGAGCGCACTCAGGACAAGGAGGGTGGTGACGGCGAGGAGGCGGCGCAACGCGGGCAGGGACATAGGCATGATTCTAGCGCAACCCGGCGGTCTTGGCATGGCCGCGATGGCGGCTTATGTCAGGAACCATGATCAAGATCGCCGTGTGCCCGGTCACACCCTTCCAGCAGAACTGCTCCCTCGTCTGGTGCGAGGAGACCAGGCAGGGCGCGCTGGTCGATCCCGGCGGCGACCTGGAGCGGCTGAAGGACGCGGTGTCGCAGACCGGCATGACGGTCGCCAAGGTCATGCTGACGCACGGCCATGTCGATCACGCCTCGGCCGCCGGCGCGATCGCCGAGCATTACGGCGTGCGCATCGAAGGACCGCACGAGGGCGACCGCTACCTGATCGAGGGCCTGCCCGACTCCAACCGCAAGTACGGCTTCACCGTGCCCGAGCCCTTCCTGCCGCATCGCTGGCTCGAGGACGGCGACACGGTCGAGCTCGGCAAGCTCAGCTTCGACGTCGTGCATTGCCCTGGCCATACGCCGGGCCATGTCGTGTTCGTCAACAAGCACGAGAAGGCGCGCATCGCCTTCGTCGGCGACGTGCTGTTCCGCGGCTCGGTCGGCCGCACCGACTTCCCCAAGGGAAACCAGGAACAGCTGTTCCATTCCATCCGCAAGAAGCTGTTCCCGCTGGGCGACGACATCGGCTTCGTGCCCGGCCACGGCCAGACCTCGACCTTCGGCTGGGAACGCAAGACCAACCCGTTCGTCTGCGACATGCTGTTCGAGGATGAAGCGTAGCGGAAGCTACACAGCCAACGGCTCGCCCCCGGCGATCTCGATCGCCGCTTGTAACAGCGCCAGGCGGGCTCGGTCTCTCACGTCGAAGCGTCCATCCGCTTTCGACAGGACAAGAACCGGCGCTTCGTCCGCGTGATAGATTTCAACGGCATCGCAGAGCGATGTGTACGTCGGCAATAGCTGCAACCCTAAGGCATGCCGCCGGTGAACAACATCATCGGGAATGTTGTGACCGCCCTTGATCACCCGCAGCTTGACGCGGAACTGGCAGAGCGACGCCGACGAAATGAACAGGAAGTAGAGACGGCTGACGAAGCCCGCTCTGTTCGCTTCACGGATTGCTCCCGCCAAAGTGCGGGTCGCGAGCGTGGTTTCTACAACAAAGCTTTGCCTTGCCTGGATCAAGCTACGACGGCGCTCCAGCAGCGCCCTCGCCGCCGCCAAGGCAGCGGACTCGACATTATCGGGCGCGAGCTCTCGCGCTGTCTCATCGGCGTTGAGAAAAAGCCCCGCATCGATGCGGTCGCGCAATTGCGCGTAGGCAAAGGTCGTCTTGCCCGCGCCGTTAGGCCCGGCGAGAATCAGCAGTTCTGGAGCGGCCATGAACCGTTGCGGATCGCAGAGTCATCGGAGGTTTGGCACGCTCGACCGCGACGCGACGCCCGTCCGGGTAGATCGCATAAACCCAGCCATCCCGGGCTTGGAATATCGGCAAGCCCAGCGCATGGGTTTCCTTGACCGTCTTTTCGACGGCGTCCCGAAAGCCCTTCTCGGCAGTGAGTTGGTCAGCCATTCGATCTCGCAATCCGCAGCTTCAAAGTGGGCGCTGCGGAGGCTTTTGGCAAGAACAAGCCGAAAGGCCTAGCCGCGCCGCGCGCCCCGCACACCTTCCGACAGCGCCCGGATGTAAGAGAACACCCCCGGCAGCAGGTCCGGCTTCGGTGCGCCCTTGTCGTCCAGCCCGGCTTTGACGCGCTCGACGATCGCCGAGCCCACGACCGCGGCGTCGGCGATGCGCGCCACGGCGGCGGCCTGGTCGGGCGTGCGGATGCCGAAGCCGACGCCGATCGGCAACTTGGTCTGCGAACGCAGGCGGGCGACGTGGCCCTGGATCGCTTCGGCGGTGGATGACTTGGTACCGGTGATGCCCAGCACCGAGACGAAGTAGACGAAGCCCGAGGCGAATTGCAGCACAGCCGGCAGGCGCTTCGCGTCGGTGGTCGGCGCGGTCAGCAGCACGGTGTCCAGTCCATTGGCCGTCGCGTGCGGCTTGAGCTGGTCGGCTTCCTCGGGCGGCAGGTCGACCATGATGAAGCCGTCGACGCCGGCGGCCGCGGCGTCGGCGCAGAACTTCGCCGCGCCGCGCTGGTAGATCATGTTGTAGTAGCCCATCAGCAGGATGGGTGTGTCGACATCGCCGGTCTCGGCGCGGAAGCGCCGGACCATGGCGAAGGTGCGGTCCATCGAGATCCCGGCCTTCAGCGCGCGCTGGCCCGCCGCCTGGATCGAGGGACCGTCGGCCATCGGATCGGTGAACGGCATGCCGAGCTCGATCAGATCGGCGCCGGCCTTGGGCAGGCCCTTGAGGATCTCGTAGGAGACATCGAGGTTGGGGTCACCGGCGGTGACATAGGTGATCAGGCCGGCGCGGCCCTCCGCCTTGAGCTTCTCGAAGCGCTTGGTGATGCGGCTCACAGCTTCACCCCCAGACGCTCGGCGACGGCGAAGACGTCCTTGTCGCCGCGGCCGCAGAGATTCATCACCAGCAGGTTGTCCTTGGGCAGCGTGGGCGCGAGCTTCAGCACGTATGCCAAAGCATGCGCCGGCTCGAGCGCGGGGATGATGCCCTCGACGCGGCTGAGCTTCTGGAACGCCGCCAGCGCCTCGTCGTCGGTCGCCGAGACGTACTCGACGCGCCCGACATCCTTGAGCCACGAATGCTCCGGCCCGATGCCGGGATAGTCGAGGCCTGCCGAGATCGAATGCGCCTCGGTGATCTGCCCGTCGCTGTCCTGCAGCAGGTAGGTGAGGTTGCCGTGCAGCACGCCCGGCCGGCCGCCCGAGAGCGACGCGGCGTGCTCGCCGGTGTGCACGCCCTTGCCGCCGGCCTCGACGCCGATGATGCGGATATCCTTGTCGTCGAGGAACGGGTGGAACAGGCCCATGGCGTTGCTGCCGCCGCCGATGCACGCCACCAGCGTATCGGGCAGGCGGCCTTCGGCGGCCATCATCTGTTCGCGCGTCTCGCGGCCGATCACCGACTGGAAATCGCGCACCATCATCGGGTAGGGGTGCGGGCCGGCCACCGTGCCGATGCAGTAGAACGTGGTCTCGACGGTGGCGACCCAGTCGCGCAGCGCCTCGTTCATCGCGTCCTTGAGCGTCGCGGAGCCCGCCGTCACCGGCCGCACCTCGGCGCCCAGCATCTTCATGCGAAAGACGTTGGGCGCCTGGCGCGCGACGTCGACCGAGCCCATGAAGACGACGCAGGGAATGTTGAACAGCGCGCAGGCGGTGGCGGTGGCCACGCCGTGCTGGCCGGCGCCCGTCTCTGCGATCACCCGCGTCTTGCCCATGCGCTTGGCCAGCAGCACCTGGCCCAGCACGTTGTTGATCTTGTGCGAGCCGGTGTGGTTGAGCTCGTCGCGCTTGAAATAGACCTTGGCGCCGCCCAGCTCGGTCGTCAGGCGCTCGGCGAAATAGAGCGGGCTGGGCCGGCCGGCGTAGTGGGTGTTGAGCTTCTCGAGCTCGGCCTTGAAGGCCGGATCGACCTTGGCCGCCTCGTAGGCCTTCTCCAGCTCGAGGATCAGCGGCATCAGGGTCTCGGCGACGTAGCGGCCGCCGAAGATGCCGAAATGGCCGCGCTCGTCCGGACCGGCGCGATAGCTGTTCAACGCGTTCATGGATGTCCCTGATGTACCGCGCGGCGCTGTAGCAGGCGTCCCGATTGGGCGCCAGCCATGAAATGCCGCGCGGTCGCAAGTGCACTTCCTTCCCCCGGAGGGGAAGGGAAGGTGAAGTCTAGCGCTTCTTGGCGGCCTTCTTTTTCGCGACTTTCTTCTTCGCCGCCTTGCGCGCGGCCGGGCGCTTGGCGGCGGCGCGGCGCGGCGGGTCGCTGACCTCGACGATGACCTCGACCTCGACCGGAATCTGGTTGGGCAGACCGCCCATGCCGACGGCGGAGCGGGCGTGCTTGCCGCGATCGCCGAAGACCTCGACGAAGAGATCGGAGCAGCCATTGATCACCTTGGGCTGGTCGCCGAACTCCGGCGTGCAGTTCACCATGCCCAGCACCTTGACGATGCGCACGACGCGGTCGAGGTCGCCCAGCTCGGCCTTCATCACCTGGATCAGGCTGACGCCGGTGGCGCGCGCGGCCTTGTAGCCGTCCTCGACGCTCATGTTCTCGCCCAGCCGGCCTTTGATCGGCCCCGGCCCCTTGCCGGCGAGGTAGAGCAGATTGCCGGTGCGCACGGCGTTGACGTAGTTGGCGATCGGCGTCGGTGGCGCCTTGAGCTCGATGCCCAGTTCCTTGAGACGTTTCTCGGTTTTCATCGCGGCCCCCTCGGCATGACGGACCGCAGCCTAGCTCAGAGCTTGGCGACTGCCGAGAGAAAGGCGCGGATCATATCAGGCGATTTCACGCCCCGGCTCGATTCGACGCCCGACGACACATCGACCGCTTTGGCAGCCGTGGCGCGCACCGCGTCGGCGACGTTGGCCGTCGAGAGCCCGCCCGACAGCATCCACGGCAGCGGCACCTCCACGTCCTGCAAGGCCCGCCAGTCGAAGGGCAGGCCATTGCCGCCGGGCAGCGCGCCCACGGCGTCGGGCGCCGGCATGGCGTCGAACAGCAGGCGGTCGGCCGAGCCGGCATAGGTCTCGATCGCCGCCTCGACATCGGCGCGCGAGGCGACACGCACCTGCTTCATGATGGGCAGGCCGGTGGCTTCCTTGATCTTGCCGATGCGTCGCGGCGTCTCCTCGCCGGCCAGCTGCAGCATGTCGAGCGCGGCTTCCTCGGTGTACTCGCCCAAGGTGTCGTCGCTGGGATCGACGAACAGGCCGACGCGGATGACGTGCGCCGGCACGTCAGCGACCAGTTCCTCGAGATCGTGGAAGTCGATGTGGCGCGGCGAGGGCGGATAGCAGACGAAACCGACATAGCGCGCCCGGCCGGCGATCGCCGCGTCGAGCGCTTCCTTGGTGCGGATGCCGCAGATCTTGGCGACGACGGCCATGTCAGGACTCCGCTGTCATGTCGAGCGCAGCGAGACATCCCGGGATGCCGTAGATCCCTCGCTGCGTTCGGGATGACAAGGAGCGAGACATCACGCGCCCACCTGGATGCGGATCTTGTCGCCGAGATCGGCTTCGTGGGCGATCGCCTCGGCGGCGGCGCGCGGGTCCTTGGCCTCGGTGATCGGCCGGCCGACGACCAGCGCCGTCGCGCCGGCGCGCATGGCCTCGCGCGGCGTCATCACCCGTTTCTGGTCGCCCACCGCCGCGCCGGCCGGACGGATGCCCGGCGTCACCAGCAGGAAGTCCGGACCGCAGGCGGCGCGCAGGGTGGCGATCTCCTGCGGTGAGCAGATCACGCCGTCGAGGCCGCCTTCCTGCGCCAGAAGCGCCAGGCGCCGGGCCTGGTCGGCCGCCGTCTCGTTGACGCCCGCCGCCTTGAGGTCGCTGTCGTCGAGCGAGGTCAGCACCGTCACGCCCAGCAGCTTCGGCCGCTTCAGGCCGAGCTTGGCCGCCTGCAGCGCCGCCTCGTCGACGGCCGCCTTGAGCATCGCGGCACCACCGCCGGCATGGATGGTGATGTAGGTCGGCTCGAGCGCCGCCACGGCGCGGATGCCGCCGGCCACGGTGTTGGGGATATCGTGCAGCTTCAGGTCGAGGAAGAAGCCGACCCCGGTCATGCGCACCGGCTCGGGGAAGGCGTAACGCACACCCGGGGCGCCATGGGCGAGGAAGAATTCGAGGCCCAGCTTGATGCCGCCCACCGCCGGTACCGGACCGGCGGCGATGCGCTGGATCACCCGCGCGGCCTGGGCGAGGTCGACGGTGTCGATGGCGGCGTAGATCGGGTTCTTGAGGGGCATGAGCGCTCCTTGGGCGCGCCCCTCCTAGTCGAAGCGTCCGGCCGTGTCGATATCCCTGGGTCGATATCAGGCGGCGGCGCGCTGGATCGCCGGCCAGATTACCTGGGTCCAGGCATCCTCGCCTGACGCGGCGGCCATGCCGCGGCCCTGGCGCAGGACGATGAAGGCCGGGGTCTGGCGCAGCGAGGGGGCGAAGGGACGCGCCTCGGCCGGCCAACGGCGCGGGTCGAGCGACTCGTTGGTCGTCTTGCCCTCGATCCGGCGATAGGACGAACGGCGGTATTCGCCCGAATTGAGAAATCGCGGCAGGTGGCGTTGATCCCAACGATTGCAATCGTCGCAGCCCGGGGTGACGAAATGATAGATGACAACCGGGTGCGGTGCATATTTCGGCGGTGATGCAAGAACCGGCTCGCTGATCGCGAGCACCGGCACCGCAGCCAGACCGCTGAAAAAGGCACGGCGATTCATGGGCTTACCCCGAAACGTCTTTATGCATGACCTCAATATGTCGTGAAACTACCATCAAAGATTAAGTAGGACGAATCTTTTCTATCGTCGAAGATGAAACAGCTGTGGGATGTGTCAGATTAATCACAATAAATGCCAGCGCGGCTGACGCCAGCGAACCGACGATGACGCCCAGGCGCAGAGGTGTGGCATAGGCCGGGTCATCCCAGGCCAGCGAGCCGATGAACAGGCTCATGGTGAAGCCGATGCCGGCGCAGACCGACACGCCGTAGAGCTTCAGCCAGGTGCCGCCCGCCGGCATGGGCGCCAGGCGCAACAGGATGAAGGCGGCGGCCGGCAGGAAGACGCCGATCTGCTTGCCGAGGAACAGACCCAGCGCGATGCCCAGCGGCACCGGCTCCAGCAGGGCCGAGACCGACAGGTCGCCGAGCGGCAGGCCGGCATTGGCCAGCGCGAAGAGCGGCATGATCAGGAACGAAACCCAGGGCTTGAGCGCGTGCTCCAGCACGATAAAGGGCCGATCGTCGGGCGCGACGCTGGCGTCGCGCAGCGGCAGGCAGAGCGCGATCACCACGCCGGCCAGGGTGGCGTGCACGCCGGACTTCAGCACGCAGAGCCACAGCACCGCGCCGATCAGCAGGTAGGGGCCGCTGCGCCTGACGCCGAGCCGGTTCAGCGCCAGCATCGTGACGATGCACAGAGCCGCCAGCACCAGTGCCGTCGTCGACAGCTCGGCGGTGTAGAAGATGGCGATGATCACGATGGCGCCGAGATCGTCGATGATCGCCAGCGTGACGAGGAAGAGCTTCAGGCCCAGCGGCACGCGCGAGCCCAGCACCGCCAGCACGCCGACCGCGAAGGCGATGTCGGTGGCCGCCGGGATCGCCCAGCCGCGCAGCGCCACCGGGTCACCGGCGTTGAGCCAGGCGAAGATCGCCGCCGGCACCATCATGCCGCCCAGCGCCGCGACCATAGGCATGGCGATCTGCGCCGGCTTGGACAGCGCGCCCTCGACCACCTCGCGCTTGATCTCCAGCCCGACCAGCAGGAAGAAGATCGCCATCAGCCCGTCGTTGATCCACAGCACCAGCGGCTTGCTGAGCCCCAATTCGCCGTAGCTGATGGTGAACTTGGTGGCGAACAGCCGGTCGATCATGGCGTGCCACGGCGAGTTGGCCAGCACGATCGCCAGCGCCGCCATCGCGATCAGCACGATGCCCGGCGCGGCCTCGTTATGCAGGAAGCGGTGGATGCGGCCGCTGGCCATCAGCAACTCCGAAAAGGCTGACGCATATGGACCAAACCTCACCCTGAGGAGCGCCCGATGGGGCGCGTCTCGAAGGGTGGGCAACACGCTGGGTGTCTTCGGCCCATGCTTCGAGACGGCCGCAAGCGCGACCTCCTCAGCATGAGGCTGGAGAACGAAAACGCCCGGGCCTTTCGGGCCCGGGCGTTTCGAGCGTCGCCGCTCGGTGGGTGGCTACTCGCGGTCGCCGATCAGCGCCAGCAGCATCTGGAACATGTTGACGAAGTCCAGGTACAGGTTCAGCGCGCCGAAGATGGCGATCTTCTCCTGAACGTCGGTACCCCAGGCCTCGGCGTACTGCTCCTTGATCTGCTGCGTATCGTAGGCGGTGAAGCCGGCGAAGATCAGCACGCCCGCGGCCGCGATGATGAAGTGCAGCATCGAACTCGCCAGGAAGATGTTCACGACGCCGGCGATCAGGATGCCGATCAGGCCCATGAACAGGAAGGTGCCCATGCCCGACAGGCTGCGCTTCGTCGTGTAGCCGTAGAGGCTGAGCGCGGCGAAGGCGGCGGCGGTGATGAAGAACGTCCGCGCCAGGCTGGTGCCGGTGTAACGGTAGATCAGCAAGGTGAAGCCGATGCCGTTCAGCGCCACGATCGCCCAGTACACGAACTTCATCGTCCCCACGCTCATCGTGGCGGCGCGGAACGAGGCGAACAGGATCAGGCCGATCGGCGCCAGGATGGCGACCCAGCCCAGGATGGTCAGACCGGCGACGACGCGGCCGTTGGCCAGTGTCGTGGTCTTGATGAAGAGCGCGTTCAGCTCCGGCACGCTGTAGACGAGCATCGCCACGATGCCAGACAGCGCCAAGCCGGAGGCCATGTAGTTGTAGACGCGCAGCATATGGCTGCGCAGCCCGGCGTCGAATACTGCCTGGTCGACCGTCGCCGTACCGACCACAGGCCGAGTCTCATACTGAGCCATTTATTGCCTCCCGATAGGCGGACACACACCTGATGCCCATATTGGCGAAAGACGCGACATTATCAATACCTGACCGCGATACCCGGATAAGCGGCACGCAAAAAAAATCACGCGACCCGCCAATATTCCCACAAAAACCTTGGCTATTCGTTGCGCAGCAGCGCCAGCGGCCGCTGCCGCGTGGCGCCCACCGCACCCACCAGACCGAACCCCAAGGTCAACGCCATGGCCCCCAGGATGGTCAGCGCCACGACATCTGGGAGCAAGATCCATTCCAGGTTCATCACGAAGCGGATCACCATCCAGGCCGCGACGGCGCCGAAAGCGGCAGCGGCCAGTGCGGTGACGAAACCCAGGGCGGCGAATTCCAGGGCGAAGACACCCAGTACCCTCAGGCGCGAGGCGCCCAGCACCTTCATCACCACCGCGTCGTGCACGCGCCGCCGCTGCGTCGCCAGCATGGCGCCAGCCAGCACCAGCAATCCGGCGCCGATGCCGACGACGCCGACCACGCGCGCCGCCAGGCCGATATTGGCGAGGATCGAGCTGGCGTTCTCCAACGCTTCCTTGACCCGCACGATGGTGACGTTGGCGAAGTCGCGGGTGACCACGTCGAACACCTTGTCCTCGGCGCCGGGCGCGGCGCGCACGGTGGCGAGGAAGGTCTGCGGCGCGCGCTCCAGGGTGCCGGGCGCGAAGACGAAGACGAAGTTGATCGACAGCGAGCTCCAGTCGATGCGCCGGAGATTGGCGATGCGCGCCTCGACATCGCGGCCCAGCACGTTGACGGTGATGGTGTCGCCGACGCCCAGCCCATAGGCCGCCGCCAGCTCGGCATCGAAGGAGATCAGCGGCGGGCCCTTGTAGTCGGGCGGCCACCACTCACCGGCCACGATGCGCGAGCCCTCGGGCGGCGTCGCCGCGTAGGTCAGGCCGCGATCGCTGTCGACCGACCAGCGCGCCTGCGAAGGGATGCTCGATTCCGCGATCGGCTTGCCGCCGATTTTCGTGATGCGCCCCCGCAGCATCGGCACCTTGTCGATGCCGGCGACACCATCGATCGCGCCCACCGCCTTGGTGAAGGCGTCGACCTGGGTCTGCTGGATATCGACGAAGAAGAAGGTCGGCGCGTTGACCGGGATGCGCCGCGTGATCTGGCTCTGCAGATTGCCCTCGATCAGCGCCACCGCGACCAGCACGGTCAGGCCCAGGCCGAGCGAGAGCATGACCGTCGGCGTCGGCGCGCCGGGTCGATGAATATTCGCCAGCGCCAGGCGCAGCACGGCGAAGCGGGGACGGCCGGCCCATTTCGCCAGCAGCATCACCAGGCGCGCCAACAGCGGGAAAACGATGAAGGCGCCGATCGAGCCGGCGACGAACCACAGCGCGATGCGCCGGTCGCCCGCCGTCGCCACTGTCAGCGCCGCCAACGCCAGGATCGCACCGCCGATGATCGCCATGTCGCGCAGCCGGGGACGCGCCGCGTTGGGCGCCACCGCGCCGCGCATCAGGGTCGCGGCCGGCACCAGCCGCGCCTTCATCAGCGGCCACAGCGCGAAGATGCCGGCCACCAGCATGCCGAAGGCGGCGGCGATGATCAGCGGCTGGCCGTAGACGCCGACGCGAGCCCGCACCGGCAGCACGTCGGCGAAGAAGGCGTTGGCGATGAAGGGCAAGGCCACGCCGACCACTAGGCCCAGCACGACGCCGATCGCCGCCAGCGCGCCGATCAGCAGCAGGTAGCTGCGCGTCACCAGCGCCGAGGGCGCGCCGACGCATTTGAGGATGGCGATGGTGCGGGTGCGGCCCAGCAAATAGGAATCGACGGCGTTGCCGACGCCGACGCCGCCAACCAGCAGCGCCGCAAGACCGATCAGCTCGAGGAACACGGTGAGCCGCTCGGTCCAGGTGCGCACGCCGCCGCCGGCCTCGCTCAGCCCGCGCACGCGCCAGCCGGCCTCGGGGAAACGCGCGATCAGGTCCTTGCGGTACGCCTGCCAGTCGGTGCCGGGCCGCAACGCGACGCGATAGTCATGCGTGCGCAGCACGCCGGGCTGCAGCAGGCCGGTCGCCGGCAACGCGTGGTCGCCGATCATCACCCGCGGTCCCAGGCCGAACAGGCCCAGCCCGCGATCCGGCTCGCGCGCGATCACGGCGCGCAGCTCGACCGAGGCCTCGCCGACGCGGATGCGATCGCCGATGGCCGCACCCATGCGGCGCAACGCGACTTCCTCGACCACTGCGCCCGCGACGCCGTTGCGCACTTCAAGCGCCTCGCGCAGGGACATGCCGCCCTTGAGCTCGAAGGTGCCGGCCAGCGGATAGCGACCGTCGACCGCCTTGAGCTGGATCAGCGTCGGGCGCGCGCCGTCGCGATCGAGCCGCGCCATGCCGCGCATCTCGACCCAGCCGGTGACCACCGCACCATCGCGCGCCATGTAGGCGAGCTGCTCGTCGCTGAGCGGCTGGTAAGGCCGCGAGACCGCGATGTCGCCGCCGAGCAGCGCGCGTGCGTCGGCGCGCAGGCCCTCCTCGATGGCGCGGGCGAAGGACAGGATAGCGGCGATGGCGCCGACGCCCAGCGCGATGCAGGCGAGGAACAGGCGGAAGCCGCCCAGCCCCGAGCGCAGCTCGCGCCGCGCGATGGTCGCGGCCAAGGTCCAGCCATTGGGCTCGCTCCCACCTTTGGCTGCGCTCACCAGCCCGGGTTCGGCGGTCGTGACCGTCACGACGCGGCGGCCATGACGGGGGCGTCGTCGGTGATGCGGCCGTCGGCGACGTGGATGACGCGATCGCAGCGCTCGGCGATCGCCGGATCGTGCGTGATCAGCACCAGGGTGGCGCCCTTGGCGCGCGTCATCTCGAACAGCAGGTCCATGACCTGCCGGCCGGTGGTGCCGTCGAGGTTGCCGGTGGGCTCGTCGGCCAGCAGCAGCTTGGGCTCGGTGGCGAAGGCGCGGGCGACCGCGACGCGCTGCTGCTCGCCGCCCGAGAGCTGCGCCGGGTAATGCTGCAGGCGGTGGCCGAGCCCGACCTGGCTCAGCGCCGCCTCGGCGCGGCCAAAGGCGTTGGCGATGCCGGCGAACTCCAGGGGCAAGGCGACGTTCTCCGTCGCCGTCATGGTCGGCACCAGGTGAAAACCCTGGAAGACGATGCCGAGATGGTCGCGCCGGAAGCGCGCCAGGCGGTCGTCGTCGTGCCGCGTGATGTCCTGGCCGGCGACCTCGACGGTGCCCGATGTGGCGCGCTCCAGGCCGGCGATCACCATCATCAGGCTGGACTTGCCGGCGCCCGAGGGGCCGACGATGGCGGTGCTGCCGCCGGACACGACGTCGAGATCGACGCCGCGCAGGATATTGACCACCCCGGCATCGCTCGCCAGATGTAGATGCACGTCGCGCAGGCGGATCATTCAGGTGGTCCGTCGGAAAGCGTCAGCGGGAGCGAGGGAAAAGCGGTGCGAACCCTGCGAATGCCATATGGCGCCATTACGGCGGCGTTCAATGAGCGGATCATTGCCGCCTGTGTCGCGCTGGTTCTGCTGCTGAGCATCGCGCTTCCTAGCACAACGCATGCCCAAACGCTGCGCATCGCCATGCTGGGCGACAGCATCACCGCCGGCTACGGCCTGCCGCCGCGGGAGGCGCTGCCGGTGAAACTGGAGGCGGCGCTGAAGGCGGCCGGCCGCGATATCACCGTCGTCAACCACGGTGTCTCCGGCGACACCACCGCCGGCGGCCTGGCGCGGCTCGACTGGATGATGGGCGACAAGCCCAAGCTGGTGCTGGTGGCGCTGGGCGCCAACGACGCGCTGCGCGGCACCGACCCGGCGGAGACCGAGCGCAACCTCGACGCCATCATCACCAGACTGAAAGCCGAGGGCGCCGCCGTGATGCTGTTCGGCATGGCGGCACCACGCAATTACGGGCCCGAGTACACCAAGGCCTTCGACGGCCTCTATCCGCGGCTGGCCGAGAAGCACCGCATCCCGCTCTATCCCTTCCTGCTCGATGGCGTGGCGATGGAGCGCGAGCTGAACCAGCCCGACGGCATCCATCCCAATATCAAAGGTGTCGACGTGCTCGTCGCCCGCATCGCTCCCGCCGTGCTCAAGGCGCTCGACGCGTTGAAATAGTGCCCCTCGCCCCGCTTGCGGGGAGAGGGAGGGGCCCGTCGCGCGCAGCGCGATGGGAGGGTTAGGGGCTCGTGCGACAAACCGCGGCCGCGGTCCTGTGATTCCCGGCCCCTCACCCCGACCCTCTCCCCGCAGGCGGGGAGAGGGAGGAAGAGGCTGCCATGCGGAACATGGGGCGGCCTGGGCTTCATCATTGGGCGCGACAGGGCTAGCCTCCTCCGCAACGAACGGGAGGAACGGTGATGGCGGCGCGCATGCGTCAGATCTGCCTGGTGGCACATCGGCTCGACACGCTGGCGGCGGACTTCAAGGCGGTGCTCGGGCTCAATGTCTGCTACCGCGATCCCGGCGTCGGCAAGTACGGGCTGGAGAACATGCTGATGCCGCTGGGGCCGTCCTTCCTCGAGGTCGTGGCGCCGACGCGGCCGGGCACCACCGGCGGCCGCTATCTCGAGCGCCGCGGCGGCGATGGCGGCTACATGGTGATCTGCCAGGTGCCGGAGAACGATTCGTACCGCGCGCGCTGCGAGAAGATCGGCGTGCGCATCGCCAACACCATCGACTACGCCGACTACCACGAGATCCAGCTTCACCCGCGCGACAGCGGCGGCGCGATGCTGAGCTTCGGCGTGCAGAAGACGCACGGCGCCGAGGACTGGCATCCCGCCAACCAGCATCACACCGGCCAGCAACCCTCGGGCCGCGCCAAGCGCTTCGTCGCCGCCGAGGCGCAGAGCGACGATCCCACGCGGCTCGCCGAGCGCTGGGGCATGATCTACGACCTGCCGGTGAAGCAGGCCGGCAAGGCCTTCGAGATCGCGCTGGCCGACGCGACGTTGCGCATCGTGCAGTCGAGCGACGGTCGGCCAGAGGGGCTGGGCGGGCTCGACATCGCGGTCGACGACAAGCCAGGCGCGCTTGATGACGCGCGTGCACGCGGGCTGCCGATCTCCGGTGACACCGTGATGATCGGCGGCATGCGCATCAGACTCGTGTGAAACACGTCCCTGTCATGTCGAGCGCAGCGAGACATCCAGGGCAGCCGCCTCGATCCCTCGCTGCGCTCGGGATGACACATTGGAGAACTTCATGACCACCGACCTTCTCGTCTCCGTCGACGACGGCGTCGCCACCTTGACCATGAATCGCCCGCAGGCGCTCAACGCGCTGTCGCGCGACATGGGCGCGGCGATGCTCGAGGCGCTGACCAGGTTCGAGCTCGACTCCTCGGTCGGCGCCATCGTGCTGACCGGCGCCGGCCGCGCCTTCTGCGCCGGCGGCGATGTGCGCGCCATGGCCGGCCGCGCCGACCAGCCGCCCGAATCGCTGGAGCAGAAGATCCGCGCGCTGCGCCGGCGCATGGAGGTCTCGCGCCTGCTGCACGAGATCAACAAGCCGACCATCGCCATGCTCAACGGTGTGGCCGCCGGCGCCGGCCTGTCGATGGCGCTGGCCTGCGACCTGCGTTACGCCGCGAGGAGCGCGCGCATGACCACGGCCTTCGCCAAGGTCGGCTACTCCGGCGATTTCGGCGGCACGTACTTCCTCAGCCGCATCGTCGGCACCGCCCGCGCGCGCGAGCTCTACTACTTCTCCGACATGGTCGATTCCACGCGCATGGAGAGCCTGGGCCTGGCCAACGCGGTGTTCGACGACGACAAGCTCGTCGCCGAGACCATGGCTCTCGCGAAACGCCTGGCGCACGGCCCGCGCGTGGCGATCGCCTACATGAAGCGCAACTTCAACGTCGCCGAGGACGGCACCTTGGAGGACGCCTTCGACACCGAGGCCAACGGCCACTCGCGCACCAGCGAGACCGAGGATCACAAGGAGGCGTCGAAGGCCTTCGTCGAGAAGCGGCCGGCGGTGTTCAAGGGACGCTGAGCTCTCTATATGTGTGAGTTCGACGGCTCCTGCTCTTTCGGCAAAATCGTGGCGGTTGCTGCGAAAGTTGCGAAGAGGAGGTGTGACCGCATATGGTCACTTTGAAACTCATCGAACATAAGTGATGTCCAAACAGGATTCTCGAACCGACGCTAAGGCTACGGCGCAACTCGGACCTCTATTCCCCGAGGCCGTTCCGAGCACTGTTGGGAGTAACCAATGGAGCGGTCGCTCGCGTAAGGGGGCAACGTGGACCGTATACCGAGGAGACGCATTAGATGTGCTCAAGTCTCTCCCTCCAGATCACTACGCTGCGATTGTTACCTCTCCTCCTTACTTCTGGCAGCGAGACTACGGCGTCGATGGACAGATCGGCATGGAGGGAGCGGTAAAGGACTACGTTTCGGTACTCACAAAGTGCTTCGATGAGGTGAAGCGCGTGCTCAAAAAGGACGGGCTCCTTTTTCTCAATCTCGGAGACACGTACTACTCCGCAAAAGGCGAGCCAAAAGGACGAGATCGCAAGAACAAGGGACGCCGTTTCGGATTGCGACTAGTCGACCAGAGTGGCCTCGGCCTACCAAGGAAGACGCTAATCGGAATTCCATGGCAGATAGCGCTCTCGATGATTGCTAGGGGTTGGGCACTAAGGTCTACGGTGATATGGCATCGAAAGGGAGCAATGCCGGAACCGACGGCTCACGATCGGCCTTGGCGAACCTACGAGTTCGTCTTTGTTTTTAGCCGGTCTCCAAAGTACTATTTTGATCGAACTAAGCTTGAAGGCTCAGAGGACGTTTGGACGATCTCGGATCGACCTCAGGGCAACAAAGGCATTCATTCGGCGGCCTTCCCGTCTGCGCTAGTGGAGCGTTGCCTAACGATCGGATGTCGTCCGGGCGGGTTGGTGCTGGACCCTTTTGCAGGGACTGGCACGACGCTGGCAGCAGCGCTCAGCTTGGGTCATTCTTGCGTCGGTATCGACCTGAATGCCGAGTACTGCCAGTTCATGGCTGACCGCTTGAGCAGGCTGTGAGTTGCGCCAATGCACCTTGCGATTAAACAGATAACCAAATCCCTAGATAATCTAGAGAGCGTGCATCCATTTTTCGGATTTGCCTTCCTGGGCTTTAAGAAATTCGACTTACCAGTTGGGGAGGTGACGCCTTTTCACTATTCCAATTTTAAGGACCTCATACTCGAACCCTACTACCGAGTCATCCCCACTTATGATCGATACTACAGCCCGTTCCGCACCTCATCTCGCGCTCAGCGGTGGGTTTCCCCTCGCTACGAGAGCACGTCTCTACAACGTATAGTCGCGGACACCTTCGCAGAGGCGTTCCTGCATGAGAGGAAGGCCAGTAAATGGGGCTGGAAGAAGGATTACATTCGGGCGCTTGAGCTGCTCAGGTTCAGACACCGGCTCGATCCAGTTCCAATGCTGGATATTGCGAGCTGGATGTACAGAGACGTCATTTGGCCGCCAGACGTCGAAGGGCGACATCTAGTTCGACGGTTCGTTTCGGAATTCAACTTAACGTCCGAGGAGCAAGAGACTCTTTTTTCAGTTGATGACGATCTGTTCGGCTGCAAGTTCGATGAAGAACCGTATCAGCTCGAGGATTTGCTCGACGTTATTGGCGATCCAAGAGCCAAGTCTACTCGTTCGGTATCCGGTTTGATCTCTGTCGCAATGGATGGCACAGGGCCGGGCGGAAAGCTTTCCTATCAATCGGCTCCAAGGCTCAATGTCATAACCGGCGATAACAGCCTGGGAAAAACCTTCCTGCTTGATAGTGTTTGGTGGTCGCTAACTGGTGAGTGGAGCGGCCCCTATGCGGCAGCCCCGAATCCCCACGACGGGAAGCAGGATGCGTCACTAACCTTTCAGCTTCGAGATGCCGAAAGAGAAACACGGAGTTATGACTTCGTTGCCCGATATGAAGCGCAGCAAAACACCTGGAAGCGGAGAGACGACCACTACTTCTCTGGCGTAGGCATATATTCTCGCAGTGACGGCAGCTTTGCAGTCTGGGATAGCGAGCGGCACTTTCCTCTCGTGCGACCTCAAGCCTACGGCCTTCCTGACCGCATTCGCCATCACGAAGTGATGTCCCGTAGAGAGCTTTGGGATGGGCTAGAAGGCATC
This sequence comes from Reyranellaceae bacterium, assembly GCA_022844045.1. Classification (GTDB taxonomy): domain Bacteria; phylum Pseudomonadota; class Alphaproteobacteria; order Reyranellales; family Reyranellaceae; genus JAFAZJ01. The sequence goes on along the minus strand of JALHMM010000003.1, from coordinate 69,426 downwards.
TTCCCAGCCGGACACAAAGTGGTTGTTTGCAATGGACTTCTTCAAGACTGGGTACAGTGGCAACGAGCCCCAGCAAACTATGGTCCGCGTTTCGAGAGCTTTTCACGAATCATCGACGAACTATTTCCTGGAGAAGACGAAGGCGTTTCTATTGCTGAGCCAGAGCGCATTACTGGAGATGCTAGAGATTTGCCATCTCTTATGATGCCTTATGGTAAGGTGCCAGTAGTTCTTGCCTCGGCAGCTGTTCAACGAGTTTTAACTCTTGCCTACCTGCTCACTTGGGCATGGTACGAACATTTGGATGCCCTAAAGTTGGCAGGCAAGAGGGCTCAAACGAATATGCTTGTTATCATCGACGAGATTGAGGCGCATCTACATCCAAAATGGCAGCGCACCATTCTGCCATCACTCCTCTCAGTTATTGAGAGTCTAGTTGGCCGAGGCCAGAAGCAGTTGCATGTGGCGACGCACTCGCCAATGGTAATGACTTCTCTCGAGCAAGTGTTCAACCTAGATACAGATGCACTCCACCATTTGAGCCTCGACAGCAGCGGTGGGGTTGTATTGGAACAGTTTGATTTTGCAAAGTTTGGCACGGTCAACGATTGGCTTAAGTCGCCGGTTTTTGATTCGCAGAGCCCTTGGTCGCCCGCCGCGCAAGAAGCCATTGAGGAAGCGGAACAAGTTCAGTTGCAATCGAAGCCAACGGCAAGCGACGTGGAGCGAGTTCATCGGCAGCTGTTGGCTACATTGCCCGACCAGCATTCCTTCTGGCCACGGTGGCGCGCGTTTGCGCGCGAGTTCGTGCCAGACGATAAGCTATAGGTTTACTATGATGCCGGTAAAGTGCGCGGCTGAACCCGTCGCCTTCGATGTCGATGTACGGCAGCCGGGCAAAAAATTTCTCTCAACAAAACAGCATCCAAAATCCAAGGACTTCAAGAAAAAGGAATACTGGCGCAAGTGTATTCCTGATCTCCTCAAGGCTTACAATCGGATTTGTGCTTATACCGCTTTCCGCATCGCGCCAGTTACCGGTGCTGCAACCGTGGATCATTTTGTGTCAGTGGACGAAGATTCCAGCCTTGCATATGAGTGGACGAATTTCCGACTTGCTTGTCAGAAGGTAAACGCGCGCAAGGGAGTGAAAAAAGTACTGGATCCCTTTAACATTCCAAGTAACGCTTTCACTATTAGGTTTCCGTCTCTTTTGATAGCTCCAAGTGAAGATCTTTCGGATGATCTTAAGAAGCACGCAAAGGAAACAATCACGGTCCTGAAACTCAACGACGAGGAGCTCGTTGAGACAAGGCAGGCTTGCATCGACGTCTGGTGCAAAGGTATGTCATTTGAATTTGTTCGACTAGAAGCTCCCTTTCTAGCTGCCGAGATTGAACGCCAGGGCCTCAAGGAAGTTCTTTGCAAGAGTTAGGCCTTTAATGCTGGAATCGCTGCACCCACGGCGAAGGTTGCAATAGCGGATCGCTGACCCGCTCTATACATAAGAGCCATGAGTCCAGTATCGCGGCGAGGACAGAGGATCTCACGAAGCGGACGGTTCGCCGAACAGCGCTGCGCCGGCGCATGGAGGTCTCGCGCCTGCTGCACGAGATCAACAAGCCGACCATCGCCATGCTCAACGGTGTGGCCGCCGGCGCCGGCCTGTCGATGGCGCTGGCCTGCGACCTGCGTTACGCCGCGAGGAGCGCGCGCATGACCACGGCCTTCGCCAAGGTCGGCTACTCCGGCGATTTCGGCGGCACGTACTTCCTCAGCCGCATCGTCGGCACCGCCCGCGCGCGCGAGCTCTACTACTTCTCCGACATGGTCGATTCCACGCGCATGGAGAGCCTGGGCCTGGCCAACGCGGTGTTCGACGACGACAAGCTCGTCGCCGAGACCATGGCTCTCGCGAAACGCCTGGCGCACGGCCCGCGCGTGGCGATCGCCTACATGAAGCGCAACTTCAACGTCGCCGAGGACGGCACGCTCGAGGACGCCTTCGACACCGAGGCCAACGGCCATTCGCGCACCAGCGAGACCGAGGATCACAAGGAGGCGTCGAAGGCCTTCGTCGAGAAGCGGCCGGCGGTGTTCAAGGGACGCTGAGCCCGTGGCCTGATGGGTCAACGACCCGTGTGGCCGAGACGCTCTTCGTTTCCCCCTCTGCCCGAGCGCGTGCGTATAGGATGTGGCGCAGCTGATTGAGCGCGTTCTGCAGATCGGCGAAGACGTTTTCCATCTCCTTTCGCTGCCCGGCGCTGAGCTTCACGGTCGGGCGCGTCACGCCGAGGTCCAGTGTCGGCTGCCGGTCGTCGACATCTGGCACCGCGGCACGACCGCGGCCTTCCTTCAGTAACCGCTGAACGCCCTTGATGGTGTAGCCTTCGTCGTAGAGCAGCGCGCGAATGCGACGCAGCTGATCCATATCCTCCGGGCGATAGTAGCGCCGACCGCCGCCACGCTTGGGCGGGCGGAGTTTGCTGAACTTGCCCTCCCAGAAGCGCAGAACATGCGGGGCAACGTCGAGCTCAACCGCAGCTTCACCGATTGTGCGAAATGCCAGCTTGGACTTTTCGTAGGAGCGGGCGCGGGTCTTGGAATCGTCAAACGCCTTGGAAACTCTCACTGCACTCTCTGCCATACTCGACCTCGCGAATCTGCTGTGTCTGCGGACGGTTAGTGGATAACCGTCGCGCACGCCCTGAAGTTCCGGACCGCTCCACGATTATTGCCGGCGGTCGCCCACCGGCCCTGCCGAAATTCAGTGAGCATCGTCTCACTTCAGCCTTGATCCGCGCCCACGCTATGAGGCGGACGCAGCTCGGGGGACCGACATGTCCGATTTTCAGCTTTCCACGTCGTTCCTGCGGGGCGGCTACCGGCCGCAGCGCCCGCAGCTGCTCGGCGACTTTCGCCTGACCCTCGACCCGGCGTTTCTGCGGCCGCCGATGGGCTGGTGCTGCTATCTGCCCGGCGGTGATTTGCGGCGGTTGGGTACCAACCTCTTCCCTGGACTCGACGGCGTGCTGGAGCCGGCGATGGGCGACATGTCGAGCGCGCTGCGTCTCACGCCGGGCCTGACGCCGGTACAGTCGGCGCGCAACAGCCTGCTCGCGGCCGGCAGCCCGCTGTGGGACAAGCTCGCGGGGCTGATCGGCGATGCCGCGCCGGGCGCGCTATGGCGACCGATCACCGTACGGGGCGCGACCAACGTCGTCACCGGCGAGCCGTTCTCGATTGGTGTGGTCGAACCGGCCGGACGCCTGCGCTATGACGGCGTCGACGCCACTGTCGCCGGCTCGGCGCTCGATTCGCGCTGGCTCGGCCTGGCGCTGGGGTTCGGGCGGCGGTACAGCTTCGCCTCCGATCTCGATGTCAGCCTGCAGGTCTTCGCCGACAAGGACGCGGTCCTGAGAGAGCGGCCGCAGTATCTGTTCTCGGGTGGCGCGTTGAGCGTGCAGGGGCGCACCAGCTCGGGTGCTCCGCTCAATCTGCGCATCGGCGCCGGGCGCGACCAGGCCGGCGGTCCGGCCGGTTTCTTGACCTTGCAGATCGGGCCGGATATCGCGCCGGCTGGCGTCGTACCCTGACCGTGGGCAGGGCGCGCGATGGCTGCCGCGTTACCAAGACGCGCGACGCGGCGGCGTCGTTGAAGACCAGCGCAGCCTTCTGTCTCAGTGCGATCCGTGCAGGGCGTGGCGCAGTTGCGCGTGCGCGTTCCGCAGATCGTCGAGGATCTTCTCCATCTCGCGTCGCTGGCCACTATCGAGCTTCGCGGCCGGGCGCGGCAACGCGACGGAAGTTGGCGGCCGCGGATCTGCGGGCGACGGGGTGCGCACGTCGAGGTCGGGCGCCGCGATACGACCACGGCCTTTATTCAGAAGGCGCTGAACACCCTTGATCGAGTAGCCGTCATCGTAGAGCAGCGAGCGGATGCGCCGCAGCTGGTCGACGTCCTCGGGGCGATAGAACCGCCGGCCACCCCCGCGCTTGAGCGGGCGGATCTGGCTGAACTTGCTCTCCCAGAAGCGCAGAACATGCTGAGCGACGTCCAGTTCAACCGCGGCTTCACCGATGGTGCGAAATGCCAGCTTGGACTTTCCGTAGGGTCGGCTTTGATCGTCAAAATTGTCAAAAGCCGAAGAAACAACCACCGAACTCGTTACCATAACAATCCCCAACGCTACTGATTCAACTATTTGTCTCAAAAGGATTTTTTTATTATTTGATCCGAGTGGCTTGGCCATCAAATCGTCAATACATCGTTAACTGACGTCAAAGTATCACGGCCTTCGTCAGGTTCCTACATTTTTCTGCGGTCCGAATTGCGCGGCCGATGCCGGGGCTCAAGGCTGATCGATTCCGGCTCCTTGGCGCCGCTCGCGGTACAACAGCGGGGGCGTATCGGCTCCTTTTCCGGCGTCAATCGCTTCTGATGTCGTTGTCCTTGATCACCCTGAACCAGCGCTCCTGCTCGCTCTGCTGGAACGCCGCGAACTGCTCCGGCGTGCTGGCGAGGATCTCCATGTAGATCTGCTGGACGAACTTGGCCGCGACATCTGATGCGCGTACCGCCTTCACCAGCTCCGCGCTCATGCGTTCGATGATCGGCTTGGGCGTGCCCGCGGGCGCGTAGACGCCCCACCATGAATAGGTCGGATAGGTCTGCAGGCCCTGCTCGGCGAGCGTCGGCGTGTCGGGCAGCGCCGGCACGCGTTTGTCGCCGGTGGTCGCCAGCGGGCGCAGCTTGCCGGCGTCGAAATGCGGCTTGAGCGCGCCCAAGGTCGTCACCGCCATGTCGGTGACGCCGGCCAGCAGGTCCTGCACCGTCGGCCCGCCGCCTTTGTAATAGATCGTGTTGAGCTGGAAGCCGTTGGCCTTCTGCAGATGCGTCGAGATCAAGAGCGCCTGGCTGGCCGACAGCACGCCGTTGCTGACCCGGCCGGGTCGCGCCTTCGCGTCGGCCACGACATCGGCGAAGGTCTTGTACGGCCGGTCGGGGTGGCAGGCGATGGCCAGCGGCGCGCGGCCCACCAGCATGACGTTGGCCAGCTCGGCGTCCTTGTAGGGCAGGTCCCTGGTGAAGGCGGGGCTGAGGATGTGGCTGTCGAAGGTCACCATCCAGGTCTGGCCGTCGGGCGGCGATTTGGCCGCGATCGCCGCCCCGATCGCGCCGGCGGCGCCGGGCTTGTTGTCGATCAAGGTCTGCCAGCCGGTGTGCTCGCTGATCTTGGCGGCGAGGATGCGCGCCACCGGATCGGTCGTGCCGCCGGGCGGGAAGGGCACGACGATCCGGAGCGGACCGCGCGGCCAGTCGGTGGATTGGGCGCGCGCGAGACCCGGCACGCCGAGACCAGCGACAGCGCCCATCACGGGCAGGAACGCTCGACGACGCAGGGTCATGGCACGGTCTCCCGCTCAGCGTCGCCGACGATAGCACGGCCGATCGACCACTGCCGATTGACACGGCGGGCTCCCCCGATCAGCGTTGCCGACCCATGAAGCGTCGCGTTCTTCTCCTCGCATCGCTCGCCGCACTGCCCGGCTCCGGGCGCGCGCAGGGCGCGAAGCTGCCGCGCATCGGCTTCCTGTTCCAGGCCAATCCCGAGCCGATCCTGGGCGCCATGCGCAACGAGCTGCGCCGGCTGGGCTATGTCGAGGGCCGCACCGTCGCCTTCGAGGTGCGCTCCGCCATGGGCCAGCCCGATCGACTGCCGGCGCTGGCCGCCGAGCTGGTGCGGCTGGAGGTCGATGTGATCGTGGCGACGCAGACGCCGACGGTCCACGCCGCGCGCGCCGCCACCAGCACCATCCCGATCGTCATGTCGGCGGGCGATCCGGTGCGCACCGGCCTCGTCTCCTCGCTGTCGCGCCCCGGCGGCAACATCACCGGCGTGTCCGGTACCACATCCGAGCTCGGCACCAAGCTGCTCGCCCTGCTGCGCGAGGCGTTCCCCGGCGCCGGGCGCTTCGGCGTGCTGGCCAACGCCGGCGATCCGTTCACCGTGCCCTTCCTCGAGCTGCTCGACACGGCGCAGCGCGCGACCGGCGTGACCTTGCATGTCGAGCGCGTGCCGGCGGCCGACGATTACCAGGCCGCCTTCGCCGCCTTCGAGCGGCAAGGCGTGCGGGCGCTGATCGTGCAGCCCAGCATGCGCCGCGACCGCGCGATCGAGATGGCCAACCAGCGCCGCATCGCCACGGCGTCGCCGTGGGAAGCCTTCGCGGCGGAAGGTGGCGTGATCACCTACGCCGCCAGCCGAAGCGAGATCGAGCGCAACCTCGCGGCGTATATCGACCGCATCCTCAAGGGCGCCAAGCCGGCCGACCTGCCGGTGCAGCAGCCGACCGACTACACGCTGATCGTCAACCTCAAGGCCGCCCGCGCGCTGGGCTTCGAGATCCCGCTGTCGGTGCTGGTGCGCGCCGACGAGGTGATCGAGTGAGCGGCGGCGGACGGCCCCGAGGATGACAGGCGCGTCTGATTAACCGCTCGATGCTCTAACGCACGCCGTCCTTCGACGCGGGCGCATGGCGCGGTCATCGCGCCAGGCCCGCGCAACGCGCCCCTTGTGACGCGTCGCCGCCATCGCCAGCATACCGTCCGTGCCAAGCTTGTCGTCCGCCGGTAGATGGCCGTTGCTGCGCTGGTTCATCGCCTCCGGCACGTTCGGCGTACCGCAGGCGGCGGGACCCATCGCCTTCGCGCTGGTCGCGCTCAGCCTCACCGGCGACGCGCGCGGCGGCGCGGCCATGATGCTCGCCATGACCCTGGCGCAGGTGATCGGCGCCATCCCCATCGTGCGGCTCACCGGCGGGCTGCGCGTCGCGACGGCGTTGAAGCTGCTGGTGGTCCTGCGCACGGTGGCGCTGGTGGGCATCGCCCTGCTCGCGACCACCGAAGCGCCCTTCGCCTGGCTCGTCGTGTCGGCGGCGATCGCCGGATCGGTGAACGGCGCGGCCTTCGGCTACATGCGCGCCTTGCTCAGCCAGCTCGCGCCGGCCGAGCGCCTGCCGCGCGCGCTGGGCATCGCCGCCACGGTCAACGAGACGACCTTCGTGCTGGCGCCCGTCGCGGCGTCCGGTCTGGGCACCGTCTCGCCGGTCTTCGCCATCCTCGCGCTCGCCGCGCTCGGCGCCGTGCCGGCCGTGCTGATCCCGCATGTCGATGCGATGCCGGGCGACGGCCTTCGCCGCGCCGAAGGCTCGGTTCTCGGCCGCTCGATGCTGCTGTGGTTGCTGTGCGCGATGGCGGGCGGCGCCACCGTCGCCTCGATCGAGATCGGCGCCGTCGCGCTGGCGCTCAACTTCGGCTACCAGCCGGCGCTCGCCATCCTGTTCACCGTGCCGCTGTGCGTGGCCTCCGTCGCCGGCGGGATCTGGGTCAGCGTGCGCAACCGCATGGCGTCGCGCTGGGTGGTGGTGGCACAGCTTTTCATCATGGCGTCGGGCGCCGGCCTCGCGGCGCTCAATCTGTCCGCCGTCACGACCATCATCGCGACCATCCTGATCGGCGCGGTGCTGGCGCCGCTGTCGACCTACTACTCGCTCGTGCTCGACACGCTGGCGCCGCCGCAACGACGCGCCGAAGTCTTCGCCCTGCAACGCACCGCCAACGCGACGGGCGTCATCTTCGCCAGCGCGGCGCTGACCGTGGTGTCGCTGTCCCTGGCGTTGATGCTTGTCGCGAGCCTCATGATCATCGCCACTGGGGCAGTCGCGCTCGCCTCGGCCCGACACGGCGAGCGGTGATCGCGTGTAGCGTTTTCCTCCCTCTCCCCGCTTGCGGGGAGAGGGTCGGGGTGAGGGGCTGAGTCAGGTGACGCACGGCGCTCGTGCGCAACTTGAGACTCCCCCTCACCCCAACCCTCTCCCCGCAAGCGGCAGGGCTATCGCATATGGATTTGGATTGTCTTGGGGCCGCGCCGCTCCAGCGGCGCTCAAGATGCGTCGCTGGAGCGACGCGGCCCGAACGCCTTGAAAGTCGCTGCCCGGTCGGGGCGCGCCACTCCAGTGGCGCGGCGGTGGGACGACAAGACGCGCCACTGGAGTGGCGCGCCCCCAGCATCTTGAGGCCATATGCGATGGCCCTGCCGCAAGCGGGGAGAGGGAGCCATATGCGATCTCTCTTCCGCCCTGCGGGCACCTTCCACCTCTGGGGGAAGGTAAGATCGGGTCGAACCGAGGTAGGGGAAAGACCGAGATGAAGGACATCGCAGGCAAGACCGCGTTCGTGACCGGCGCGGCGTCGGGCATTGGTCTCGGCATCGCCACGGCGCTGTCGCAGGCCGGCGCCAAGGTCATGCTGTGCGATATCGAGGAGGAGGCGCTGAAGAAGGCGCGGGCCGAACTCGCGAGCACCAACGCCGATGTCGATTGCGTGCGCGCCGACGTTTCACTGAAGGCTGAACTGAAGGCGGCGGCCGACGCCACCATCGCGCGCTATGGCAAGGTCCATATCCTGATCAACAACGCCGGCGTCGGCGGCGGCGGGCCCTACGGCACCTGGACCGACGCGGCGTGGGACTGGACGATGGGCGTGAACCTCAACGCCGTCGTCTGGGGCATCGAGATCTTCGGCCCGCTGATCGAAGGCCACGGCGAGGGCGGCCACATCGTCTCGACCGCCTCGATGGCCGGCCTGGTCTCCAGCGGCAGCATTCCCTACAACGTCTCCAAGTACGGCGTCGTGGCGCTGAGCGAAGGCCTGCGCATCGAGCTGGCGCCGCGCGGCATCGGCGTGTCGGTGCTGTGCCCGAGCTTCGTGCGCACCAAAATTCTCACCTCGCAGCGCAACCTGCCGCCGCGGCTGGCCGGCAAGCTGGTGCCGACGCCGCCCACCGGGGCCATGGCCGAGCGCTTCCAGGCGATCCGCGACGGCGTCGAGCGCGGCGCCGATCCACGCTATGTCGGCGAGCTGGTGCGCGAGGGCATCGAGAACAACTGGCCCTATATCTTCACCGACACCGAATTCGAGCACTACGTCGAGGCGCGCTTCGCCGCCATCAAGCAGGGCTTCGACCGGATTCGCGGGCGGACGCCGAGGCGTTGAGCGGGCGCATCGCGTATGGCCTTCGTCTCACTCTCCCCGCAAGCGGGGAGAGGGAGAAGGACGATAACAGTAGCGTGGTCAATGCGCCCAGGCGCTGGCGGGCGGCAGGTCGCCGCCGAAATCGGCGTGCGCGCTGGTGCTCGCCGCCGCCAGCTTGCGCGCCGAGAAGCGCACCGTGAACTCGCGTCCCTCGCTGGTGCGCAGCCGCAACTGGCGCTGCCCGAAGGCGCGCGCCAGGTCCTCGGGCGCCATGCTGAGCTCGCCCGAGGCGACGACCTCGCCGGGTCTGAGGGTATAGCCGTCGATCTCGAAGGTGGCGGCGCCCAGTTCCTCGTCGGCCGCGATCAGCGTGCCGCTGCCGCGCAGCGCGCCGAGATACTTCATCGCCGGCTCCCGGCGGCGGCCCTGGCCTCGGCGAAGCTCACCATGCGCCCGCGTTCCTCGTCCCACAGCCACAGCGCGCTGGAGCGCAACGCGGCGCCCAGGCTGAGCGTCGGCACCTGGCGCAGCGCCGGGTTGGCGTCGTGACATTCGGCGAGCCGGTAGTTGGCGATGCGCGCGTTGAGGTGATGGACATGGTGGTAGCCGATATTGCCGGTGAACCAGCGCAGCAACCCGGGCAGCCGCAGGAAGGACGTGCCCTGCAGCGACGCCGACGGCGCGCTCCAGCCGTCGCGCCGGAACCACTGCGTGCCCTCGAAGCGATGCTGCACCGAGAACAGCCACACGCCGACGATCGCGGCCACGACCATGATCGGCAGCTGGACCAGCGCCACGGCGCCGAAGCCGAGCGTCAGGCCCAACGTCGTGAACAGCGCGATCAGCGCCAGATTGGTGCCATGCACCGACAGGCGCTCGCGCCGCCAGGTTTCAGGCGTGTCGAACGGCAAGCGATAGAGCGCGAGGAAGACCAGCGGCGGCAGCAGCACCAGCGCAATCAGCGGATGGCGCAGCAGGCGGTAGAGGAAGCGCTCTCGTCGTGGCAGCGCGCGATACTCGGCCGTCGTCAGGCAGGTCGAGTAGATGTCGGCGCCGCTCTCGCGGCGATCGAGATTGTTCCAGTTGGCGTGGTGCAGCGCGTGCTGGCGCCGCCAGTTGGCGTAGGGCGTGAGCGTCACCAGACCGCACAGCCGGCCGACCCAGTCGTTGAGCGCCTTCGAGCGGAACAGGGCGCCGTGCCCGCAATCGTGCTGCAGGATGAAGATGCGCACGACGAAGCCGGCGGCCGGCACCGCCAGCGCGAGCGTGAGCCAGATCGAGATATCGAGCGTGACGTACATCAGGGCGCACAGCGCGATGAAGGAGACGAACGAGACCGCGATCTGCCACGTGCTGCGCCCGGCATGCGGCTGCTGGTGCGCGCTGAGCGTCTGGCGGATCGAAGCGATGCTCGCCGCCGCCGGCGTGGTGGTGTCGGTGGCGCTCACGTGAGGTCGCTCTCCTTGACCATGCGTTCATGGCCGTCGTCGACGAAGCGGACGCGGTACTGGTTCTGGAAGCCTTCCGGCGGCATCAGCCGGATGATCTGGTAGCGGCCCACGGGCACCGCCGCGACCGTGCGCGACGCGACGCGCACATAGGCGCCGACCTTGTACTTGTGCTCTTTCATGGATCTCTCTCACCGATGGAACGGGTTGGGCTGGATGCGGACGGGCGCGGCATCCCGGGCAGGCGACGCCAGGCGATCGTCGTTCAGCAAAAAACGCGGGGGCGCTGATCGAGGGGACGCGGACCACGCACGTCACCGCGATCAGGGATGGCCACCCCAGGACAACCTGGCTGGCGCCAACGCGATCACGGGACCTTCAGGGTGTTCGTGCGGGACGTCGGGTGGCGGGGCATCCCTCGCCGTCATGATCATGTGGGGGGCGGCGGCGGCGATTGCAATGGCGGCGATCGTTCGATCCGGCTTGCGGCCAGCGCCGCCGTTGCCGAACATCCGGCATGGCCGACGATACCGGACCCTGGAGCCTGTGGGATTTCGCCCGCCGTCACGCCGGCCCGGCCGTCGCGCGCAAGGTCGCCGGACTGGGCCGCTATCTGCTGGTCGACGCTGAGCGATACGGCGCCAGGGCGCGTCGGCTGCGTCGCGCGGCGGTGATCCGGCGCGAGGTGGTTATCCCGGCTCTCGTGAAGCGCGTTCTGATGAACGGTGGCCATACGGTCACGGGCGTCGTCGAGGGTGAGCGGCGAACGGCGACACGGGACGATCTCGCCGTGCTCGACATCGACCTGGCCGACAACGCGTTGGTCGGCGCACGGTTGCGCTTCGACGCGGTGGCGATCAGCCGTGTCGCGCCGGTCGAGCGGGCGCCGCGCGGCGCCGGCGGCCGGCCGGCGGAGTATGACTGGGAGGCCTTCGCGATCTGGCTCGGCGCCACGGTCTACAAGGATGGTTTCCCCAAAACCAAGGCCCAGTTCCTGCGCAAGGCGCAGCAATGGTTCGCCGACACGCAGGGCCACGAGCCGTCCGAGAGCGTGCTCAAGGAGCGGCTGAACCGATTCTACGCGGCCTGCGAATTTGGCCGGAAACCCTGATACACCGAGTTTCCGACCTTTCCGGCTGACGGCCGCCGTCGTTCGGCGCTGAGTCCCCCGCGTCCGCAACGACGCGAGGTGGCCGATGGCCCGCATCCGCACGATCAAGCCCGAATTCTTCCGCCACCACGATCTGTGGACCGCCGAGCGCGAAAGCGGCCTGCCGCTGCGCGTGGCCTATGTCGGGATGTGGTGCGTCGCCGACCGTGCCGGCCGTTTCAAGTGGCGGCCGGCCGAGATCAAGATCCAGGTGCTGCCCTACGACGACATCGACTTCGCCGCCGTGCTCGACGCGCTGGTCGAGCACGGGTTCGTGCAGCGCTACACCGTGGAGGATATCGAGTACGGCGTCGTACCGAGCCTCGCGCAGCACCAGGTCTTCAACAGCCGCGAGAAGGAATCGTCCTTGCCGGCGCCGACGCAGCGTCAGGCATGCGTCGAACCGGCGTCGAGTCAGAGCGGAAAGGAAGGGAACGGGGAAGGGAACGGCGTTCCGTCGGAGACGGCCGCGGTCGACGCGGCGACGGTGGTTTTCAACCAGGGGCGAGACTGGCTGCAGCGGGCGACCGGCAAGTCCGAGGATCGGTGTCGCGGCCTGCTCGGCAAGTGGCGGCGCGACCATGGCGATGCCCGGCTGATCGAGGCGCTGGGCGCCGCGCAACGGGCCGGCCCGATCGACGCGGTGCAATGGCTCGAGGCGGCGTTGCGGCAGAAAGCGCGCGCCTCGCCCGCCGACGCCCATCAGGGCTTCAACCTGTGACCGATTTCATCGACCGCCTGATCCGCGAGGGTATCCATGTCCGCCACCAACGCGAGGGCACGCAGCGCACACCATGCCCGCGATGCAGCCACACCCGACGCCAGCGCAAGGAGCGATGCCTCAGCGTCACGCTCGAACACGACGGGGCCGTCTGGCTCTGCCACCACTGCGGATGGAAGGGTGGCGTCCGAGCCGTTGACCGAGCATCTCCAGGCGCTGCTCGAGGACCGGCAGCTCGACGTCGAGCTGCTGGCGAGGCTTGGCGTGGGCGCCTGCGCGCGGCTGGGCGCTGACTGGATCGCCATCCCCTATGTCGAGAACGGCGCGGTGGTGAACCACAAGTACCGCACCGTGGGCACCACCAAGCGCTTCAGCCAGGACAAGGGCGGCAAGCAGATCCTGTGGAATCTGGACTGCCTCGCCGATCCGACGCTCGCCGACGAGCCGCTGATCATCACCGAGGGCGAGCTCGACGCGATGGTCGCGCTGCAATGCGGCTTCCCGCGCGTGGTCAGCGTGCCCGGCGGCGCGCCGATGGAAGCGCTCGGCGACGACGACGGTGCCGGCCGCAAGTACGCCTATCTCGACGCCGCCGAGCAGGCGCTGTCGTCGGTGCGCCAGATCATCCTCGCGGTCGACGGCGATCAGCCCGGCGCCAATCTGCTGGCCGACCTGGCGCTGCGCCTCGGCAAATCACGCTGCCGCTGGCTGCGCTATCCGCCGGCCGCCAAGGACCTCAACGATGTGCTGATGCGCTACGGCGAGCGCGGCGTGCGCGAGGCGCTGCGTGACGCGCCCTGGTATCCGGTACCGGGCATCCATCGTCTGTCCGAGCTGCCGCCGGCCGATGTCTCGCCGGCGCTGCCGATCGGCGTCGAGGGCCTCGACGATCACTACCGCGCGCGCCGCGGCGATCTCGTGGTGGTCACCGGTATTCCCGGCCACGGCAAGTCGAGCTTCGTCAACGAGGTGTGCTGCCGGCTGGCCTGGCGGCACGGCTGGAACACCTGCTTCGCCAGCTTCGAGCAGATGCCGCAGCTCGACCACCGCCGCGCGCTGCGCTCGTTCCACGCAGGGATAGCGGAACGCGACATGACCGAGGAGCAGATCGCGTCGGCCGATGCGTGGATCGACAAACGCTTCTCTTTCATGGTGCCGCACGAGGACGACGACGTCGATCTCGCCTGGGTGCTCGAACGCGCCGCCGCCGCCGTGCGCCGCTTCGAGGCCGACGTGCTGGTGATCGATCCGTGGAACGAGATGGACCACGTGCGTCCCCCGGACATGAACCTCACCGAGTACACCGGCTTCGCCATCAAGCAGTTCAAGAAATTCGCGCGCAAGCACCGCGTCCACCTGATCGTCGTGGCCCATCCCGCCAAGCTGCAACGCAGCCGCGAGACCGGCCGCTACCCGACGCCAAGTCTCTACGACATCAGCGACAGCGCGCATTGGGCCAACAAGCCGGATATCGGCATCGTCGTGCATCGCGAGAGCCTGGGCCCCGACGGCACGACGACGATCAAGGTCGCGAAGGCCCGCTACTGCGGCGTGATCGGCAGCCCGGGCGAGGTGACGGGCCTGAAGTGGAACCGCGAGGCGACACGCTACGAACGCAAGGAGACGAATGATGCTTGAGGTGACGATCAACGGCGTGGCGCTGTCGAGCCGCAGCGGCCTGCAACGCGAGATCGACGCCATGACCCGCGTGCTCGCGGCGTTGCCTTTGGATGTGCGGGGCCGCCTCGCCTCGATCTTCTGCGACAGCAAAGCCTGCGCCGACTACAGCATCGACGTGAAGCCGGGCCACTGGGTCGACGGCCTGGACCGCCTGCTCGACGACACGTTCTATCACCTGCTCGGCGGCCACAACGGCCTCACCATCACCGAACTCTCGCCACCCTGCGACGCGCCGCTACCGCCGCTGCGCTTCGCCACCATGGGCACCGGCTTCTACGCCTCGCCGCGCTGGCTCAAGCTGCGCCACGCGATGCTGAGCCACCACGGCGCGCGCTGCCAATGCTGCGGCGTCGCCTTCCCCGAGGCGATCGTCCAGGTCGACCACATCCTGCCGCGCCGCGACTACCCCGAACTGGCGCTCGACCCCGCCAACCTCCAGATCCTCTGCCGCGCCTGCAACCTCGGCAAAGGCGCCGACGACACGACGGACTGGCGGCCGAGGGCGGTGTGGGTGGACGCGCGCTGGTTGGGGGACGATATCGAGGAGGCAAGCCCTTGAAACGACTCGGCTTTTCCAACCGGTTGAGAAACCCGCTGAATTTACTATATTGATCGACATGCGGCCGATCCGTTTCAAGTTCTCGCCGACGAAAGCGCGGGCCGCCGTCCATTGGATGGTTTGCGAGCAGCCCGGCATCGATCTGCACGCGGTGCTCAAGGCCTGCTACTTCGCCGACAAGCGCCACCTCAATGAGCACGGGCGTCCCGTGTTCGGCGCGACCTATCGCGCCATGCGCTTCGGCCCGGTGCCGCTCGAGATCTACGAGATGGCCAAGGGCGATCCACTCTGGCTCGCCGACCTCGGCGCCGACCGTTATCCCTGGACGCTGGTCGACGGCTTTCGACTGCGGCCGGGGCCGGCCAACACGCCGCCCGACATGAACGTGCTGTCGGAGTCCGATCGCGATGCGCTCGACTACGGCTTGCGCACCTCGGCGGGCATGTCGTTCGACGAGCGCACGGCGGCCACGCACGGCCCCGACTGGCAGGCCGCCGATCTTGGCACCATGCGCTACGAGGACATGATCGAGGAGTCGCCGCGCAAGGCCGAGCAGGTCGCCTATCTGCGGGAGACGTCGCGCTTCCTTCGCCTGTGACGCATGCCGCTGCTGGCGCCGCTCGATATCATCTGGATCGATGACGACACCATCCGGCCGCCAGGACCCAAGATGGTCATCTGCGTCGAGCCGAAGCTCGGCCTGTTCTTTCGTATCAACACCGATCCGAAATGGCAGACGCCGATCAGGATCCGCCAGATCGATCATCCGTTCCTGAAACACGACAGCCACATCGAATGCGGCCTGCCCATGGAGCTGGACGACTACGTGATCGAGCAGTCGCTTCGGCGGCGCGGCATCATCGGCAAGATCGCGCGTCGCCATGTGGCGGCGATCTGCGCTGTGGTGGATGAGGCGAAGGACCTGACGCCCGCGGACAAGGCCGCGATCAAGGCGGCGCTTGGTAGCGGGTAGGAGGGCTGCGGCCGCTTTCGTGGTGCCGCACGAGGACGTCGATCCCGCTTGGGCGCTCGAGCGCGCCGCCGCCGTGCGCCGCTTCGAGGCCGACGTGCTGGTGATCGACCCCTGGAACGAGATGGACCACGTGCGTCCATCAGACATGAACCTCACCGAGTACACCGGCTTCGCCATCAAACAATTCAAGAAATTCGCGCGCAAGCACCGCGTCCACCTGATCGTCGTGGCGCATCCTGCCAAGCTGCAACGCAGCCGCGAGACCGGCCGCTACCCGACGCCATCTCTCTACGACATCAGCGACAGCGCGCATTGGGCCAACAAGCCGGACATCGGCGTGGTCATCCACCGCGAGAGCCTGGGCCCCGACGGCACGACGACGATCAAGGTCGCGAAGGCCCGCTACTGCGGCGTGATCGGCAGTCCGGGCGAGGTGACGGGGCTGCGCTGGAACCGCGAGGCGACACGCTACGAGCGAAAGGAGACGGACGATGCTTGAGGTGACGGTCAACGGCGTGGCGCTGTCGAGCCGCGGCAGCCTGCAACGCGAGATCGACGACATGACCCGCGTGCTCGCGGCGTTGCCTTCGGATGTGCAGCGCCGCCTGGTGTCGATCTTCTGCGACTCCAAAGCCTGCGCCGACTACACCATCGACGTGAAGCCCGGCCACTGGGTCGAAGGTCTGGACCGCCTGCTCGACGACACGTTCTACCACCTGCTCGGCGGCCACAACGGCCTCACCATCACCGAACTCTCGCCACCCTGCGACGCGCCGCTGCCGCCGCTGCGCTTCGCCACCATGGGCAGCGGCTTCTACGCCTCGCCGCGCTGGCTGAAGCTGCGCCACGCGATGCTGAGCCACCACGGCGCGCGCTGCCAATGCTGCGGCGTCGCCTTCCCCGAGGCGATCGTCCAGGTCGACCACATCCTGCCGCGCCGCGACTACCCCGAACTGGCCCTCGACCCCGCCAACCTCCAGATCCTCTGCCGCGCCTGCAACCTCGGCAAAGGCGCCCACGACACCACGGACTGGCGGCCGACGGCGGTGTGCGTGGCAGCGCGATGGTTGGGCGATGATGAGGAGGCAGCACGCCATGGAAAGGCTCTGCCGGGAGCGGGCTAGCGGAGCAACGCCGCGCTCACTTGGCTTTATACGAAACACGAAATTCCGCGAGATTCGTATAATTCCGCACCCCTTCAAATCCCTGGATTTCCGGCGTGTAGCGACGAATAGGTCTGGAAAGCGTGCTACCTGCGGTGTGATAGGCACGCCGGCCCGGCTTCAGCATCCTACGCAATAAAATCGTTTTCCTTCAATAGGTTGGCTTCCCATTGAGCCAAGGCGCGTTTGAACGCGTCTCGGGTTTCCTCCTGGGTTTGGCCGGTAACGCCGATCCGAATAGGAGACGCGTCCGGCGCGATAGCTAGCCATCCGCCGCACATCCTAGGGGTCATCCTGGGTTGTAGTTCACCGAATTTCTGGAGCGCACAATTCATCTTGGTCTCCTGTCACTGGGCGAATGATATACTGTTTAGGTGAAAAATCCATATATTTCAATAATTTAAAGTGGTTCAATACCACGTTTTCTGTCCGTACCAGATTCTCCTTGAACCGAAAACGAAAACGAACTATGTTACGTCCAGAACAGGAGATCATCTTTTATGGCCGTTACGGCAGACAAGCCCGCCCCCTACGCACCCCCTGGCACGCTCTTACAGGTGATCGAGCGCCACCGGCAGCGGGGGCTTCCGGCTCCGATCACTGGGGAGACCCTCGGGCGCGCGGGCGTTCCCGACAGCCTGTTGGCCCGAACTCTCCAAGCCATGCAAACCTTGGATTTGATCAACGACAAGGGCGAGCCCACTCCAACTTTCGAGGGCATCCGGAAGGCGCCTGAGGCGGAGTACAAGCAGCGGATCGTCGAATGGCTTAACGGCGCCTATGCCGACGTGTTGCAGTTCGTTGATCCGGCGACAGCAACCGAGACCGAGATTCGCGACGCCTTCCGCAACTACGTGCCCGTCGGCCAGCAGCCTCGCATGGTGTCGCTGTTTGTCGGCCTTTACGCCTCAGCTGATGCGCGTCCGGAAAAGGTGTCGCAGCCGCGCCCTCCCAAGCCTATGACGCCTCGGCCGCGTCTCACGGAGAAGCCGGCGGGGCGTGCGCCCGCGTTCAGTAGGAAGGTCGAGACGCGGCCGCTGAACAGCGTTGTTGGCCCACTTCCACCAATGTTGTCGGCCCTTCTCGCGGGGCTACCGCTACAGGGCCAGGGATGGACACAGCAGGCGCGAGACAAGTTCGTCGCAATGTTCGCCACCGTGCTGGACTACAGCTATCCCATCCACGACGAGACCGATGATGAAGAAGGGCCAGACGGCTCGAGGACTGCGTGAGGTCGACGCCAAATAGGATGGAACAATAGAAAGGTCAGAAAGGGAGGTTCTCAGACAGGCGAGCAATTCCGTCCAGTGGGCGAAGATCTGAAACAAGAACGGCCACCGAAACTGGTTTTGAAACCGGTTTCAAGTGGCCGTCCCGAAAACCTCGGCGCGGTGCGCCTGCGGCTTCCACTCGCAAGGATAAGATCGCATCGCCCGCGCCGACTTTCAAGCGTCCGTTTCGACGCAGAAAGGAGGCCGAGATGGTGCACGTGCGCTCGTACGTTCGCTATCGGTACGGTCGGTTGGAGCACGTGTGTGCCCACCTGCGCCGTTACCCTCTCACCTAGCTAGGGTGAGTGTAGAACCTGGGGCGCCGTCAGGCGTAACGCGACGGCGCCCCTCATCTCCGCTCTTGCCGACCGCGCTGACCACGCGGTCGGCTCTTTGGCGAACCGTGGCCACCTTACGAGCGAGCCGCTAGTCTCTCTCGGCTCACCGCAGCGGAGTACCCATGCCCACCCCCCACACCATCTACCAATCCCCGCGCCGCGCGGCGCGGCCGGGCGAGACTGTGGTCACCAGCACCTGCGGGCATAACTGCGGCGGGCGCTGCGTGGTGAACGCGCATGTCGTCGACGACCGCATCGTCAAGATCTCGACCGATCCGGCGCGCTGGCGGCCGGAGCTGCCGCCGCTGCATGCCTGCGCGCGCGGCGTGGGGCAGATCGAGCGCGTCTATCATCCGGACCGGCTGCGCTATCCTGTGCGACGCACCGGCCCGCGCGGCGCCGGACAGTTCGAGCGCATCACCTGGGATGAGGCGCTCGACACCGTCGCGCGCGAGATGCTGCGCGTGCGCGCCACGCACGGCAACGCCGCGTTCCTCGACGCCTCGCGCTCGGGCAATCTGTCGATGCTGCACAGCTCGGCCGGCGCCAAGCGCCTGTTCAACAAGTTCGGGGGCTGCACGCTGTTGTGGTCGAACATGTCGGCCGAGGCCGAGATCTTCGCGGTGCGCGTGACCTATGGCGGCGACTACAAGAGCGCCGGCCGCGAGCCCACGGACTACGTGAACTCGAAGCTGATCGTGATGTGGGGCTGGAGCCCGGCCGACGGCACCTTCGGCACCGGCACGCGCGAGTATCTGCGCGAGGCCAAGAAGGCCGGCGTGCGCATCGTCTGCGTCGATCCGCGCCGCACCAGGACGTCGGCCGCCTTCGCCGACGAGCACATCTTCATCAAGCCCTCGACCGATGCCGCGGCGCTGATCGCGATGGCCTATGTCATCGTCAGCGAAGGGCTGCACGACCAGGCCTATTGCGATCGCCACGTGCTGGGCTTCGACGAGGCGCATCTGCCTGCCGGCGCGCCTTCGGGCGCGTCGTACCGCGCGTATCTCATGGGCGAGGGTGGCGACGGCGTGCCCAAGACGCCGGAATGGGCGGCGGCGATTTGCGGCATCCCGGCCGAGACGATCCGCCGGCTGGCGATCGAGTTCGCCACCACCAAGCCGGCGGCGCTGCAATGCGGCTACGCACCGGGACGCACCGCGTTTGGCGAGCAGTTCCATCGCGCGGCCTATGCGCTCGCCGCGATCACCGGCAATGTCGGCGTCGTCGGCGGCAACTCGGGTGTCAGCAACGGCGCCACCGGCCGCGCCGGCATCAACAGCTTCCCGGCGGGCACCAATCCGCTCAACGCGCGCGTCTCGACGCCGCTGCTCGCCGACCTGCTGGCGCGCGGCCGCGGCGGCGGCTATCCCGCCGACATCAAGATGATCTATTCGGCCGGCGGCGATCTGTTCAACCAGTGCCCCAACGCCAACAAGATGGCGGCCTCGCTGGACGGCGTGGAGTTCATCGTCGCCCAGGACCACTTCCTGACGCCGACGGCGCGCCACGCCGACATCGTGCTGCCGGCGACGACCTTCTGGGAGCGCAACGACGTGCACACGCCCTGGGCCGGCGCCGGGCACTACGCGATCTTCATGAAGCAGGCGATCGCGCCGATGTACGAGTGCCGCAACGACATGGACATCTTCGCCGATCTCGCGGCGCGGCTCGGCATCGCGGATTACAACGACAAGAGCGAGATGGCGTGGCTGCGCGAGCTGACCAAGGACGCGGTCGACGATTTCGAGCAGTTCAAGGAGAAGGGCGTCGCACGTTTCGCACCGCCGGCCGACGCGGTCGCCTTCGCCGCACAGATCCGCGACCCCGAGACTCACCGGTTCAACACGCCGAGTGGCAAGATCGAGCTCTACTCGACGACGTTGGCGGCGAAACCCGACCCCTACGGCCTCGGCGCCATCCCGCCGATTCCAACCTGGATCGAGCCGGTTGCCGCCGACGCCCGCCACCCCCTGATGCTGTGCAGCCCCAAATCCCGCGCCCGCACCCACTCGATCCACGGCAACCAGGAGCAACTCGCCAAGGTCGATCCCGACGACGTCTGGATCAACACCGAGGACGCCGCCGCCCGCGGCATCCGCAACGGCCAGACCGTGCGCATCTACAACGACCGCGGCGCGACGCTTCTTCCGGCGAAAGTGACGAAGCGCATCGCGCGCGGCGTCGTCTCGATCAAGGAAGGCGCCTGGTTCACCCCCAACGGCAACGGCGTCGACACCAAGGGCTGCGCCAACGTCTTGGCCGAAGACCGCTCCGCCCCCAGCGGCGCCACGACCTACAACACCAACCTCGTCGAGGTCGAACCCGCCTGATTCCGTCCGCCGGCGGCGACGTCACGCGGTAAGCGGACTCGGCGACAGCGACTTGCTAGGCTGTGCCGGACCGCGTCAGCTCGGGGCTATCGATGAAGCTGTTCTACGCTCCTGGTTCGTCCTCTCTCTTGCCGCACATCGTACTCTATGAGGCGGGGTTGCCGTTCACGGCCATCAAGGTCGATGAGCACACCAAGGACGTCGAAGGGGGCGGTGACTATCGGACCGTAAATCCATTGGGGTACGTGCCGGCCCTCGTGCTTGACGGCGGCGCGCTGCTGACCGAAGGCGCGGCGATTGTGCAGTACATCGCCGACCAGGTTCCCTCCAAGGCTCTCGCCCCACCCAACGGTACGCTTGAGCGAACCAGACTTCAGTCATGGCTGAATTTCTGTTCCAGCGAACTTCATAAAGGCGGCTTCTCGCCGCTTTTCTATAAAGGTGTGCCGGAGCAGGGAAAGGACGTGTTTCGTGCGCGGCTCGCAGCGCGCTTCGCCCACCTCGACGCATACCTTGCTAGCAACGCATACCTCCTGGGGCGCCAGTATTCAGTCGCGGACGCGCACCTGTTCGTCGTGTCGAACTGGGCCCCTTGGGTCAACTTCGACTTGTCGTCCTACGGCAATGTGAAGGCATACCGCGAACGCATTGCCGCGCGTCCCGCCGTTCGCTCCGCGATGAACGCGGAGGGGCTGATCCCCTGGCCCGACGCGCAGCCGTCGTGATGGCGCCCGGACCGACGACGCGAATTTGTTTATCTCCGCGAAACCTTTCGCCGGATCGGGGACGAAGACAATGACCAGCGCCACAACCTACGACACCAATCTCGTCAAAGTCGGACCCGCCTAACTCTTCCCTCCCTCTCCCCGCTCGCGGGGAGAGGGAATCATGAGCGCCGCAATTTCCCCGGCACCACGCGCACCTTGCCGGGGCTGGCGAGCCAGATCGCGGCGGCGGAGATCGCGCAGCAGACCAGCGCCAGGATGAAGGCCCAGCGATAGCTGCCGGACGCGTCGTGGATCACGCCGCCGAGCCATGGCCCGACGGCGCCGCCGGCGATCGACGGCAGGGTCAGCATGCCGAAGATCGCGCCGTATTGCGGGCCCTCGAAGATCTCCAGCACGATCGGCCCCATCACCGAGGTCAGCGCATAGCCGAGGAAGCCCTGGCTGACGATCATCAGGTAGAGCAGCGCGGGCGAGGGCGCGTGCTCCATGGCGATCAGCGCGACATAGCAGATGGCGAAGCCGGCGCAGGCCGCGCTCCACACCCATTCGCGGCCGATGCGATCGGACAGCGCGCCCAGGCCGATCTGGCCGGGGATCGCCACGACGCTGACGATGCCCAGGCTCCACGCCGCCATCGACGGGCTGAAGCCGATCTCGACCAGGTACTTGGTCTGATGCACCTGGATCATGTACCAGACGATCAGCGCGCAGAAGAAACCCAGCGCGATCCACCAGAAGCGCGCGGTGCGGGCCGCGCTGCGCACGGTCCACGCGGTGCTGGCCCAGGCGGCGTCGACGATGGTCGAGCCGTCGCGCTTGGCCGCCGCCGCCACCTGCGCCTGCGTGTCGCCGTCGGGCAGCAGGCCGACGTCTTGCGGCCGGTGGCGCGTCAGCAGGTTGAGCGGCCCCAGCACGCAGAGCACCAAGAGGCCCATCGCCCAGCACGCCTCGCGCCAGCCGCGCTCGAGGATGATCGACTGTAGCCAGGGCAGCACGACGATGGCGCCGACGCCGACGCCGGAGAAGGCGATGCCGATCGCCATGGCGCGCTTGCGCAGGAACCAGTTGGGCAGGAACAGCGAATGGGCGGTGAACGACATCAGATTGGCGCCGGCGCCCACCGCCAGGCCGAGCGCGATGTAGAACTGCCAGGGATTGGACACGAGCGTCGCGCCCAGCAGGCCGAGCGCCACCAGCACCACGCCGCATTCGATGACCAGCCGCGGGCCGTGCTTCTGCATGATCGGGCCGACGACGGGGCCGATCACCGCCGACACGAGAAAGCCGAAGGAGAAGGCGCCGGCGACCAGCCCGCGATCCCAGCCGTATTCGTCGATCAGCGGCGGCACCAGCAGCGAGAACGAGGTACGCGCGCTGACCGCGATCGCCATGGTGACGAAGGCGACGAAGATGATCAGCCAGCCGTAATAGAACGGCAGGCGGTGGGACCAGTGCGCTGCTGTCATGCCGAGCACCTTACCTTCCCCCGGAGGGGGAAGGTGCCCGAAGGGCGGAAGGGGGATGTCGAAGACGGATAGCGATGTCGTTGAAACATCCCCCATCCGTCGCTGCGCGCCACCTTCCCCCTCCGGGGGAAGGTATGATTTGCGATCCGTTCATGGGCATGCACTATCGGCACGCCTTCGCCGCCGCACAACTACGTCCAGGGTCATCGTGTCCGCCGTCGCCTCCTCTTCGTTCGATTTCATCGTCATCGGCGCCGGATCGGCCGGCGCCGCGGTTGCACACCGCCTCTCCGCCGATCCACGCCATCGCGTGTTGCTGCTGGAGGCCGGCCGCGCCAGCCATCCGTGGTCGCGCATTCCCGTCGGCTCGGCGCGGCTGATCCAGAATCCCGAGGCCAACTGGCTCTACAGCGCCGAGCCTGAGGCCAACACCAACGGCCGGCGCATTCCGGTGCCGCGCGGCAAGCTGCTGGGCGGCTCGAGCTCGATCAACGGCATGGCCTTCGTGCGCGGCCAGGCAGAGGACTTCGACACCTGGGCGCAGATGGGCAACCAGGGCTGGGCCTACGAGGACGTGCTGCCGTTCTTCAAGCGCATGGAGGCGTATGAAGGCGGCGAGGGAGACGACCAGTTCCGCGGCCGCTCGGGTCCGATCCCGGTCACCAATCCCAAGCCGCGCGAGCCGGTCTTCCAGGCGCTGATCAAGGCCGCCGCCGAAGTCGGCATCGCGCACAACCCCGACTACAATGGTGCCACGCAGGACGGCATCGCCATGAGCCAGGCGTCGATCTCGCGCGGCTGGCGCATGAGCACCGCGCGCACCTATCTCGATCCGATCCGCAACCGCGCCAACCTGCGCATCGAGACCGACGCGCTGGCCGAGGGCTTGCTGTTCGACGGTACGCGCTGCATGGGCGTGCGTTACGCTGTAGGCAGCGAGACTCGCGAAGCCAAGGCGGCGCGCGAGGTCGTGGTGTGCGGCGGCACGATCAACTCGCCGCAGCTCTTGGAGCTGAGCGGCATCGGCCAGCCCGACCGCCTGCAGGCGCTGGGCATCGCCGTGCGCAAAGCGTTGCCCGGCGTCGGCGAGAACCTGCGCGACCACTACGCGCCGCGCACGCGCTGGGCGGTCGGCGCCAAAGGCTACACCTACAACGACGCCGCGCGCGGTCTGGGCTGGATCACGCAGGGCCTGAAGTTCGCTTTCCTCAACCAGGGCCTGCTGGCCTCTGTCGGCGCGCCGATGCGCGCCTTCGTGCGCTCGCGCGAGGGGCTAGCGGCGCCTGATCTGCTGCTGGGCTGGGTGTCGATGCTGATGGAGCCGGGGCCGAAGGGCCCGCGTCTCAGCAAGCAATCGGGCATGACCTGCTACGCCCATCCGATGCGGCCCGAGAGCAAGGGCACGATCCACATCACGTCGAGCGATCCGCGCCGGCCGCCGGCGATCCACTTCAACTTCCTCTCCGCGCCGATCGATGCGGAGCTCACCGTGCGCGCCATCCGCATCGCGCGCTCGATCATGTACGCCAAGGCGATGGCGCCGCTGCGTCTCGCCGAGCTGGCGCCCGGTCCCGAGGCGCGGACCGACGAGGAGATCATCGACTGGGTCAAGCGCGCCGCCGAAACCACCTATCACCCGGTCGGCACCTGCAAGATGGGCCACGATTCCATGGCCGTGGTCGACGACCGTCTGCGCGTGCACGGCATCGAAGGCCTGCGCATCGCCGACGCCTCGATCATGCCGACGCTGACCTCCGGCAACACCAACGCGCCCGCGATCATGATCGGCGAGAAGGCCGCCGATATGGTGCTCGCCGACGCCGCCTGACGCCCGGCGATCGCCCTTGCTGTGCTGTGCATCCGGCCGCGACGAGCTCTCTCTTGATCGATCGCGCGCAGCTCATGGTAGCTTTTCTGCGCTTTTTCACAGCGAGAGAGCCAGCCGATGCGTTGTGTTGTTGTTGCAGTCTTGATGGCCATTGTCACGGGACCCGCCTTCGCGCCAGTCGGCCTGGCGCAGACGCCGTGGGTCGAGCTTGCCCGTCTCACGGTCAACGACCGCGCCGATCAGGATACCGCCCGGATCGCCGATGCCGGCCGCTACAGCGAGATCATGGTGTGCGGCGAGCGCCAGGCCATCCGCATCCGGCGGGCCGAGGTGCAGCTCGACGATGGCGGCTGGCAGCGGCTGTTCCTGCCGCTCGCCCTCTCGCCGGGAGAATGCTCGAAGGGAATCGATCTGCTCGGCGCTGGCCGGCAGATCAGGGCGGTGCGCTTCGACTATGAGGCGTGGTCGCCGGGCGTCGCGCGCGGCACCGTCGTGGTGCGCGCCAAGCCAGTCGTGCAGCCGCGATGAAGATGGTCGTCGCCGCCACCGGCCTGATCGTGGCGCTGCTCGGTAGCGGCGTGATGGGGCCGGCCGTCGCTCAAGCACCGGCGAGCGTCGAGCCTCCGCGGCGTGTCGTCTTTCTTTGCGATCGCGGACAGACGATCACCGTGTCGTTCGACGGCGGCACGGCGACCCTGTCGGCCGGCGACAAGGTCGCGCGGCTCGAACGTCAGCCGGTCGCCTCCGGCATCCACTACAAAGGTGACGGGCACGAGTTGCGCGGTGCCGGCCCCGAGATCGCCTGGACCGGACCCGACACCGCCACCCGCACTTGCCGCGACCAGGAGTGGGCGATGCGCCAGCCGCGGATCCAGGAGCCTGTCACGGGCCTGGCCGGCACGTCGTGGACGCTGGTCCACTTCCAGTCGTCCGACGACAGCATCGGCAAGGTCGTCCCGCCCAATGTGGAGCGCTACACCCTGCGGTTCGCCGCCGATGGCTCGGCCGCCCTGCAACTCGACTGCAACCGCGCGATGGCGCGCTGGGAGGCGAAGCCGTCGTCATCGTCGGGCGGTGCGCTGACGATGACGGCGGGCGCCATGACCCGGGCCATGTGCGGACCCGGCGCGATGGACACGCGCATCGCGCGCGACCTCACCTCCATGCGTTCCTACACGCTGAGCGGCGGCCGCCTCGCCATCGCGCTCGAAGCCGATGCCGGCATTTATCTCTGGGCGCCCGCGCCGGGCGACCGGTGACGTCGGTGGCGGCGGGGTGGCGAAAGGCCGTCCGGCGCGTCCTGCTCGGCATCACGGCGATCCTCGTGGTGGTCGTCGGGTCGTTTTTCGTCTCGCCCTGGCCCAGCGTGCTCGTGATCCGGGCGATCTTCGACGAGGGCGCGGCCGTCGCGTCGGCGGCCCTTGAGAAGCATGTGCCCGCCGGCCTCGTCGTGCGCGAGGCGCTTCGCTACGATCCGGCCGATCCCGACGCACTGCTCGACATCTACCGCCCCGCGACCCTCGCGCCCGGCGCGCCGAGCATCGTCTGGATCCATGGCGGCGGCTTCGTGTCGGGCCGGCGCGGCGACATCGCCAACTATCTCAAGGTCCTTGCGGGCGAGGGCTTCACGGTCGTCAACGTCGACTACACGATCGCGCCGGGCGCCACCTATCCGACGCCGATCCGCCAGGTGACGCAGGCGCTGCGCTACCTCGATGGCGCCGCGAGCGAACTGGGCGTCAACCGCGCGGCGCTGGTTCTCGCCGGCGACTCCGCCGGCGCGCAGATCGCGGCGCAGGTCGCCAACCTGATCACCGCACCGGCCTATGCGCGCGACGTCGGAATCGCCGCGCCGATCCGCCCCGACCAGCTGAAGGGCACGCTGCTGCATTGCGGCGTCTTCGACATCGCCGACCTCGACCAAGGCAAGGGCGGCATCCTCGGCTGGTTCATGAGCACCGTGACCTGGTCGTATAGCGGCAGCCGCGACTGGCGCGATGTCGCCGGCTTCGACCGCATGTCGGTGGCGCGTCATGTGACGGCCGCCTTTCCGCCCACCTTCATCAGCGCGGGTAATGCCGATCCGCTGCTGCCGCAATCGCTGCTCATGGAGCGCGCGCTGCGCGCGCGGGGCGTAGCGGTGGAGAGCCTGTTTTTTTCGGCGAATCACCAGCCGAAGCTGTCGCACGAGTACCAGTTCAATCTCGACGGCGCCGCCGGCAAGCTCGCGCTGTCCCGATCGGTCGCCTGGCTGAAGACGCTCGGCACGACGCCGTAGGACGCGACGGCGGCGCCGTGGGGTGTTCAGCGCGCGGCGCGCGACAGCATGTCGTCGAGCAAAGCGCGCGAGCGGCGGCGGTCGAAGAAGCGTTCGTGCAGCATCTGCTTGTTGCGCGCCGCCGAGGTCAGATAGAAGCGCTCATAGAG
Organism: Reyranellaceae bacterium; assembly: GCA_022844045.1. Classification (GTDB taxonomy): domain Bacteria; phylum Pseudomonadota; class Alphaproteobacteria; order Reyranellales; family Reyranellaceae; genus JAFAZJ01. Next base: position 42,304 of record JALHMM010000003.1, on the reverse strand, counting down.
GAAGCCGCGCCCGCCCAGCGCCGAGCCGACGAAATCCCAGGCCATGCGGAACACCTGGGCGCGCTCGGCGGCGGCGGCACCATCGGCGCCGTGCAGCATCTCCTCGATCAGCGGCCGCAGCTTGGCGTCGTGGAACTGCGCGCGGCTCGGCGTGGTCAGGAGGTTGTGGCTGCCGATCATGGTGATGATCTCGGCCACGCGCGGCATCCACACCGCGAGCATGGCGCGCATCGGATCGAGCACGGCGCCGTCGGGGAACCAGACGCCGTCGGCGCGCCGCCAGGCCTTCTCCAGCGACAGCTCCAGCGCGTTGGCCGTCAGGCGCACGTAGCAGGCCATCTCGCCCAGCATCTCCGTCGTCGCCGGCGAGCGATCGCCGATCAGCTCGGCCATGCGGCTGGCCAGGCCATAGGCGAATTCGAGCTTGGTGAGTGCGCGCACAGTCGACTGGCTCGTCATGCTGATCGCGTAGCCGGTCTCGCGCAGCGAATTGTAGATCGGCACGTCGCCGTCGATGAACACGCGCTCCCACGGCACCAGCACGTCGTCGAAGATGCAGAAGGCGTCCTGCTCGTCGAAGCGCGAGGACAGCGGCTTGTCGAAGGCATCGGCGCCGGGCGCGGCCGCCGAATCGCGGCACAGGAAGATCAGGCCCGGCGTGTCGAGCGGGATGGCGAAGGCGATCGCGTGGTCGGTGGCCTCCGGCGGTAGCGGAATGCTGGGATACACCGTCTGCTCGTCGGCATAGGGCGCCAATGTGGCCAGCACCCGCGCGCCCCTGACGATGATGCCTTTGTCGGTCTGGCCGACCTTGCGCACCATGACCTTGTTGCCGACGAACTGGCTGTCGCTGCGCTTGTCGATCGTCGGCTGGATGATGGTGTGGGTCAGCGCGGCGTCGGCCTTGCCGAGGTGGCGCTGGAAGTTCACGAGGTTGCGCGCGCCCCGCGCGTTGCGTCCGTCGGCGCCGGCCCACACGGCGGGCGCGGAGGCAAAGGCCGCGAACTTCATGTTCATGTAGTCGGGCGTGCGGCCCATGATGCCCATCGAGCCTTCCGACAACCGCACCAGCCCGGCGTGCCGGCGCCACAGATCCTCGCGCGTGCGCGGGATCATGTGGCTGACATTGGTCGGCTCGCCGCTCTCGGGATCGGTGTAGAGGCACTCGGCGGCGTAGGCATGCTGGCGGTCGAAGATCGCCGCCAGGCTCGCGGCCCCGCCGGCGAGCTTCGGGTGCGCCGTGACGTCGGCGATGCGCTCGCCATCGACCCAGATCTCGCGCTGCGTGCGCCGCAGCCCGTCGAGGAACTGCCGACCCGTGCGTGCTCCCATGGCGTTTCCTCCGAATCCTTGCCGCGAGCGGACCGGCCTATGTAGCGGCTGATGTGTCCGCTCGGAAGCCTTCAGCTGGGGGCGCGCCACTCCAGTGGCGCGGCGGCCGAACAACAAGACGCGCCACTGGAGTGGCGCGCCCCCAGGAGAGTTGATTAGTCGCGCGGCTCGCCTTCGACGATCAGCCAGGCGTCAGGGATGCGTGTGATGTCTTCGGTCGCGAAAGCCGCCGGCGCGAACGCGCGCAGGCTGTCGAGCAGGGCGATGACGCGCGCCCGTGATTCCCAGAAATCCATCTCCTGCGTGGGCTCCAGCTTCGCGGTGAGGTTGAAGCAGCCGACGCTCGACAGGTACGGCGTCGGCGGATGTCCGGGATGGATCAGGATGTCGGTACGCGCCTCGGTGTCGCCGACGCGGATCGCCGGCATCTTCAGCGCGCCCGCTGTCTCGGTGTCGAGCGCGTAACCTACCGAGGCGTACTTCGCGCCATGCCAATGGGTGTAGAGCGGATAGCGGCCGGGCTCGATGCGCTTGCCGTTGTTGAGCGTCTTGTTGTCGCCCGGCCCGATCGCCTCGCAGACGAAACCGCGCAGCCGGTTGCTCGCGCGACCGTTGATGAAGGTCTCGTAGCGACCATAGGTGCGCGATTTTTCTTCGCGGTGCTGCTGCGCCAGCCGGCGCACGCGGATCACCCAACCCGTCTCGAGCATGGACGGACACTACAGGACCCGGCCAATATCGCCAGCATGTCCGATGTGACCCCCACAGGCGTCGCCTTCGCCGACGGCGCCTATATGCCGGTCGAGCAGCTCACCGTCTCGGCGCTCGATTACGGCTTCACCCGCTCCGACGTGACCTACGACGTGGTGCATGTCTGGAACGGCCGCTTCTTCCGGCTCGAGCATCACCTCGATCGCTTCGCCGCCTCGATGGCGACGCTGCGCATGGATCCCGGCCACGACCGCGACGGCCTGCGCGCCATCCTGATGGAATGCGTGCGCCGCACCGGGCTGCGCGAGGCCTATGTCGCGATGGTCTGCACGCGCGGCCGGCCGCCGCCCGGCGTGCGCGACATCCGGCAATGCCGCAACCGCTTCATGGCCTACGCGATTCCCTTCGTCTGGATCGCCAATGAGGAGAAGCAGCGCACCGGCCTCTCCGCCATGATCGCCTCGCGGCCGCGCATCCCCGCCGCCTCGGTCGATCCCACGGTGAAGAACTATCACTGGCTCGACATGGAATGCGCCCTGTTCGAGGCCTATGACGTCGGCGCCGACACGGTGATCCTACCTAGCATCGAGGGCACCATCACCGAAGGCCCGGGCTTCAACGTCTTCGCGGTGCGCGACGGCGTGGTGCTGACGCCCGACAGCGGCGTGCTCGAAGGCATCACCCGCGGCGCGGTGATCGATCTGTGCCGGCGCGAGGGGATGCCCATCGAGGTGCGGCCGGTGACGGTCGAGGCGCTACGCGACGCCGATGAGATCTTCGCCACCTCGACAGCAGGCGGTGTGATGCCGGTGACGCGGATCGACGGCCGCATCCTCGGCAACGGCGCGCCCGGCGCACTGACCAGCCGAATCCGCGAGCTCTACTGGGCCTGGCACCACAACCCGGGCGAGACGACGCCGGTCGATTACGATTGAGTCACCGCCGCGCTCTCAGCCGCGCCGCGCGAACCTGGATGTAGTCGCCACTGTTCAGGCCTTGCCAAAGGCCGATTGGCGCCGGCGAGCCCTGCGCATGCGCTCCGAGCGACAACCCTGTCAGGGTAGCGCGCACGACAGAAGGCGGACTGCCGCCCTCACACGTGGCCAGGCGACCGAGGTGCGAGAATTCTGATCATGAGCCGGGAACGCCCGGCGCCAGAACCCGGACGAGACGACGCCGCTCGAGTGCGGTCGCCCGTATCGGGGCTTGCGCGGGCCAAGAAGATCGGGCAGGGCGTGTAGTGATGCCCATAACAAGCCGCTTTGTCGTCCGTTCGACGATCATCCTGCTCGGCATTGGCCTGCTGGCGGTGCTGGCCATCGTCGCCATGACGATGTGGCTGGGTGAGCGCGCGCAGGTCATCTTCGCCATCAGCAGCGAGGCGCGCGGCACCCGGACCGCCGCCGTCGAACTGCGCAGTGCGCTGCAAACCGCCGAGTCGAGCCAGCGCGGCTACATCGTCACCAGCAACGAGATCTATCTCGCGCCATACGACATGGCCAAGGCGGCGGCCGAGCGGCAGCTCGATGTGTTGAAGCGTGGGCTCGCGGCGGACGAGACGGTCCAGCCCATGCTGCGGCGCTTGACGCAGGTGGTGGGCGAGAAGCTGCGGGAGATGGACGACAGCATCACGCTGGCCCGCGACCGCAAGGAAGAGGAGGCGATCGCCCTGGTGCGCACCAATCGCGGCAAGGCGCTGATGGACGAGGCCAATGTCTTCCTCTCGGGCGTGGTGCGCGTGGCCGACGAGCGTCTGGCCGACGGCGTCCGCGAGCAGCGGGCCAACGCCTCGATGCTGCGCTGGGTATCGATCATCGGCGGCATCGTGATCATCGTGGTGGTCGGCGGCGTCACCTTCACCGTGCTGCGCTACGCCTACGAGTTGGTCCAGGCGCGCGACGAGGTCCGCACGCTGGCGAGCGACCTCGAGGCGCGGGTCGAGAGGCGCACCACCGACCTCGCCCAGGCGCGCGACCGCGCCGAGGTGCTGCTGGCCGAGGTCAACCATCGGGTCGCCAACAGCCTGGCGCTGGTGGCCTCGTTGGTGAAGCTGCAGGCCAACGGGTTGAGCGACCCCGCCGCCCGGCGGGCGCTGGAAGACACCCATGCGCGCGTCTTCGCGATCTCTCTGGTCCACAAGCGGCTCTACACCTCCGGCGATGTGCGCTTCGTGCAGCTCGACGAGTACCTGTCGGGCCTGCTGGAGCATCTCGAGACGTCGATAGGCGCCGAAGGTCATGTGGGCGCGTCTCTCCGGCACGAGCTGGAGCCGCTGCGGATGGGCACGGACGCCAGCGTCAATCTCGGCGTGGTGGTCACGGAGTGGGTCACCAACGCCTTCAAGTACGCCTATCCGGGGAGCCGTGGCGACGTGCGCGTGCGGCTGAAGCGGTTGCCCGACGGGCGCGGCGAACTGGTGGTCGAGGACGACGGCGTCGGCCGAGGCGAGCCCGGCCAAGCCAAGGGCACCGGCCTGGGAACCCGCTTGGTGAGAGGCATCGCCGCCGGCATGCGGGCCGAGGTCGACTACTTGAACCGTACGCCCGGGACGACGGCGCGACTGGTCTTCCCGCTGCCGGCCGCCTGATTGGCATTCAGGGAACGGCCGTGCGATAGATTCGTTCGGTAACACAACGACTATCGAGGAATGCGGGCATGGCGAGAGGCAGGCTGCGGGGAGCGCTGACGGTCTCATTGGGCCTGATGGCTTTCGGTGGTAGCCCGGCCGTCGCTCAGGACGGTCCTCCCGGTATCACGGCGCCCATGGTCTTCGCGCCGTTCGATGCGAGCGCGCCGCCTTGCACGCCGCCGTCCGGCCTGACGAAGGTGCTGGTCTTCGCCCAGGACAACGAGCGCGAGTTCATGCAGGGCGTCTCACGCGGGCTGGCCTTGGCCGCGCGCGATCGCGGGTTGGAGTATCGGGTCGCCCACGCGCGCAACGACGCGGCGCTGATGATCCAGCAGGTGGAGGGGATCAGGGCCGGCCGGGCGGGCGCTGTGGTCGTCGCGCCGGTCGATGCGCCGTCGCTGCGACGCAGCCTTCAGCAGGTGATCTGGTCGGGCGCGTTTGTCGGCACCGTGGTGGCGCCACCGGCGACGCAACTGCTCAACGCGCCGCAGTACGAGACCGGCAAGGTGCTGGGCGACGCCGCGGCCGCCTATATTCGCGACCGGCTGCAGGGACGCGCCAACGTCGTCTTGCTGACCCACGACAGCCTGCAGTATCTGGCGGCCCGCTTCGCCGCCATGCGCGACGCGCTGAAGGGCATGCCGGGCGTGACCGTGGTCGCCGACATCTCGCCGCGGACGGTGAACAAGGAAGGCGGCTACGCCGCGATGCGCACGGTCCTGCTGGCGCATCCGAATGTCGACGTCGTGCTGGGCGCCGACACGGTCGTGCTCGGCGCCCTGCAAGCGCTGCGCGAGGCCGGCAAGGCGCGCGACGAGCAGTTTCTGGGCGGCATCGACGGCGAGCCGGAGGCTGTGGCCGAGATCAGGCGCGGCGGTCCCTACAAGGCCAGTGTCAGCCTGAACTCGCCGGTCTTCGCCTACGCCATGGGTCAGCACGCCGCCGACTGGCTCGAGGGCAAGAGCGTTCCGCAGGCCATGGACATCCTGCCCATCGCCCTCTCAAGAGCCAATCTCGCGCGCTACGAGGCCGACCTCGCCGATCCGGGCGACGTCTGGCGCGACGCCATGCGGCGGGCCGGGTACCTAAGGATGTATGGCAACATCTGCCACGACAGCCGCGACCGCTACGTGAACTTTCCCTGGTCGTCGGAGCGGCGGTAGACCCCGTTCTGATCGAACAAGCCTATCTGGCATCTCGAGCGCAGCGAGCGGGATCCAGGGCCGGCCCTGCATACCTCGCTGCGCTCGGAGTGACAGTTGCGCCGATTGCCAGGCGGCGTCGGCTCATGCAGTCGCCGCCAACGCCTGCGTCAGATCGGCGATCAGGTCGTCGGGGTGCTCGATGCCGACCGACAGGCGGATCGTGGTGTCGAGCACGCCGATGCGATCGCGCACCGCGACGGGCACGCCGGAATGCGTCATGGCGGCGGGATGGCTCGCCAGCGACTCGGTGCCACCGAGGCTGACCGCCAGCTTGAAGATCTGCAGCGCGTTGAGGAAGGCGAAGGCTTCTTTCTGCCCGCCCCTGATGTCGAAGGAGAAAGTCGAACCGGCGCCCGTGCATTGCCGCGCGAAAACGGCTTGCGCCGGGGAGCCTTGCTCGAGGAACGCCAGGTAGTGGACCTTGGCGACCTTGGGGTGATCGCGCAGATATTCGGCGACCTTCAGGGCGTTGGACTCCGCGCGCTCCATCCTGATCCCGAGCGTCTCCAGCGAGCGGCCCAGCATCCAGCAGGAATGCGGATCGAGCTGGGTGCCGAGGCTGCCGCGCAGCGCCTTGATCGGCCCGATGGTCGCGCGCGCGCCCGACGCGGCGCCGGCGATCAGGTCGGAATGGCCGCCGACATACTTGGTCAGCGAGTAGACCGAGACGTCGGCGCCGTGGTCGAGCGGGCGCTGGAACACCGGGCCGAGCAGGGTGTTGTCGCAGACCAGCATGGGTCGCAAGCCCTGGGCCGCGCCGATCTCCTCGGCGATGCGCCGTAGCAGCTTGATGTCGACCAGCGTGTTGGTCGGATTGGCTGGCGTCTCGGTCATGATCACCGAGATGCGTCCCTTGCCGCGCGCTTCCTGAACCGCGGCACGAATAGCAGGCTCGCTGACGCCGTCGACGAAACCGACGGCGCCGATGCCGAAGCCCGACATGGTGTTCGCCAGCAAGGTTTCGGTGCCGCCGTAGAGCGGCTGCGAGTGCAGGATCACGTCGCCGGGGCGGGCGAAAGCGAGGATGGTCGTGGCGATCGCCGACATCCCTGATGAGAACAGCACGCAGGATTCGGCGCCCTCGTAGACCGCCAGCCTGTCCTCGACGATCTCGCTGTTGGGATGATTGAAGCGCGAATAGACCAGGCCGGCGCCGGTGCCCTCGGGTGGCTTCTTGCGCCCCGACGCATAGTCGAAGAAGTCGCGACCCTCCTCGGCCGAGCGAAAGACGAAGGTCGAGGTGAGGAACACCGGCGGCTTCACCGCGCCCTCCGACAGCGCCGGGTCGTAGCCGTAGCTCAGCATCAGCGTCTCGGGCTTCAGCACGTGATTGCCGATGCGAGTCTTGGAGGGGCGGGGCGCGACCATGGCGGATCTCCTGCGTCATGCAGGGCGATCGCATGGGACTTCCGATCTCCCTTCCCCCGGAGGGGGAAGGTGGCGCGCAGCGACAGATGGGGGATGTCGAAGACGAACACGGGAGTCCGTCTTCGACATCCCCCTTCCGCCCTTCGGGCACCTTCCCCCTCCGGGGGAAGGGAAGATCAAGTCAAACCGGGTATTGCGATCGCCTTGCTGCGTCACGGGTGGTGACGCAGGAGATGTAGGCCGCGAGGCGGGGATTTGCGAATCAACTCGGCGCGGCGACCGCCTTGCTCTCGATCAGCGCGGTGATCTCCGCCTCGCCGTAGCCGGCTTCGCCCAGCACCTCCCGGGTGTGTTCGCCGAGTTGCGGCGTCAGCCGGTGAATGCTCGCGGGCGTCTCGGAGAAGCGGGCGTAGGGACGCGCCTGGCGGATCTTGCCTTCTGTCGGATGGTCGATGTCGACGAACAGGCCGACGCCTTTCAGATGCGGCTGCTCGGCCACCTCGGTGAGCTTGGCGAAGGCGGTATGCGGCACGTCGATCGACAGCAGCAGCGTCTCCCACTCCGCCGTCGTACGCTTCACGGCGATCTCGGCCATGCGGTCGTAGATCTTATCGATGTTGGTCGCGCGCATGACCGGATCGCGCACCGAGAACTCCTCGATGCATTCCGGATGGCCGACGGTCTGGAAGAACGCGCACCAGTTGTCGCCCGAGTAGGGCAGCATGGTGATCCAGCCATCCTTGGTGCGGATCGGGCGGCGTTCCTTCACCCGCTTGTAGCCCGACGGTCCGATCGGCGGCACGAAGGCGTGGCCGCCCAGCATCTCGATGCTGTTGAAGGCGGCGACGGTCTCGAGCATCGGCACCTCGACCAGCTGGCCGACGCCGGAGCGCTCGCGATGCACCAGCGCCGCCGCGACGGCCGCCGTAAGCGCCAGGCCGCACAGCTTGTCGCCGATGAGGCTGGGCACGAACTCCGGCTCCTCGTCGCTGCCGATCGCCGAGGCGAAGCCCGACGCCGCCTGGATGATCTCGTCGAAGGCCGGCCGCGCCGCCCACGGACCGTCCTGTCCGAAGCCGGTGGCGGCGGCGTAGACCAGCCGGGGATTGATCGCGCGGCAGGCCTCGTAGCCGAAGCCCAGCCGCGCCATGGCGGCGGGCCGCACGTTGGTGACCAGCGCGTCGACGGTCGGGATCAGGCGGCGCAGCACCGCCGCGCCGTCAGGATGCTTGAGGTCCAGCGCCAGGCTGCGCTTGTTGCGATTGGCCGCCATGAACTGGCCGCTCATGCCGCGATTGCGGAACTGGCCGCTGAAGCGCCAGCCATCGCCTGTCAGCGATTCAACCTTGATCACCTCGGCACCCCAATCGCCCAGCGCCTGCGTGGCGAAGGGGCCGAACAGGATCGAGGTGAGGTCGAGAATGCGGATGCCCTGAAGCGGGCCGGTCGGTTTGCTCATTGCGTACGGGGTCCCACGGCTATTGCGGGGGCCATGGTAGCGCAGGCGACGAGCTCGAGGGTTGGCCTTCTGTCAGAGCAGCTCCAAGGCGAAGGCGTGGCCAGAGCCGGATGTCAGGCGATCTGCCTCTCGAACGGCAGGCTATCGCCTATGGTTCGTTGGCGGTCTTCGGGCCGCGCCGCTCCAGCGGCGCTCACGATGCGTCGCTGGAGCGACGCGGCCCGAAGATATTGAAAGCCGTTGCCTGGTCGGGGCGCGCCACTCCAGTGGCGCGTCTTGTCGTTCGTCCGCCGCGCCACTGGAGTGTCGCGTCCCCAGCCGCTTGAAAGCCATGTGCGATCGCCCTGCCTCGAACGGCTTTTGATCGACCTGGCGACGCCAGCGGTCGGGCGCGAACCATTGTCCTGAAAGTCTGGCTGTTGGACAAGACCACGTGTACTCGAGGATATGGGGTCGCGTCGTTCGCGGGAGGGTTGAATGCCGTTCTACCAAAGAGGTGAGGTTCGCATCCGCTACGAGGAGGTCGGCTCGGGCTGCCCGCTGCTGGTCGTCCCCGGCGGCGGATTGAACTCGCGCATCGCCAACTGGCAGACCGCGGTGATCAACGCGATGGAGGAGTTCAAGCACGACTTCCGCTGCATCACCATGGACCAGCGCAACGCCAATGGCGGCGAGTCGACCGGTCCCGTGCCGGTCGAGGACGCGTGGGAGGCGTTCGCCGATGATCAGCTCGGGCTGATGGACCATCTCGGGATCCGCGATTTCTTCTTCATGGGCTACTGCATCGGTGGCTGCTTCGCCGGCAAGCTGCTGCAGCGGGCGCCACAGCGTGTCGTCGCCGCCGTCTACTGCCAGACCGTCGGCCATCGGCCCGAAGACCCTGAAGTCCTGGTTCGGCACAGCCGGGACAATTGGCTGCCGGGCTTCCGGGAGCGACGCCCCGACGTGTCGACTGAGACCATCGACAAGTATTTCCATAGCCTGTGGCGCGCGCAGCCCGATTTCCTCTACAGCGTGCCGCGCGCGTTCATCGGCGACTGCCCGACACCGATGCTGGTCCTGCCGGACGACACGATCTCGCATCCGCTGCAAACGTCGATCGACGTCGCGTCGCTGGCGCCCAATGCCGAGATCACCGTCTTCCCATGGCGCGATCCGCCGGAACTCAAGGCCCGCACGATCAACCGCGTTCGCACATTCCTCAAGGCGCACCTGCCGGCGTGAGTCCTGGCTGCATTGTTTCGTTTTCCTGGGGGCGCCGGCGGGACGCCGGCGCTCCCAAAGACGCTTGAAGCCTCGCTCGATGCTCTAGAGATTGCGCGCCGACGGCACGCGGGCGGGTTAGCGGCGCAACTTGAAGAGGCCGCGCAGGGTCTCGTTGGGGAAGTCGCGTTTCGAGGCGATATCGTAGATTCGCCACCCGCCTGGTGTTTGGACGAGATCGATGGTGAGCTGCCGGCGGTCGACGCCATGGGCCGGCGACTGAATGACGAAGCCGACGGCGCCCGTCGCTTTGTCGCCGTTCACGCTCACCGTGACGGTCAGGTCGGTGATCAGATCGGGGCCACCGGCATCGAGGAAGGCGTCGCCACTGAGCGTCGGGACTTCTTTCCTGCGCTCGGCTTGCTTGAAGTCCTCGTCGATGGCGCGAACCAGCTCGGGCACGAGTATCTGCGGGTATTGCGCGGCGGATGGCCCGTCGTGGCCTTTGCGCAGGTAAGGACGATAGACGCTCTCGAGCAAGGCCTGAGCGGTGGCGGGCTGCTGCGCCGTCGCCGTGTAGGCCAGGAGGGCGCCGAGACCCGCCGCCAGCATGGTTCGCCGCGGCGCGGAACTGTTTGGGGGTCGACGTGTCGGCATCTGACATGGCCTCTCAGCAACACAGCCGGTCGCGCACCTCGAGCGGGCGGACATCGATCGGTGATCGTGGATGGCCTAGCCGACGCGACGGCCGCCGGTCAACGCGCAGCGGCCGGTCCGGCACACATGATGTCGGTGCCGACGAGATTGGCTCTCGTCAGTCGGCTGGCGCGTTGCGATTGGCGCGTACATGCTGGAAGGCCTTGAACGTCGGCGCGGCGCGTGGGGAGTGAAGCAGATGACCTTGACCAGACGTGAAACGCTGGTGGCCGCCGCGGCCGTGCCTCTGGTCTTGGCCGGTACCGCGCCGGCGACAGCCCAAACCCCGCCAGCCGCGTCCGGGTCCACGCCCGCGCCCGTGAGCGCCGGCGAGGCCAAGTCGATCGCGCTGGAGGCCTATTACTATCTCTATCCGCTGCTGAGCATGGAGCTGACACGGCTGCAGCTCATCAACCGGCCGCGGGGCGGCGCGTTTGGCGGCGCGCCATCCAATGTGTTCCTGCATGCCCGCGCTTTCCCCACCGCCGACATGCGCGTCGTCGTCCGGCCGAATTTCGATACGCTCTATTCCTCGGCGTGGCTCGACATCACCGCGGAGCCGGTGATCCTGTCCGTGCCGGACGCGGCCGGGCGCTACTACCAGATGCCCCTGCTGGACATGTGGACCGACGTCTTCGCCGTGCCCGGCCGGCGGTCGACGGGAACCGGCGTGGGGCATTTCGCCATCGTGCCGTCGGGCTGGAGCGGGACGTTGCCGCCGCAGGTCCAGCGCATCGACGCACCGACGCCGCATATCTGGGTCATCGGTCGTACCCAGACGAACGGACCGGCCGATTACGCGGCCGTCCACCGCATCCAGGACGGCTTCACGCTCACGCTTCTGTCGGATTGGGGAAAGACGCCGCGCGCGATCGACCAGAAGATCGATCCGGCGGTCGACACCAGGACGGAGCCGGCGCGCCTCGTCAACGCGATGTCGGCGGAGGACTATTTCCGGCGCGGCGCCGAGCTGATGCGCCTCCACAAGCCGCATCACTCCGACTGGTCCGTGGTGGCGCGCATGCGGCGCATCGGTATCGAGCCTGGCCGGTTCGACCCGTCGCGGCTCGACGCGGCGATGCTGCGGCAACTGCCCGCCGAGGCGCAGGCGCTGATGCGGGCCGGCATGGCGACGACGGCGCCGATCGTGAACGGCTGGTCGACCACGCTGGACGGCGGCGTTTTCGGCAACGCCTACTTCAAGCGCGCCATCCTGGCGCTTGGTGGACTAGGCATGAACCCGCCCGAGGAAGCGATCTATCCCGCCGCCGTTCGGGACGCGGACGGGCAGCCCCTGACGGCGAAGAACCGCTACACGCTGCGCTTCGAGAAGGCGCAGATTCCGCCGACCGACGCGTTCTGGTCGCTGACCCTGTACGACGAAGAGGGGTTTCACGTCGCGAACCCGCTGAACCGGTTCGCCATCGGCGACCGGGACAAGTTGACATTCGGCAGCGATGGCTCGCTCGAGATCTACGTGCAGCATGAACGCCCGGCGCCCGATCGCGAGGCGAACTGGCTGCCGTCTCCCGCCGCCGGCCAGATCTCGCTGGTGCTGCGCCTCTACGCGCCGCGCCCGGAGGCGCTGAACGGCATGTGGAACCCGCCGGCGATCCGCCGCGGTGCCTAGGCTGGGCAACGCCGGCGCATCAGGTTCGATCGCCGCGGAGACTATCGCCATGCGTGGACGGCATTGCCGCCAAAGACGGCGTTCCGCCGAAGAGCTGGCGTGAACAGGCTGTAGAGCATGCGCCGCTCGCCCTGGCTTATCTCATCGAGCGCCGCCCGGTGCTCGGCGGACAAAGCAAGATCGACGGCGGCGATATTGTCAGCCACTTGCTGTGCGCGGCTCACGCCCATCAGCGTTGAACAGACTCCCGGGCGGCCGGCCACCCAGGCGAGCGCGATCCGTGCGGGCGTCTCGCCGGCCTCGCCGGCGACCCGACGCAGCGTATCCACGATCGCCCAGTTCCGTTCGGTAAACAGGCTGTCGCCAAACGGATTGGCGCCGTCCAGCCGCTTGTCGTCATCGGATCGGATCCCGCCATCGGCGGCGGAATCCCGGGGCAGGCCGGCAGCTCTCGGCGCGGACGCTTCGACGGCCGCTCGATCGTATTTTCCAGTCAGCAGGCCATAAGCCAGTGGACTCCACGGTTGGATACCCAACCCGAACTCGCCGGCAAGAGGTACGTGCTCATCCTCGATGTCGCGATTGGCGAGCGAGTAGAAGTACTGGAGCGCGATCGGCCCCGGCACGCCGCGCACGGCGGCGAGAGTCGCGAGCTTCGCGACCAGCCAGGCGGGCGCGTTCGACACGCCCCAGTAACGGATCTTGCCGGATCGAACGAGCGCCAGCATTGTCTCCAGCAGCTCTTCCGCCGGGGTGACCGAGTCCCACACATGCAGCCACAACAGGTCGACATGGTCTGTTCGCAGGCGGCGGAGCGATCCATCAAGCGATGCATGGATGTGCTTGCTGCCATTGCCGCCGGTCAGCAGGCCTTTGCCCGTCGCGAAGCCCGACTTGGTCGCAAGGACGATCTCGTCCCGAAGTCGGCGTTCCTTGATGAAAGTGCCGACCATCTCCTCGCTGCGTCCGCCGGAATAGACATCGGCCGTGTCGACGAAGTTGCCGCCCGCGTCGACATAGGTGTGGAAGATGTCGCGCGAGGCCTCCTCGCCCTGGCCCCAACGAGCGGTGCCGAACGTCATGGTGCCAAGAGCCAGCGGGCTGATAACAAGGCCTGAACGGCCAAGTGTTCGATAGTCGTTGAGCGGCATAACGGTTGTTTCCTATTGTTCACTATGAAACACTAGCTCACGGTCGCGGTGGGCCGTCAACAATTTTATAGTGATCAATATGAAACAGGAAACGTCACCATCCCGACGCAAGACGGGGCGACCGCTGTCGTTCGACCGCGACTTCGCGCTGCATCAGGCGATGCTGCTGTTCTGGCGGCACGGGTATGAGGGGACATCGCTTGGCGACCTCACCGCGGCGATGGGCGTGACGCCACCGAGCATCTACACGGCGTTCGGCAACAAGAAGCGGCTCTTCCTCGAAGCGGTCGGCCGATATCTTTCTGGATCGGTCACGCCCGAAACCATCATTGCCGAAGCGAGTTCCGCACGAGACGCGGCGTCGAACCTGCTGAAAGCCTCCGCGGCGGGCTTCACGGGCGCCGATACGCCGGCTGGTTGCCTTCTGGCCAGCGCGGCAATCAGCTGCTCGGAGGCGGCGGCCGACGTCCAGCGCGAACTCGGTGCCATTCGACAAAGTATCGAAGTCCGATTGAGGAATCGCATTATCAAGGACATCGAGGCTGACGAACTCCCCGGTACGACCGATGCGGACGCTCTCGCGGCGCATGTGATGGCGGTGATCCAGGGCATGTCGACACTCGCCCGCGACGGTGCGTCGAGCGACAAGCTGTTGCGCGTTGCTGAAGTGGCGATGGCGGGTTGGCCCGTCGTGAACCGACGCGGTCGGCCGCGACAGACGCCACGAGGCGCCACGGCGTAGAAGGGCCGCGCTATGGTCATGTCGGGAAATCGGCGGCAATCAGGTCGCTTTCGCGTCCGGTAGCGCCCGATAGCTTACGATCAGCGGCGATGGCGGACAGGGCGGGATTCGAACCCGCGGTGGCTGTTACACCACGCACGCTTTCCAAGCGTGTGCCTTAAACCACTCGGCCACCTGTCCTGAGGCGGGCGCAACCTACACAGCATGTTCTGTTCTGCCAAGCGGCCGCGGCGGGATTGGCCGGTCGGGCGGTTCCGGCATAGGCTGCGCGCCAAAGGGGCGGTGGAATCGCAACAGACCGCCCCGGAGTGGCAGGAGGAACGTGGTGATGGGCAAATCAGCAATCGTTGGCGCCATGCTGTTGGGTCTGGGACTCGCCGCCCAACCGGCGAACGCGCAGATCTCCGGCGATGTCGTCAAGCTCGGCGTGCTGACCGACATGTCGAGCCTCTATTCCGACATCAACGGGCCGGGCGCGGTGATCGCCGTGCAGATGGCGATCGAGGATTTTGGCGGCACGGTCGCCGGCAAGAAGATCGAGCTCGTGCAGGCCGACGTGCAGAACAAGGCCGACGTCGCCGCTAACATCTCCGGCCGCTGGTTCGACGTCGAGGGTGTCGACGTGATCCTGGGCACCGGCGGCTCGGCCTCCTCGCTGGCCACCCAGCGCGTCGCCGGCGACAAGAAGCGCGTCTTCCTCGCCGTCGACCCGGCGTCGTCCGACATCACGGGCAAGTCGTGCAACGCCTACACCGTGCACTGGGTCTACGACACCGTGGTGCTGGCCAACGGCACCGGCTCGGCGGTGGTCAAGTCGGGCGGCGATTCGTGGTTCTTCATCACCGCCGACTACGCCTTCGGCCACGCGCTGGAGCGCGACGTCAGCACCGTCGTCAAGGCCAATGGCGGCAAGGTGATCGGCGGCGTGCGCGCGCCGCTCAATACGTCGGATTTCTCGTCCTTCATGCTCCAGGCGCAGGCCTCGAAGGCGAAGATCATCGGTTTGGCCAACGCGGGCGGCGACACGATCAACTCGATCAAGCAGGCGGCCGAGTTCGGC
Organism: Reyranellaceae bacterium; assembly: GCA_022844045.1. Lineage (GTDB taxonomy): Bacteria > Pseudomonadota > Alphaproteobacteria > Reyranellales > Reyranellaceae > JAFAZJ01. The sequence goes on along the minus strand of JALHMM010000003.1, from coordinate 27,118 downwards.
ATCGTCAAAGGCGGCCAGAAGCTCGCCGGCCTGCTGGTCTTCGTCACCGACGTGCATAGCCTGACGCTCAACTTGGCGCAGGGCCTGCAGCTCACCGAGGCGTTCTACTGGGATCGCAACGACGAAAGCCGCGCCTTCGCCAAGCGCTTCGCCGCGCGCCACGGCGGCAAGATGCCGACCAGCATCCAGGCCGGCTTCTACACCGCGGCCAAGGCCTATCTCGAGCAGGTCAAGGCGCTGGGCACCGACGACGCCGACAAGGTGATGGCGCGCTTCAAGTCGACCCCGGCCGACGATCCGCTGTTCGGCAAGTCGGTCATCCGCGCCGATGGCCGCAAGGTCCACGACGTCTACCTCTTCGAGGTGAAGTCGCCGGCCGAATCCAAGGGGCCGTGGGATTACTACAAGCTGGTCCGGACCATCCCGGGCGCCGAGGCCTTCCGGCCGATGGAGCAGGGCGACTGCCCGCTGGTGAAGAAGTAGCACCTGGACCCACAAACGCAGCGGGGCGGACGGCCAGACCGTCCGCCCCGTTCGCTTTGAAGCGACGACCGCTGGAACTTCATGGCGCGCCGACAGAGAGAGCGCCAACCGTCCGAAGCGCTCAGGCCACGGCCGCGCCGTGGCGCTCCCACTTATGAAGAACGAGGCGATGAAAGATCGCGGCAGGAGCGGACGCTCACAAACGGCATGCGCGCGCCTCACAGTGAACTTTAACGGCCTCTCGGAATCCTTTATGCTGCCTTATTGTCGCCTCAGCCACCAACAAGCTTCCAACACGGTACGTTGGAAGGAGAAAGTAAATGATCAAGCGCTCATTTACAGTGTCGGTATTGTTTACTGGTATTGTTCTTTCCGGCGTATTGGCAGCACCAGCATTCGGTCAGAGCTACGGAATGGTCCCTCGCGGCGCCTGCTTGAAGTCGACCACCACGTCGTCCATGGCGCCGCCGCAGGTCGAGTATCAGCGGGTCTCCCAGGACGTAGCCTATGCCGCGCCAGTTTCAGCGCCCGCCCGCGAGACCCAGCGCCCGCGCCGCCGCGGGTTCGGCTCGCCGTTCTGATCTAGCCGACCGCGCCACCCATCACGCCTTCGCTCGGCGCCGTCTCGACGGTGCCCAGCGAGTGCGCATGCAGCGGCGTCGCCATCGCCTGCACCTTCGGCAGCACCGCCTTGGCGAACAGCTCCAGGCTGGCGCGCGCTTCGGCCGCCGGCTTGGAGCCGTGCTGCGGATGCAGGATCAGGTACTCCAGGCTGATGCGCTCCTGCACGCGCGCGATCTTCTCGAGGATCTCGTCCGGCGTGCCGATCAGGTGTGAATCCTCGCTGAGGATGCTTTCGTTCTCGGCCAGCTCACGGCCTTGCCGGAACGCCTTGGCGTAGTCCTCGTAGCCCGGCACGTTCTCGAACGCCTCGGCGTTCCACACCGCGTAGTGATTGCGCGCCGCCCAGCCCTGCTCGGCGGCATAGGTGCGGGCGCGGGCGATCTCGGCTTTGTCGGTCGAGCAGTGCAGGTACATCATCACCGTCGGCTGGTTGGGCGGCAGGCCGTTCTTGCGGCGAATGCCATTGAAGCGTGAGACGCCCTTGGCCATGACCTCCAGCGACGTCGCGGTGACGAACATCTGGCCCAGCCCGAGCTCGGCCGCGACCTGCATCGAGGACGGCGTGTTGAAGGCGCCCCTGACATCGCTGAATAGCGAGCCGCGATGGCGCGCCGAGGGCCGCACAGTGGTCGGCGGCACGGTGTAGTGCTTGCCCTTGAACTCGAAGCGGTCGGCATCCGATCGCTTGAGGATCTGGATCATCTCGGAGAAGCGCTCGCGGGACTCCTCGCGCGCCACGTTGAAGCCGGCGTATTCGTGGCTGGAGATGCCGCGGCCGATGCCGATATGCAGGCGCCGCCCGCCCAGCAGCAGGTCGAGCATGGCGATCTCGTGCGCCAGCTTCACCGGCTGCCACCACGGTGCGACGATCACCGCCGTGCCCATGTCGACGCGTTGCGTGCGGCCGGCCCAGTAGGCCAGCCACTGCAGCGGATTGCCCTGCATCGAATAGGGCGAGCCGTAATGCTCGGCGCACCAGATGGCGTTGAAGCCCAGCGGCTCGACCATGGCGCCGAGCTTCATCGTCTCCTCGTGGATCGCGATGTCGCTCATGGCGGGCGGCTTGCTGTAGTCGCCGGCGAGCATGCGGTCCCAGTCACGGTGGTTGTAGCTCGTGACCATCACGCCGACTTGCATGCGCTCCCTCCCTCGGTGCCGACGCGAGAGTCGGGCGATCGTGCAAGGCAGGCAACACCATCGTCGACGATGTTTCGCGTGCCGGGACGGCTGGGCGCCTGCTAGTTTTGGCCGACCAACGAGGGATGGGAATGTCCGACGAGATCGAGAAGGCCATGACCACGCTGCGGCCGTGGATCGGCAGCATGCGGGTGATCGAGGACGATATCGCGCTGCCGATGGTGCGGCGCGTGGCGGCGACGTTCGATGTTGATCCGGAGTCCATCAAGGCGGGCGCGGAGCTGCCGCCGCACTGGTTCACGATGTTCTTCGCCGACATCGCCCGGCAGAACCAGCTGCGCGAGGACGGCCATGCGCAGGGCGGCGTGGTGCTGCCGCCAATCCCGATGCCGCGCCGCATGGGCGCGGGGCGGCGGCTGAAGCTGATGGCGCGGCTGCGCGCCGGCGAGACGGCGGTGCGCAAGTCGGAGGTCGTCGACATTGTCCCGAAGACCGGCCGCTCGGGCAGCATCTACGTGCTCACCCTGCGCAACACCTACGAGCAGGGCGGCCGGGTGCTGGGCATCGACGAGTTCGACGCGATCTATCGCGAGGCGACACCGCCCGGCCAGAAGACCACCGCCACCGTGCCGGTGCGGGCGCCGACCGATCAGGCATGGGCCGACACCGTGCTGCTGTCGGAGACGCTGAACTTCCGCTACTCGGCGATCACCTGGAACGCGCACCGTATCCACTACGACTCGATCTACTCGCGTGAGGTCGAGGGCTATCCACATACGGTGCAGAACGGCGGGTTGACCATGCATCTGATGATCGACGCCGCCCTCAAGCGCGCGCCGGGCACGTTGCGTGGACTGACCGCGCGGCTGACCTCACCGCTGTTCGTCGGCGACAGCGTGAGCATCCGCGGCTACGCCGCGAAGGACGGCAAGATGCGCGTCTTCCTCGCCGACAAGAACGGCACGCTGTGCGGCGAGATGGATCTGGAGTTCGCGTGATGGAGGTTCCGGTTCTTACCTTCCCCCGGAGGGGGAAGGTGGCGCGCGCAGCGCGACGGATGGGGGATGTTTCAACGAAATCGATGTCCGTCTTCGACATCCCCCTTCCGCCCTTCGGGCACCTTCCCCCTCCGGGGGAAGGTAAAAGGCACAAGGAACGGCCATGACCGGCGGTCCGCTCGAGGGGGTAAGGGTCATCGATCTCACCACGGTGGTCGTTGGCCCGATCTGCACGCGCACGCTTGCCGACCAGGGCGCCGACGTGATCAAGGTCGAGGCGCCGGGCGGCGATCTGCTGCGCACCATGGCGCATGGCAGCCGCAATCCCGGCATGTCCGGCAAGTTCATGAACTTCAATCGCAACAAGCGTTCGATCTGCCTCGACCTCAAGCACGCACAGGGCATCGCCGCGATGCGCCGCCTGATCTCGGGCGCCGATGTCTTCGTCAGCAACGTGCGGCCCGAGGGCCTCACCCGCGCCGGGCTCGATCACGCGAGCCTGTCGAAGGACAACCCGCGCCTGATCCATTGCTCGATCCTCGCCTTCGGTCGCGGCGGCCGCTACTACAACCGCCCCGCCTACGATCCCATCGTGCAGTCGCTGTCGGGTGTCGCCGGCACCTTCGAGCGCGCCATCGGCGAGCCACGCTTCGTGCCCATGGTGATGACCGATCACACCACCGGCCTGATCGCCGCGCAGTGCATCGGCTTCGCGCTCTATCGCCGGGAGAAGACCGGCGTCGGCGAGGCGATCGACGTGCCGATGTTCGAGAACATGGCCTCCTTCGTGATGAGCGAGCATCTCGGTGCCGCGACCTTCGATCCGCCTGTCGGCCCGACCGGCGACGGCCGCCTGCTCAGCCCCGACTACCGGCCGCTGCCGACCCAGGACGGCTATATCACCGTCGGCCCCAACACCAATCCGCAGGCCTTCGCCTTCTTCGACGCCATCGGCCGTCCGGAACTGAAGACCGATCCGCGCTTCGACAGCGCCGCCGCGCGCACCGCCAACGCCGACGCGTACTTCAAGGTGCGCATGGCGGGGCTGGCGCAGAAGACCACGGCGGCGTGGCTGGAGATCTTCGAGAAGCTCGACGTGCCCGCCGCGCGCTACAATTCGATCGACGACCTGCTGGAGGATCCGCATCTTCAAGATGTCGGCTTCTTCCGCCGCGAGGAGCATCCCAGCCAGGGCACGATCCGCCGCACCAAGGTGCCCAACGCCTTCTCCGGCGGCGCGCGCAGCGACGAACGCCATGCGCCCACGATGGGCGAGCACACCGCCGATGTGCTGGCCGAGATCGGCTACACGCGCGATGAGATCGACACGATGATCGCATCAGGCGCGGCGCACGCCACCCCGTCGTCCTGAGCGCAGCGAAGGACCTCGCGGTGGCGCGAACGGACACTGCGATTCAATGTGACCGCGACACCGCGAGGTCCTTCGCTGCGCTCAGGATGACGACTGCCTTTTAGGAGCTTTAGAATGCAGCCTCGCTCCGACCTGCCGACCTGGCGCTCGCTGATGTTCGTGCCGGCGACCAAGCCGAACTTCATCGCCAAGGCGCACACGCGCGGCGCCGACGCCATCATCCTCGACCTCGAGGATTCGGTCGCGCCCAACGAGAAGGAGATCGCACGCCAAGCGTTGGCCGATGCCGCGAAGACTGTGTCGCAGGCTGGTGCCGACGTCGTCGTGCGCATCAACCGGCCGATGGAGATGTCGGTGCCCGACATCGCCGCCGCGATCATGCCCGGCGTGCGCGCGCTGATGCTGCCCAAGGTGATGGGCCCGGAGCACGTCAAGCTGCTGTCGGAAATCGTCGCCGTGCGCGAGGCGGCGCTCGGCTTGAGGCCGGGCCATACGCGCTTCATCGCCATCGTCGAGACGCCGGAGTCGCTGCCGGCGCTGGGCGCCATCGCCTCGGCCGATCCGCGCGTCGTGGCCCTGGGCATCGGCGCGGAGGATCTGTCGACGGAGCTGGGCGGCGCGCCGACCGGCGATGCGCTCTATGTCTACGCCATGCTGGTGGTCGCCGCGGCGCGCGGCGCCGGCATCCTGCCGCTGGGCTCGGTCGGCCGCTTCGCCGATTTCTCCGACCTCGAGGGCTATCGCGAGAGCCTGAAGCGCTCGCGCGGCCTGGGCTTCGCCTGCACCGCCTGCATCCATCCGCTGCACGTGCCGATCATCAACGAGGAGTACGGCGTGAGCGCCGCCGAGGCCGATCGTGCACGCCGTCTGCTGGTAGCCTTCGATGCGGCGGTCGCGGCGGGGCAGGGCGCCGTGGCCTTCGAGGGCGCGATGATCGACCTGCCGGTCGCCGAGCGCGCCCGGCGCCTGCTGGCGCGGGTCCGCTGAGGGGGCCGTATCGCCCGCCCGGCTCCGGCTGCTAGACTCCGCCCCGAGCGGAGGGCGCCATGTGGACCTGGCGGCTGCTCGGGCTCGCCTTCGTCGTCGTGGCGCTGGGCGCACTGGGCGCGGATTTCTTCAACAAGACGCAAAGTGGCGAGTTTCGGCTCTCGTCGCTCTCCGAATCATGGTTCGCGATAAGCCCCGGCACTTTCGCGTCGGCCCAGCATCTCCTGCGCGACAACCTGCCCGACAATGCGGTCGCCTGGGTCGTCGAGCCCGTCTTCATGGCGCCAAGCGCGCTGTTGTTCGCGATGCCCGCGCTGATCTGCCTGTGGCTCGGCTTCCGTCGGCGCAAGCAGAAGGACGGACTCGCCCGCATCTTCTATCACCGCAAGCGGTAAGCCTCGCTGTCATTCCGAGCGCAGCGAGGAATCTAGAGATCCTTCGCTTCGCTCAGGATGACAGGGGAATCAGCTCCCCGTCTTCAGCGCCGCCAGGAAGGCCGACTGCGGGATCTCGACATCGCCGATCTGGCGCATGCGCTTCTTGCCCTTCTTCTGCTTGTCGAGGAGCTTGCGCTTGCGCGAGATGTCGCCGCCGTAGCACTTGGCCAGCACGTCCTTGCGCAGCGCGCTGATCGTCTCGCGCGCCACGATGCGCCCGCCGATCGCCGCCTGGATGGCGATCTTGAACAGCTGCTTGGGGATCAGGTCCTTGAGCTTCTCGCACAGCACGCGGCCGCGGCTGTCGGCGTGGCTCTTGTGCACGATGATGGAGAGCGCGTCGACCGGCTCGGCGTTGACCAGGATGCTGAGCTTCACCAGGTCGCCTTCCTCGTAGCCGGCGATCTCGTAGTCGAAGCTGGCGTAGCCGCGCGTCACCGACTTCAGCCGGTCGTAGAAATCGAACACCACCTCGTTGAGCGGCAGGCGGTAGACCACCATGGCGCGCGTGCCGGCATAGGTCAGGTCCAGCTGCACGCCGCGCCGTTCCTGGCAGAGCGAGAGCACCGAGCCGAGATGCTCGTCGGGCACGATGATCGTGGCCTTGATCCACGGCTCATCGATGCGCTCGATCTTCATCACATCGGGGTAGTCGGTGGGGTTGTGCAGCTCCATGCTCGAGCCGTCGCGCAGCGCGATGCGATAGACCACCGAGGGCGCCGTGGTGATCAGGTCGAGATCGAACTCGCGCTCGAGCCGCTCCTGGATGATCTCCAGGTGCAGCAGGCCGAGGAAGCCGCAGCGGAAGCCGAAGCCCAGCGCCGCGCTGGTCTCGGGCTCGTAGTGGAAGCTGGCGTCGTTCAGCCGCAGCTTGGCGAGCGAATCCCTGAGCTTTTCGTAGTCGTCGGCGTCGACCGGGAAGAGGCCGCAGAACACCACCGGCACCGAGGGCTTGAAGCCGGGCAGCGCTTCGGACGCCGGCTTCTTGTCGTCGGTGATGGTGTCGCCGATCTTGCAGTCCGAGATGGTCTTGATGCCGGCGATGATGAAGCCGACCTCGCCCGGCCCGAGCTCGGCGGTGTCGACCGGCTTGGGCGTGAAATGGCCGACCCGGTCGATGTCGTGCACTGCGCCGTTGGACATCATGCGGATCTTCATGCCCTTGCGCAGCGCGCCGTCCTTGACGCGCACCAGGACCACGACGCCGAGGTAGGAGTCGTACCAGCTGTCGACCAGCAGCGCCTTCAGCTGCGTCGTGCGATCGCCTGATGGCGCGGGCAGGCGCTTGACCATCGCCTCCAGCACGTCGTCGATGCCGATGCCGGTCTTGGCCGAGATCAGCACCGCCTCCGACGTGTCCAGCCCGATGACATCCTCGATCTCCTGGCGAACGCGGTCGGGCTCGGCCGCCGGCAGGTCGATCTTGTTGAGCACGGGGATGATCTCGTGCCCGGCGTCGATCGCGTGATAGGCGTTGGCGAGCGTCTGCGCCTCGACGCCCTGCGAGGCGTCGACCACCAGCAGCGAGCCCTCGCAGGCGGCCAGCGAGCGGCTGACCTCGTAGGCGAAGTCGACGTGGCCGGGCGTGTCCATCAGGTTCAGGACGTAGTCCTGGCCGTCCTTGGCCTTGTAGTTCAGGCGCACGGTCTGCGCCTTGATGGTGATGCCGCGCTCGCGCTCGATATCCATCGAATCGAGCAGCTGGTCGTGGAACTCGCGGTCGGCGATGGCGCCGCAACGCTGGATCAGGCGATCGGCCAGGGTCGATTTGCCATGGTCGATATGCGCGATGATCGAGAAATTGCGGATCTGCGAAAGCTCGGTCATCGCGGGCTGGGGTTCCGTGGCCGGGTTCAGAACTAAGGGGGCGGGCGGGGTGTAGCGGGATCGGGCCGCCGCCGCAACCGCGCGCCTGCCTTGGAGGTGGGCCAAGGGGGCGGAAAACACAAGGTCTGGTATGCCATGCGCGACAAAGCCGCCAGCGGGCGCCGGCTATATCGGCTGACCGCCAGCCACGATCCTACCATCGACCAGCTCGATGGTCCGGTCGCAGCGGCTGGCGAGGGCCATGTTGTGGGTGACCAGCAGGAAGGTCGTGCCGCGCTCGCGATTGACGTCGCGCATCAGCTCGAAGACGCCCTCCGCGGCTCGGGTATCGAGGTTGCCGGTCGGCTCGTCGGCCAGCACCAGCGCCGGATCGGCGGCCAGCGCGCGCGCCACGGCGACGCGTTGCTGCTGGCCACCTGAAAGATGGCTAGCGCGGCTGTCCTTCCAGCGTTCGAGGCCGACGCGCGCCAGCAGCGACGCGGCCTTGCCGCGCATGGCGTCGTCCGGCCGGCCGCGCTCGACCAGTAGCGGCATCATCACGTTCTCCAGGGCGCTGAAGGCGGTGATCAGGTAGTGGTACTGGAACACGAAGCCGATGCTGCGGCCGCGCAGACGTGTGAGCGCGGCGTCGTCGAGACCGCCGGTGGGCGTGCCCTCGATCTCCAGCGTGCCGCTGGTCGGCCGGTCGAGCAGGCCGATGATGTTGAGCAGCGTGCTCTTGCCCGAGCCGGACGGCCCGATCAGGGCGCAGAACTCGCCCCGGCGCAGGCGGAGGTCGATGCCGTGCAGCACCTCGGTCTCGACCGGCGTGCCGATGCCATACGACTTGCGCACGGCGTGCAGCGCCAGCACCACCGGGGCGTCTTCCCCCTGCGGTCGCGCGCCGGGCGCGGCGATCGCGTCAGCCACGGATCGCCACCACAGGGTCGAGGCGCGCGGCGCGCAGGGCCGGCGTGACCGCCGCCAGCACGCCGCTCAAGGTGGCGATCACGGCGGCGGCGACGAACAGCCAGGGGTCGAGGGTGATGACGAACAGCGGCGTGCCGTCGGGATTGAGCGCGACGGCGCGCCAGATCTGCACGAAGGCCGCGCCCATCGCCGCGCCGAGCAGGGAGCCGCTCAGGCCGACGATGCCGCCCTGGATCAGGAACACGCGCAGGATCTGGCCGCGCGACGTTCCCATGGCCCGCAGGATGCCGATCTCCTTGGAGCGCTGCACCACCGACACCACCAGCACGCTGGCGATGCCGAAGGCGACGGAGAGCGCGACGCTGAGGCGGATGATCATGCTCGAGAGCGTCTGCGCGTTCATGGCGGCGAAGAATTGCGCGTTGGTCTTGATCCAGCTGTCGACCTTCAGGCCGGTTCTCGCGGCGATGGAATGGGCGACGGTCTCGGCGGCGTAGACGTCGGCCAGCGCGATATCGATGTTGGAGACGCCGCCGGTCAGCCCGAGCAGCGGCTGCGCGGTACGCAAGGCGACATAGGTGTTGCGCTGGTTCGCCGCCTTGTTGCCGAGGTCGAAGACGCCCACCACCCGCAACGTCGCGGCGAGGCCGGCGGTCGTCGTGATGCGCAGCTTGTCGCCCAGCGCCAGGCCGAGATCGGCGGCGAGTTCCGTGCCGATCAGGATGTCGCCGCCGGTCAGCGCCGTGCCGCCGGCGACGATCTTGTCGTCCATCAGCACGACCCGGAAGTGGTGCGCGGGATCGACGCCGTAGAGGGTCACCTGCTTGGTGGCGTTGCCGCGAACGGCAGAGGCCGGTCCGGCGGCGACCGGCGAGACAGCGACGACGCCGGGCATGACGCGCGCCTGCTCGACGATGGTCTGCCACTGGTCGATCGAGCGCAGACGCTGCGCCTGGCGCTGGACCGTGGCGATGGCGACGCGGCCGGGCTCGTGCCTCAGCGGCCGAGCCAGTTCCTCGCGAGGCAGCACCACGACGTGCGCCTGGGCCGTGAGCGTACGGCGGACGACGTTGCCCTGCACGGCGCTCAGCAGCGCCGACATGAATACGATCACCGACACGCCGATCGCCACGCCGGTCACGATCAGGGCGGATTGCACGCGGCCCTCGTAAAGGAACCGGACGGCCGCGATCCACTCGAAGGGCAGCAGGCGGTTCATCGGGTGATCGCGCGCACGCGGCGGCCGGCGACGATGTCGGCGCGCGTCGCTGGCACCACCTGATCGCCTTCCGCCAGGCCGTCGAGGATCTCGACCAGGGACGATGAGCGCGCGCCGAGCCGCACCGGTGTCCGCCGGGTGCGGCCATCGTCGACCTTGAGCACCCAGGGCTGGGCGTTGTCGGCGTCGCGCACGCTGTCGGCCGGCACGACCAGCGCGCCGTCGCGACGCGCCACCTCGATGTCGACCGACACCGTCATGTCTTGTCGCAGGTATTCCGGCGGCGCGGGGACACGCAGTCGGACCGTCACGGCGCCGCGTTGCGCGTCGACCGATGGATTGATGTAGCTGAGCACGGCGTCGAATGTCCGGCGCGGATAGGCGTCGGCCGACACGAGGGCCTTCTGGCCCTCCGCCAGAAGACCCAAATTCTTTTCGTCGATCTGTACGTCGATCCAGGTCTCGCCGGCCGGCGCCAGGACCATCAGCACCTTGCCAGGCTGGGCGACGTCGCCGCGCTCGATCGAGCGGCTGATCAGCGTGCCGGCCCTGGGCGCGCGGATCACGGTGTAGTCGAGTTTCACGTGCGCGGAGCGCAGGGCGGCCTGTGCCTGCGCCAGGGCGGCGCTGGCGAGCAGCTCGTCGCTGCCGCCGGGCCGCAGATTGACCGCCTGAAGCTCGGCGGCGCGCACCTGCGCGGCGGCGACGTCGAGCGCCTTGCGCGCCTCGTCGAGCTGGGAACGCGCGACCACGCCGCGGCCGAACAGGCCTTCGATGCGCTCGAAGTTCTGCTGCATGTTGAGCAGCGTGGCGCGGGCCTGGGCCAGCGTCTCCTCGGCCACCGGGCGCGACATCTCGCGAAGCTGGCGCAGCTTCGCCTCCGCCTGCCGCACCGAGGCCGTCGCCTGATCGAAATTGGCGCGTGCTTCCTCGTCGTCGAGGCGCACCAGCACCTGGCCCGCGGCGACGATCTGGCCCTCGTCGACCGGCACGTCGAGCACCACCGCGGTGATCTGGGCGGCGACATCGACCCGGTAGAGCGTTTCGACTCGGCCGCTCGCCACGACCGACTGTACGATGTCGCGGTGCGTCGCGAGGTGAACGGGCACGCGCGGTCCCAGCAGCAGGGTAGGCGCGAACCAGCCGATCACGCCGGCCAGCGGCAAGGCGAGCGCCAGCAGCCACCCCTGGCGGCGCAAGCGCCCGATCGCACCGGTATTGCGCAACGATCCGTCTCCGTGTCCGCGCGCGGCGAGCCTGCGTCCACCGCTGCGGGGACGGTCTGCTATGGCGGGGTGGGGCGGGTGGCACCATGATTTGGGTCAAGGGGCGTTCCCTGCGGCTTGCCAGCGGCGACGGGGCGGGCGAACCTCGGCGGATGTCCGCTGACGAGCGGATGGCCCGGGAGGAAACGATGGCGATGCAGCCGCCGCTCAAGGTCTTCTGGCAGCCTGGTTGAACCAGCTGCCTGAGACTCAAGGAGTTTCTATCGGCCCGTGCGGTCGACTACGTATCCGTCAATGTGCTGGCCGAGCCCGAGGGGCTGGCCGAGTTGCAAGCCATGGGTGCCCGTTCGGTGCCAGTGCTGTCGCGTGGCAAGGACTACACCTACGCGCAGAGCCTGAAGGCGATCGTCGACTTCGTCGGCCTGAACGAGAAGACCACGCCTGATCTGACGCCGGCCGAGCTGCACGCGCGGCTCGACAAGTTCATGGACGCGGCCATAGCGCTCCTGCCGCTGATGCCGGCCGACCGACTGGACGTCCACGTCCCGGGCCGGCCGCGCAGCTACCGGCACCTGTCGTTCCACATGTTCCGGGTTGTGGCGGCGTTCCTCGACGCCGTCGACGGCATCACCCTGGTGCAGGACGCCTTCCGCGAAGTGCCGGCCGACGACGCCACGATGGAATCGGTGGCTGACTATGGCGCCCAGGTGAAACAGCGGCTCGACGCCTGGTGGGCCAAGACCTCGGACCGCGACGGTACCGGCACGCTCGACACTTACTACGGCCCGCAAAGCATGCACGACCTGTTCGAGCGCACGACGTGGCACTGCGGTCAGCACGTCCGGCAATGGATGATGCTGCTCGAACGCGAGGGCGTGACGCATAACCGGCCGCTGGTCGACGCAGATTTCGCCAAGCTGCCGATGCCGCAGAACGTCTGGGACGGTTAACCGCTTTCCCAACCGTTCAATCAGGGCTGCTTGGTGCCCATGATGGTGACGACCTTGGCCGTCTTCCAGCGCTCGTCATCCAACACGCGCTTGCCGTCGACGGTCTTGCGGGGAATGTCACCGGTGGCGATGATCCGGACGCGGAAGCTGCCCTGGATTTCCTTGTTGTCGAAGCTCTCGTTGATGAACGTGCCGTCGCCCTTCGGCGTTCGCGACGAGGTCTTGCCGCAGCCTCTGGGCCAGGTACAGGCGCCACCAACCAATGTGACGGTTGCCCGCAGTTCCGCTCCGCCGCCGAGGATCTGCTTGCCGTAGGCTTCGCGATTCTGGTCGTTGATCTCGACGATCGCGGTGATGGTATTCGGGTTCAGTCCACTCTCGCAGAGGCACGTGGCCTTCCACTCGACAGGCTTGTCCTGGGCGAGCGCCGGCATGGCGGCACTGAGGCCGATCAGGACGCCGACGACCGAGGCAACTCTCCAAACGCGTGTGAACCTGTTCAACGCCTGCCTCCCTGCTCCGCGCACTCCCGTCACGAGCGCCACTCGATCGCGCACGTCTATCCGCGCAGCGTTCCGCCGGCCTGCTTCGCCACCTGGGCCACGACCTTCTGGCTGATCGCCTCGATCTCGGCGTCGGTGAGCGTCTTTTCGGTCGGCTGGATGGTGACCGACAGCGCCACCGACTTCTTGCCCTCGGGCACGCCCGTGCCGGCATAGACGTCGAAGACCTGCGCACCCACGATCATCTGCCGGTCGGCGGCGCGCGCGGCGCGGGTCAGGGTCTCGGCCGCCACCGTCGCATCGACGATGAAGGCGAAGTCGCGTTCCAGCGGCTGCAACGCCGCGAGCTTCAGCATCGTGCGCGCTTTGCTGCCCTTGGCCTTAGGCGGCGGTGGCGCGTCGATGAAGACCTCGAAAGCGGCGACCGCGCCGCGCAGGTCGAGCGCGGCCAGGATCTCCGGATGGATCTCGCCGAAGATCGCGTAGGGCCGATCGCCCAGGATCAGCGTGCCGCTGCGGCCGGGGTGATACCAGGCGGGTGCCGTCGCTTTGGTCTGCAGGTTCTCGACCGGCGCGCCGATCGCCGCCAGCGCGGCCAGCGCGTCGGCCTTGGCATCGAAGGCGTCGGCGGCGCGCTCGGGCGCGGTCCAGCCGCGCGCGACGGTCTTGCCGTAGCGTACGCCTGTCGCGACGAAGCGCTGACCCGTCGGCGTCGGGTTCTGATAGGTCGGGCCGACCTCGAACAACGCCGCGTCCTTCAGGCCGCGCGCCTCGTTGCGGGCGCAAGCCTGCAGCAGGTTGGGCAGGATCGACGGACGCATCACGTCGAGATCAGAGGCGATCGGGTTGAGCAGCTTCAACGTGTCAGGCACGCCGCCGAACTTCGCCGCCAGCGTCCCCGACATGAACGAGAAGGTCATCGCCTCCTCCATGCCGCGCATCGCCAACGCGCGCTTGGCCTGCGGCACGCGGCGCTGCATCGCGTCGCGCACCGGCTTGGGCATGGTCGAGACCTTGGGCATCGACACCGCCGGCAGATGATCGAAGCCATGGACGCGCGCGATTTCCTCGACCAGATCGGCCTCGCCCGCGACATCGCTGCGCCACGATGGCACCGAGACGGTCCACGGGCCGCTGCCGGTGGCCTCGAAGCCCAGTCGGCGCAGGATCTCGACCTGCGCCGCCGGCTCGACCACCAGCCCACCCAGGCTAGTGATGCGATCGGGCCGCAAGGTGTAGCTGCGCTGCCATCTAGGCATCGTGCCGCTCGACGTGAGCTCGCTGGTCTCGCCGCCGCACAGCTCGAGGATCAACCGCGCCGCGACCTCGGCGCCCCACCACACCGACTCGGGATCGATGCCGCGCTCGAAGCGATAGCGCGCATCGGACATCACGCCGAGCCTGCGGCCTGTCGTGGCGATGCTCTTGGGATCGAAGTAGGCGACCTCGAGGAACACGTCGGTCGTGGTCTCCGACACGCCCGAATGCTCGCCGCCCATGATGCCGCCGATGCCGTGCACGGCCTTGGAGTCGGCGATCACCGCCATCGTCGAGTCGAGCGTATAGGTCTTGCCGTCGAGCGCGACGATGCTCTCGCCGTCGCGCGCCTGACGCATCACCAGGTCGCCCGAGAGCTTGGCGGCGTCGAAGACGTGCAGCGGGCGGTTGAGGTCGAAGGTCACCAGGTTGGTGATGTCGACCAGCGCCGAGATCGGCCGCAAGCCGATGTCGCGCAGCCGCTTCTGCAGCCAGGCGGGGCTCGGGCCGTTCTTCACGCCGCGGAAATAGCGGCCGACGACGATCGGGCAGGGCGCGCCGGGCTTCACCTCGTAGCCATGCGTCCACTTCACAGGGCTGGCATAGCCGCCGGCGATCTTGCGCGTATCCGGAAGCTTGCGGCGGCCGATGCCGGCGGCTTCCAGATCGCGCGCGATGCCGATCACGCCCAGCGCCTCGGCGTGGTTGGGCGTGGCCTTGATCTCGATCACCGGATCGTCGAGGCCCAGCACCTGCGCCGCCGGCAGGCCGATCGGCGTGTCCTCGGGCAGGTCGATGATGCCGTCGTGATTGTCGCTCAGCTCCAGCTCGCGCTCGGAGACGAGCATGCCATTGCTCTCCTCGCCGCGGATCTTGCCGGGCTTCAGATCGAGCTTGGTGCCGGGGATGTAGAGGCCGGGCGCGGCGAAGATGCCTTTCATGCCGGTCCTGGCGTTGGGCGCGCCGCAGACGACCTGCACGACACCGTTACCGGCATCGACCTTGCAGACCCGGAGCTTGTCGGCGTTGGGATGCCGCACAGCCTCGACGACGTAGGCCGTGACGAAACCCTTGAGCGTCGCGGCGCGGTCGATCACTTGCTCGACCTCGAGGCCGAGCATGGTGAGCGACTTGGTGATCTCGTCAAGCGAGGCCCGGGTGTCGAGATGCTCGCGCAGCCAGGAGAGCGTGAACTTCATGGCGCGTCTCCCTGTCTTGTCGACTTGGTCTTACCTTCCCCCGGAGGGGGAAGGTGCCCGAAGGGCGGATGGGGGATGTCGAAGACGGACTCGGAGCGCGTTGAAACATCCCCCATCCGTCGCGCTGCGCGCGCCACCTTCCCCCTCCGGGGGAAGGTAAGTCCGGCCATTGCGGGAGAGGGGGACAAGTCAATCATCATCGTCCCAGCCCTCCGGTGAGGCTCGGCACGTCGAGCGGGTTGAAGCCGTAGTGGCGCAGCCAGCGCAGGTCGCTTTCGTAGAACGTGCGCAGATCGGGGATGCCGTATTTCAGCATCGCGATGCGCTCGATGCCCATGCCGAAGGCGAAGCCCTGGAACTCGTTGGGATCGACGCCGCAATTGCTCAGCACGTTGGGATGCACCATGCCGCAGCCCAGGATCTCGAGCCACGAGTCGCCCGCGCCGATGCGCAGCTCGCCGCCCTTCCACGAGCAGCCGATATCGACCTCGGCCGACGGCTCCGTGAACGGGAAGTAGGACGGCCGGAAACGCAGCGGCAGATCGTCGATCTCGAAGAAGGCGCGACAGAAATCCGTGAGGCAGCCCTTGAGGTGCCCCATGTGTGTCACGCGATCGATCACCAGGCCCTCGACCTGGTGGAACATCGGCGAATGCGTCTGGTCGCTGTCGACGCGATAGGTGCGGCCCGGCACGATCACGCGCAGCGAGCCGCCGGCCTTCAGCATCTTCTGGGTCGCGGGATCGAGCAGCGTGCGCGCCTGCACCGGCGAGGTGTGGGTACGCAGCACCATCGGCATGCCGTCGGCGCGCGGCGGCAGGAAGAACGTGTCCTGCATCTGGCGCGCCGGATGATCAGGCGGGAAGTTCAACGATTCGAAATTGTGCCAGTCGTCCTCGATGTCCGGACCCTCGGCCCAGGCGAAGCCCATCTCGCCGAACACGGCGCAGACCTCGTCCATGGTCTGGCTCAGCGGATGGATGTGACCGACGCGCTCGGGCCGCGCCGGCAGGCTGACATCGATGCGCTCGTTCTCGAGCTTGGCGGAAAGCGCCACGCGGTCGAGCTCGACCTTGCGCGCCGACAGCGCGCCCTCGATCTCGCCCTTCAGCGTGTTGATGCGCGCGCCGAACTCCTTGCGTTGATCCGGCGCCAGCCCGCCCAGGGTCTTCATCTGGCCGGTGACGCGTCCGCTCTTGCCCAAAGCGGCGACGCGTACCGCATCGAGCGCGCGCAGATCGCCGGCGGCGCCGATGGCGGCCAGCGTCTCCTCGCGGATGGTCTGGAGATCGTCCATTGAACAGTCCTCAAGGCGATGAGGTCAGGACAACAAAAGGGGAGGCCGGTCGCCCGGCGCTCCCCTTCGCTTCGGATGGGCCCGGCGCGATGCCGGGAACGAGGACTAGAGCGCGGCCCGGGCTTGTTCGACCAGGGCCTTAAACGCCTCAGGCTCCTGCGCGGCGATGTCGGACATCACCTTGCGGTCGAGCACGATGCCGGCCTTCTGGGCGCCGTGCATGAACTCGGAATAGGTCAGGCCGTGCTCGCGCACCGCGGCGTTGATGCGCTGGATCCACAGCGCGCGGAAGTTCCGCTTCTTCGCGCGGCGGTCGCGATACGCGTACTGAAGGCCCTTCTCGACCTTCTCGACGGCGGCGCGGAAGACGTTCTTGGAGCGGCCCCGATAGCCCTTGGCGAGATCGAGAACCTTCTTGTGAGCGGCGCGGGCGGTGACGCCCCGTTTGACGCGTGCCATGGTCGGTGTCCTCCGCTCAGCCGTTGGGCAGGAAGTTGCGCTTGATCTTGCGCGCGTCGCCTTCGAAGGCGATCACCGTGCCGCTGGCCTGGCGCAGGAAGCGGTTACCCCGCTTGCGCATGCCGTGACGCTTGCCGGCGACGGGGATTTTCACCTTACCCGTAGCCGTCAGCGAGAAGCGCTTCTTGGCAGCGCTCTTCGTCTTCATTTTGGGCATTTGCATCCTCGTTCAAGTAGTTAGCGCCCCCGGAGGGGCGCAGCCGACGTGTTCGCCGGCAGGATGTTTTCGGGACCGCCATGGCATGCCCTGTACGCCAGGCCGCCCGAAAGGACGCGGGGTTATACAGAGGCGGGGGGAGGGGCGCAAGGCGCCCCGACCGCCCTTGCGTCTCAGCGCTTTCCGGTCGGCAGATTCGACGCAGGGTCGCGCGGCGACTGGACGCCGGCCGGCGATCCGCTGGCGCCACGCGGAGACTTCACGTTGCCACCGGTCTCGTACTCGTCAAAGAACGGTGACTTGGCTGGACCGGTGCCCTTTGTCGGGCGGGGTTGGCCGACGCGATTGTCGGTATCGACGGGTACCTGGGCGGCAGCCGAGCCACAGAACGCGATCAAGACGAAGCCGATGATGGTGATCTTGCGCATGGTCTAGTCTCCCCAATTGCGAAGAGTATTACGGTGCGCGATTTCCGCCCATCCCCGGAAAAATGATCGTCTGCTCGCTTTGTCGAGCCGGTCGCGCATTCTGACGAACAGGGTGCGCAAGGTGGCTACTCCGGTCGCCGCCAGCGAGAAGCGCTTCTTGGCGGCGCTCTCTGGTCGTCATTTTGGGCATTGGCGCCTCGCTCGATCTCGACGTCATCGGACGCTTGGCCACCGCCAATGCCGAGCGATGCTCATGTTGACCCGGGCGTTTCTTGGGGACCAGGTTGGTTTGAGTCGACCTCAAAGCGGCTGCTCAGGCATCGTGAAATACAATCAAGAATCAGGCGCGCCGCCAGAAAGCCGAACCATTCCAAAAGGCTAGAATAAAAATCTTATAAATCAGGTGTGTAGCATCGATTTGGGCGCTTGCATTCGGCTGAAAGCGGAGTAAATTATCGTCAAATAATCATCAAATTCATTGATTAGTCACGGGTTGCTGCGTCGTGCTTACAAAGATTCTGCTGATTGCCGTGCCGGCGCTCATCTGTTTCGTGATGAGCAACAACAGCTATCAGGTGCGCACCTGGACGCTGGATGCGGCCATCAGCGTCGAGCGGACGGTACTGCAGGCTGTCAACCGCAACCGTCGCTGAAGCTAGCCGCCCGACGGCCCCTTTGGTGGTCAGCACCATCGCCATTCGCCGGCCTTGGAACCGGGGATAGGTCTCGTTCGTCGACAGGTCGCCTTCCTCGAGGCAGGAGCGCATCTGGCGCATCTTGACGGATCAACTACCCGCTTTGTCGAGCCGGTCGCGCAGCCGGGCGAACAGGGTGCGTAGTGCGGCCGCCTCCTCGGGCGAGCAACCCGTGGCCTCGAGCAGGCCATAGGGCACCGACTCGGCCTTCTCGCGCAGTGTCCGGCCCTGATCGGTCAGCCTGATGCGGACCTGGCGTTCGTCGCTGGTGTCGCGCTGGCGATGTACGAGCCCGGCGGTCTGCAGCCGCTTGAGTAGGGGGGTCAAGGTCCCGGAGTCGAGGCGTAAGTGCTGGCCGATCTCCTTCACCGTCAGACCGTCCTTCTCCCAAAGCACCAGCATCACCAAGTACTGCGGATAGGTCAGGCCCAGCGGCTCGAGCAGGGGCTTGTAGGTCCGAGCCAGCGCATGGGCCATGGAATAGACAGCAAAGCACATCTGGTTGGAGAGATTGAGAAGCGATGTGTTTGTCATTGCGCAAATATATCACTTTGCAGTCAATCGCCCATCATTCGATTGTGCGTATGACAATCGCGAATTTATCACGCTCTATTTAATTGTGCACAATCGATCGTCACACTACATACACTGCGATTGCTTCCGCGAAAGGAGATTTCCCATGCCCGTCAAGGTTCTGTACCGCACCACCGCCTCTGCCACGGGCGGTCGCGATGGCGAAGCCGCCACCGAGGACGGCAGCCTCTCCGTCAAGCTGGCCACGCCGAAGGAGCTGGGCGGCGCTGGCGGGCCGGGCAACAATCCAGAGCAGCTTTTTGCGGCGGGCTACGCCGCCTGCTTCATCGGCGCCATGAAGGCCGTCGCCGGCCGCAAAGTGCCGGCAGACACCAAGGTGACGGCCACGGTCGGCATCGGCCCGCGCTCCGAGGGCGGCTTCGGTCTCGACATCGATCTCGCGGTATCGCTACCCGGCCTGCCGGCCGACGAAGCCCAGGCGCTGGTCGACAAGGCCCATCAGGTCTGTCCGTACTCGAACGCCACCCGCGGCAACGTCGACGTGCGACTGAAGCTCGTCTGATCATCGCCTATTGGCAGGGCGCGGCGCCGGTCTCGACGAAGCTAAAGAGACAGGCGCCGAACGTCCGGCCGAACACCGCAGCGACCCCGGCGCTGTACCCGGTGAAGTTCCGCAGCTGGTCGATGACGAGATGGCCAACGCCGTTGCGGGCCGGCGCCGCCTTGGCGTCCGCGCTACGGCCGACAACGACGTAGGTGTCGCCGGTGAACAGCACGATGGCGACGCGTGGGCCGCGCTTCGTGCCGCCGATGATCTGCTGCCAGGCCGACCGCGCCACGCTGACGTCGCGCATGCTGTGCGTCTCGCCGTGATGCGCCGGCGCGACGGCGATCACGCTGTCGACCGCCGCACCGCGTCCAGGGCGAAGAGCGATGTGGCGTCGCCCGCTCAGTCGTTGATGCACCGCCGATCGAAGCGATAGAGGTCGAAGCCGGCAGGGCTTGTCGGCGTTGTTTCTGGCGCAGCCCGCCAGGGCGTCGGCGATCACCTTGTCGGGCGATGAACCGCCGCTCAGCCAGCGAAACGCGGCGCTGCCCGCGCCGACCGCGAAGGCACGATGCGGCATGGCGGCCTCATAAGCGCGATAACTCTCGGCGAGCCTGCCAGTCAGCGGCTGCTGCGCCAGGGCGGGAAACGAAAACGCGATGCCCGGCGCGGCAGCCAATCGCCACAGGGCTATTTGGTCGTCAGCACCATCACCATCTGCCGGCCTTCGAGCCGGGGATAGGTTTCGATCTTCGACAGGTCGGCAAGCTCGTCGCGCACGCGCTCGAGCACCTTCACACCGAGATCCTGGTGCGCCATCTCGCGGCCGCGGAAGCGCAGCGTGACCTTGACCTTGTCGCCTTCCTCGAGGAAGCCGCGCATCTGGCGCATCTTGACGTCGTAGTCGTGGTCGTCGATGCCGGGGCGGAGCTTGATCTCCTTGACCTCGATCACCTTCTGCTTCTTGCGCGCCTCGTTGGCCTTCTTCTGCGCTTCGTACTTGTACTTGCCGTAGTCGCCGATCTTGCATACCGGCGGATCGGCGTTGGGCGAGATCTCGATCAGGTCGAGACCGGCTTCCGCCGCCATTTCCTCGGCTTCGCGGACGTCGAGAACGCCCACCATCTCGCCGAGTTCGTTGATCAGGCGGACCCTGAGGGCCCGGATTTCGCGGTTCACGCGCGGCCCGTCACGGGTGGGCGCGGATTGTTGCATCGGCCTGGCTATCGCTGCATCTCCATCTCTGGTTGCCGCCGGCGGATATCGCCGGCAGCGCTCTCACAAGGTTTGGACGGACGCGCCGCTAGCGCGGCGCGCTCGCCTCTTCCTTCAATCTATGGACGGCATCCGCCAGCGCAAGGGTTTCCTGCCGATCGCTGCCCAATCTGCGGATAGAAACCGTGCGGCCCTCGACGTCGCGATTGCCGACGGCGATCAGCACCGGCGTCTTGGCCAGCGAATGCTCGCGGACCTTGTAGTTGATCTTCTCGTTGCGCAGATCGGTCTCGACCCGCAGCCCCGCCTCGACCAACGCCTTGGCGACTTCCTCGGCATACCCATCGGCGTCGCTGACGATCGTACATACCACCGCTTGCGTCGGCGCCATCCAAAGCGGGAAGCGGCCGGCGTAGTTCTCGATCAGGATGCCGATCATGCGCTCCATCGAGCCGAAGATGGCGCGATGCAGCATGACGGGGCGATGTCGGGCGCCGTCCTCGCCGACATAGGACGCGTCGAGCCGCTCCGGCAGGACGAAATCGACCTGCAGGGTACCGCACTGCCAGTCGCGGCCGATGGCATCGCGCAGCACGAACTCCAGCTTGGGCCCGTAGAAGGCGCCTTCGCCGGGGTTGAGGATCAAGTCGATGCCGGCCGCCTTCGACGCCTCGCGCAGCGCCGCCTCGGCCTGGTCCCACACCGCGTCGCTGCCGGCACGCACCGGCGGCCGATCGGAGAACTTCACGAAGAACTCCGGAAAGCCGACGTCGCGATAGATGCCGCGCAGCAGGTCGCAGAAGCGGATCGTCTCTTCCTCGATCTGCTTCTCCGTGCAGAAGATGTGGGCGTCGTCCTGCGTGAAGCTGCGCACGCGCATGATGCCGTGCAGAGCGCCAGCCGGCTCGAAGCGATGGCACGAGCCGAACTCGGCCAGACGCAGCGGCAGGTCGCGGTAGCTCTTCAGGCGCTGATTGAAGATCTGCACATGGCACGGGCAGTTCATCGGCTTGAGCGCAAAGATGCGCTCGGCCGGGTTGGCCACGTAGTCGCGCAGGCCTTCCTCGTTCTCCGAGATGTACATGTTCTCGCGGAACTTCTCCCAGTGGCCCGAGGCCTCCCAGAGACGGCGATCCACGAGCTGCGGCGTCTTGACCTCGACATAGCCGCCGGCGTCGAGACGACGGCGCAGGAAGGCCTCGAGCGTGCGCCAGAGCTGCCATCCCTTGGGATGCCAGAACACCATGCCGGCGGCCTCTTCCTGCTGGTGGAAGAGACCCATCTCCTTGCCGATGCGGCGATGGTCGCGCTTCTCCGCTTCCTCGAGCTGCGTGAGGTACGCCTTCAGCTCCTTGTCGCTGAAGAAGATCGTGCCGTAGATGCGCTGCAGCTGGGCGTTCTTGGCGTCGCCGCGCCAATACGCGCCCGACACGCGCATCAGCTTGAACGCCTTGCCGAGCTTGCCCGTCGAGGGCAGATGCGGGCCCTTGCACATGTCCTGCCATGCACCCTGGCGATAGACCGTGATCTCTTCGCCTTCAGGCAGCTCGTCGGACCACTGCGCCTTGAAGCTCTCGCCGTGGTCGACGAAGAACTTCTTCAGCTTGGCGCGGTCCCAGACCTCGCGCTCGATCGGCAGGTCGCGGTCGACGATCTCCGCCATCCGCTTCTCGATCTTCTCGAAGTCCTCGGGCGTGAACGGCTCGGCGCGCGCGAAGTCGTAGTAGAAGCCCGACTCCGTCGACGGACCGAAGGTGATCTGCGTGCCGGGGTAAAGCTCCTGCACCGCCTGGGCGAGCACATGGGCGGCGTCGTGGCGCAGCAATTCCAGCGCGTCGGGATCGCGCGACGTGACGATCGACACCTTGGCGTCGCGCTCGATCGGGCGGGCGAGATCGCGCATCTCGCCGTCGACCTTCACGGCCAGGGCGGACTTGGCGAGGCCGGGACCGATGCTGGCGGCCAGCTCGGCGCCCGTGACGGGCTTGTCGAACGACCTGACACTGCCGTCAGGCAAAGAAAGATTGATCATGGGTTGAGACTCGGGAACGGGAGGCAGGACAAGGGCGCGCCTGACGGCGGTGCCCCGAATACGCACGGCGCCATCAAGAGCGCTCGCGCCAGGCCGGAATTCCCTTCGGACGTGCGAGGGGGTCCGGCCGCCTCAAGTTCGGACGGTCGACGTTCGACGGTGCGCACCCCACAGGCGCGCGATCGGTCGGTCGTGGTCGATCATGGCCATGGAGGTACTGATGGCCCGTTGCGCTGTCAAGGTGTCGCAGGCCGGTCTCAGCGATAGATCAGGCAGCCGCGCGCCTCGAGATCGGTGAACCAGGCCGGCGGTTCGAGCGTCGTCACCCACCGTAGATCGAGCTTTTCCAGCCGCGGCAGATCAGCGATCGCCGCTGGCAGACGGCTCAACGGATTGCCGCGCAGATCGAGCTGCCGTATTTCCCGCAACCCGCCGATCGTATCAGGCAATGACGACAGCGCGTTGTTGCGCAGGTGAAGCTCGCGCAGCCGGGACAACCGACCGATCGATTCAGGCAGCGATGTCAGTTGATTGTCGGTCGCCCGCAATTCGACCAGACCGGCCATGCGGGTCACGGCTTCGGGCAGCCTGTCGAATTCGTTCTCGCCGATGTTGAGGTAGCGCAACCGGGTCAGGCGACCGAGCGACGGCGGCAGGTCGCGCAGGCGATTGTCATGGAGATAGAGGAAGTCGGTCAGGCCATCGAGATCGCCAAGGGCTTCCGGGACGGCGGTCAGCCTGTTGTGCCCGAGATCGAGCATGCGCAGCCGCTTCAGGTCACCGATGCCTGCGGAGACCTCCGACAGCTCGTTCTCCGACAAGACCAGGGTCTCGAGGCCGCTGCGGTCCCACACCGACCGGGGTACTTCGCGAAGACCCTGCTTGCGCAGCGACAGATGCGCGACGGTCATGGCAGGTCAGGCCGGAACGGCGCCGGCCTTCATCTCCGCATAGAGCGCCAGGGTCTCGCGTGCCATGCGCTCGACCGTAAAGCGTTCGCGGACATGGACGCGGGCGCGGGCCGCGAGCGCCTCTCGGTCGGCTTCGGTGAGCGCCAGCGCCCGTTCGAGGCTGCGGGCCAGGGCGGCGGGCACGCCGGGCGGCGCGCTCCAGCCGGTGATGTTGGCGAGCATCGCCTCGACGGCGCCGCCGGCGGAGTCGCAGACCGCCGGCCGGCCCATCGCCTGGGCCTCGACGATGACGCGGCTGAAGCCCTCGCCGTCGCCGCCGGCGACCACGACATCGGCCAGCATGTAGGCCGCCGGCATATCCTCGCAGTAGGGCGCGATGGCGGCGCGGCCGCCCAGGCCCTTGGCCTCGATCAGCGCCTGCAGGCGGCGCTCGAAGGCGGTGGCCGGGGTCTCGGCGCCGACGAACAGGCAGTGGACGTCGTCGCGGCTGAGCTCGCGCAGCGCCTCGACCAGCCGCGCCTGCCCGCGATCCTCGGTCAGGCGCGCCGGGAACAGGACGATGCGGCGGTCATCGGGCAGCCGCCACTGTGCCGCCAGCCGGATGACGCGGTCGGGCCGGATCGTCGCCGGGTCGAAGCGGTCGAGGTGTATGCCGGGTCGGATCATCGCCAGCCGCGCCTCGGGCACCCGATGACGCTGGCGCAGGTCGTGTGCGATGTGGTCGGAGACGGCGATGACACGCTCGGCCGCCGCCTGCGCCGAGTCGAACAGGCGACGCGACCAGGCGCCGGTGCCGCCGGGCGCATGCGCCGTGGCGACGAAGCGCATGTCGAGATCGCGCGCCATCCGCCGCGCCATCCAGGCCGTCGCCGGCGAGCGCGAATGGACGATGTCGATGTCGTGGCCGATCATCGCCTCGCGCAGGCGGCGGAGGCCGGCATAGGCGGCGACCAGGCCGTCGACGTCGAGCGCCACATCGAGATGGACGATCTTCAAGCGCCGCAACTCGCCGGCCATCGCCTGTCCGCCACCGGCGATCAGCGCCTTGCCGCCCGATGCGACCAGCGCCGCGGCGGTGTCGATCGCCGCGCGCGCGATGCCGCCGCGGTCGAGCGCCGGCACGAGCTGCAGCACAGCGGGCGGACGGCTCGCCGACGCGACACCGGAGGTGGTAGGAACGTCCTTCACGGGCGCGCACGCCCGTTACGATCATCGCTTGAAAGAACGAAGCCGTGACGACAGGCAGCGACCATCCGCGAACACTAGCACGCCCCGGCGGCGCGACAATCGCGTACCGACTCGTCGAGGGTCGGTTGCCCACAGTCATTTTCTTCGGCGGCTTCCGCTCCGACATGACCGGCACCAAGGCGACGTCGCTCGACGCCTGGGCGCGTCGCGTCGGCCAGTCCTATGTGCGCTTCGACTATTCCGGCCATGGCCAATCGGGTGGCGCGTTCACCGACGGCACGATCGGCGCATGGCTCGAAGATTCGCTTGATGTGATTGAAAAAACGGCGCGCGGCAAGGTCGTGCTGATCGGCTCAAGCATGGGCGGCTGGCTGTCGCTGCTGGCGGCCAAGCGCCTGGGCGCGCGGGTCGCCGGCTGGGTCGGCATCGCCGCCGCGCCGGACTTCACCGAGAAACTGCTGCTCGCGAACCTCTCACCAGCCGACCGCGTCGCGCTGGAGCGCGACGGTCGCCTCGTGCGGCCCAGCCAGTATTCGCCCGAACCCACCATCCTGACGCGCGAGCTGATCGACGAAGGCCGCAACCACCTTGTGCTGACCACACCGCTGCGGCTCGACTGCCCGGTGCATCTGTTCCACGGCATGAAGGATCCCGACGTGCCGTGGGACCTCTCGCGGCGCCTGCTCGAGCATATCGAGGCGCCGGACATCGCCTTCACCTTGACGCGCGACGGCGATCACCGACTGTCGACCCCACCCGACATCGATCGCCTGCTCGCCGTGGTCGAGGCGATGTGTCGGCGCGCCGCTTAGCGGGCAGCGAGGATTGAGCGCAAACCCTCGCGATAGGTGGGGTAGCTGAGG
Source organism: Reyranellaceae bacterium (assembly GCA_022844045.1). Lineage (GTDB taxonomy): Bacteria > Pseudomonadota > Alphaproteobacteria > Reyranellales > Reyranellaceae > JAFAZJ01. The sequence goes on along the minus strand of JALHMM010000003.1, from coordinate 1,604 downwards.
CGCACGCCGAGCTCGTCCTTGATCAGCGCGTTCCGCACGCGTCGATTGTCGGCGTAGAACGAGCGCGCCATCGGCGACAGCGTGGGCGCGATCTGGTCGTAGGGAATGGCCGGCGGCACCGGCTGGCCCAAGAGCTCGAAGGCGCAGGCGGTCACGTCGGCGTTGGCCGCCGGCTCGTCGTCGGCGACGTTGTAGATCGCGCCGCCGCGCGGCCGGTCGATCGAGGCTTCCAGCGTCGCGGCGATGTCCTCGACATGGATGCGGGAGAAGACCTGGCCCGGCTTGTCGATGCGCCGCGCGCTGCCCGATCGCACCTGCTCGATGGCGCTGCGGCCCGGGCCATAGATGCCAGGCAGGCGGAAGACATGGGCGGGCGCGCCGTGGCGCCGCCACAATCCCAGCCATTGCTGCTCGGCGACCACGCGCCATCGAGAGCGGTCGCTCGACGGCGCCGTCGGCGCGGTCTCGTCGACCCAGCCGCCGCCGGTGTCGCCGTAGACGCCGGTGGTCGAGAGGTAACCGATCCAGGCGAGACCGCTCGCATGGGCATCGAACCAGTCGGCATGCGGCCGCCAGGCCGGATCGCCGTCCTGGTCGGGGGGGATCGAGGACAGCACATGCGTCACGCCAGCGAAGGCTTCCGCGGCCAGCGGCCGTTGCCCGTCGAAGATCAGCGGTTCGATGCCGGCATCGCTGAGCGCGGCGGCGCCTTCGGTCCTGCGGCAGGTCCCGACAATCGTGAAGCCGCGTCGCCGCAGGCGCTCGGCGAGATACCGCGCGCTGTAGCCGAGGCCGAAGCAGAGGAGGCGGTGCGTCATGCGTCACCCTTGCCCGGCGCGATGTCCTGGCGCAAGTGTGCGGCGATGATCGCACGTATCGTCCCCCTGGCTGTGGTTCTCTCGCTCGCCGCGCCCGCCCTGGCGCAGTCGCCGGCGACGGATCCCGGGCGGCGCTACAGCGCCTGCATGGCCCAGGCCCGCGCCGAGCCGGTGAAGGCGCTGAACGCGGCGCAGGAGTGGTTCAGGGAAGGCGGCGGCATGGCCGCCCGCCATTGCGTCGCCATCGCGCTCTATGGCGCCGGCCAGTACGTCGAGGCCGGCACGCAGTTGGAGCAACTCGGTCGGGAAATGACCGGCCAGACAGCGCAGTTGCGCGCCGAGGTCTTCGCCCAGGCCGGTCAGGCCTACCAGGCGGCGCGCCTGGGCGAGAAGGCGATGTCGATGCAGAACGCCGCCATCCTGCTCGACCCGCGCAACGCCGATATCTGGGTCGACCGCAGCATCACCTTCGCCGCCGTCTCGGCCTGGCGCGAAGCGGCCTCCGACCTGTCGCGCGCGCTGGAGCTGTCGCCCAACCGGTCCGATGTGCTGGTGCTGCGCGCCGCCGCCTGGCGCAACGCCGGCGATGCGGGCAAAGCGCTGGCCGACGCCGAGGCGGCGCTCAAGCTGGAGAAGGACTATCCCGACGCGCTGCTCGAACGCGGCCTGGCGCGCCGCCTGCGCAACGACCGCGCCGGCTCCGACACCGACCTCAGGCGGGTGATCGCGCTCGTCGGCGAGACCAGCGACCTCGGCCAGCGCGCCCGCGACGCGCTGCGCGGCGCC
>JALHMM010000002.1:170658-186915 GCA_022844045.1 Reyranellaceae bacterium | reverse complement strand
GGAAGGTGCCCGAAGGGCGGACGGGGGATGTCGAAGAGGGACACCGCGTTCGTCTTCGACATCCCCCTTCCGTCGCTCCGCGACACCTTCCCCCTCCGGGGGAAGGGAATCAATGCGGCGCCGAGGGGCGCTGCAGGTCGGCGGCGGCGCGGGCGCGGGCCCGGGCGCGGCCGCTGGCCATCTGGTCGTACATCGCCAGCGCGATCTCGCGCTCGCCCATGACGATGGCGTGCGCGCCGCACTCCCGGAGATGCTCGATCTCGGCGTCGGAATGGGCACGCGCGACGATCTCCAGCTCGGGGTTCATCGCCCTGGCCTGCACGACGATCTGGCCGGCGTCGAAGCCGTTGGGAATGGCGACGAAGAGGTGCTTGGCGCCGGTGACATTGGCCGCGGCCAGCACCTTGGGCATCTGCGCGTCACCCATGACCACTTCGATGCCGAATAGGCGGGCCGACTCGACATAGTCGCGGCGCTCCTCGATCGCCAGCATCGCGGTGCCGTCCTTGCGCAGCGCCTCGGCGATCACGCTGCCCACCCGGCCGAAGCCGATGATCACCGCGTGGTCCTTCAAGGTGGTCACCGGCGGGTCGTCCTCGTCGCCGCTGGGCACCACGACCGCCGGCTGCGGGTGCGCGCGCGCACGCAGCCTGTCGAGGATGGCGAAGAGCAGCGGGTTGATCAGGATCGAGAAGATGGCGCCGGCGAGGATCAGGTCCTGCGCCGCCTTGGGCATCAGGTTCTGCGCGACGCCGACGCCGGCCAGGATGAACGAGAACTCGCCGATCTGCGCCAGGCTGGCCGAGATGGTGAGCGCCGTGCCGCGCGACAGCTTGAAGGCGCGCACGATGGCGAAGGCGGCCACCGACTTGCCCACGACGATGATCAGCACCGTCGCGATCACGGCCAGCGGCCACTCGAGCAGGATCGCAGGATTGAACAGCATGCCGACCGCGACGAAGAACAGCACGGCGAAGGCGTCGCGCAGCGGCAGGGTATCGGTGGCCGCCTGGTGGCTGAGCTCGGATTCGGCCAGCACCATGCCGGCGAAGAACGCGCCCAGGGCAAAGGACACGTCGAATAACGCGGCGGCGCCGAAAGCGACACCGAGCGCGATCGCCAGCACCGCGACGCGGAACAGCTCGCGCGAACCCGACAGCGACACGCGATGCAACAGCCAGGGGATCACGCGCTGGCCAACCAGCAACATCAGGACGATGAACAGCGCCACCTTGCCGACGGTGAAGGCCAGGGTCAGCAGCCCATGCCAGATGCGCGCGCCGATACCGGCTTCGGTCCCGGCGCCGCCCAGGGCTTGCGCCAGCGCCGGCAACAGTACCAGCGCCGTCACCATCACCAGGTCCTCGACGATCAGCCAGCCGACGGCGATGCGCCCCCGCTGGGTCTGCATCATGCGGCGCTCCTCGAAGGCGCGCAGCAGCACCACCGTGCTGGCGACCGACAGCGCCAGGCCAAAGACCAGGCCGGCGATCACGCCCCAGCCCAGGGCCAACGCCAGCAGCAGACCCAGCAGCGTGGCGATGGCGATCTGGCCCAGCGCGCCGGGAATAGCGACGCGCTTCACATTGATCAGGTCCTTGAGCGAGAAACGAAGGCCGACGCCGAACATCAGCAGGATGACGCCGATCTCGGCCAGCTCGGCGCCCAGCTTGTGGTCGGCGGCCTGACCCGGGATGAATGACGCGACAACGATGCCGGCCAGAAGGTAGCCCACCAAGGGCGACACGCGCAGCCGATTGGCCAGCGCCCCCAGCAGGAAGGCGACGCCAATACCGGCGACGATGGTCGCGATCAGGGGCGTGTGATGCGGCATGTCCGTGATGATCCCCGCCCCGGTTATACCGGTCGCATGTCGCCGCTCAAAGCTGTCATCCCACAGCTCTCATACCTTCCCCCCAAGGGCGCGCTTGCGCGCCACTGGAGTGGCGCGCGTCCAGCCCCTAGGCTCGGTGCATGACCCTATCCGGCCTTGCCGCGCTCGAAGCGCAAATAAAGCGCGATCATGCACTGACCTGCTTCCCCGAACCGCGCTGGGTGCCGCCGCGCCACACGGCGGCCGGCGAGCCGATCCTCGACGCACTCATCGTCGGCGCCGGCCAAGGTGGTCAGGCGGTGGCGACCCAGCTCCGGCGCGAGCGGGTCGACAACATCCTGGTGATCGACCGCGTACCAGAAGGCTCCGAAGGTCCATGGCGCAGTTTCGCGCGCATGCAGACGCTCAGGACCTGGAAGACGGTCACCGGGCCGGACCTCGGCATGCCCAGCCTGACCTTCCAGGCCTGGTTCGAGGCGCAGCATGGCGCGGCCGCCTTCGACGTGCTGGGAAAGATCGCCAAGGAGACGTGGCACGACTACCTGCTGTGGGTACGCCGCGTGCTCGAGCTGCCGGTACGCAACGGCGTCGAGCTGCTGCGGGTGCGGCCGGGCGACGGGTACCTGATCGCCGAGGTGCGCGAGGGCGGCGTCGAACGGCTGCTCTTCGCCCGCAAGGTCGTCCTGGCGATGGGCATCGAGCGCAGCGGCCGCTGGTATCTGCCACCCGAGATCAGCGCCCTGCCCGCGCATCTGCGCGCCCACACCGCCGACGCCATCGACTTTGGCGCTTTACGCGGCAAACGCGTCGCCGCGCTGGGCGCCGGCGCCTCGGCATTCGACAACGCCGCGACGGCGCTGGAGGCCGGCGCCGCTGAAGTCCGGATGTACTGCCGCCGGCCCGAGCTGCAGCGTGTGCAGCCCTATAAGGCGATCTCCTCGGCCGGATTCCTGCGCCATTTCGGTACGCTCGACGACGCCACCCGCTGGCGTTTCATGCGCCACCTGCTGTCGATCCGCGAGGCGCTGCCGGCCGAGACCTGGAACCGCGTCACGAAGCACGCGAACTTCCATCTGCACACCGGCAGCCCGTGGCTCGACGCGCGCGTCGTCGACGGCGCCATCGCGATCACCACGCCCAAAGGCACGCACGTCGCCGACTTCGCGATCAGCGGCACCGGCTTCGACATGGACATCACCGCGCGGACCGAGATCGCCGAGGCGATCCCCCACATCGCCACCTGGGCCGATCGCTATACGCCACCCTCCGGCGAGGCGGACGCGCGCCTGGGCCGCTACCCCTATCTCGGCCCTGGCTTCGAACTGGTCGAGAAGACACCCGGTGCCGCGCCATGGCTCGCCGACATCCACGTCTTCGACTTCGGCACGATGATGAACTTTGGCCCCTCGGGCTCGTCGATCAACGGCATGAAGTTCGCGGCGCCGCGCCTGGCCTTCGCGATCACCCGCGCGCTGTTCACCGCGGATATCGAGCACCACTACGCGACGATGATGGCCTACGACACGCCGGAGTTCCCGCTGACTTTCGCACGCGACGTTTGATCAGCCGTCGGACTCGAAGTTGCGGTTCTCGCGACAGTGCCACAGACGCAGGATGAAGATGGTGTCATTCGCGATCTCGTAGCGGAGCTCGTAATTGCCGACGATGATCCGCCTCACCTCGCGCGGCGCGTAAGCGTCGAGCTTCTCGCCGATCCGCGGGTATTCGACGAGCCGATTCGGCGCGCGTGCGAGTTGCTGCACGACGCGCGCCGCCGCTTCCGGAGCGACGGGGTGCAGGTGCTCGTGCAGCCGCACGAGATCAGAGGACGCCTTGCCGGTCCACTTAACCCTCATGCCGAGGGCGGTGGCAAAGGCTTGTCAGTGCCGAGGCTATCCGCCCAGGCCTGCACAGCCTGGTGGTCGATAACGCGGCCGGCGTCCACGTCCTGCAGGGCTTCGAGCGTCATACGGTGACGCTCCTCCTCCTGATCGATCCACGCGGCGAGCGCCTGCTTCACCACCCAGCCACGCGAACGCTCCAGCCGCGCGGCCATCGCGTCCACTCTCTCGGCAAGGCCGCGGGGCACATGCGCGGTCAGAACCTTCGTATCCGACATCTCAATCACCTTAAATCAAAGTGATTATAATCTAATCGCTCGGGTCAAAAAGGCAAGGCGCTGACGGCCATTTGTAGCCGCGCCCAGCGAGGCTACTGATACCGTCTCGCACATCGTCGGCGACGTCAGGCGAAGATGGCACGGTGAGCTTCGTCCCCCCAGGCTCGTCGGTCAGCGGCATGAAGTTCGCCGTGCCGCACCTGACCTTCGTCATCAACTGCGCCCTCTTCGCCACGGACATCGAGCATATGCCACGATGATGGCCTACGATACGCCGGAGCTCCCGCTGACCTTCGCGCGCGATGCGAGCTGACTATGCTGTTGAGATTTGCGATTCTGTTCTCGGTTCTGGCGTGCCCTTACGGAGCACGTGCAATGGATACGGAGTTCCTCACGCGAATTCCCATGTCCTGGATGCCCGACGAAAAGTTGGCCGAACGCTTCACATCATCAGCCATCGTGCGCTGGCAGGAGCCGCTCAGGGTGCAATCTGATGCCGACGGCGACATACCGTTAGATTTGGTCGAATGCATGCTAAGTAGTATGTTCAGCGACATGGTCAGCCTTGTAAGTCTGACGACCTTCCAGTTCGCTGCTGCCGGCCGAAATGAGACCGCGAACGTCGTCGTCCTTCTGGGTGACGGGGCCTATCCCCGGTGCCGTACGGCCAACCAGCCGGACGAACGTACCCTCCGACTGGAAGACAAGCGCGCTTGCGCATCCTACTCGGTATCGGGCGACGCGATCCGATTCGCCGAGATCTGGATCGGGCGGCCGACCATGCTCGAGGTATTTCGAAAATGGGAAGAGGATCGCCGCTACACGAGTTACTGCACGGCGCCTCATTTCTTCGCGATGAGCCTGTTCATCACCGGCTATTTTTCGGCCGCGCGATTCCGCGACTTCGACAAGTCGGCGGCACTCGACATCGGTCCCTATCACTATGTGATGTTTCAGCTCCTCTACGCCCCAACAATCGAGTCGGGCCGGGACCAGCGGACAGTCATGCGAGAGGTTCTGCGCTTGATCAAGGGCCAACGCGCGACGTGACGAAGCACGACGCGCAAGTACCTGCCATGTAGTTGCCGCCAGGTTCCTCGCGCCGATCATGGCGCGATGCACGGAATGCTCGGACCGCTGGTCCTCTTCGCGCTCGCCATGTGCTTCACGCCCGGCCCAAACGTGGTGATGATCACGGCGTCGGGCGCGAATTTCGCCTTCCGTCGCGCCATCCCGCACATGCTGGGCATCAGCTTCGGGTTCGGCGCCATGGCGATGGCCTCGGGCCTCGGACTCGCCGGACTGTTCCAGGCCGAGCCCCGGCTGCACACGGCGCTGAAATAAGCTGGCGCGGCCTACGTGCTCTACCTTGCCTGGCGTATCGCCAATGCCGCCCCATCCAGTGGCGCCGGCAGTCACGCAAAACCGATCGGCTTCGTCGAGGCGATGCTGTTCACCTGGATGAATGCGAAAGACCAGGTCAGCGTCATCGGCGCGCTGGCGGCCTTCACCACGGCCGGCGGCGACATGCTGTGGCGGGTGTCGATCGTCACGTCGGTGCTCGCGGCGGCGTGCCTGGCCTCGTGTGCCATCTGGGCCGTCTTCGGCATGGCGATCGGCCGCTACCTCAGCAGCGGCCGAGCGCGCACAATCTTCAACAGGTCGATGGCCAGCCTGCTTGTCCTGTCGCCGATCCCGGTGTTCTGGTAGCGGCGCTCAGGACAAGCTCGACGCCTAGGGCAGCGGCTGCATCACGGTGCGCACCACGTGCGCCGCGAGCGCCAGGCCCATATCCGTGCCGACCTTGGTCGAGAAGCGGTAGTGGAAACCCGCCGCGATGCGGGCCTCCGCCACTTCGCGATAGAGGTCGCGAATGTTGGTCCAGCGATGCGTCACGCCGGGCAGGGTCGGACTGACAAGCGACACCTCGGGAATAGCCGGGCCGCCGAGCACCAACTCCACGACGCCGCCCAAGCTAGCGCCGAGAATGCAGTGGGCGCAGGGATACTCCGGGTGCATCGGCGTATTGTCGAGCGGCAGCCATGCGGCGTCCCGCTCGGTGGCGGGATTGTCGTCGATGTCGCCGTTACGGATCGCGGTCATCGGCCGCCAGAAATTGTAGTGATACTTGGCCTCGAACACCGCGATCATCGCGTCCGCTCGCGCAACGGCGACCAGCGCAAACAGCCGCGCGCTGTCGAGCAGGCGGAGATCGCGGCTGGCAACGATGGTTCTGATCACGGGATAGTAGACCCGCCCATCGCTCGCCACCCAGAAGCGCGCATCCTCCGTCTGCCGGGCCGTGCGCACGGTGCTGTTGCGCGCGCCAAGCGCCTTGATCTCATTGTAGTCGGCGACCCATGTCGCGTCCGTGAGCTTGACCGGCGGCGCTGGCCGGAACTGGCTGGGGCTGGTCATCGCGAACGGCTTGAGCGCGGGCCATTGCGGCGCCACCGTCGGTGGAGTCGGGACATAGACGCCGGCTGTCGTCCGCGGGCGGTAGGTGTCCGGCGCGCCCGAGTCGTCGCTCGCCCGCGCCTCGAGGATCTTCGCGGCCACCGCGCGACCAAGACGGATCGCATCCTCCTTGGCCGGCCCATCGGGCAGCGTTGCCAGGTAGGCTTCGAGCGCCGCCCGCGTCGCAGGCTCGCTCGGCGGATGCGCAGCCGCCAGGATGGTGGCGCCGGCCGACGCCGCGGCGACTTCCGGGCGCGCGCCTTGCACGGCTGGCAGCTGCACCAAATAGGGACGATAGGCGCGACCGATCGAGTTCACCGCGTCAAACATGGCGACATGGGTCATGGCCATGACCCGCTCCGCCTGCGGCGGCGACCACCCGGCCGCGACGGCGATGGCGACCGCCCGTTCGTTCCAGGTGGAGATCACGTCGGCCGCTGCGGCACGGGCCAACCCGATCATGACTCCAAGGCAGGCCACAACGGCCAAGCCCTTCTGACAGAAAGAGCGCATCACCCCAACCTGATCGGAAAGGGCCAACCTGTTCGTTTGCGTATGTTGTGAGAGGACTGCGATCGGCACGTGTGCCTCCTACGGTGTCGTTGATGCGGTCCGTTTGCTCCTCGAGGCCAGGTTGTCTCAAGGCCATAATCTGGACCTACAAAAGCACGAACGTCGGCGGCGGCGGCTCACATGCCGAGGGTCGGCCGCCTGCTGGCGCTGTCTCTCGTTCCGGTGTTCTGGTAACGGTGGAAACAATGAACAAGCGCAACGGGAGGGTTCGCCATGGCTGCATTGGATATCCCGAAGAATCCCGACGGCCTGTCCGCGCAGTGGCTGAGCGACGCCTTGCGCACCACGGTCGTCTCGTATGACTACGAGCCGATCGCCGCCGGCGTCGGCTTCCTCGGCAAGCTCGGGCGTCTGCACCTGCGCTACGACGGCGCCGCGCCGGACGCGCCGCGCACCCTGATCGCCAAGTTGCCGACCGAGGACGAACGCTCGCGACAGCTCGCCATGATGTTTCGCTTCTACGATCGCGAGGTCAGCTTCTACCGCGACGTCGGTCCCACCGCCGGCATCCGCGTGCCCGCGCTGCACTACGGCGCCTCCGATCCGGCCACGGGCGACTTCATCATGCTGATGGAAGACCTCGCGCCGGCACGCGTCGGCGATCAGCTCGAGGGCTGCAACGCCGAGCAGGTGCGCCTGGCCATCGAGGGCATCGCGCGTTGTCATGCCAGCTGGTGGAACAGCCCGCGGCTCAAGACACTGGGCTGGCTGCCGGCCACCAACGATCCGATCCACCACTTCGCCCAGCCCGCCTTCCAAGGGTGCTGGGCACCCTTCGTGCAATTCGTCGGCGATAAGCTGACCCCTGAGATGAAGCGCACCGGCGAAGAGCTCGCGACCAAGGTCATCCGCATGCTCGACGGCATCGCTGGCCGGCCGCGGACCCTGCTGCACGGCGACTACCGCGCCGACAATCTGTTCTTCGGCGGCGCGGCAAAGCTCGCCGCTGTCGACTGGCAGGTCAGTTCGTCCGGCGGCGGTACGTTCGACGTGGCATACTTCGTGTCGGGCAATGTCGACCCGCAGACACGCCGCGCGCACGAGATGGACTGGCTCAGGCTCTACGTCCAGACGCTGAAGGACAACGGCGTGCGCGACTACAGCTTCGACGACTGCCTCGAGGACTATCGCGCCGACGTGCTCTACTGTCTGGTCTACGCGGTGATCATCGTCGGCACGCTGGACCCCTCCAACGCACGTGGCTTGCAACTGTTCCATACCATCACCGACCGCGTCCTGACGGCGATCGCCGATCTCGACGCCGCCGCCAAGATGCCGGCCTGACATGCGCGTCCTGATCATCGGCGGCGCGGGATTCGTCGGCCTCTCGATCGCCGAGGCGTTGCTGGTGCGCGGCGACTCGGTCACGCTGTTCGACGCACGCGAGCCCTACACCGCCCTGCCCGGCGCCCCGTCCATCGTCACCGGCGACGTTCGCCGCGACGAGGACATGGCGCGCGCTTTCGCTGGCAAGCCCGATGTCGCGATCTACGGTGCGGCGATCACCGCCGACGCCGCGCGCGACGCGGCCGAGCCGCAGCGCGTGCTCGACGTCAATCTCGGCGGCCTGCCGCGCGCGATGACGGCGGCGCGCGCAGCCGGCGTGAAGCGCTTCATTCTGCTGAGTTCAGCCTCGGCGTTCGGCGATGCGGCGTTCAGGGACAAGCCCCTAGCCGAAGACGACCCGCCGCCGGCGCCGTCGAGCCTCTACTCCATCACCAAGTTCGCCGGTGAAGGCGTGGCGCGGCGGCTGGGCGCGCTATGGTCGATGGATGTGCGTATGGTCCGGCTGTCGGCCGTGTTCGGTCCGTGGGAGCACGCCACCGGCGCGCGCGACACGCTCAGCCCGCCCTTCCAGGTCGCTCAACTGGCCCAAGCGCAGAAACCGGTCGTTCTGCCGCGGGACAAACCACGCGACTGGGTCTATTCGCGCGACGTCGCCGGCGCCGTGCTGGCGCTGATCGACAAGGCGAACCCGCGTTTCGATCTCTATCACATCGGACCGGGCACGACGTGGCCGCTCTCGCAGTGGGCCAAAGAACTGGGCGCCAGCGTGCGCGTCGGCGATGCGCCGAACGTCGATCTGTTCGGCGATCGCGACCGCGCGATGCTGGCGATCGAGCGGCTGACCGGCGATCTCGGCTACCGGCCGCGGTTCACGTCGGCGGCGACGTGCGCCGAGGACTACAGGCGATGGGTGGCGTCGCCGCGCTAGTCACGTCCGAAAGTCGCCAGCGCTAACGATCAAACAGCGTTACCTTCTCCGCATCGTCAGGCGATCGCGGGGAGTGTCATGCAGGGTCGCGTCAGGGATTACGGAATCGTCAGCGCCGATCAGCAGAAGGACATGAGCGGCTTGGCGTTCGTCCAGGGCCTTGCCGACGGGACGCTGCCGCTCAACACCATGGCCCGGACCCTGGGATACGACGTGGTCGAGGCGACAAACGGCCGTGTCGTCGTCGTCGCCGAGCCGTCCGACGCCCACCTCAATCCGGCGGGCACGGTGCATGGCGGGCTCGCCGCGACCCTGCTCGATAGCTGCATGGGCCTCGCCGTGCAGTCGACCCTGGAAAAAGGCCTGGGTCAGACGACGCTGGAGTTCAAGATCTCACTCCTGCGGCCGATCACGCCGCAGACCGGCACGATCCGAGCCGAGGGGGTCGTGCTGAGCCGAGGCCGCCGGATCGGCACCGCCGAGGGGCGGCTGACGGATGGCGATGGACGCCTGCTGGCGCACGGCACAACGACCTGCCTGATCTTCGAGAGCTGATTCAATCGAGGATCCGCCGGAACGTCAGGTTGACGCGTGGGCCGCAGGGCCGGCTTTCCTTGGCGATCGCGTGCTTCCAGTTGCGCTGGGTGTCGCCCTTCATCACCAGCAGGCTGCCGGACTCGAGCGCGACGCGCACGGGGTCCCAGTCCTTGTGCTTCCGGGGCTTGAAGGTGAGCGTGCGGGTTTCGCCGAGGCTGATCGAGCCGATGGTCGGCGTCGCGCCCAGCTCGGACTCGTCGTCCGAATGGAAGCCGACACTGTCGTTGTGATCGCGGTAATAGTTCAGCAGCACGCTGTTGAACGTCGCGTCGGCGACGCCCTCGGCCATTGTTCGCAGGAGCCTCAGATCGTCGGTCCACGGCAGCGGATGCAGCGTCAGGCCAGAATACGTGTAGCTGCGGCCGGGGTCGCCATACCAGGCGGTGAGCCGCGGCTGCGGGATGATCTTGCCCCACAGCACGACGCTATCCTGACGCCAGGGAATCTGGTCGATCAGCCGGCGCAGCAGCTGGGTGGCAGCAGCCGCGGGCAAGACATGTCGATGATAGACGACGTCGGCGCCCGCCATGCGCAGGCGTTCGACATCAGGAAAGAGGTCGCTCATCGCGCCCTCCTACGCGCCGCGCGGAGGCGGCGCTATCCGCTTCAGCGCAGCGAGGCGTTGAGCTTGTCGAGCGCGGCCTGGCCGGGGCAGAGGTCGGGCGCGTTGAGCGTGTTGAGCGGCGCGTCGATGGTGTTGAGGTTGGCGTGCAGATCGGCGGGCAGCGGCTCGACATAGAGCAGCCCGGTCAGCACCTCGCCGGCGGCCTCGGCCCGCTGCACGCGCGACAGCGCGTCGCCCTTGTTGCTGGGGTCGTAGGCCTCGTCGAGCTTGCGCAGGCGCAGGATCGAGCCGTCGTGCTGCGCCACCTCCTGCAGCGCGCCGGGCGCGTACTCGGTGGTGATTTCGGCCTTGCTCTCGATGAAGTCGACGCGGTTCACCGCCTCGTTGTGCTCGCGCACATAGTCGTAGCTCTTGGTCGAGCCCGGGTGGTTGTTGAAGGCCACGCAGGGGCTGATGACGTCGAGGAAAGCAGCACCGCGATGCTGGATCGCCGCCTTGATCAGCGGCACCAGCTGCTGCTTGTCGCCCGAGAAGGAGCGGCCGACGAAGGTGGCGCCCATCAGGATGGCGACCGAGACCATGTCGATCGAGGAGTCGGAATTCGCCACGCCCTTCTTGCTCACCGAGCCGCGGTCGGCGGTGGCCGAGAACTGGCCCTTGGTCAGGCCGTACACGCCGTTGTTCATGACGATGTAGGTCATGTTGACGCCGCGGCGCATAACATGGGCGAACTGGCCGAAGCCGATCGAGGCCGAGTCGCCGTCGCCGGAGACGCCGAGATAGATCAGGTCGCGATTGGCGAGGTTGGCGCCGGTCATCACCGAGGGCATGCGGCCATGCACGGTGTTGAAGCCATGGCTGCCGCCCAGGAAGTAGGTCGGCGCCTTCGACGAGCAGCCGATGCCCGAGAGCTTGGCGACTTGGTGCGGCAGGATGTCGAGTTCGAAGCAGGCCTGCACGATGGTGGCGCTGATCGAGTCGTGGCCGCATCCGGCGCAGAGCGTCGAGATCGCGCCGTCGTAGTCTCGTCGGGTGTAACCCGCCTTGTTCTTCAGCAGGGTCGGGTGATGCAGCTTGGGCTTGGCGATGTAGGTCATGGCCTTAAGTTCCAATATTACCTTCCCCCGGAGGGGGAAGGTGGCGCGCACAGCGCGACGGATGGGGGATGTCGAACACGAACGCGGTGTCTGTCTTCGACATCCCCCATCCGCCCTTCGGGCACCTTCCCCCTCCGGGGGAAGGTAAGGGATTCGAATGGCTCATTATTCGGCCGCCATGCGGCGTGGCGGGGCGAGGTGGTCTCCGATCGCCCGGGTGATGAAGCGCGCCGTGATCGGCGTGCCGTCGTAGTGCAGGATGGCGACGATCTTGCCGGGATCGACCTCGAGCTGGTCGATCAGCAGCATGCGCAACTGGCCATCGCGGTTCTGCTCGACGAAGTAGACGACGTCGTGGCTGTTGACGAAGTCGACGACCTCCTGGCCGAACGGATAGGCGCGCACGCGCAGCGCGTCGAGCGCGACGCCCTTCTCCTCGAGCTGGTCGAGCGCCTCGCTCATCGCCGGGCTGGTCGAGCCGAAATAGACCACGCCCAGCTTGGTCGGCGCCTTGGCTTTGCGCTCGATCGCCTTGGGCACGATCTTCTTGGCGGTGTCGAACTTCTTCTCCAGCCGCTCCATGTTGCGGACGTAGACCGGGCCCTCTTCCGAGTAGCGCGCGAATTCGTCCTTGGTCGTGCCGCGGGTGAAGAACGAGCCCTTGGTCGGATGCGTGCCGGGATAGGTGCGGAACGGGATGCCGTCGTCGTCGACGTCGAGGTAGCGGCCGAACTTCTTGCCCGCCTCGAGATCCTCCGCCGTCATCACCTTGCCGCGGTCGTAGGCCTTGCTCTCGTCCCACTTGAACGGCCGGCACAGCCGGTGGTTCATGCCGATATCGAGATCGGTCATCAGGAACACCGGCGTCTGCAGCCGGTCGGCGAGGTCAAGCGAAGCGGCGCCGAACTCGAAGCCCTCGGCTGGATCCTCGGGGAACAGCAGCACGTGCTTGGTGTCGCCGTTCGAGGCCAGCGCGCAGCCCAGGATGTCGGCCTGCTGCGTGCGCGTGGGCATGCCGGTCGACGGTCCGCCGCGCTGCACGTTGATGATCACCGCCGGGATCTCGGCGAAGTACGCCAGGCCGATGAACTCGGTCATCAGCGAGATGCCGGGGCCGGAGGTCGCGGTGAAGGCGCGCGCGCCGTTCCAGGCGGCGCCGATCACCATGCCGATCGAAGCCAACTCGTCCTCGGCCTGCACGATCGCGTACTTGGCCTTGCCGGTTTCCTTGTCGTGGCGGTAGCGCTTGCAATGCGCCTGGAAGGCCTCGGCCAGCGACGAGCTGGGCGTGATCGGATACCAGGCGCAGACCGTAGCGCCGCCGTAGACGCAGCCCAAAGCCGTGGCGCTGTTGCCCTCGACGAAGATGCGGTCGCCGACATTGTCGGCCCGACGTACCTTGAGCTTCACCTGATCGGGATCGAGGTGACGCAGCACCCAGTCGCGGCCGAGGTTGAGCGCCTTGACGTTGCTGTCGAGCAGCTTTTCCTTGCCCTTGAACTGCTCGCCGAACAGCCGGGTGATTTCCTTGGGATCGATGTCGAGCAGCACCGAGAGCGCGCCGACATAGATGATGTTCTTGAACAGCTGACGCTGACGCGCGTCGGTGTAGGTGGCGTTGGTGATCGCGGTGAGCGGCACGCCGACCAGGTTGATATCGGGGCGGAAGGCCGACGCCGGCATCGGCTTGGTGCTGTCGTAGAACAGGTAGCCGCCGGGCTCGATCTCCTTGACGTCCTCGTCCCAGGTCTGCGGGTTCATCGCCACCATCAGGTCGACGCCGCCGCGCCGGCCGAGATAGCCCTTCTCGGTGACGCGCACCTCGTACCAGGTCGGCAGGCCCTGGATGTTCGAGGGGAAGATATTGCGCGGGCTGACCGGCACGCCCATGCGCAGGATCGAGCGGGCGAACAGCTCGTTGGCCGAGGCCGAACCCGAGCCGTTGACGTTGGCGAATTTGACGACGAAGTCGTTCACCGCCTCTATCGCTTTTGGCATGCGTGCTCCGCGTGCGTCATTTCAATGTAGTACTTGCGCATGTCCCAGGCACCGGTCGGGCAGCGCTCGGCGCACAGCCCGCAGTGCAGGCAGACGTCCTCGTCCTTGACCATGATCCTGTGGGTCTTCAGCGGGCCCGAGACATAGAGATCCTGCGTCGCGTTGAGCGCCGGGGCGCTCAGCCTGCCGCGCAGCTCCTTCTCATCGCCGTTGGCGGTGAAGGTGATGCAATCCATCGGGCAGATATCGACGCAGGCGTCGCACTCGATGCAGAGGTTATCGGTGAAGACCGTCTGCACGTCGCAGTTCAGGCAGCGCTGCGCTTCCTTCCAGGCGAGATCGGGATCAAAGCCGAGCTCGACCTCGGCCATGATGTCCTTGAGCGCCTCTTCCTTCTTGCGATGCGGCACCTTGAAGCGCTGCACGACCGAGATGTCGTTGTCGTAGCTCCACTCGTGGATGCCCATCTTCTGGCTGACGATGTTGACGCCGGGCGCCGGCCGCAGGCCGACCGCGCCGCCGCTGCACAGCGCGTGGATCGAGATCGCCGCCTCGTGCCCGTGCGCCGCCGCCCAGATGATGTTCTTGGGACCAAAGGCGGCGTCGCCGCCGAAGAACACCCGGGGATGGGTCGAGCCGAAGGTCTTCTCGTCGACGACGGGCATGCCCCACTTGTCGAACTCGACGCCGGCATCCTTCTCGATCCACGGGAAGGCGTTCTCCTGGCCGATGGCCACGAGAACGTCATCGCACTCGTAGAACGGATCCGGCTCGCCGGTCGGCACGAGATTGCGGCGCCCCTTGGCGTCGTACTCGGCCTTCACCTTCTCGAACAGCACACCTTTGATCTTGCCGTTCTCGTGCTTCACTTCCTTGGGCACGAGGAAATTGATGATCGGGATGTCCTCGTGCATGGCGTCTTCCTTCTCCCAGGGAGACGCCTTCATTTCCTCGAAGCCCGAGCGGACGATGACCTTGACGTCCTCGCCGCCCAGACGGCGCGCGGTGCGGCAGCAATCCATCGCCGTGTTGCCGCCGCCCAGCACGATGACGCGCTTGCCGACCTTGGTGATGTGGCCGAACGAGACCGAGGACAGCCAGTCGATGCCGATGTGAATGTTCTCGGCGGCTTCCTTGCGGCCAGGCACATCGAGCTCGCGACCGCGCGGCGCGCCGGAGCCGACGAATACCGCGTCGTAATTCTCGGCCAGCACCGCCTTCAGCGAGTCGATGCGCTGGTGGCGGAACTCGACGTTGCCGATGCCGGTGATGTAGCCGACTTCCTCGTCGATCACCGACTCGGGCAGGCGGAAATGCGGGATCTGCGTGCGGATGAAGCCGCCGAGCTTGGGATCCTGGTCGTAGATCACGATCTCGTAGCCCAGTACGGCGAGGTCGCGCGCGACCGTCAGCGAGGCCGGGCCGCCGCCGATGCAGGCGATCCGCTTGCCGTTCTTGTCCGGCGCCTTGGGCATGCGGGCGAGGATGTCGTCGTCCTTGTAGTCGGCGGCGACGCGCTTGAGCCGGCAGATCGCTACCGGCTCGCGCTTGCCCTTGACCAGGGTCTCGTCCTCGACGCGGGTGCGGCGGCAGGCCGGCTCGCAGGGCCGGTCGCAAGTGCGGCCGAGGATTCCCGGGAAGACATTGGACTTCCAATTGATCATGTAAGCGTCGGAGTACCGACCATGCGCGATCAATCGGATGTACTCGGGTACAGGCGTGTGGGCAGGACACGCCCACTGGCAATCCACGACCTTGTGAAAGTAGTCTGGATTGCCGATGTCAGTCGGCTTCAACTGAGCCCTCCCGAACACTACGGTTTCTTGTCATTCAGAGGCCGGGATTGAGACTGTTGCGCCTATCCCTGTCAAGGATATGCGGTCGACTCCGCATCTATCAATAGGGGCGAGAGCGAGTCGCAACCGCAACATGTATCCCCACCGAATGAATGGTTATTCAAACGACACAAATGGTGCAACTGGCGTCCGGACGTACTCCGTGCGAGGTAACGGCGATCATGCGCGATCTCAACCCCTCGCTCGCTGAGCGCGTGCTGTTCCGTGACGGTCTTGTGCTTGTCATCGACAAGCCGGCGGGCATGCCTGTCCACGCCGGCCCGGGTGGCGGCCCCAACCTCGAGGCCGGCTTCGACGCGCTGCGTTTCGGCCTGCCCCGCCCGCCGGCGCTGGCCCACCGCCTCGACCGCGACACCTCGGGCTGCCTTGTGCTCGGCCGCCATCCTAAGGCGCTGCGCCGGCTGGGCCGGCTGTTCAGCGAGGGCCTCGCCGGCAAGACCTACTGGGCGGTCGTAACGGGCGCCCCGCCGCAGGACAGAGGCACCATCGAACTGGCGCTGCGCAAGGAGAGCCGCAAGGAGACCGGCTGGAAGATGGTGCCCGACCCCGAGGGCCAGAAAGCGATCACCGACTACGAGGTCAAAGGCCGCGGCGGCGAGCTGACCTGGATCGAGTTCCGCCCGCGCACCGGCCGCACCCACCAGATCCGCGTGCACGCCGCGGCGCTGGGCTGCCCGGTGCTGGGCGATCCGGTCTACGGCCCCAAGCCGCCACGCGCGCCGCTGCACCTGCACGCCCGCGCCATCCGCCTGCCGCTCTACCCGGCAAAGCCACCGATCGACGTCACCGCCGCACCGCCACGCCACATGCTCGAGGCGCTCATCGCGTGCGGCTACTTAGATTCCCTCTCCCCGCAAGCGGGGAGAGGGTTAGGGTGAGGGGCTGATTCAAGTGGCGCACCGCTACCGTGCGCAACCTGACAGTGGCGGGCGACCCCCCCCCCACC
>JALHMM010000002.1:0-170648 GCA_022844045.1 Reyranellaceae bacterium | reverse complement strand
AACGGCTCGGGAGCGCAACCTGACAGAGCCCCTCACCCCGACCCTCTCCCCGCTCGCGGGGAGAGGGAGTGAAGCCGAGTTCACTCCGATGACTGTCACACTCCATCAGCTCAACGCCCTGTCGCGCGACGACTTTGTCGGCGCCCTGGGCTCGATCTTCGAGCACGCGCCGTGGGTCGCAGAAGGCGCCGCAAACAGCCGCCCCTTCGCCACCGTCGCGGATCTGCATCGCGCGATGCTCGATGTCGTCGAAGCGGCGTCGGTCGACACGCAGACGCAGTTCCTGCGCGGCCATCCCGACCTCGCCGGCAAGGCGGCGCGCGAGGGCGCGCTGACGGCGGACTCCACCGCCGAGCAGGCCGGCGCTGGCCTCGATCGGCTGAGCGAGCGGCAATACGCGCGCTTCCACCAGCTCAACACCGCTTACACCGAGCGCTTCGGCATCCCCTTCATCGTCTGCGTGCGCCGCCATACGCGCGGCTCCATCCTGCGCCAGTTCGAACGCCGCCTGACCAACGACGCCACCGCCGAGCGCGCCACGGCGCTCCGCGAGATCGGCCTGATCACCCGCCTGCGGTTGGACGGCACGGTCGACGGTCCGGGCAAGCCCACCGTCAACGGCCGCCTCTCGACGCATGTACTCGACACGCATCTGGGCAAGCCCGCGCAAGGCGTGCGCATTGACCTCTTCGAGATGCAGGACGATGGCCCCGAGACCAGGCTCGTCACCACCACGACCAACGCCGACGGCCGCACCGATCAATCGCTGATCGGCGGCCAGCCGCTGCGCATCGGCGTCTACGAGCTGCGCTTCCACATCGGCGCCCACTTCACGCGCCGCGGCGTGCCCACCGCCGACACGCCCTTCCTCGACATCGTGCCGCTGCGCTTCGGCATCGCCGAACCCGAGGGCCACTACCACGTGCCGCTGCTGGCGACGCCGTGGAGCTATTCGACGTATCGGGGTAGTTAGTTTGTATAAAACATGTTTTATGATATTGTATATGGAGTCTAAGATATAAACTGGAGTTTATGTGACAACGCCTCGCTGGGGCAATGTCTACTACGACGACGTTTTCGCTGGCACGCTTAGCCGCGATCCCGGCGGCCGATGCACTTTTGCCTATGACAGCGCATACCTTGGCGGGCCGCAGGCGCGTCCCCTGTCGCATACCCTGCCCCTGCGATCTCAGCCGTTCGTGCAGGACGGCGGCCTGCACTCCTTCTTCGATAATCTCACGGCCGAGGGCTGGCTGCTCAACGCCCAGGCGCGGGCGCTGGGCGTACCGGCCGAGGACAAGCTCGCGCTGTTGATCGGCTTCGGCCGTGATCTCGCCGGCGCGGTTTCGGTCGTCGACCTCGATCAGCGTTCTACCGGAATCCTGGCGTCGGGCGACGAGGTCGTCGAAGCGGCGCTGCGCAGCCGTGCGTCGCTGTCGGGCGTGCAACGCAAGCTCACGGTTGTGCGCGACGGGCGAGGCTTCCGCCCGGCGGGCGCCGACGAGATCAGCACGCATCTCGCCAAGCTGGCGTCGGGCCGGCTGACCGACATCGTCGAGCTGGAGTTCCTCACGACAGTCGCGACGGCCCGGCTGCTGCCCGACGACACCGTCGTCGAAGCGAGTATCGCCGAGGTCGCGGGCATCGCCGAGCCGGCCCTCGTCGTGCCGCGCTTCGATCGGCGTGTGACGCACACCGGCGTGCGCAAGCTGCACTTCGAGGAGTTCAACCAGCTGCTGGGCCGCCGCTCCGGCGACGACAAGTACGAAGGCGCCTATGAGGACATGGCCACGTTCATCCGCACGACGCCGGGCTGCCTGCCGGTCGAGGCCGATCGCCTGTTCCGCCGCGTGCTCGCCTGCCTGCTGACCGGCAACACCGACGCGCACTTCAAGAACTTCGCGATGCTGCATACGCGCGATGGCCTGCGGCTGACGCCGGGATACGATCTGGTCGCCGCCGCCAACTACGGCTACCGCACCATCGCGCTGAGCATCGGCGGCGCGAAGAACCTCGCGCTCGGCGACTTGCAGGCCAAGCACGTGGCGGCGCTCGGCGCAGGCTTCGGGCTCGGTGAGCCGGCGATCCTGAGCGCCGTGGACGATCTCGGCGCGCGCCTGCCGGCGGCGATCGCGGCGATCAGGGCGGCGGACGCCGGCACGCCGAAACTCAAGCGCGACCTGATCGGGCTGATGGAGAAACGATGGAAGGGCAGTTTCGCCTCAACTGGACCGCTCTTGTCGAAGAGGCGCGAGCGCGGCGCAAAGCGCAGAACCTCACCCAGCAGCGCCTAGCGCAGCTCGCCGAGGTCAGCACGCCGACCATCTCGCGCTTCGAGAACGGCGAGAAGGACATCCAGCTCTCCTCGGCGCTGAGCATCTTGGGCGTGCTCGGGCTGGTCGACGCGCGCGTGTTGACGTTCCCCGATCCGCAGCCGCGCTACGACACCATCAACGAGGTCGTGCGCTTCTGGGGCCACGACGGCACGAAGCGCATCCTCTGCGCCATCACCCGCGACGCGCTCGACGATCACTACAAGCCCGAGCGCCGGGACAAGCTGAAGACATTCGAAGCCAACCGGACCGCGATAGAGCAGGAGGCGCGCCGCAAGTTTCTGGCCGGCGCGGTGGAGGCGGATGATTCGGTGTTGGTTGAAACGAGTGACTTCGACTAAGGACCGTCCCAGCGGCATTGGCACACTCGTCGAGATCGGGTTCAACTCGCACAATTGGCTCGCCGCCGAAAACCGGGTAAAATACTGCCATGCCGTTGGAGCACTGGGACCCAAACAAGAAGAAGTACGTGCTGTATCGAAACGCCGCGCAGCATGACGCGGACTGCGAGCGCTTCCCCTACGAGAGGATCCCCAAGCGCGTGTTCTTAGACACGAATGTGATCAATGTTCTGGTCAAGCACAGCGCACAGATTTTCGACTGGCAATCGATATCGCGCAACGCCGACTCAAAGCTCGCTCTCAATATCGAAGCTCTGAAGCACGTGTTTCATGTCGGGGCTCGGGCCAACTGGGACATATTGGGATCCCAGAAGACTCTGGACGAAATATCCCAGACGTCGAACCAAGTTCTTCGCGACGATCTCTCGGACTATGCGCTGCAGATCATCAACCAGCATATTGATGATGAGGATCGACGTCATGCTGCTGACTTCGGGCGACGGCTTGTCGATGCGCCGTTTGTTGCTGCATTGCCAGACTTGGCCGACCGCGAGCTGATTGGCAACGCGATTGGGTTTGGTTGCGATACCTTCTGCACCTGCGACGAGAAAACCATCGTCAGCAAGCGTCATCAGCTCAAGCAGTTGCCGCTACGCATCCTGACGCCAGCAGAATGGTGGGCGCACATCAAGCCCTGGGCAGCACTTTGGTGCTAGAGACCGAGGTATAGGGCGTGAAGTTACGCCCTCACCTCCTGCCGCTGGAACGAGATGTAGCCCAGCGTGAAGATCACGATGGCGCCGGCGACCATGAAGGTGAACTGCGGCCAGACCATCAGCAGGCTCTGGCCGAAGCTGAGCGGCGCGCCGGGGATCACGCGGTGGCCCAGGCGCGGGTCGAGCCGGATGCGCATGATCTGCTGGTCGGTGAATTGGTCGGGGCTGAAGACGCCGAGCCAGGCTTCCTGGAAAACGACCGTTGGCGAGAAGCGCATGATCAGCTGCTGGACGTCGAGCAGGCCGGCGACATCGTCGGCGGTGGCGCCGCCGGCCAGCACGCGCTGCGGCGCGATCAGCGGCAGGATGCCGTCGAAGATCGCCGGCGCGATCACCGGCCACAGGAACGAGAAGAACAGCCAGATGCCGAGCGCGGTGAGCGCCGAGGTCGCGGCCGAGCGGAAGATGATCGAGCACAGCATGGCGATCGCCAGCCAGACGCCGCCATAGGCCGTGGCGATCACCAGGAAGGCGAGACCGCGCGCGACCTCCTCGCCGCCCGGCGGCACGCCCAGCACGATCAGCCCGCCGCCCATCACCAGCAGCCACAGCGCGATCAGGCCGGTGGCGAGCGTGGCGAGACCGGCGAGGAACTTTCCGATCAAGAGCGCGTCGCGATAGATCGGCTGCGACAGCACGCGGCTCATGGTGCGGCGGTTGAATTCGCCGTTGATGGCGTCGAAGCCCAGGCCGATGGCGATCAGCGGGATCAGGAAGGTCAGCAGGCCGGCGAAGTTGATGGGCTGCGTTTCCGGCGCGTAGGTGAACAGCCGCAGGAAGATGAACTGGTCCTGCGTGACCTTGTCCTTGAGATCGCGCATGGCGACCCAGACGACGACCACGCCGACGATGACGACCAGGGTCTCGATGACGCGCATGCGCGCGCTGCCGATGTGGTCGGCGTATTCCTTGGCGAACACCGCGCCGGTGCCGGTGAATGGCGAGCCCTCACGCCGCATCCTTCACTCCCTCGAAGTAGCGGTTGTAGATCGCCTCGAGGCTGGGCTCGATGGCCTTGAGCTGGCGCAGGCGACCGCCGTCGCGCATGGTCGCGGCGACGACCTCGGCCGTGACGTCGCGCTCGGCGCGCACCAGCAGGCCGCGGCCATCCTCCGGCGTCTCGACCGCGCTTATGCCCTCGATCTTGCGCAGGCGCTCGGCCAGATCGGCGGCCGCGTCGGCCTCGACCAGCAGATCGTGGCGCGTGCCCAGCACCTGCTCGCCGAGTTCCTCGACGGTGCCCTGCATGGCGATCTTGCCCTTGCTGAACAGCGCGACGCGGTCGCAGACGCTCTGCACGCGATCGAGCAGATGCGAGGAGATGATCACCGCCACGCCGTCGGATTTCAGCTCGCGGATCATGTCCAGCAGCTCGGAGGTGGCGTGCGGGTCGAGGCCCGAGGTCGGCTCGTCGAGGATGGCGATCTCGGCGCGCTTCATCAGGATCTCGGCCAGGCCCAACCTCTGGCGCATGCCCCGTGAGTAGGTCGCGACGCGCTTGTCGAGCACGTCGCTCAGCCTGACGCGCGCCATCGATTCCTCGATGCGTTGCGTGGTCTCGGCCTTGGCGATGCCGGCCAGGCGCGCGGTGAAGATCAGGTTCTCGCGCGCGCTGAGATTGTCGTAGAAGCCGACCGCGTCGGGCAGGTAGCCGACGCGGCGCTTGACCTGCAGCGGCTCGCGCAGCGGGTCGTGGCCCAGCACCGAGACGGTGCCCTCGGTCGACTCGGTGAGCCCGAGGATCATCAGGATGGTCGTGGTTTTGCCCGCGCCGTTGGGCCCGAGCAGGCCAAAGATCTCGCCCTTCTTGATGGCGAGATCGATATGGTCGACGGCGAAAGTGGGCAGGCGGCCGTAGCGCCGCGTCAGCCCCTTCGCCTCGATGACCAGGTCGTCGCTCATCGACGACCAAATCGCGCCACGGCGCCGACCAGCACCAGCAGCGCCACGGCGATCACGCCGACGCCGACGATGCCCCACAAGGTCGAGGTGGTGACGGCGATGCGGAAGTCGGCCGAGGCCGAGTCGCCCCCCTTGGCCGCGGCGCGCAAGGTCGCGATGTAGTCGCCGGCCAGCGCCTTGGCGGTGGGCGTGATCTGCGCCGTGACTTCCTTCTTCTCGCCCGGCGGCAGCTTGTCGATCAGCTTGGGCTCGAACTCGACCTTCCAGCCCGACGGCATCTGGCCGGTGAGCTCGATATCCTCGGCCACCGCGCTGCCGTCGTTGCTGATCACGATGACGACGGGCGAAGCCGTACCCGCCTCCGCTGCGCCGCTGAGCCGGCCGTCGCGGCCAGAGACCTTCAGGGTCGGCGTGCCGACGATCTGCAGGGTGACCGGCGCTTCCGCCGTGACGTTCTCGGCCGTGGCGCGCACCTTCACGGTGTAGTCGCCGGCGGCGACGTCGCGCGGCAGGCCGACGCGCACCTTGATGTCCTTGGTCTGGCCGGCCTCGATCGGAATCTGGTTGATCTCGTTGCTGCCAAAGGCTTCGGTGAAGGTCGGCTGGAAGCCGCGCGGGCCATCGGCGGCGAAGCGCACGACCAGGTCCTTGCCCGAGTCGTTGGACACCGTGAAGGTGTACTCGAAGCTCGACTTGGGCGTGCCGCGCAGCGCCGGCAGGCGGCTCTTCATCGACAGCTTGGCGGCGACATCGCCGCTCACCGTGATGGCGAGCTTCAGCTCGGCGTTGTTGGTGGCGCCCTTGGCGCTCACGGTGACCGGATAGGTGCCGGCCGGCGTGTTGGCGGGCACTTCCAGGCGCAAGGTAAGCGTCACCGACTCGTTGATCGCGGGCATCGCCGCGCCGACCACCTGACCACCGCCCAGAATATCGACCTTCCAACCCTGCGGCACGTCACCGACCGTCAGCGCCAGGACCTCGGGCGCCAGGCCGGCATTCTGCAGCTTGAGCTTGACCGAGGTGGTCTCGCCCGGCTTGGCGACGGTCGAGGGATACTCCGTGAGCAGCCACAGCCCGGTGACGCGCGGCTGCGCCGGCGGATCGGCGGCGAGCACAGGGAAAACAGCGATCGACAGCAGGGATACGAGAAGCACGAGCGCGCGGCGCATGGTGGGGTCCGTCTTTCGAAGCGCAATCGATGGGATGCCCGACGCCCCTCCCCGGAGCGCCTGACGGGACGCTGAAATGGCCCGGTATGCCCGTTTCCGTCAAGGGTTTACAGTCAATGCGACCGGGGGCTCACATACATCCGTCATGGATCGCCAAACCCTGCACCGAACGCTCAGCCCGCATGGCCGCAGCCGTGTGGCGCGGCGATTCCGCGTCTTTTATTTCATCACCGTACTGAGCGGCCTCGCCGCCGTCATCATCGAGACGATGAATGGGTTGCCGGCGTGGCTCCAGATCCTGACGGCCGCCACCAACATCGCTGTCGCCGTGCTGTTCTGCATCGAGTGGGCGTTGCGGATCTATGTCGCCCCGGAGGAATGGCTGATGGAGGCGCGGCGGGCGCGTCTTCAGTACCTCACGTCGCCCGCCGGCCTGATCGACCTGTTCGCCGCCGCCGCGCTGCCGCTGGGTATCGCCGTCGGTCTGCGCCAGGACGACCAGCCGTTGTTCTGCGTGCTCTGGGTCCTGAAGTTCGTGCGGTACTCGGCCGGCCTGTCGATGGTCGGCCGCGTGATCCGCAGCGAGCTCGCCGCGCTGACCAGCGTGCTGACCGTCTTCAGCGTGGTGCTGCTGACGTCGGCGACCTTGGCGCATTTGCTCGAGCGCGAGCGCCAGGCGGAGGCCTTCGGCAGCATCCCTGCGGCGATGTGGTGGGCGATCGTCACGCTGACGACCACGGGCTACGGCGACGTCGTGCCCCTGACCGTCGGTGGACGGATCGTCGGCGGCTTCGTCATGGTCAGCGGCATCGCGGTGTTCGCGATGTGGGCCGGCATCTTGGCCAATGGCTTCGCCGTCGAGCTGCGCCGCCGCAGCTTCCTGCGCACCTGGGATCTGGTGTCGCGCGTGCCGCTGTTCGCCGATCTCGGCTCGACGGTGATCGCCGATATCGTGCACCAGCTCCGCGTCGAGGAAATGCGCGCCGGCACCGTTGTCTTCCGTCGCGGCCAGATCGGCGACCGGATGTACTTCATCGTGTCGGGCCGCGTCAGGATCGAGCTGACGCCGACGCCGATCGAGCTCGGCGAGGGCGCCTTCTTCGGCGAGTTCGCGCTGATCACCGGCGCGCCGCGATCGGCCACCGTCACCATCGTCGAGAACGCCGAATTGCTGGTCCTCGACATCGCCGATTTCCGCGATCTCGCGGTGAAACGGCCCGAACTGACGCAGGCGATCCACGCGGAGGCCGACCGCCGTCGCGCCACGCCTGTTGCCACGCCTCCCTCTTCATCAGACGGCGCATGAAGCCATTTCGCGCCGTGATCCGCGGCCTCAGAATCGACGTGGGGAAAGCGGACTTCAACCGGAAGGCCACCACCTCGCCGCCGAAGATCGTCGTCTGGCATTCGGACGAGCCGGCGTGGATGGTGCGACGGACGCTGCGGCGGCTGCGCGAGTGGGGGCTGTCGGCATCGCCCTCGCCGCTCGCCCTGCTCGCCGACTCGATCGCGGACGAACGCGTCGCCTGGCTGCTGCGCGCCGGCACGCTGCCGCCACACCCCGCCATGCTGCGGCTTGGTCGCTGCTCGCCCCACATCCTGATCGGCCCGCCTCTCGACGACGCGGGATTGCCGGACGGACGATGGCGCGACGTGTTCGAGCGCCGGGCCGGCAGACTCGACAACAACGACGCCGATCCGCCGCCGGAGCCGGCGATCGTCGCCGTCGGTGAGCCACGCGCGCTGGCCGACCATCTGCGCGCCGCGCCCGGCCTGATGGCCGCCATCCTGCGATGCGGCGGCACGCATAGCCTGATCCCCGCGTCCGGGCTTGGCGCGTCGCGCGACCTCAATCCGAGGCTCGCGATCTGCATTTCCTCGCTGCATGTCGGCGGCGCCGAGAAGGTAGCGGCGGATCTCTCGCGGCTGCTGCCCGGGGAGCGCGTCACGACACGCCTCTTCGTCCTCGACCGGCCGCAACGCGAGGCGCTGGACGCCGGTCCTGATGCGTTCCTGTGCTACGACGGCGCGGCCCCCGGCGACGCGCGGCTGCGTCGTCTGACAAGCGCGCTCAGCGCATGGGGCGCCGATGCGCTCAGCCTGCACCTTCTGTCGTCGAGCCCGCTTGGCGCGCTCGCCACGGCCGATCGACCCTGCCTGCTCACCCTGCACAACGACCGCGAGGGATGGCCGCCGTCCTACGAAGACGTGGCGCGGCGGATGCAGCTCGTCATCGGCTGCTCCGTCGGCGTTTCGCGGCAGGCGCGCGCCATGGGGTTGCATCCGGTGCGAACGGCGTGGAACGGCGTCGCCGATCGCCGGCCCGCTGAGCCACGCGCGCGTGCGCCCGTCACGCGTCAGGACATGGGCATCGCGTCCAGCGCGCTCGTGGTGCTGAGCGTCGCCAACGATCGGCCGCAGAAGCGGCTGGACCGGATCGCGCCGATCATCACCTGCCTGCGCGACGCCGGCGTCGATGCCCACGCCATCGTCGCCGGCCATCGCGGCGCCGACGGCGGCTCGACCCCGACATCGGACTTCGTCCACTGGATCGGCCCCGTCGAAAACGTCGAGCCATGGCTGCGCCTCGCCGATGTCTATCTCGCCACCAGCGCCTACGAGGGGCTGAGCCTGTCGCAGATCGAGGCGGCGCGTCACGGCCTGCCGATCGTGGCCACGCGCACGAACGGCGCCGACGAGCTCGAACGCGGCTTCGCGCATTGCCACTTCGTCAATGTCGACGCCGAGCCGCAGGCCTTCGCCGACGCTATCGTCGCGCTGCACGCCAAGGGTCGCGCGCCGCCGGCGAGCGGCGGCGATGACTTCTCCGCGGTCGCCATGTCGAAGCGCTACGCAACCCTCCTCCGCCGCGCGCTGGCAGATGAAGCGTCGAAGGACGGCGTCCTCTTCGTGTGCAACGATTTCGCCGTCGGCGGTGCCCAGTCCAGCCTGGCGCGCCTGATGGACGCGTTCCGTCGCCGCGGCGTGCGCGCAGCGGCCTTCCTCGTCGGCGAGACCCGAGAACGGCCCAGCCCCGGCACCGAGCGCCTGAAGCACGCGGGTCACACGATCCAGGCGATGCCCGCCGCCATCCAGCGCGACCTGCGCGCGCTGGCCGAGCACGCCTGCGCCTTCGCCGACAGCGGTCGCTACGCCAGCATCGTGTACTGGAACGCCATCACCGAGATGAAGGTGCGCATCGCCGACCTCGCCGTCGGCTACCGCATCTTCGACGTCAGTCCCGGCGAGATGTACTTCCGCTCCCTGCGCCGCTACTTCGCCGCGCCGGCGACGGCGCTGCCGTTCCTGTCCGCCCAGGACTACGGCGGCGTGCTCGACGGCGTGGTGGTGAAGTACGCGCGCGAGGCGGCGGTCGCGGCGGAGGCGCTGGGCCGTCCGGTGCATGTCATTCCGAACGGCGTGCCGCCGCGCCCGGCGGCGACGCCATCCCCGGGCGCGCGCCTGCGGATCGGCACGCTCTGCCGCATCTCGCCGGACAAGAAGCTCGAGCAGCTGCTCGACGCCGCGCGTCATTTGCGCTCCCGCCACGACGGGTTCGAGCTGCTGATCGGCGGCGCGCCCGATATCGGCCAGGAACGCTACGCGGAGGCATTGCGCAGCGCCGCCGCCGACCTCCCCGTCCGCTGGCTCGGCCATGTCTGGGCCGACGATTTCCTGCCCGGCCTCGACGCCTTCGCGCTCGTCGCCGAGCCCGCGGGTTGCCCGAACGCGTCGCTCGAGGCGATGGCGCATGGCCTCGCGGTGGTCGCCACCGACGCCGGCGGAATGAACGACCAGGTGGTCGACGGCGTGACGGGTCATCTGGTCGCGCGCGACGACTCCCACGGCCTTGCCAGCGCGCTGGAGCGGTTGATCGCCGAACCACGGCGTCGGGCACAGATGGGATGCGAGGGCCGACAGAGGGCGCAACGCGAGTTCAGCCTCGAGCGGATGGCCGACGGCTACATGCGGATGCTTGGCCTGGTGCCCGGTCGGGCGTAGCGTTACGCCAATCTTGGGGGCTGCGGGCATGGCTTACTCGGAAGCGGGCTATGAATCGGATCTCCGGTCGACGGAATCGAGCAACGCGAGCGCAAGCGAGACCACCGAGACCGCGTCGACCTCGACCGATCATGAACTGGTCAAGCAGAACGAATCCGACGCGAGCCACGCGCCGGACACCCGCGATCGCAGCACGACATGGCGGGACGACAGTCGCTCGCGCCCGATCTTCGTGTCCGACAGCGACGCCGACGAGCGATACAGGCAGACGCAGTCGTACTCGGATGTCGGGCCGTTCGGAGCCGTCAGGCGTTTCTTCCGCCGCCTGTTCGGATGGCCCGACGAGCCGCTGCCCGTCGAAACCCGGGCCGGCGACCCAGCGGCCGCCCGCCTCGCGGCGCTAGCGCGCGAGGGCCACGACCTGCATCCGTACTACGGCAACCAGTCCGTCGCCCACGTCGCCGAAAGGCTGGGCGCCGCGGAACTGAGCGGCAAGATGCCCTACGAGCAGGTGGCCTTCATGGAGCAGAACTGGAACACGATCGACGCGCGCGCGGCGCAGGGCCTGGCCAATGCGGGCGCGCTCGTCGTCGCCGGTCAGGGCGGCCCAGCCCAGGCCCAAACGGCGATCGTCACGCCGGGCCCCGGCGCGATAGCGCACGATGGCGCCTTCTACCCGAACGTCACGTGCGGCGGCCTGGGCAACGCACGCAGCGATGGTTCAAGGACGGTCGCCGATGTCTGGCCACCGTCGACGCACAGCAGCGTCAAGTACTTCGTGCCGCGATAGGCGTCGATCCGCAGTGCCTAAGCCGCCTGCTTGGCGCCCCACTGCATCAGGCGGCGCATGAAGGTCTCGCACGCCGTGATCTGCGACTTGAGGATGAACTCGTTGGGCTGATGCGCCTGGGCGATGTCGCCGGGGCCGCAGATCACCGTTGGAATGCCCATCGCGCGGAAGATACCGGCCTCGGTGCCATACGGGACGGCGTGGGTGCGGTTGGTGTTGGTCCAGTGCAGCGCCAGCTGCTCGGCCTCGCGGTTCTCGTCGGGCTTGATGCCCGGCACCATCGAGCGGCGCTTGGTCTCGATGTTGGCCGCCGGGTGGCGCTTGCGCATCGCCGGCAGCAGCGTGTCGGTGAGGTAGGCCACCGCGCGGCGCTGCACTTCCCATTCGTCGTCGCCCGGCAGCGTGCGATAGCCCCAGCTGACGATACACTGGCGCGCCAGAATGTTGCCGGCGGTGCCGCCGTTGATCACCCCGACATTGATCGTGGTGTGATTGGGCACGGTGTCGAGATGCGGATGCTTGCGCTCGGCCAGCTCGTCCTGCAGGCGATTGAGGAAGGCGATGAACTCGCCGGCGAAGTGGATGGCGCTGACGCCGAGATGGATCATCGAGGAGTGCGCCTCGAAGCCGGTGAATGTCGTGATCAGCCCGCCGCCCCAGTTCTGCGCGTTGACCACCCCCATCATGGTGGGCTCGCCGACGATCACCGCGCGCGGCCGCGGCACGTCGCCCATCAGCCGCTCGACCAGCGAATGGGCGCCGAGGCAACCGATCTCCTCGTCGTAGCTCAACGCCAGATGCACCGGCACCTTCATGCCGGACTTCTTGAACTCCGGCAGCAGGGCCAGGGCCACGGCGGGGAACGCCTTCATGTCGCACGTGCCGCGCCCGAACCACTTGTCGCCGCCGTCGCGCAGGGTGAACGGATCGGCGTCCCAGGGCTGGCCGTCGACCGGCACCACGTCGGTGTGACCCGACAGCACCACGCCGCCTTCGACCATCGGCCCGATGGTGGCGTAGAGATTGGCCTTGGTGCCCTCCTCGTTGGGCACGACGGTCGAGGCGACACCGTGATCGGCGAGATAGGCTTTCACGTGGTCGATCAGCGCCAGGTTCGAGTCGCGCGACGTGGTGTCGAAGCCCACCAGGCGTCGCAGCATCTCGGTCGAATCGACGATCTCGCCAGCCATTTCCATGCTCTTCCACGCGCAACCGGCGCCAGTCTTGGCATGCGCCGTGGCGCCGCACAATCGCGCGGTCGATTGTTGGCGCGGCGATACGCGTGTAGCATGACGCTGCTCCAGTCGGATGGCACCCATGTTGCGTACCCTCGCCATCGCCCTGCTGGCCGTCGTGGTGACGATCGCCGGCAGCCTCGAGGCCTATGCCCAGACGAAGAAGGCCGCGAAACGGTCGGCGGTTGTGCACGCCAACAAGCCGCCCGCGGTGGCCGCGAGAGTGGTCGCGCCGACACCAGCGGCCCAAAAGCGCATCGCGGTGCGCGCCCCCGCCAGACGCCAGGCCGGCTCGATTCGCGGTCGCGTGGCATCGCGGCCCGCGATGAAGCACCCGTCGGCAAAATCCAAATGGGGCGTCGGGCGCTACGCACCGCCCGCGCGCACGATCCCGCAGCCGCATCCTGGCGTCGTCGACCACAGCGCACCGCGTACGCTGTCGCTCTTCAACCTGCACACCCGCGAGTCGATCAGCGTGACCTACAAGCGCAAGGGCGCCTACGTGCCCGAAGCGCTCGCGCGGCTGAACCGCTTCCTCCGCGACAGCCGCAGCGACACCCAGGTGAACGTCGACCCGGAGCTATTCGACATCCTCTGGCTCGTGCGGCGGCGGCTCGGCTCGAGCGCGGCCTACCACGTCGTCTCGGCATATCGTTCGCCGCAGACCAACGCCTGGCTGGCCAGCACCAGCAGCGGCGTGGCCGACGACAGCCTGCACATGCGTGGCCAGGCCATCGACGTCATGCTGCCGGGCCGCGGCGTGGCGCAGCTGCGCGCCGCCGCGGTGGAGCTTGGCATGGGCGGCGTGGGCTACTACCCCCGCACCGGCTTCGTTCATCTCGATACGGGCGCGGCGCGGCGCTGGTGAAGGCCGGCCTCTTTTTTGACACCGGCGACGGCGCGCTTGCCGCTGCAGGATGTCGGCATGCGCCGCTCAAGCATCGCCCTGCTAGGCACCCTCTTTATCGTCACCTCCGTCGCCGACGCTTCGGCGCAGTTCGAAGCGCGATCGCGATCGGCCAACATGGCACCGCCGGATGTCGTCTGGCGCTTGGGCGATCCCCATGACCGCGCACCGCGCATCCTGTCCTTCGCGAACCTGCGGACCAAGGAAGTGATCACCGCGGTCTATCGTAGCGACGGCGTTTATCTGCGCTCGCAGCTCGATCGTCTCGACAGCTTCCTGCGCGATCATCACAGCGGCACGCAGGTGGCGCTCGATCCTCGGCTCTACGACATCCTCTGGTCGATACAGAAACGGCTGGGCTCCAAGGGCGCCTGGCACGTCGCTTCGGCTTATCGCTCACCCAAGACCAACGCCTGGCTATCGACCGTGCACAACGGCGTCGCCCGCGACAGCCTCCATATGCGGGGTCAGGCTATCGACGTCATGCTGCCGGGCTACAGCGTCGAGCAGATCCGCTCCACCGCGGCGGCGCTGGGCCTGGGCATGGGTGGCATCGGCGCCTATCCCAATAGCGGCTTCATCCATATCGACACCGGTGCGCTGCGCCAGTGGAACGGCGGATCGTAAAAATGTTCGGCAGCGATAAAAGCGCCACAAGGGTGGTCGAACGCCCCCGCTGCACCTTACATGCGATCTTTGGTAAGGATTGATCCATAGTAAGTTGAAACAACTTGAGAAAGAGATCATTAATTTATCGTTAAAAAACTCACAGGGAAAGATTTTATCCAATGATAACAACGCTATGAAATCGCGTTTGACAGCATCGGCGCAGACCGTCAAAGTTCTTGCATCACGTGAGTTTAACGCGTGACGCCAAGACGACGAAACATAGTTACAATCGTGGATAGTTCACCCGGGCTCTCTCAATCTCTCTCTCTCTCTCTCTCTCTCTCTGCGACCCGGGATGATTATGGGACTGAATAGGTAAAGAGTTTGGGAAGCGTATGAAGATCGACTTAACCAAGGTACGCACCGCCTAACGCGGTTCGTCAGATCCCAGCGGTACAGCACGACGTTTCGGCCGGTGAGCGATGGGCTTGCGCCCACCGGGTTCGACAGGTGCGCGCCGCGCCAAACCGGGTCCGGGGCGGAGACCAGCTTCACAGGCTGGTTGAGGAAGACCGGACACGGCCAGGCGGCGACGGGCGAAGTGCGCCCGCTGGGATCGTGGTCGACGGCAAGAACGACGAAGTCTGGGGAAATACGAAGTCTAGGAAAGTCTACGGAAGATCGCGGCGAAGAACGTCTCTTTCTTGGGGAAATCGGCTCTGTCGGGGGACGGGGGCGCGAGGAGCAACGGCGGCGGGTTCTTGGGGGAAACACGAATCCGCCGCCGCCTCGGCGACACGAGAACGACGCACGGGGATCCGGAAGCGATCGCCGCGGAACGCGGACACCTTCGATCGCCACGCATAAGGGGGATTGACCATGTACCGCAGCGCTTTCGAGTCGATCTGCGAGCGCATCGTCAACATGCAGACCTCAATGAGTGAACGCGTGCAGTGGACCCTTGGCGCTCTCTGCTTCGGCTTCGCCGTAACGCTGCTCGTGCACACCCTGGTCGCCGCGTAGTCCGCGTCGGCCGTTCGGGGGAGAAAGCGTCGTGTCCAACAGGATTCGCGAAGCCGCGGCGGACGCGCTCGACGCGTTCAGCGACATCGGCCCTTGGCTGCTGGCCGCGGCCCTTATGGGCGCTGCCGCCTTCATCGTGGTCCGCACGGTCATGGCGCCATAGTCTTTGGGCGCGCCGGCGCTCCTCGTTATAGTGCGGGGCCTTGTCGAGTCCCGCGTCCTCTCCGCCCGATCCGCCGACGCCGGTGCGCGCACTGACCGTGCTGGCGCTCGCTGGCTTCGCCAGCTCCGCCTCCATCCGCATAGCCGATCCGCTACTGCCGCAGGTCGCGCATGATTTCGCCGTCGCCACGGGCGAAGCGGCGATGATGGTGACCGCCTTCGGTCTCGGCTATGGCGGCTTCCAGATCATCTACGGCCCGATCGGCGACCGCTACGGCAAGTACCAGACCGTCGCCGTGATCTGCCTGCTGGCGGCGATCGGCTCCTATGCCTGCGCCGTCGTCGACGATCTCTGGGGCCTGTCGGTCGCACGATTCATCTCAGGCGCGGTGTCGGCGGCGATCGTGCCCATGGCCTTCGCCTGGATCGGCGACGTGATTCCCTTTCACCGACGACAACCGATCTTCGCGCGCTATCTCTCCGGCCAGATCATGGGCCAGATCGCCGGCCAGGCGCTGGGCGGCGTGCTCGGCGAATGGCTGGGCTGGCGCCAGGTCTTCGTCGTGCTGGCGGTGATCCACCTGATCGCCGCCGCCGCGATGTTCCTGGAATTGAAGCTCAGCCCGGCCACCCGCAGCTCCAGCGTCGGCCAGGCGCGCGGGCTGATGGAAGCGCTGCGCCTCTACCCCACGATCCTCGCGCGCAAGCAGGCCCGCATGGTGCTGTCGATCATCACCATCGAAGGCGCGCTGATGTTCGGCGCCGTGGCATTCGTCGGCGCCGATCTGCACGCACGGCTGGGTGCCAGCTTCTCGGTCGTCGGCCTGTCGCTGATGGCCTTCGGCTGTGGCGGGCTGATCTACACGCTGAACGCGCCCTTCCTGTTCAACCTGTTGGGCGAGCGCGGGCTGGCGCGGATCGGCGGCGCCATCCTCGGCGCCGGCTACATCTTGCTGGCGCTGTCGCCCGGGCTCGCCATGGCGATCCCCTGCATCGCCGCCATGGGCCTGGGCTTCTTCATGATGCACAACACCCTGCAGACGCAGGGCACGCAGATGGCGCCCGAAGCGCGCGGCACGGCGCTGTCGATGTTCGGCTTCGCCTTCTTCACCGGCCAGGCGATCGGCGTGGCGCTGGGCGCCTGGATCGTCGACCGCTGGGGCGCGCCGCCGCTGTTCGTCGGCGCGGGCGTGGGATTGATGATCGTCGGCCTTGCCTTCTCCAGCCGCCTGCCGCGACGCTAGAGTGCGGCGCCGTTCGGGCCGCGCCGTGGATCTTGATCTACCTTCCCCCGGAGGGGGAAGGTGTCGCGGAGCGACGGATGGGGGATGTTTCAACGCGCACGGTGTCCGTCTTCGACATCCCCCATCCGCCCTTTGGGCACCTTCCCCCTCCGGGGGAAGGTAAGACCTATGCGATAACCCTGCCCCGTGACCGAGTCCCTTCCCGCGCCGCGCCGCATCACGCCGGCCGAGCTGTTCATCGGCTTCGCCGGCATCGCGCTGTCGGGCTTCGGCGGTGTGATGCCCTTCGCGCGGCGCATGATGGTCGAGCGGCGGCAGTGGCTCACGGCGGCGGAGTTCACCGACCTGGTGTCGCTGGGCCAGATCCTGCCTGGCCCCAACATCGTCAACGTCTCGATCTGCGTGGGCTGGCGCTTCGCCGGCTATCCCGGGATCTTCGCCGCGCTCGCCGGGCTGGTCTTCGTGCCGTTCTGGATCGTCATCGGCTTCGGCGTGATCCACGCCACCTATGGCGAAGTTCCCCGGGTGCAGGGCGCCTTCATGGGCATCGCCGCCGCCGGCGCCGGGCTGGTGATCGCCACCGGCCTGAAGATGGCGCGGCCGATGATTGGCAACATCCCGGCACTGGCGTTCATCGCTTTGGGCTTCATCGCCATCGCCGTGATGCGCTGGCCACTAATACCCGTGGTGCTGGTGCTGGCGGTGCTGTCGATCCTCGTCACGGCGCGGACGCGCGGGCGCCGATGAAGCTCTCCGACACCCTGCTGCTGATGCTCGGCCAGTTCGCGCTGATGTCGCTGTTCGCCATCGGCGGCGCCAACACCGTGCTCCCGGAGATGCATCGCTTCGTCGTCGAGCAGCAGGGCTGGATCACGCATCAGAAATTCGCCGAGCTGTTCGGCCTGGCCCAGGGCGTGCCCGGCCCCAACATGCTTGTCGTGGCGCTGATCGGCTATCACGTCGCCGGGCTTCCCGGCGCGCTGGTCTGCACCATCGGCCTGATCGGGCCGTCGAGCGTGCTGACCTTTCTCGTCTATCGCGTCTGGGATCGTTTCCGTGGCTCGGCCTGGCAGGCACTGATCCAGGCCGCCGCCGCGCCGGTGACCGTGGGGCTCGTGCTGGCCACCGGCTATATCGTGACCATGGCGGCCGACGAGACCTGGCAGGCCTTCTTAGTCACGGCCGCCGTCGCGCTCCTGACCGTCACGACGCGGGCTCATCCGTTGATCTGGCTGGCCATCGCCGCCGCGCTGGGTGCGCTGGGTTTGCTATAGGATCGACGCTCGAGGAGGAGCCGAAGAGATGACAGAACCCTGCGATCTCACCGCCGTCGAGCTGCGCCGGTTGATCGGCACGCGCAAGCTGTCGCCGATCGAGCTGCTCGAGTCGTGCCTCAAGCGCATCGACCGGGTGAATCCGAAGCTGAACGCCTTCGTCGCCATGTGCGAGGAACGCGCTCACGCCGAGGCGCGTGCGGCCGAGCGCGCGGTGATGGCCGGCGACGCGGTCGGTCCGCTGCACGGCCTGCCGGTCGGCATCAAGGACCTGCAGGAGACCGAGGGCCTGCGCACCGTCTTCGGCTCGCCGCTGATGGCCGACAACATCCCCAACAAGGACGAGCGCACGGTGGCGGCGATCCGCGACGCCGGCGCCATCATTGTCGGCAAGACCAACACGCCGGAGTTCGGCGCCGGCGCCAACACCACCAACCCGGTCTATGGCCCGACGCGCAATCCCTTCGATCCGGCGCGCATCTGCGGCGGCTCCTCGGGCGGCTCGGCGGTGGCGCTGGCGACCTCGATGGTGCCGATCTGCAGCGGCTCCGATACCGGCGGCTCGCTGCGTATCCCAGCCGCCTTCTGCGGCGTCGTGGGATTCCGCCCCTCGCCTGGCGTGGTGCCGAGCGAACGCCGCGGCCTGGGCTGGACGCCGCTCTCGGTGCTCGGGCCGATGGGCCGCGACGTCGCCGACACCGCGCTGTTGATGAGCGCGATGGCCGCCTACGACGCACGCGATCCGCTGTCCAAGCCGGTCGACGCCGCCTCTTTCGCCACGCTCAAGCCGGTTGACCTGTCCTCGCTGCGCGTCGCCTTCTCGACCGATCTCGGCTTCGCGATCATCGATCACCGCATCCGCGACGCCTTCAAGCACCGCGCCGAGACGCTGGCCCCGGTGTTCCGCAGCGCCCAGTGGCGCGACCCCGACATGGGCCGCGCCAACGACGTGTTCGAGGCGCTGCGCGCGCAGAACTTCCTCACCGCGCATCTCAAGCGCTACGAGCAGCATCGCGACAAGCTCGGACCCAACATCGTCGCCAATGTCGAGCAGGGTCTGAAGATGACGCTCGCCGACGCCGCGTCGGCGCATGCCGAGCAGACCCGCGTCTTCCGCGCCTTCCAGGACTTCTTCCGCGACGTCGACGTGCTGATCACGCCCACCGTGGCGGTACCGCCCTTCCCGGTCGAGCAGCTCACCATCAAGGAGATCAACGGCGAGCCGTTGCGCACGTACTTCCACTGGCTGGCGCTGACCTACGCCATCACCAATACCGGCCACCCCTCGATCTCGATCCCCTCCGGCCTCGATCCCACCGGCACGCCGCTCGGCCTGCAGATCGTCGGCCCGCACCACGGCGACAAGTTCGTGCTCGAGGTGGCGGCGGCGCTGGAGGCACACCTCGCAGGCGATCCGAGTATCGCCCGTCCGGTCCCGGATCTGGCCCAGCTGTCCTAAAGCTGGGGGCGCGCCACTCCAGTGGCGCGGTCTTTTCTATAGTGAAGACGCGTCACTGGAGTGACGCGCCCCGACCGGCTAAAACCGCGCCATCCGACAGATGAGGACTCCCATGGCCGCTGACACGGTTCTCGAGCTGCTGGCGCGCGGCGCCGATTCGGCGCCGGCGATCGGCGCGCCGGAGCATCAGGCGCTCTCCTTCGCCGGACTGCGTGCCCTGGCGGCCAAGACCATGGTCGACCTCAACGCCATGGGCATCAGCCGCAACGATCGCGTCGCCATCGTGCTGCCCAACGGGCCGGAGATGGCGGCGGCCTTTGTCGCGGTGGCGTCCTGCGCCACCACGGCGCCGCTGAACCCGGCCTATCGCGCCGACGAGTTCGAGTTCTATCTCACCGATCTGAAGGCCAAGGCGCTGCTGGTCCAGCAGGGCGAGGACACCCCGGCGCGCGCCGTGGCGCAGAAGCTGGGCGTGCCGTTGGTCGAGGTCGTGCCGGATCGCGGCAAGGGTTCGGGCTTCTTCACGCTCAGGCCGGAGACGCCGATGGCCGGCAAGCCGGCGCAGCCCGGCAAGGCCGAACCCGACGACATCGCGCTGGTGCTGCATACGTCGGGCACGACGTCGCGGCCCAAGATCGTGCCGCTGGCGCAGCGCAACGTCTGCGCCTCGGCCAGGCACATCACCGAGACTCTGTCGCTTTCGCCCGCCGACGCCTGCCTCAACATCATGCCGCTGTTCCACATCCACGGCCTGATCGCCGCCGTGCTGTCGTCGTTGGCGGCCGGCGGCTCTGTCGTCTGCACACCGGGCTTCAACGCGCTGCGCTTCTTCGCCTGGCTCGATGAGGTGAAGCCCTCCTGGTACACGGCGGTGCCGACCATGCACCAGACCATCCTGGCGCGCGCCGAGCGCAACACCGAGATCATCGCGCGCGCCAAGCTGCGCCTGATCCGTTCGTCCTCGGCCTCGCTGCCACCACAGGTGATGACCGAGCTCGAGAAGGTCTTTGGCGCGCCGGTGATCGAGAGCTACGGCATGACCGAGGCGGCGCACCAGATGGCGTCCAACCCGCTGCCGCCGCGCGCGCGCAAGCCCGGCTCGGTGGGCATCGCCGCCGGGCCGGAGGTCGCGATCATGGATCAGGAGGGCAATATCCTGCCGCTGGGTGCGCTGGGCGAGATCGTCATCAAGGGCCCCAACGTCACCCAGGGCTACGAAGCCAACCCCGCCGCCAACGCCAGCGCCTTCTCCAACGGCTGGTTCCGCACTGGCGACCAGGGGACGATGGACGAGGAAGGCTATCTGCGCATCACCGGCCGCCTGAAGGAGCTGATCAATCGCGGCGGCGAGAAGGTGAGCCCGCTGGAGGTCGACGAGACCATCATGGACCACCCGGCGGTGGCGCAGGTCGTGACCTTCGCCATGCCGCACGACAAGCTCGGCGAAGAGGTCGCCGCCGCCGTCGTGCTGCGCGAGGGCCAGAGCGCCACCGAGCGCGAGATCCGCGATTTCGCCGCCAAGAAGCTCGCCGACTTCAAGGTGCCGCGGAAGGTCGTGTTCCTGCAGGAGATCCCCAAGGGCGCCACCGGCAAGCTGCAGCGCATCGGCCTGGCGGAGAAGCTCGGCCTCGGAGCCTGATCATGCGCGTGCTGATCTTCGGCGCCGGCGCGATCGGCGGCTATCTCGGCGCCAAGATGGCCATGGCCGGCACCGACGTGACGTTCTTCGCGCGTGGGCCGCACCTGGCGGCGATGAAGGCCAACGGGCTGACGCTGATCTCCGAGGGCCAGACGCACACTATCAAGGTGCCCTGCACCGACGATCCCGCCGCCGCAGGGCCGCAGGACTATGTCGTGGTCAGCCTCAAGGCGCATGGGCTGACGGCGGCGCTACCGCAGATCGAGAAACTGCTGGGCCCCGACACCGCCATCGTCACGGCGATGAACGGCGTGCCGTGGTGGTACTTCTACAAGCATGGCGGCGAATACGACGACCTGCGCCTGAAGAGCGTTGACCCCGACGGCGCGCTGTGGGAGCGCCTGCATCCGCGCCGCGCCATCGGCTGCATCGTCTATCCCGCCGCGACCATCACATCGCCCGGCGTGATCGAGCACACCTACTCCAACCGCTTCACCCTCGGCGAACCAGACGGTTCGCGCAGTGAGCGCATCACCGCGCTGTCGCAGGCGATGATCAAGGCCGGCCTGCGCGCGCCGGCGCGCCCCCGTATCCGCGACGAGATCTGGATCAAGCTATGGGGCAACCTGTCGCTCAATCCCGTGTCGGCGCTGACGCACGCCACGCTCGACGTGATCACGTCGGACCCGGGCACGCGCGGCGTGATCCGCGCCATGATGGTCGAGGCGCAGGCGGTGGCGGAGAAGACCGGCATCAAGTTCGCCATCGACGTCGACAAGCGCATCGAGGGCGCCAACGAGGTCGGCGCGCACAAGACCTCGATGCTGCAGGACCTAGAGGCCGGCAAGCCGATGGAGATCGAGGCGCTGCTCGGCGCCGTGGTCGAGATGGGCGCTATCACCGGCCTGCCGACGCCGACCTGCGACACCGTCCTCGCTCTCGTCCGCCAGCGCGCCAAGGTTGCCGGCGTGGCGTAGTTCGTCTCTTCTACCTTCCCCCGGAGGGGGAAGGTGCCCGAAGGGCGGATGGGGATGTCGAAGACGAACGCAGGAGTCCGTCTTCAACATCCCCCATCCGGCGCTCCGCGCCACCTTCCCCCTCCGGGGGAAGGTAAGAAGAAGAGCCGAGGAGCACTTGACCGAGTCCGCCACCAGCAAACCCGAGGGCATCGACGGGCCGGCCGCGTGGCGGACGGCGTGGATCGTGCTCGGTATCCTGTCGATCTCCTTCGGCTCGCCGCTCTTGATCATCGTCGGCATGAAGCCGATCCAGCTCGATTTGGGCACCGATCGCTCGACGGTGGCGCTGGCCGGCTCGTTCGCCTGGTTCGGCACCGCCGTCGGCGGCATCCTCATGGGCTGGCTGGCCGACAAGATCGGCGTGCGCGCGACATTGGCCTTTGGCGCGATGATGGTGGCCTGCGGCCTGGCGGTCTCCGCGCTCGGGCCGATCTGGTCACTCTATCTCGGCCACGGGCTGATGCTCGGCCTGCTCGGCAATGGCGCGATCTACGCGCCGCTGCTGGTCTATGTCAGCCGCTGGTTCGAGCGAAGGCGCGGCACGGCGATCGCGCTGATCTCGTCGGGCCAGTACATCGCCGGAATCGTCTGGCCCTCTCTGTTCGAGTACGGCATCAGCAGCTGGGGCTGGCAGGCGGTGATGCTGGGCTACGCCGCGATCGTCGCCGCCGTGATCCTGCCGGCGACCTTCCTGCTCAGGCCCTTGCCGGTCGCGGCCATGCCGCTTCCGACGCGCGGCAGTGGCGCCGGCGGCCATCGCATCGCCGGCATGAATCCCAACCTCGCGCAGGCCATGCTCTGCCTCGCCGGCTTCTGCTGCTGCATCCCCATGGCCGTGCCCCAGGCCCATCTTGTCGCCTTCTGCAGCGATATCGGCATCGCCGCCACGCGCGGCGCCGCCATGCTCTCGGTGATGCTCGCCGCCGCCTTCATCTCGCGCCAGCTCTGGGGCGTGCTGGCCGACCGCATCGGCGGGTTGCGCACGGTGCTGCTGGGCGCGATCTGCCAGGCCATCTGCATCTCGGGCTTCCTGCTGACCCAGGACGAGGCCGGCCTGTTCTTCGTCGCCGCCGCCTTCGGTCTGGGCTTCTCCGGCATCATCCCCGCCTACTCCGTGGCGGTGCGCGATCTGTTCTCCGCCTCGCAGGCCTCGTGGCGCATCCCGCTGACGCTCTCGACGGCGCAGGTCGGCATGGCGTTCGGCGCCTGGTTCGCCGGCCGGCTGCACGACAGCTACGGCTACTACGCGCCGGCATTCGCCAGCGGCATCGCCTTCAACCTGCTGAACATCCTGATCATCGGATCGCTGATCGTGATGCTGATGAGCGCGAAGCGAAAAACGGCTTGACGCCGGCCGGGTCGCTAATTAACTAATTGGTTAATTAACGACCCGGGAGCGATCCATGGCCAACCTCACCGTCACGACCCCGTCCGACACCGAGCTCGCCGTATCACGCACCTTCGATGCGCCCCGCGCGCGGGTGTTCGCCGCGATCACCACCCCCGACATCATCAAGCGCTGGCTGCTCGGCCCGCCGGGCTGGACCATGACCGTGTGCCAGATCGAGCCGAGGGCCGGCACGCCCTATCGCTTCGAGTGGCGCAACGAGGACGGTACGACGATGGGCCTGGGCGGCATGATCCTCGAAGCCGTCGCGCCCGAGCGTCTCGTCGCCACCGAGAAATTCGACCAGCCCTGGTACCCCGGCGAGGCCCAGGTCTCGCAGACCCTGGTCGAGGTCGACGGCAAGACGCGGTTCACCATCACCATCCGCTATCCCAGCAAGGATGCGTGCGCCGGCGTGCTGAACTCCGGCATGAGCGTCGGCATGGAGGCGAGCTACGACCGCCTCGCCAAGCTGGTCGAGGCTTAGCCGGTCCCGCCGGCAAAGCTCAGGCCATGCGGTCGCGCACGAAGTCCCAGTTGATCAGGTTGTCGATCACCGCCTTCACATGATCGGCGCGGCGGTTCTGGTAGTCGACATAATAGGCATGCTCCCAGACGTCGACTGTCGCCAGCACGCGCTTGCCGCGGGCGATGGGCGTGTCGGCATTGCTGGTTTCCTCGAAGGCGAGCTTGCCGTTGTCCTCGACCAGCCAGCCCCAGCCGCTGCCGAAGATGGCGGTGGTGCGGGCGGCGAAGGTCTCCTTGAACTTCGCGAAACCGCCGAGATCGCGGTCGATGGCCTGCGCCAGCTTACCACTGGGCTGGCGCGCACCACCGGGCTTCAGCGTCTGCCAGTAGAAGTCGTGGTTCCACGCCTGGCCAGCCTGATTGAACATCGCCCGGCCACTTGCGCCGTCCGCCGCCGACTTCACGACGATCTGCTCGAGCGTCATGCCGGCGTAGGCCGAGTTCGGAACGATCCGGTTCAGCGCCGTATAGTAGGACGCGTGGTGCTTGCCGTAGTGGAGCTGGATGGTCTGCGCCGAGATCGTCGGCGCCAACGCGGTGTCGGCGAAGGGCAACGGCGGCTGCTTGTAGGCGTCGGCCGCGCGGGCGATACGTGGTGCCGCCAAGCTGGCAACCAGCGCGAGGCTCGAGGTGGCGAGGAGATGACGCCTCGATATCGTGGACATGCTGGCCTCCTGGATAGTTGGACGGACTCGGGCCCAAACGTCGAGACATCAATGCCGCTGCCGGCAGGCTATCCACCTGCCACTGGTTCTCGAACGACCCGCCGAGCCCGACCATACAGCATTCCGGGTCTTGCCGGGCGAACTCGAAGCACAGAGGCCACCATCGGCCGTCAGAGATTTCGCGGGTTGCCCTTGAGGATCTTCAGGCGGATGCCGGCACCGGATTTCTCAGTGAAAGTGACATCGTCTCCGGCCACCTCGATGGCGAAGCACGCCTTGTCCTCCTTCGGATAGACGAAACAGACCTGATCGCCCTCGAGCGACCACTTGCCGGTGGTAAGCACGCTGTCTTCCATCGTCTTGACGGTGCCGTCCGCGAGGTAGAACTCGGCGTAGTCCTTGCCGTCGATCTTGCCGGCGACGGTGTTGCCGACCAGCTGGCTCCACGCCGCCATGCCGGTGACCTTGGCCGAGGGCGTGGGTGCGGGCGTGGGCGTCGCAGTCGGCGCGGGCGCCGGTGGCGGGGTCATCACGAGTTGCATGCAGCCCTGCACGACGCCGCGCAGCCCCTCCAGCGCCTTCGCCTGGTCGGCGGGCAAGGTCGCGGGATCGAGCCTGCCACCCTTGGTCCGCGCCTCGTCCGACGCCTTCATGACCGTGACGGTGACCGCGCGATCGCCGGCCGCGACCTTCTCGCCGATGCAGCCGCAGAACTTCGGTACGTCAGGGAAGGTCTTGGCGGCCGGGTCGGCTCTCAGGCTGGTTTGGCAATACTCCACCACCTCGTTGGCGCCGGCCGTCGCCGACAACCCGAACGCCAACACACCGGCGGCC
The DNA here is from genome assembly GCA_022844045.1 of Reyranellaceae bacterium. GTDB lineage: Bacteria > Pseudomonadota > Alphaproteobacteria > Reyranellales > Reyranellaceae > JAFAZJ01. The sequence goes on along the minus strand of JALHMM010000002.1, from coordinate 145,350 downwards.
AGCGCCGGCATCCATCGCTGCGGTTTCATGATCACGCTCCCTGTTGCTGGGCCGACGCTGCCCGTGAAGTGCGCGCCGATCAAGTGTCGCAAGAATCAGGGTAACGTCACGTCGCCGTAAGGATAGAAGCGCTTGAGGTCGACAGTCTCGTACGGCAACCCGTCGAGCCGCACGGTGCCGAGGAACGGCTCGATCGGCTCGACCAGCAGGATGGTCTTGGCGAAGCCGCTGTCGTCGAAGCCGCGCCGGAAGTGCACGCGCGACTTGATGGCGAAGACCTTGAAGCGCGACAGATCGATGCCGACGCTGGCGAACCACGACGTCTCGGTGATCTGCGCGAGATAGCGACTGATCACCAGCAGGTTGCCGCGGCCGAACTCGACGGCGCCGCCGTGCTCCGACGTGATGCGCACGGTGCCCGTGATGCGTACCGGCTCGCCCGCCGACTCATCGACGCGGCCGCCGACCGCGCGGTCGAACGGATCGCCGGGCTTCATGCCCCGCAACGCGTCCGCCGCGGCGGCATCGGCCACGGTGGCGATCACCACGTCGTGCAGATCCTGCGCGATGATCTCCCTCAAGAGCCAGGTCGCGTAGCCCGACCGGTCGCTGTGATCGGCCAGCACGATCGGCGTGTCGCCGCGCGCCAGCGCCTGCTTGGCCAGCGCCACGCCCTCGGGAATCAGGTGCACCTTGGCGGCGGTGACCAATTCCTTGCGCCGGCGCCACGCGGACTGCGCCATGTCGTCGGCGATGCGCTTGGCCAGTTCCGGCTTGCCGTTGGTCAGCACCTGGAAGGTCATGCCGACATCGGGCACGTCGGCGAAGGGAAAGCCGAACATGAAGTTGACGTAGACGTCGGGCTCGCGTGCCTCCCAGGTCAGCGCGCGTTGCACCAGGTCCATCCACGGCGAGGCGCCGGTCCACTGCAGCACGGTGGCGGTGATGATCGGCACCTTCACCGTCGCGCTCGTCGGCTTGTAGTCGCCACGGATCGCGCGCACCAGCATGCGCGCGGCGCGCTCGCCCTGCAGGTGCATGTCGTAGTGCGGGAAGTACTTCACGCAGAACGCCATGTCGGCGTGGCGCAGGAATTCCGCGTCCTCGTTGGCGTGCGGATCGAAGGTCGCGGCGATGAACGCCTTGTCTCCGATCACCGCGCGCACGCGCTTCGCCAGCTCGGCCTCGGGTCGCGGAACGCCGCGCACCGCCGCCGCGCCGTGGATACAGAGATAGGCGCCATCGAACGGCCCGCGCGTCTTGAGCTCCTCGACCATGCGGCCGGTAAAGCGCTCGAAGGCCTCCGCGGTGATCCAGCCGGAGCCGGTGCCGGTGCGCGGGAAGCCCGGCGACTCGATGCCGACCAGCTCGACACCGGCATGCTCGCGCGCGACCTTCACGAAGCCACCCATGTAGCCGCGCGGATCGTGCGCCAGCAGCGCCTCGTCGCGCATCGGCGAGCCGGGATAGATGAAGTCCTCGACCGTGGTGTCGTTCTTCAGGAACGACACGGTCTCATGTGAGAAGTACAGGACGGCGATCCGCATGATCTAACTCCCGCGTCGAAAAACTGTTCTGTCATCCCGAGGGCAGCGAGGGATCTATGGACAGCCTAGATTCCTCGCTGCGCTCGGAATGACAGCAGCGAGTCAATAATCCGCCTTGTCGTCGACGGCGTGGCCGCGCTTGGGCACCAGGATGGTGCGTTCGAAGCTCATGAAGACGGTGCCGTCGGCCTTCCGGCCGATGGTGCGCACGGTGACCACGCCTTGCGTCGGCCGTTTCGCCGACTCGCGCTTGTCGAGCACCTCGGACTCGGCATAGAGCGTGTCGCCGACGAAGACCGGCTTGGTGAGCTTGATGTCAGTCCAGCCGAGATTGCCGATCGCCTTCTGACTCACGTCGCTGACGCTCATGCCAGCGACGATCGACAGGGTCAGGCAGGAATTCACCACCGGCTGGCCGAACTCCGACTTCGCGGCATAGGCCTTGTCGAAATGCAGCGGGTGCTGGTTCATCGTCAGCAGGGTGAACCAGGTGTTGTCGCTCTCGGTGATGGTGCGGCCGGGGCGATGCTCGTAGACATCGCCTTTCTGGAAATCCTCGTAATACCGGCCGAACTGCTCGCGGTAACGATTCGGTCCGACCTGCTTCGACGCTACGACCATCCTTTCCCTCCATGCTCGCCCAGCAGCGGCTCCCGATAGACCACCTGCGAGGGCTCGTCCTTGAAACGCACGACAGGCGCGAAGTGTTTGCGGCCCATGTCGTCGGTCACGATCATGCCGCGCTTCCTCAGATTGGCGTCCTCGATCGCCTCGGGCAGCGTGTTGACCGGGCCGTAGCAGACATCGAGCTTGGCCAGATAGTCCATCCAGTGTTGCAGCGGCTTGGACCGGAATGTCGCCTCCAGGAATTCCATGACAGGCTTCTGATGCGCCCCGGGCCACTCGCAGAGCGGTGCGAAGTCGGGCCGGCCTAGCGCACCCAGCAGGTTCTGCACAAACTTCATCTCCTGCCCGGCGAGCACGAGCTGGCGACCATCCGACGTGTCATAGAGACGATAGAACGCGGCGCCACCCGTGGTGCGCTGCAGCTTCACGTCGGGCTGCGTGCCATCGGTGAAGGGCGCGCCGACGACGTTGGCGCACGACGCCATCAGCGCCTCGTGCATCGACACGTCGATATAGTCACCCTTGCCCGTGCTGACGCGCCGCAGCAGCGCCATCAGCACGCCGGCCAGGCCATGCAGGCCGCTCACCACGTCGGCGGCGGGAATGCCGGGGATCGCTGGCCGTCCGTCGTCGCCGAGCGTCAGGCTCAGCACGCCGGTCATCGCCTCGAGCGCGAGGTCGTGCGCGGCGCGGCCGGGATAGGCGCCGTCCTGACCGAAGGCGGAGATCGAGCAGTAGACGATGCCCGGGTTCTTGGCCTTCACCGCCTCGTAGCCGACGCCGAAGCGCGCCGCGACACCGGGGCGGAACGACTCGACCAGCACATCGGCTTCGCAAGAGAGGCGGAAGAGATCGGCGCGGCCCTGCTCGCTCTTCAGGTCAAGCACCACGCTCTTCTTGCCGCGCGCCATGTTGCGGAAGAACACCGAGGTGCGCTGGTCGGGCGGCAGGATGTGGCGGCCGGGATCGCCCTCGCCCGGCGGCTCGACCTTGATGACCGTGGCGCCGTGATCGGCCAGCGCCGTCGTGAGGTACGGCCCCGGCAAGAACCACGAGAGGTCGACTACCTTGATGCCCTGGAGTTTCATGACACGGCTCTATTGTCTGGAGTCTTTACCTTCCCCCGGAGGGGGAAGGTGGCGCGGAGCGACGGATGGGGGATGTTGAAGACGAACGCAGGAGTCCGCCTTCGACATCCCCCATCCGCCCTTCGGGCACCTTCCCTCTCCGGGGGAAGGTAGATCAGGCTGACGGCACTCATGAGACGTATGTGATGGTGTCGGCGCCCAGCGGCGAGCAGGCGGCCTGTGCGGGCCGTTCGCCGTCAATGCGCAGGGGATTGGCGATGATGCGCAGGCGGCCCTTCGTGGGATGTGGCACGTCGGAGACCATTCCGGTGTCGCGCACGAACGGACTGTCGAGCGCTTGGTCGAGGCGATAGACCGGCGCTGCCGGCAATAGGCCGTTGAGCAACGACAGCCACTCCGCCGTGGTGCGCGTTTGGAACGTGGGATCGAGCGCGTCGGTGAGCGCGGCGCGGTTGCGCGCGCGGGTGTTGGGATCGGGGAAGCGTGGGTCGTCGAGCAAGTCCCGGCGGCCGATCACCTCGACCAGCGACAGCCAGAATTTCTGCGTCATGCACATGACGAAGATCCAGCCGTCCTCGGTCGGAAAGGTCTGCACCGGCGCCAGCGCCAGATGCGCACTGCGCGGCACGCGCGGCGAGACATCGCCCTCGTTGAGATACCAAGTCCCGGGATAGGTGAGCTGATGCACGGCGACGTCGAACAGGCAGGTCTCGACGTCGCAGCCCTGCCCCGTGCTGCGCGCGCGCAGTAGGCAGGACAGCAGGCCGACGGTGCCGGTCAACCCGCTCATGCTGTCGATCAGCGACACGCCGACGCGCGTGGGCGCGCCCTCGGGGTCGCCGGTGAGCTCCATCAGCCCGGCCTCGGCCTGCATCAGGAAATCGTAGCCCGGCCAGTCGGCGCGTTCACCCGCGCGGCCATAGGCCGAGATGTGCAGGCAGACGATCCGCGGATTGAGATGCTTCAGCGCCGCGTAATCGATGCCGAGCTTGGCCGGCTGCGTGCCGCGCAGGTTGTTGACCACGCAATCCGCCGTCTTCACCAGCGCCTCGAACTGCCGACGGCCCTCGGCACTCTTGATGTCCAGCGTCACGCTCTTCTTGCCGAGGTTCCAGGCCTGGAAGTACTGGCTGTCGTCCTTGCCGAGCTTGTGCGGCCCGACCTGGCGCGACGGGTCACCCTCGGGTGGCTCGATCTTGATTACCTCGGCGCCGAGCTCGGCCAGGAACATCGTGCCGTAGGGACCGGCGCCGAACTGCTCGAGCGTCAGCACGCGCACGCCGGTCAGGGGCTTGGCGTTCATACCGAGGCGTTCCGGCGCACCCACTGGCGGGCGATGATCAGGCGCTGCATCTCGTTGGTGCCCTCGCCGATGCAGGTCAGCGGCGCGTCGCGATACAGCCGCTCGATGTCGTACTCCTTCGAGTAGCCATAGGCGCCGTGGATACGCATCGACTCGGTGCTGTTCTCCAGCGCCGCTTCGGAGGCGAAGTACTTCGCCATGCCCGCCTCCATATCGCAGCGATCGCCGCGATCGAACGCGGCGGCGGCGTCGAGCGTCAGTAGCCGCGCGGCGCGCGCCCGCGTCGCCATCTCGCCGATCTTCAGCGCGATCGCCTGGTGCTCGATGATCGGCTTGCCGAAGGTCTTGCGGATCTGCGCGTAGTCGGTGGCGAGCTTCAGCGCGCCCTCGGCGATGCCGACGCCGCGCGCCGCGACGTTGATGCGGCCGAGCTCCAGCCCACCGGCGACCTGGGTGAAGCCACGGCCCTCGACCTCGCCGATCAGGTGATCGGCTGAAATGCGGTAGTCCTGGAAGATCAGCTCGCCCGAATCGATCGACTTGTAGCCCAGCTTCTCCAGCTTGCGACCGACGGTGAAGCCCGGGCCCTTGGGCGCGATGAACAGGCTCATGCCGGTATAGCGCGGGCTGGCCTCGGCATTGGTCTTCACCAGCAAGGCGAAGCACGAGCCCTCGATGCCGTTGCTGATCCAGGTCTTGGTGCCGTTGATGACATAGTCACCCCGCTCGCGGCGCGCGGTCATGCGGATCGCCTGTAGGTCGGTGCCGGCGTTGGGCTCGGTCAGCGCCAGCCCGCCGCGGATCTCGCCGCTGGCGAACTTCGGCAGCCATTGCCGCCGCTGCGGCTCAGTGCCGAACTTCTCGACCGCCAGCGCCAGCATCAAATGCGAGTTGAAGATGCCGGTCAGCGCCATCCACACCGAGGAGATGCGCATGACGATCTTGGCGTAGGTCGCCGCCGGCAGACCGAGCCCGCCATACTCGGGGCTGACCGTGGCGCCGAACAGGCCGAGCCCCTTCATCTGCTCGACCAGCTCCGCCGGCCAGCGATCGGCGTGGTCGAACTCCTTGACGCGCGGCGCCACCTCGCGCTCGACCCACTTGTCGATCGTCGCCAGAAGCTGCGCCTCGTCGGCCTGATCGATGCTGCGCACCCGTTCGGCGGCGTCCATCGGCGTTCCCTCCTCAACTACTGCGGCGGCCAATCTAGCATTGGCCCGCTTTCGCCCGCACCCTTTGCCACGACCCGCCTCGCTTAGAGAAAAACGAAGTTGTTCTCCCAGTAGGATGAGAGTGGCCCATTGCTCGCTCGTAGCTGCGGAAATCGGTGATCCGAGCCCCACGCGGTAAAATCCCATCAACGGCATGACGCGCCACAAGCGACCGAACCACGGTGCCACGTCCTGCCCTTCGCGACGGGACAGCGATGGCCGGCAGAATCTGGATACCACCCTACAAGCCGCTGGGCGTCAGCACCCAGGCGGTGCCCGGCGGCGGCTATATCAACGTCGACCCCAGCGTCGCCCAGTTCGGCGGGTCGGTCCTGGGATCGCTCGGAAGGCAGGTCGCCGAAGGCGCCGCTGGCATCTCCGGGGAGATAGCCAAGCAACTTGCCGGAGACAACGAAGCCGTGGTCAAGGCCGCCGACGTGCGCCTGGGCGAGGCCGAGCAGATGCTGCTCTTCGACCCACAGAACGGCTACCTCAACACGCAGGGCCAGGTGGCACTGACCCACGCGCCCGCGATGATCGAGGCCTACACCCAGGCGCAGGATCGCGAGCTGGCGCAGACCACCGACGACGATCAGCGACAGATGCTGCAAGGCCTCAACGAGCGCCGGCTGGCAGACTTCACCACCCTGGTCGAGCGCCACACCGCCGCCGAGCGGCAGCGCTGGTACGACGAGGCGGGCGAGCGCCGCATCGCGCAGATGCAGGCCGACGCCCGGCTGCACTGGAGCGACGACGCGCTGCTGCGCCGCGCGCTCGGCACGACGCGCTTCGAAGTGCGCGAAAAGGCCGAGCGGAAAGGCTGGGACACGGCGCTGACCGAGGCGGCGCTACGCCAGCACACCAGCCGCATCTTGGTATCGGCGATCGAGGGCGCGGTGGAGCGCGACCTCGATCGCGCCCAGGCCGTGCGCGCGCGCTACGACCAGCATATCGAGGGGGCCGATCGTGCCGCGCTGGATGCGCTACTGAGCGAAGCCCAGACCAGGCGGCGCGTCGAAGCGGTGAGCACGGAGATCCTGAACGCCACGCCACCGGACGGCGAGCAATCGACGCCGCAATGGCGCTTACATCAGGCCGAGGCGATCACCGAGCCAGCGGTGCGCGCCGCCACTATCCGCCGTGTGCTCCGCGTCGATGCCGAGGCTCAGGCCCGCGCCCGCGCGCTGGCCGAGCAGGTGCTGGCGCGGGTGCTGAAGGACGGCCTGACCGACCCATCACAGATCCCGATCCGCGAATGGGCGACGCTCGACGCCTACCATCGCCAGGCGATCGAGACACGCCTCGATCACAACGCCGCCGGCACCGAGCCGACGTCGAACCCTGCGCTGGTCGACGAACTGGCGACGCAGATGACGCAGGCGCCGGACGCCTTCGCGCGCCGCGACCTCGTCCCCACCATCGCACACCTGCCACTGCCGCAGTGGCGGCGCTTCCACGATTGGCGGACCGGCCTCCAGCGCAACGACCCCGCGACCGAGGACCAGCTCTACGCCATCAAGCGCGGCCTGCAGCTCGCCAGCAAGATGCTGCCGGCGGACGCACCGGATGACAGCGCCGCCAACTACCGCACCGAACTGGTCGAGGAGATCGATACCTGGCGCCGGATCCACGGCAAGAGCCCCGACGAAGACGACATCGCCGACATGCTCAGGCGAATTCGTCCGTTGAAACCCGCGCAAGATTGGGAGCGGAGTGGCGCCCGAGCAGACCGACCGGGTTACTATCACATCGACGAGAGCGGGCGCTTCTTTCCGCCTGGATTCGGCAAACAGTTCTTTAGGTTCAAATTCCCGAAAATGTCGCCGAGGCAGGCCGATAACTCGGCAAGTGCGCTCGGCTTCAAGAAAGTAGACAAGCACCCGGTCGACGCTCAAGGACGACCTGTCTACGTGAACCCGAAGACTGGCGAGTACATCAGCCCCAGCAGAGACCCGCGCACGCCCGCACAATGGGAGCTGTTTGATCGCAGTGGAAAACCTCTCGGGTCTTATGACCACAGGCTGAGGGCACGCTACCCGTCTCCGACGCCGGACATGCCCGTCCCCATCCCAGTGCCGCCTGGTGCGACTGCCGGCAGCATGATCGGAGGCGCGACACAAGCAGGCAGCCCGAAAACACCCCCGAGGCCGGTCACGCCACCCAATCCGCCCTCGTTCCTGCCGTCCAGGGTCACCTTTACCGATAGGAAACTCCAACACGAGGCAAAGCACGCGCACGATTTTGGCGTTCAAGGGCGCTGGAACAAGGAATTTGCGGCACAGTATGAAAAAGCGCTGCGGGCACACATGAGCGCCCCGGGGACAGTCCTCAAGATCGGTACCTACAGGAACCTCCCGGTCATTCACTATGTCAATCCGAACACGGGGCTAAATGTCATGATAAGCCGTGCTGGTAAGTACATTGCGGGGTGGAGGCTCAGCGCCGACCAACTCAAGCACGTGATGACAACCGGCAAGCTAGGAGGCGGGCCATGAGCGTCCAGATCGAGGCGTACAAGAGTCTCATCGACAGCTTCCTCAGGCGCGAGATGTCGGCTGAGTCATTTCAAGAGCAGTACTTCGAGATGATGAAGGCCGATAGCACGATCTACAAGGGCGACACTGGTCTTGTACTCGACGAACTGTTCGCTGATGCAGATTCGTTCACGCGAGATCCTGAACTGTTGGCCGAGGAGCCCGAGTTCTATCTGGATGAGCATCGTCTTCGACAAAAGGCAGCGCTGGCCGCAACGCGCCTTTCCGGCGTGATATCGTCCTAGGTGGCGGCGCTCCTCCGAGTATCAGACAGCATCCGGCGTGAGAGGTTTCGTCATCGGACACACTCGAGAAAAGGCGCCACCGCGCTACGATACCGGACGAGGGGCCACATAAAGGTCGGGTGATCGTCGATGGAACAGGAACAAACGATACATGTTGGCTTCATTGAGTAGTTCAAGTGGTCCGACACCCTTTTGTTCATCGGAGATGGGTCATCATTTCTGCGGTTGGCAGCCCTACTTGAGCAAGGGAGCACAGGCGAACTCGCCGATCTGCTTGTCTGCCACGGAATTTGTCTGAACGTGACTTTCCCAGCCGATGAGACCGTCGTCGTTAGGGACGGCACCACAATCGTCTGGAGGATTGCGGCTGAGCACCTAGAGAAGTACGCAGCCCAGATACGAGCTATCGTGGAGATGGGCGGGCATCACTATCTGGACGCGCCGAAGGTGACCGACATCGATGTGATGGTTTCCCAAGGCGAGTACAGCGTAAACGTATTTGCTGATGTCTAGCAATCACCGCGGCGGAAGCTGAGCAAACGCCGCTATCCGGTGCGACCGTCGGCCATCTCAACACCCAGGGCGAAGCCGCGCTGAGTTAGGCGCCCGATGTGCTCGACGCCTATAGCAGGCGCAGCGGCGCGAGATCGCGGCGGCGAGCAGCGACGGATGCTGGAGGAGCTGGCGCAGCGTCGCCTCGCTACGAATGCCGGGAAGGTGCACTTTCAGGGACTCCTCAGCGAGAGCGAAATTGAACAAAAATGGGGCAGAGCGGGTAGCATCACGCTCAAAAACTCAAATAGCCCACCCCCTGATCCCGGTCGCACTCTAGTGGGCCTTTGCAGAGTCAGATGACGAAAGACCGCGCATGATGTTGAGCAGAATTTTTGGCGACAAGTCGCGCTTCGCGGTCGAGGTGCAGCACAGCCCCACGGCCAGTGGACCAGACAATGTCTTTGGCCTGCACTTCTACTGGGTCGATGGCATGCGGATCGGGCGCGACGAGTTCCGCAACCTGACCGACACGCTCGCTGATATGCGCGACGCTGGTGTTTACAAGACCGGCCACAGGGCGGGCGGCTTGTACTGTGCCCTTTCTCCTGTCGAGTTCATCCAGTGGTGGGATCAAAATCTCTGGGGTAGGGGCAGGCCGGACGATGACGGCCAAACGTGGTGGGACGATCTGTGGGACAGGAATCGCTGCTTCCGGCTGGACTTCGATTCTTCCAACATCGTCGACGACAACCTCTATTTGCTCGATTGCGACGGTACAGGGCGGCTCATCTGGCGCGCCGGCCAGAGCAGTCCGACGATCGTCGTCGAAGCCGAGATCGAGCATTTCGAGAGTATTCTGAAGAGTGCGTACGACTATATGTGCGAGCTCCAGGAGTTCCCTGGATACAAGCAATATCTGACGGATCAGCAGTACAAGGTTTCCTATAGCGGTGAGACCTGGAACAGCACGCTGATCAAGCTGAACCGCTTGGGCGAGCCGCAAGGTGGAGAGACGGTGGTCGACCACCTCGTTCTGTTTCGTGCACCGAGCGCAGAGTTTCACAGCAGAATATCCGAGATTGGTCGGTCGCTGGAACACGACGAGAGCGAGGAGAAGCGTGTCGTGTTTCGGATTGATGAAGGCTTCTACGAGGCGATGAGTGTCGCGCCAGGTAGTGCCGACCTTGATGGCATGGAGGTCTTTTGCGAGTGGCCGGTGATCAGCGCCGAGGACCTCGCCCTCTTTCCGTCCGGCACGGAGTTTCATCCGGAGCGTTCGACGCCTCTTCGCCAACGGCTCAAGTATTTCAAGCCGCAAGAGAATCCGCCTGCCGTCGTCTGCTGGTTCAGCGTGCAGCTTCGGATGGTTGTGATGGTCGAAGGCGGAGGCGGCGACAGCGTCGTGGACTACGTGCACCTAGTACGTTGTGTGGACTTCGAAGCGGCATTCGACAGGGCACTTGCCATCGGGCGATCGAAGGAGCGAGAGCGTCCGTGCTACGACCATCCGCGCATCTTTTTACGGTTTGCCGAGGTGCGCGCGCTGACCTTTCTGGGCGTCGGGGATCTCGGCGATACGGTCGAACTGCGTGTCGAGTCGCATTCCCCCGAAAAGGCCGAACGGATTCCCTTCTGGACCAAGTTCAACTACTGACGAAACGAGAGCCAATCTAGCATTCACCCGCTTGCGCCCGCATTATAGCCCGCCTCGCTAAGCCTGGCACAGGATCAAGCAGCAATGGCTCCTAATCTGGATGCTATCACCAAGGAGATGGCTGAAGCGGCCATCGATATCGGAGAGGTGAGAGTAGAGGCGCTCAACGGCGGCCCGTACACAGACGCGCACATGTTCTTCGCGCGGCTGCCGATGGAAGTTTCCAAAACTGCGGCGATATCGCTGTGTTCGAACTGGGCTCGACTCCTTCGCCAGTCTTTGCCGGAATCGCACGACGAATGGTCGAGCTACATTTCAGTGAGATCGCCGCTGGGATCGACTTTAGGCGTGTATTGCATCGGTTGGGCAGGCCGCGAAGATGAATGGCACGAGGATGATGAATTGAGGCTGCCCGAGTGGATGGAATGGCAAGGCCTCTATCACCGATTGGATAAGTACCTTCAGAAGCTGGGCACGAGCGATTGGCAGGGGAATGGAGACCACTTTCTTTTTGATGAGTGGAGCGGCAATCCGGAGCAATCGTTTACGATCTATCGGATCGAGTTTCTAACGCCCGATATTCTGAAGGGGGTACAGGAGATTCTCGCGAACGAATATGCCCACTGGCGCGTAATGGTTGTCTTGGATCTGCTGCCTCCGATCGCCGGAATCGAGTCTGAGGCCGTCATCGATATTCACGCAGACCGCATTGTTGAGAACTGGGATCGTGCTCTGATGGTCGAGCTGCTCGGCGAGCGGTTGAAGGTCTAGGTGCGCCCTACCCCATAGAACATGCGAAGGGAGAACGTCAGATGTGGCAGAGCCTGCTGGGTCTGATCGTGCTGACCGCGCTCGCCTGGGCGCTCAGCGAGAATCGCCGCACCGTCGCGTGGCGCCCGGTGCTCATCGGCATCACGTTGCAGGTCGCGCTCGCCGCGCTGTTCCTGCACGTCCCGCCCCTGCGCGAGGGCCTGTCGGCGCTGACCGGCGCGGTCGACGCGCTGGCGGCGGCGACGCGGGCCGGCACGTCGCTGGTCTTCGGCTATCTCGGCGGCGCGCCCCTGCCCTTCGCCGAAAGCTATCCCGGCGGCGGCTTCATCCTCGCCTTTCAGGCGCTGCCGCTGGTGCTGGTGATCTCCGCGCTCACCAGCCTGCTGTTCCATTGGGGCGTGCTGCCGGCGCTGGTGCGCGGGCTGTCCTGGTTCCTCGAGCGCACCATGAAGGTCGGCGGCGCGGTCGGCCTGTCGACGGCGGCCAACATCTTTGTCGGCATGGTCGAGGCGCCGCTGTTCATCCGGCCCTATCTCAAGCGCGTGAGCCGCAGCGAGCTGTTCGTGATCATGACATCAGGCATGGCCGGCGTCGCCGGCACGGTCATGGTGCTCTACGCCCTGATCATCGGCACGGCGGTGCCGGGCGCGCTGGGCCACATCCTGCTGTCCTCGCTGCTGACCGCGCCGGCGGCGATCGTCGTGGCGCTGCTGATGGTGCCCGACGACCGGCCACCGACCGGCGCCGCGCTCGACACCGGCGAAGGCCGTGCCCATGGCAGCATGGACGCCATTGTGCGCGGCACGGTGGGCGGGCTGGAGCTGCTGCTCAACATCATCGCCATGCTGATCGTGTTCGTGGCGCTGGTGGCGCTGGCCAACCTGATCCTCGGCCTGCTGCCCGACATCTGGGGCGCGAAGATCACCTTGCAGCGGGTGCTGGGCTGGGCGATGGCGCCGATCTGCTGGCTGATGGGCATTCCCTGGGCCGAGGCGACCACCGCCGGCGGGCTGATGGGCGTGAAGATCGTGCTCAACGAGTTCGTTGCCTATCTCGAGCTGGCGAAGCTGCCCGCGGGCACGCTGTCGGAGCGGTCCCGATTGATCATGACCTATGCCCTCTGTGGCTTCGCCAATTTCGGCAGCCTCGGCATCATGATCGGCGGCATATCGGCGATGGCGCCCGAACGCCGCGCCGAGATCGTCTCGCTGGGGCCCCGCACGATCGTCTCCGGCACGCTCGCCACCTGCATGACGGCCGCGCTGGTGGGCGTGCTGGCATAGATCTTTACCTTCCCCCGGAGGGGGAAGGTGGCGCGCGAAGCGCGACGGATGGGGGATGTTTCAACAAACTCCGAGTCCGTCTTCGACATCCCCCATCCGCCCTTCGGGCACCTTCCCCCTCCGGGGGAAGGTAAAACAAGAGTCAAACTGGCCATTGCGATCGCCCTGCCCTCCGGAGGAAGGGAAGTCGGACGGCATGTCGCTTGCAACGACAGGGCTACGCTGGATAGGCTGCCGCCCACATGCTCCGTTTCCTTCTCCGCCGCTTTGTCGTCGCGTTGCTGGTCGCCGCGACCGTGCTGACCTTGGCGTTCATGCTGACCCGACTGTCAGGCGACCTGGCGATCTCGATCGCCGGCGCCAACGCGACGCAGGCCGATGTCGAGCTGATCCGCAAGGCCTATGGGCTGGACCGGCCGGTGGTCGTGCAGTTCTTCGACTGGGTCGGCCGCGCCCTGATCGGCGATTTCGGCGAGAGCTACTTCTTCAAGGCGCGCACCGCCGCGCTGATCGTCGACCGCATGCCGGTGACCATCACGCTCGGGCTCACCGGACTCGTGATCGCGCTCGTGGTGTCGATCCCGATGGGCATCGCCGCCGCGGTCAACGAGAACACCTGGATCGACCGCGCCGTGCAGTTCGTCGCCCTGCTCGGCCAAGCCATGCCCGGCTTCTGGCTTGGCCTGATCCTGATGATCACCTTCGGCCTGCAGCTGGGCTGGCTGCCGATCTCCGGCACCGGCTCGTGGCAGCACTATGTAATGCCCGGCATCGTGCTGGCCTTCACCGCGATCCCCGCGCTCACCCGCCTGACCCGCGCCGGCATGATCCAGGCGATGGGCTCCGACTACATCCGCACGGCGCGCGCCAAGGGTCTGTCGCGCGCCTCGATCCTGCTCAAGCACGCGCTGCGCAACGCCGCGATCCCCGTCGTCGCCATCGCCGCCGTGCAGCTCGGCTTCATGCTCGGCGGCTCGATCGTCATCGAATCGGTCTTCGCCCTGCACGGTGTCGGCTTCCTCGCCTGGGAGAGCATCGGCAAGAACGACTTCCCCGTGGTGCAGGCCGTGGTCCTGGTGCTGGCGGTGATCTACGTCGCCCTCACCATGCTGGCCGACATCCTCAACGCCGTGCTCGATCCCCGGCTGCGCAGCGCATGACCGTCATGACCACCATCGCCGCGCCCCGGCGCGGCTGGCGCTCCGCCGGCACCTGGATCGGCGCGGTGATCGTCGGCGTGGCGCTGTTCGCCGCGATCTTCGCGCCGTGGATCACGCCGCACGATCCCTACGCCCAGGATCTCGGCAAACGCCTGCTGCCGCCGTTCTGGATGGACGGCCACAACCCCGCGCATTTCCTCGGCACCGACCAGATCGGCCGCGACTATCTCTCGCGCCTGATCTACGGCGCGCGCATCTCCATGTTGATCGGCATCGGCGTGACCATCACCTCGGCGATCATCGGCATCGCGCTCGGCGTGCTGGGCGGCTTCGTCGGCGGCAAGGTCGACGACGCGGTGCTGTTCGCCATCACCACGCGGCTGTCGCTTCCGGTCTTCCTGGTGGCGCTGGCGGTGGTCGGCCTGATGGGCAGCAGCTTCACCCTGCTGGTGCTGACGCTCGGACTGCTGCTGTGGGACCGCTTCGCCGTCGTCGCACGCAGCACCACCATGCAGGTGCGCAACCTCGACTTCGTCTCCGCCGCGTGGTGCGCGGGCTGCTCGCGCTTCCACATCCTGGCACGCGAGGTGCTGCCGAATATCGCGTCACACCTCGTCGTCGTCGCCACCCTGGAGATCGCGCTCGCTATCCTTGCCGAGGCGGCGCTGTCGTTCCTCGGGCTGGGCGTGCCGCCGCCGCTGCCGTCGTGGGGCCTGATGATCTCCGAGGCCAAGGAGTACATGTACTTCAGCCCCTGGGTGATCATGATCCCCGGCCTCTCGCTGTTCGTGCTGGTGCTGGGCATCAACCTGCTGGGCGACGGCCTGCGCGACCAGTTCGGCACGGGCACGCAGTGATGCGGCGCTATCGCATGTCCTCGCCGTCTTCTCCCCTCTCCCCGCATGCGGCGGGGCTATCACATATGGAGCTCGACTCTACCTTCCCCCGGAGGGGGAAGGTGGCGCGCGCAGCGCGACGGATGGGGGATGCTTCAACGCACTCCGTGTCCGTCTTCGACATCCCCCATCCGCCCTCCGGGCACCTTCCCCCTCCGGGGGAAGGTAGGGCGACGGGTACGCCATGAGCGGCGAGGCGCTGCTGGAGGTCGAGGGCCTGCGGGTCGAGTTCGGCGCCAATGTCGCGGCCGTGCGCGGCGCGTCGCTGAGCGTCGCACGCGGCGAGACGCATTGCCTGGTGGGCGAGTCGGGCTGTGGCAAATCGGTGTCGGCGCTGGCGATCATGAACCTGCTGGCGCGCGGCGGACGGCGTGGTGCGGACAAGCTCAACTTCGCCGGCATCGACCTGCGCGATATGACCGATCGGCAGATGGCCAAATTGCGCGGCGATCGCATGGCGATGATCTTCCAGGAGCCGATGACCTCGCTCAACCCCGCCTACACGGTGGGCTCGCAGATGGCCGAGGTGCTGACCCGCCATCGCGGCACGACGCGGCGCGAGGCGCTCGATCGCGCCGCCGAGCTGCTGGGCCGCGTCGGCATCACCGCGCCCGGCATGCGGCTGGGTCAGTTCCCGCATCAGCTCTCCGGTGGCCTGCGCCAGCGCGTGATGATCGCCATGGCGTTGATGTGCGATCCTGAATTGCTGATCGCCGACGAGCCGACCACGGCGCTCGACGTCACGGTGCAGGCGCAGATCCTGCGCCTGCTCGCCGGCCTGCAGCGCGATCTGGGCCTCGCGATCCTGCTGATCACCCACGATCTCGGCGTCGTGGCGCGCGTCGCGCATCGGGTCTCGGTGATGTACGCCGGCGAGGTGGTCGAGAGCGCCGCCACCGCCGACCTTTTCGCGCGCCCGACGCATCCCTACACGCGCGGCCTGCTGGAATGCGTGCCGGTGCCGGGCAAGGTGAAGCGCGACCAGCCGCTGGGCTCGATTCCCGGTGTGGTGCCGAAGGTCTCGCCCGGCTTCACCGGTTGCGGCTTCCGCGACCGTTGCACCCAGGCCACCGATGTCTGCGCCGGCGAGATCCCGCGCCACCGCGCCGATGGCGATCACGAATACCTCTGCCGCCTGCCCCGCGACTGGGCCCGTGCGGCATGACCCCTCACCGTCATCCTGAGCGCAGCGAAGGATCTCGCGGTATCGCGGTCACTCATCCGCGTTGCGTCCTTGCGCACCACTGCGAGGTCCTTCGCTACGCTCAGGACGACAGGGAATGACCCCCGCCATCGAAGTGCGCGGCGCGCGGCGCACGTTCCGGGTCAAGGGCGGCATGTTCGAGCCCGACAAGCATGTCGTGGCGGTCGACGACGTATCCTTCGCCGTGCCGGTTGGCGGCGTGCTGGGCGTGGTGGGCGAGTCGGGCTGCGGCAAGTCCACCCTCGCCCGCCTGATCCTCGGCCTGCTGCCGCCCGAGGCCGGCGAGATCCTGGTCGACGGCCAGCGCGTGCTCGAGATGGACCGCAAGGCGCGCGCGCGGCTGATCCAGCCGGTGTTCCAGGACCCCTTCGCCTCGCTCAACCCGCTGCGCCGCGTGCGCGACATCGTCGGCCTGCCGCTGGCGGCGCAGGGCGGCATGAGCGGCGCCGAGATGGCCAAGCGCGTCGACGAGATGCTGGTGCGTGTCGGGCTCACGGTCGAGATGGGCGAGCGCCAGCCGGCGCAGCTCTCCGGCGGCCAGCGCCAGCGTGTCGCCATCGCCCGCGCGCTGGTGCTGCGTCCCCGCATCGTGGTGTGCGACGAGCCGACCTCGGCGCTCGACGTCTCGGTGCAGGCGCAGATCCTCAACTTGCTGGCCGAGCTGCGCCGCGACCTCAACCTCACCTACCTCTTCATCAGCCACAACCTCGCGGTCGTCGAGCACGTCGCGACCGAGGTGGCGGTGATGTATCTCGGCCGCATCGTCGAGCGCGCGCCCACCGACACGCTGTTCCACGCGCCGGAGCATCCCTACACCAAGGCCCTCCTCGCCTCGGTGCTGACGCCCGAGCCTGGCTTGGGCGTGCCCGATGTCGGCCTCGGCGACTCGCTGCCGGATCCCTCGAACATCCCGCCCGGCTGCCGCTTCCATCCACGCTGCCCGGTAGCGATCGAGCGCTGCGGCAGCGTGGCGCCGGCAACCACGCCCCGAGCCGCGGGCATCGTCGAGTGCCACCTGGCGCCGGCTTGAGTCTGCTGGCACAGACACTGAAGCTATATCACCGCGCGTCAGCCAACGAATCCTGATAAGGTTGCGCAGCGATTGAGCCGATTCTCGTGAGGGAGTTGACGATGTCTCGGCGTGCGCGATGCCTGGCGAAAGTGGCGACACTGCTCGCCGCCAGTCTGTTCGCCGCCACCGAGCAAGCCCAGGCCCAGTTGCCCATGGACGGCAAGGTGACGCTGGGTTCGGGCACGATCACGCGGACCGGCGCCACGCAGCTCACGGTCAACCAGACCAGCCAGAACGCGGTCTACGACTGGCGGACATTCAATATCGGGGCGGGCAACCGGGTCGAGTTCCGGACCAACGGTCCCTCGGCGAACTCGATGAACCGGGTGCTGGGCCCGGATCCCTCGGTGATCAACGGCCAGCTGGTGTCGAATGGCCGGCTGATCCTGATCAACCAGGCCGGCGTATTCTTCGGCGGCGGTGCGCAGGTCAACGTCGAGTCGCTGTTGGTCGGTACGGCCAACGCCAACAACCTGTCTGATTTCATGAAGAGCGGCCGGGTGGCCTTCGATCAGGCCTCGGCCAACCCCAACGCGCGAATCGTCAACGGCGGCACGATCACGGTGCGCGACGGCGGGCTGGTGGCGCTGGTCGGTCCCTCGGCGGCCAACAACGGCGTCATCAACGCGCAGATGGGCCGGGTGACGATCGCCGGCGCGGAGACCTTCACGCTCGACCTCAACGGCGACGGGCTGGTGAGCTTCGCGGTGGGCAACCCGGTGTCGCGGACGCCGCGCGATGCCGACGGCAGGGCGCTGGCGCTGGCGTCGAACACCGGCACGATCAACGCTGATGGCGGCCGGGTGGTGATCACGGCGGCGGCGGCGCGCGATGTGGTCAACGGCGTGGTCAATGTCGGCGGGCGGATCAACGCGCGCAGCGTGACCAACGAGGGCGGCGTGATCGTCTTCGGCGGCGGCGAGACGACGCAGCTCAACATCAGCGGCACGATCGACGTCTCGGGGCGGGGTCCGGGCCGCAGCGGTGGCACGGTCACGGCGACGGCGCCGAGGGTGACGGTGCAGGCGACGGCGCGGATCGACGCCAGCGGCGGCGCCGGCGGCGGCACTGTGCTGGTGGGCGGTGGCAGGCAGGGCCAGGGGCCGATCGCCAATGCCAAGGTCACCAAAGTGGAGCGTGGCGCGGTCATCGCCGCCGACGCCACCGACCGGGGCAATGGCGGCACGGTGGTGATCTGGGCCGACAACACCACGGTGTTCGGCGGCACGATCTCGGCCAGGGGCGGCGCCCGGGGCGGTGACGGCGGCTTCGTCGAAGTCTCGGGCAAGGCGCGCCTCTCCTTCGACGGCATGGTCGACCTGCGCGCCGCAAGCGGCCTCACCGGCACATTGCTGCTGGATCCCAGCGACATCACGATCAGCAACGGTGCCGACAGCAACTCCAATGTGGCGGGCGACACGATCACGGGCAGCGCGGACGCATCGAACATCAGCGTCGCGACCCTTCTGACCCTGCTGTCGGCGGCGAACGTCATCATCGATGCGACCGGCGACCCCGGCTCGGGCGGCGGCACCATCACCATCCTCGACCCTGTCGCCAATACCTCGTTCACCAGCCTGACCTTGAGAGCGCTGGGCAACATCGCGGTGAATGGCGCGCTTTCGGGCTTCTCCAGCCTCACCTTCATCTCCAGCACCGGTCAGCTCACCCAGACCGCGCCCATCAACGCCAATACCGTGACGTTCGCGATGGGCGGCCTGGTCGCGCTGACCAATCGTGGCAACCTGATCTCGAATATCAGCGGTAGCTCGGGCGGGACGATCGACATCGTCAGCGCCACGACCCTGGCGGTCACCAGCGGCGGTCTCACCGCCGGTCGGTTCTCGAGCGTGAGCCTGACAACGCTGGGCCCCACCTCCGACATCTTCATCAACGGCACGATTACGGGCTTCGGGATAACGCTCAACCCCGGCGGAAGCATCTTTGGCGGCACGCCGGGGTTCAGCGACGAGCCCCCCGTCATCGTCGACTACCTCCCGTTCATCAACGACACATCCATCGGCTACGTATCGCCCCTCGGCATCCTGGCCAACGGCGCGCCGCCGCTGACAAAGGCGGCGGATGTCGACGTCAACGTCCTGGCGGCGTGCCACATGGTCACAACAGAGTGCGCGGGGGTGGCATACGATTTCAGCGTGCCGCTCGACGACAACGATCTCACGCCGGTCAACCTCGGCAGCGAGGAGCTGATCTTCGCCAACGACCCGAGTCGCCGGAAACCCGTCGACTGAGACCACGGCGGCAGCGCGACCAATTGCGGTATAAAAGCACCGTGGGGCCGATGACCTGCGGTGGCTTCTCGGCCAACGAGGTCTTCGACGCCGACAATTGACGGAGGGATCGATCTTGCCGCGTCTGGGCATGCTGACGCCCTCGTCCAACACGGTGCTGGAGCCCGTGACGGCAGCGATGCTGCACGGCCATCCCCACATCACCGCGCACTTCTCGCGCTTCAAGGTGACGGAGATCGCGCTCGACGATCGGGCGCTGCGGCAGTTCGACACCGCGCCGATTCTGGCGGCGGCGGAACTGCTGGCGCATGCCCGCTGCGACGTGATCGCCTGGAACGGGACCTCCGCCAGCTGGCTGGGCCTGGAGCGCGACGAGGAGCTGGTGCGCCATATCGAGCAGGCGACCGGCATTCGCGCCGTCACCTGCGTGCTGGCGTACCGCACCCTCGTCCGCCGGCTCGGGCTGCGCCGGATCGGCCTGGTCAGCCCCTACACAAGCGACGTCCAGGCGCAGATCATCGGGACGTGGACCGCGGCCGGCCTGCCTGTCGGCCCTGACGTGCATCTGGGCCTGCGCGACAATTTCTCTTTCGCCACCGTCACCGAGGAACAGATCGACGACGCGCTCGGCCGCGTGGCGCAGGCTGGATGCGACGGCGCCGTGATCCTGTGCACCAACATGCGCGGCGCGGCACGGGCGGCCCGGCTGGAAGCGACGCTGGGCATCCCGATCCTGGACTCGGTGGCGGTGACGCTTTGGTCGGCACTGGACGTTCTGGGCCTCGACAAGCGCCCCTTCACCCGTTGGGGGCGATGGTTTACGGCATAGGCCCGCATTTTGCTGCTAGACTGTGCGCGTGGATCCGATCGCTCCGGAGAGCAAGACAGTGGCCGACGTACCCGATCCGATCACTCTCGAACTGTTCAAAAACGCGATCTTCTCGATCGCTGACGAGATGGCCCTGACGGTCTTCCGCACGACCTACTCCGGCGTGCTCAAGGACAACATGGACTACTCGACGGGCTTCGCCGACGCCAACGGCAAGCTGGCGGCGCAGGGCCTGACCCTGCCGGGACATCTCGGCTCGGTGCCGACGGCGATGGACTCGATCATGCGCCATTTCGGTGACGACATGGGGCCGGGCGACGTGTTCATCATGAACGACCCGTTCGACGGCGGCATGCACCTGCCGGACATCTTCGTCATCAAGCCGCTCTATCACGAGGGCGAGCGCCTGGCCTTCGCCTGCACGGTCTGCCACCACATCGATGTCGGCGGACGCGTGGCGGGCTCCAACGCCTCGGACTCGACCGAAATCTATGCCGAGGGCCTGCGCATCGCGCCGATGAAGCTCTACGAGGCCGGCAAGATCAACCAGACCCTCATGACGATCATCGAGAAGAACGTCCGCCTGCCCGTCCAGCTCTTCGGCGACTTGCGCGCGCAGCTC
The DNA here is from genome assembly GCA_022844045.1 of Reyranellaceae bacterium. Classification (GTDB taxonomy): domain Bacteria; phylum Pseudomonadota; class Alphaproteobacteria; order Reyranellales; family Reyranellaceae; genus JAFAZJ01. Next base: position 124,557 of record JALHMM010000002.1, on the reverse strand, counting down.
GCGGCCTGCCATATCGGCGAGACGCAGTTCGCCGACATCGTCGCGAAGTACGGCGTGCAGCAGACCAAGCTCTACCTCAACGAGATCATCGACTACGCCGAGCGCCTGACGCGCGCGGCGCTGGCGCAGCTGCCGGACGGCGAATGGAGCTTCGAGGACTGGATCGACGACGACGGTGTCGACTACGGCCAGCCGATCCGGCTGTTCGTGACGATCCGCAAGTCGGGCGGTCACATGGTGGTCGACTGGACCGGCACCAATCCGCAGGTCAAGGGCGCGATCAACAACACGCTGAGCTTCACCAAAGCGGCCTCCTACACCGGCGTGCGCTCGGTGCTGCCGGCGGGCATCCCCAACAACGAGGGCGTGTTCCGCGCCATCGAGGTGATCTGCCCGCCGGGCACGGTCGGCAATGGCGTGCTGCCGGCGGCCTGCGCCGCGCGCGGCCTCACCGGCTTCCGCATGGTCGACTGCATGTTCGGCGCGCTGGCCATGATGCTGCCCGACCGCGTCAAGGCGGCGGGCGACGGCGGCAATACCGGCATCTCGATCGGTGGTTACGACGCGGCGCGCAAGCCCTTCGTCTATGTCGACTTCACCTGCGGCGCCTGGGGCGCGCGGCCCTTCGCCGATGGGCTCGACGGCAACTCGCACATGTTCGCCAACATGGCCTCGCACTCGATCGAGGTCACCGAAGCCGAGCAGCCCATCCAGCTGCTGGCCTACGAGTTCGTCGCCGACAAGGCGGGCGCCGGCAAGTATCGCGGCGGCGTGCCGTTCAAGCGCGACTACCGATTCCTCGAGCAGGAAGGCATGTTGCAGGTCCGCGCCGACCGCCGCGACCATCGGCCGTTCGGCCTGTACGGCGGCGGCCCGGGCGGCCCGTCGGAGAACTACCTGAACCCCGACGGCGAGAACCGCCTCCTGCCGTCGAAGTTCACCATGACGGTCAAGCGCGGCGACATCTTCCGCCACGTGCTGGCCGGCGCTGGCGGCTGGGGCGATCCACTGGAGCGCGATCCCGCCGCCGTGCTGCGCGACGTGCGCAACGAGCTGCTCTCGTCGCACAAGGCGCAGGTCGACTACGGCGTGGTGATCGACAAGGCCAGCTGGACGGTCGACGCGGATGCCACCACGCGCCTTCGCGCGCAGATCGCGCGGTCGCGCGGCTGGACCGAGGTGCCGACGGTGCAACGGCACGACCCGGTGCGTCTGGCGCGCGCCGCGGAATAGCGTCATGTCCATCACCTATCGCGTCGGTGTCGACATCGGCGGCACCTTCACCGATATCGTGCTGCTCGGATCCGACGGCACCATCCACACCAAGAAGATCTCCTCGAGCGTCGGCAACTATGCCCAGGCCATCGTCGACGGCCTGAGCGAGGTGTTCCGTGAGACCGGGCTCGATGGCGGCGTGATCGAGGAGATCCGCCACGGCACAACCGTCGCCTCGAACGCCATCCTCGAGCACAAGGGCGCGCGCGTCGGGCTCATCACCACCAAGGGATTCCGCGACGTGCTGGAGATCCGCACGCTGCGCATGCCCCGCCTCTACGACCTCAGCTGGACCAAGCCGCCACCGCTGGCCGAGCGCTACCTGCGCCAGGTCGTCGACGAGCGCGTCGATCACGCCGGCCGCGTCGAGCGTGCCCTCGATCCCGCCGACGCCGAGCGCGCCGTCGATGCGCTGCTGGCCGAGAAGGTCGAGGCGATCGCCATCTGCCTGCTCAATTCCTTCGCCAACCCCGCGCACGAGGCGATGCTGCGCGACATCGCCACCCGCAAGGCCCCACGCCTGCCGCTCAGCGTCTCGTTCGAGGTGCTGCCGGAGATCAAGGAATACGAACGGACCTCGACCACCGTCATCAACGCCTATGTGATGCCGATCGTCGCCACCTATCTCAGGGCGCTGCGCCAGGGGCTCAACGCCGCCGGCATTCCGGCCCGTCTGCTGCTGATGCAATCGAATGGCGGCCTGACGACCGATGCCGCGGCGGCCGAGCGGCCGATGAACATCATCGAGTCCGGCCCGGCCGGCGGCGTCGTCGGCGCGCAGGCGCTCGCCCGCGCCAAGGGACTGCCGAAGATCATCACCTTCGACATGGGCGGCACCACCGCCAAGGCCTCGATGGTCGAGGACGGCGAGGTCGCACGCGCCCACGAGTATGCGGTTGGTGCCGGCATCATGATCGGCTCACGCCTGCTGAGCGGCGCCGGATACACGCTCAAGGTACCAGCCATCGACCTCGCCGAGGTCGGCGCCGGTGGTGGTTCGCATATCTGGATCGATGGCGGCGGCGCGCTGCAGGTCGGTCCCGAGAGCGCTGGCGCATCGCCCGGTCCGGTCTGTTACGACCAGGGTGGCGAGGTCCCCACCATCACCGACGCCAACGTGCTGCTGGGTTATATCAACCCCGCGCACCTCGTGGGCGGCGCGTTGAAGCTCAACGCCGGGCAGGCCCGCGCCGTCTTCGAGGCGAAGATCGCCAACCCGCTCGGCATGGCGCTGGAGCGCGCGGCCTACGGCGCGCATCTGATCGCGGAGTCCAACATGATCCGCGCCATCAAGGCGGTGTCGACAGAGCGCGGCCGCGATCCACGCGACTTCGCGCTGTTCGCCTTCGGCGGCAACGGTCCGCTCTTCGCATCAGGCATGGCCGCCGCGCTCGGCATCAATCGGATCGTGGTGCCGCCATCGGCAGGCCTGTTCTCGTCCTTCGGCCTGCTCTATGCCGATGTCGAGCATCACTACGCGCGGACCTTCCGCAGGCTGCTGCGCCAGGCCGATCTCGGTGAGATCGACGCGGCATGGAATGGGCTCGCGCGACAGGCGAGCGATCAACTCGCCGTCGAAGGCTTCACGGGCGCGCGGGCGCGGCTCAAGCGTTCGGCGGCTTTGCACTACAAGGGCCAGAGCTATGACCTGACCGTCGCCGTGCCCGACGGCCCGATCGACGCGACGATGGTGAAGCACCTCGAAGAGGCCTTCGGTCAGGAGCACGAGAAGACCTACGGCCATCGCGCCGGGCCTGACGAACCGGTCGAGCTGGTCTCCATCCAGGTCGTGGGCTCGGGCCTGCGCGAGGGCCGCGCCGTGCCGCAGAGCGTGCAATCGAGCCGGGCCGAGCTCGTGGCCCAGGCCTCGCGCCGGGCCTATTTTGGCGACACCTACGGTTGGCATGAAACGCCGGTGCTGAGGCGCGCCGACCTGGCGTCGGGGCGCGCCGGCCCGCTGATCGTCGATGAGTACGACGCGACCTGCGTGGTGCCTCCCGGCGCCCACGCCGAGCTCGACGCCGCCGGCAACATCGTGATCACGCTGTAGCGCGCTAATTCGCCGCCGATCGCGGCAGCCAGAGCGCGATATCCGGCCAGCACGACAGGACGACGACCATCACCATCATGGTGATGACGAAGGGCGACGCCCCGATGATGACGTCGTTGATCCTGCCGCGCTTGCGTAGTCCCTGCACGACATAGAGGTTGATGCCGACCGGTGGCGTGATCATCGCCAGTTCCATGAGAATGATGATGATGATGCCGAACCAGATCGGATCGTAGCCGGCCTTGATCATGATCGGCGCGATGATGGGTACGGTCGCCACCATCATCGACAGCGTCTCCATGAACATGCCGAGGACGAAGTAGAACAGCACCACGACGACGAGCAGCTCGACCTTGGACAGGCCGAGGCCGGCGATGAAACCGCTGACCTTGCCGGTCAGCCCGATCGACGTGATGACGAAATTGAGGAAGTAGGCCGCGAGCAGGATCGCCATGATCATGGCGGTGGTCCGCATCGTGCCTTCGAAGGCGCTCAACAACGTGTGCCAGGTCAGCCGGCGATGCCAGGCGGCGATGCCGACGGCGGCCAGTACGCCAAGCGCCGCCGACTCGGTCGCCGTCGCCCAGCCGGCGTAGATCGATCCGATCACGGCGAGGAAGATGATCAGCGGCGGCAGCAGGTCGGGCAGCGCCGCGATGCGCTGCCTCCAGCTGGTCGCCGTGGGTCTGCCGCCCAGCGACGGGCGTATCAGGCAGATGACGAGCACGGTCAGGCTGAACAGCCCGGCCAGCACCAGACCGGGAAGGAAGCCGGCGAGGTAAAGCTTGGGAATCGAGGTGTCGGTCAGCACGCCATACACGATCATGTTGATCGACGGCGGAATGAGGATACCGAGCGTGCCGCCGGCGGCGATGGTGCCGAGGAAGAGGCGCTCGGAGTACCCGCGCTTTTCGACCTCGCCCAGCGCCACGGTGCCGATCGTCGCGGCCGTGGCCACGCTCGATCCCGACGTGGCGGCGAACATGGCGCACGCCGCGATGTTGGAATGCATCAGGCCGCCCGGCAGCCACGGCACCCACAGCACCAGCGCGTTGTACATGCGCTCGGCCATGCCCGAGCGCAGCAGGATCTCGCCCAGCAGCACGAAGAACGGAATCGCCACCAGCAGGAAGTTGTTCGACGTGCCCCAGGCGACCTCACCCATGGCCAGCGACAGCGGCAGCTTCGAGTAGAGGCCGGACAGCGACAGACCAAGGACGCCGAGGCTGGCGGCGACGGGAATGGCCAGCGCCAGCAGGCCGATCAGGATGAGGAGCGTGACCAGGAGCATATCGGCCTTACAACCCGCGATCCTGGCCGCGGCCCTGGCGATCCTTCAGATCACGGATCTCGTCCTCTACCTCTTCCGCGGCGGAGCGCGTGCTGATGAGCCGAGCTGCGGCGTTCAGATCGCCCGCGAGCGCCAGCCGTGCCGCCTGGAGCAGCAGCAGGGCACCGACGATCACGAAGCCCGCGAGGCCGGCGATCCACAACGCCTGGGGAATCACCGTCGGCGTCTCCAGGGCGGATTGGCTGCGCGAGCTGGAGATCCAGGATTGCGAAACCACACCCAGCCCGTGCCAGGCCGTCAGGGCGAAGAAGCCGACGAGCAGCAGGATAGCCGCGGCATCGAGTGCCAGCCGCAGCCTTTGCGGAAACAGCACATAAAGCGAATCGATCCGGATATGGGCGCGATCGAGCAGCGCCGCGCCGAGGCTCCAGGCCGTGCCGATCGCCAATGCATAACCCGCCAGTTCGTCGGCCCCGCCGATGGAGCGATTGAGGAACTTGCGCATCAGCACGTCGATGCCGATCAGCACCGCGGCCAGCAGGACGAGCGCGCCGCCGCCCCACAGGCCCCAGCGGGCGACGCGCCGCACCCCCGTCATGTCGGGTCAGCCGCCGACTACGGCGCGGGTGCCTTCAGGTCGAGCGCCTTGCCCACGGTGTCGTTCCACTCCCGCACGCACTCGCCGCCGCAGCGCTTCGCCCAGCCGGCGAGCACGGCGCCTTCGACGAGCTTCTTGTGGGTCTCCATCTCGCTGGGCTTCACCGGCACGATCGTCGTCTTGGCGAGCTTGCCCAAGGTGCACGGCTGCTTGCCGGTATTGCAGTTGTCGGCCTCGTCGGTGGTCTTGCGGATGGTCGCCCACATCTTCTCTTCGTAGGCCTTGGTCTGCTCGACGAAGAAGGCCTGCAGCTTGGGATCCAGCCGCTTCCACGTGTTGAGGTTCACGGCCAGCACGTTGATGCTCCAGCCCAGCGACATCGGATAGATCGACTTGGTCACCTCGGCCCAGCCCGCCGTGTTGCCCGACAGGCTGCCTGTCACGGCGCAATCGACCACACCATTGTTGAGCGCCGGCACCACCTCGGCGAAGGCCATGCTGACCGCCGTGCCGCCGACACCACCGAGGAAGTCGCGCATGGTGTTGTTGAAGACGCGGATCTTTTTGCCCTTCAGCCCGTCGAGACCGCTGACGACCTCGCGACACCAGAAGACCTGCGGGGTGTTGCCGCCGAACGCCAGCAGCTTGGCGTTCCAGTTCTTCTGCATCTGCCGGTCGATCACGTCGCGATAGGCCGCGCAGGCCCCGCGCGCCTTCGCCGGATCGAGCGTCAGCCCCGCCAGGTCGCAGGCCTCGAAGCGCGGGTCGTCGCCCGCCATCTTCGAGATATCCATCGCGGCGAAATCCATCACGCCGAGCTTGAGCAGGCGCAGCATGGTCTTGTCGTCGATGCCCATCTGATCGAGCGGTGTCACATCGACCGTGATGGCGCCCTTCGATGCGTCGGGAATAGTCTTGCGCCAGAACGGCAGCTCGTCATGGATCGACACCGGCGTCGGGCTGTTGAGCCCGATCACCTTGAACTGGCTCTTCGGCAGATCCTGCGCGGTCGCCCCGGATCCAATCGCGACCGCCAGTGCGAAGGCAGCCAATATCCGATGCAGCATCTGCGTTCTCCCCTCTCGGGCATCCCAAGGACTCACGCGTACGCAGCAAAAGACATGCCACGCATCATGCTCATTGGGCAGGCCGCACTGTCAAGCCGCGGCGGGCGCGATTGAGTATCAGCCCCGCGTGACATGCACCGGCGGTAGCCGACCGTCGGTCCACTTGCCGCCGATCGCCCGCTCGATCTGCGCGGCGAGCTGCAGCAGCAACCCGTCGGCGCCCTGTTTCGCCTGCGCCTGGATGCCCAGCGGCAGGCCGTTCTCTTGCGTGCCCAATGGCAGCGAGATGCCGGGGATGCCGGTGAGATTGGCCAGCGGCGTGTAGGCGAAGATGCGCCAGAGATTGGCGAACCAGTCGCGCACCGAGGGGTTGTCGCTGGTCGTCAGGTACTCCTTCGTGCCGACACGCGGCGTCGGCAGCGCCATGACAGGCGTGAGGATGATGTCCCAGTCCTCGAAGAAGGCGCCGAAGCCACGCGATGTGGCGTTGAACACCGCCTGCATGCGCGCGCGCTCGCTGTAGCTGTAGTCGATGCCGGCCTCCCAGATGCGGATGTTGATCGGTTCGATCAGATCCGATGGTGGCTTGTTGAGCCCGCGCGGCGCCAGCAGGTTCGAGATCGTCTGCGCGAAATTGCTGATGTAGCAGGCGGTCTGCGCCGCGAAGGCCGCGCGCAGGTCGACCTTGGGCAGCGCCCACTCGACGGTGTGGCCCAGCCCTTCCAGCAGCTTGCCGACGCGCTCCAGCTCCGTCACGAAATGCGGCACGGCTTTGTAGTCGCCCCACTCGTGCGACAGCGCGATCTTCAGGCGGCCAGGATCGCGCTTGATCAACTGCTCATAAGGCTCGGCCGGCTGCCAGAACGGCATGAACTCGCCCGGCGCGCCGCCGCGGCAGGCGTCGACGAACACCGCCGTGTCGCGCACTGAGCGCGTGTGGCAGCCCTGGGTCGAGACCAGGCCGGTCAGGTCAGAAGCCATCGGCGACAGCGAGAAGACGCCGCGCGAGGGCTTCAGTCCGATATTGCCGTTGGCGCCCGCCGGCAGGCGGATCGAGCCGCCGCCATCGGAGGCGTGCGAGATCGGCACCGCGCCGCAGGCAACCATCGCGGCCGTGCCGGCCGAGGAGCCCAGCGTGGTGTAGTCCGTGTCCCAGGGATTGCGCGTGACATAGACCTCGGGGTTCTCCGCCGAGGAGCAGCAGCCGAACTCCGGCGTCGTCGTGCGGCCCATGATGTTGAGACCGGCGTTGCGGATACGACCGGTGAGATAGGTATCGGCCGCCGCGCGATTGCCGCGCATCAGCTTCGAGCCCATCTCCTGCAGCCGGCCCTTCAAGGTCGGGCCGAGATCCTTCATCAGGTAAGGCACGCCGGCGAACGGACCATCGAGATTGGCACCATCGCGCGTCGGGTCGGCGACGACGTCGTCGAACACCTCGACCACGGCGCTGAGCTTCGGGTTGGTCTTCTCGATCGCCGCGGCGGCCTGGGCCGCGAGCTCGGCCGGCTTGACCTTCTTCGTCCGCACCAGTTCCGCCAGGGCGAGCGCATCGCACGTCGCCCACTCGTCCCAACCCATCGCCAATGTCATGATCCACCACACCCTGTGCCTGAGACCTGCGGCGGCATAGTCGCGCCGCGGATGCGATTGCACAATCGTCGACCGGGACCGCCCGCGTCGGTTTTACCTTCCCCCGGAGGGGGAAGGTGGCGCGTAGCGACGGATGGGGGATGTTTCAACGCACTCGGTGTCCGTCTTCGACATCCCCCATCCGCCCTTCGGGCACCTTCCCCCTCCGGGGGAAGGTAAGGCCAAGTCAAAGTTGCACTCACTCCGCCGTCCCGGCACGCTCGCTTCCGAACCGGCGGAGGAAGAGGATCATGGAATTCGACGTCATGACGCGAGCCACCACGTGGCCCAACGTGGCCGATCTCGCCCGCCGCGTGGAGGCCGCGGGATTCTCCGGCATGCTGTTCACCGAGGGCCATCAGGTGCCGTGGATGAACATCGCCGCGGCGTCGCTCGCCGCACCCTCGCTGCATTTCTCGACCGGTATCGCGATCGCGTTCGCCCGCAGCCCCATGGTCTCGGCCGAGATCGCCTGGGAGCTGGCGCAGAACACCGGCGGCAAGTTCCGCCTTGGCCTGGGCAGCCAGGTGAAGGCCCATATCGAGCGGCGCTATGGCGCCGGGTTCGACAAACCGGCGCCGCAGATGAAGGACTATGTGCGGGCGGTGAAGGCCTGCCTCGCCGCCTTCCGTCGCGAGGCGCCGCTCAACCATGAGGGCCCCTACTACAAGATGAACCTGCTGCCCGAGCAATGGACGCCGCCGCGACACGAGCACGAGGACATCAAGGTCGACATCTCCGCCGTCGGCCCCTTCATGGTTCGCGTCGCGGGCGAAGTCGCCGACGGCGTGCACGTGCATCCGATGCACTCCCAGCACTACATCAAGAACCGTCTGCTGCCGGGCATCGCTGAGGGCGCCCGACGCGCCGGCCGCGACCCCAACGCGATCGACAAGATCATCCCCGTGATCGTCGCGGCGGGTGACACGGCCGAGGATCGCGCGCAGCCCATCGCCGAGGCCAAGACCACCATCGGCTTCTACGGCGCGACGCCCAACTATGCCTTTCAGTTCGACGACCTTGGTCACGTCGGCCTGCGCGACAAGCTGCGCGACGCGCTGCGCGCCAACGACGGTGCGCGCACCCAGGCTCTGATCACCGACGAGATCCTCGATCAGTTCGCCCTGGTCGCCCGGTGGGACGATGTCGCCGACAAGATGATCCAGCGCTACAAGGGCATCGCGTCGCGGCTGGTCATCTATCTCGCGTCACACTGGCGCGAGATCGACGGAAAAATGTTGGCGCGCTGGGGAGAAGTGGCGCGGGCGGTGCGGAAGGCTGCTTAGGGTACGCGCGCTCGCGGACTAGCGCCGCGCCGCCGCGTCGAGCTCGGTGTACCATCCGCGCGCCTCTTCCACGCTGCGGAACATGCGGCACAGCCGCGACTCGGCCGTGCGACCGACAAAGTAGGCCGCCAGCTCGCGCTCGGCTTCCGACGTGACGATCAACGCCAACGCGCCGTCGAAACCCTCGGGCTTGCGTGAGCGCGTGACCTGGCTCAGCGCCACGAGGTCGCCCGAGCGAAGATCGAGCCCGGCGCGAGAGACGTCGAAGATCGCGCGATAGCCGACGGCGCCCTGCCCGACCAGGGTCGACAAATAGTGATCGAGATCCTGGCGCGTGAGCATCCCCGTCGCGGTCGCGACGATCGTCCGAATGTCATGGTCGATCGTCCAGCTCAGGGGCATCCCGCTCTCTCCAACCGTGGTGCGGAAGCCCTGGACGGCAGGCCGCTCCCACGCCAGTCACTTACATGATACCACCGGCGTGGGACAAGACAGGCTGGATCCATGTTCGAAGGCAATCGCGTCACGGCACATACGCGCGCGCGCTATCCTATCTTCCAGTCGCCCATGACCTGGATCGCCCGCGCGCCGCTGGTCACCGCGGTATCCAAGGCCGGCGCCATGGGCCTGCTCGAGAATTCGATCCGCGACCTCGGCGTCACCAAGAGCGAGTTCGCCGCCATCCGCGCCGCCACCAACGCGCCCTTCGGTGTCAACCTGCCGATCCGCTATCTGCAGATGGACGTCAAGGAAGAGGACGCGATCATCGGCTGGCTGCTCGAGCAGGGCATCCACTTCGCCACCACCTCGGCCGGCGATCCGACGCGTTACACCAGGCGGCTGAAGGACGCCGGCGTGATCGTCTATCACGCCACCGCCACCTTGCGCGGCGCGGTCAAGGCCGTCGACGCCGGCGTCGACGGGCTGATCGTCGAGGGCGCCGAGAGCGCGGGCATCCGAAATCCCGAAGAAGTCCACACCTTCGCCCTGCTGCAAGCGGTGCGCGAGGCGGTCGACGTGCCGATCGTCGCCGCCGGCGGCATCGTCGACGGCCGCGGCATGGCGGCGGCCTTCGCGCTGGGCGCCGAGGGCGTCACCATGGGCACGCGCTTCGTCGCCTCCTTCGAAAGCCCGGTGCATCCCAACTACAAGCGGGCGATCGTCGACGCGCCGATCACCGGTACGATCATGACCGACAATCCGCCGCGCGCGCGTTCACGCGGCTTGCGCACGCCCTACTCGGTGGCGGTCGCCGAAGGCACGCGCGAACGCGCGCTGCGCAGCTCGACCATCGAGATGCTCTACGTGCAGGGCGATGTCGAGAACACATCGGGCGCCGCCGGCGAGAGCGCGGGGCTGATCCACGAGATCAAGCCGGTGCAGCAGATCGTCGATGAGACGATCAAGGGCTTCTGGCGCGAGATCGACCGGCTGGCGGCGTTGCGGCGGTAAGCCTCAAGAAAGATTAACCACAGAGACACAGAGGTCACAGAGAACGGCGTGCCCGCGCGCGAAGCGCGCAGTATCGGTCTTCTCTTCTTGGTCTTCCTCTGTGTCTCTGTGCCTCTGTGGTTCGTCTTCTTCAAGAGGCCGGCGCGACGCCGGCGCTCCCAGGAAGACGCGCTATTTCCACCCGTACATATAGAACCGCGGCAGCTCGTCGGCGTAGGGCGTGAAGTCGAGCTGCTTGGTGTGGGCGAAGGTGCTCACATAGGTGAACAGCGGCAGCCAGTAGGCGTTCTCGGTGGCGCGCTTGATCGCCGCCGAATAGGCCGCCTTGCGCACGGCGGGGTCGCTGGTGCTGCCGCCCTGTTCGAGCAGCCTGATCATCTCGGGATCGCGCGTGTAGTCGTCGTTCCCACCGCCGAACATGACAGGCATGATCGCCGAGACGTCGTTGATCGAGTAGCTGCCCCAGCTGCCGTGATAGAGCGGGTTCTCGCCGCGCCACGCCTTCTGGATCGCCGCCGCGACCTGCAGCTGGGTGATCTTGGCGCGGATGCCCACGGCCTGGAGATAGTTCTGGATCGCGGCGCTCCACTGTGTGGGCTGGACGTAGGTCACCAGTTCGATCTCGAAACCGTCGGGGAAGCCCGCCTCCTTCAGCAGCTCCTTGGCCTTGGCCGGGTTGTAGTCGTACTTCACCGCGGCGTCCTGATCGCAGCCGAACTGTGTCGGGAAGCACGGCGCCTGCGGCACGCGGCTGCCGCCGGTGATCAGCTTGTCGGCGATCTGCTGCCGGTCGATGGCGTGCCAGATCGCCTTGCGCACCTTGACGTTGGTCAGCGGATTGCCCGCGCCGCTGCGACCGGCGGCGTCGATCGACAGGTAGCCGATACGCATCGACTCCTTGCGGATCGCCGTCAGCGTCGGCACGCGGTTGACGTTGTCGAACTGGTCGGGGTTGACGTTCCAGATCCAGTCGGCGCGACCGCCCAGCAGTTCGGTCATCTGCGTCGCCGTCTCGGAGACGAAGCGCACATGCAGCTTGCCGATGCGCGGCGTGCCCTTGGGACTGCCCTTCCAGTAGTCGGCGAAGCGCTCGAAATGGACTTCCTTGGCCTGCTCGAGCTTGACGATCTTGTACGGTCCGGCGCCGACCGGCGCCTTGGCGAAGCCCTCGGCGCCGACCCGCTCGCGATAGGCCTTGGGATGGATGGGGATGACCAGCGCGAAGTACTCCAGCGCCGCCGGCGTCGGCTTCTTCATCATCACGCGCACGGTCTTGTCGTCGACCTTCACCGCCTTCTCGATCCAGGCGTAGTTGCTGGGTGTCGCCACCTTGCTCGCCGGATCGGACGCCATGTTGATCGTGTAGACGACATCGTCGGCGCTCAGCACGCTGCCGTCGTGGAACTTCACGCCCTCGCGGATGGTGAATTCCAGCGTCTTGTCGTCGATCAGCTTCCACGCCGTGGCCAGCGCCGGCTTGATCTCGAAGCTGACCGGATCGCGATGCACCAGCATGTCCCAGGCCTGGTGGCCGAGGATCAGACCGGTGCGCTGCGAGTTGAAGTACGGATCGATGCTGGGCACCGCGTCGGTGAACAGGATCCGCAAGGTGTCGTTCGATTTCTGCGCCACAGCCGGCGATGCCAGCGCCAGCATGCTCGTCGCCAAAAGGCCGGCGACCATCCCCCTGAAATGCATGTCGATCCTCCGTCGGTTCGCTGACGGTACGCTAGGACCGGCGGCACCGGCGCGCAAGCGGGGCTATCACAGATGGACTTCTTCCCTTCTCCCCGCGAAGGCGGGGAGAAGGTGCCGAGCGTCAGCGAGGCGGATGAGGGGCTTCCTCGTGCAACAACCAAGGCCGCTGTTGTTGAGCCTCCGCGAAGCCCCTCATCCGCCCTTCGGGCACCTTCTCCCCGCCTTCGCGGGGAGAAGGGAAGAAATACATCAGAACATGTCCGGCGTGATGACGTTCTGCGGCCGCGGCCCGACCAGCGCCGCGTGCATGGTTTCCGCCGCCAGCCGCCGCGTGTCGTCCCACGCCTCCGGCGTGAAGAAGGCGGAGTGCGGCGTGATGATCAGGCGGCCCTCGCACCACGGCTCACGCGCGCGGTAGGCGCGCAGGATCTCCGGGATCGGCTCGACCGGCGGCTCCACGGGTAGCACGTGAGCCCGACGCCGGCCAAATGCCCGCGCTTCAGCAGGTCGGCGAGCGCGTCGACATCGACGATCGGCCCGCGCGCGGTGTTCACCACCACGCCGCCCTTGGGCATGCGCTCCAGCATGGCGCGCGAAATCATGCCGCGTGTCTCGGGCGTCAGCGGCGCGTGGATCGACAAGGTGTCGGTCTGCTCCATCAGCGCCTCGAGCGAGCGCACCCGCTCGACGCCGACACCCAGCTCGGTGCCGTTGGGCATATAGGGGTCATAGGCGACGACGCGGAACTGGAACGCCTTTGCCCTGAGCGCCGCCGCCGTGCCGATGCGTCCCAGGCCGACGATGCCGAAAGTCTGCACGCCGTTGCGTTTGAGCAGCGAGTCGCGCACGTAGGCCCAGCGCGCGGGCTGTGGCCGGCGTTGCGCCTCCAGGTGCAGGGCGATGCCGCGGCGCAGCGACAGCGCCAACGCCAGCGCGTGATCGGCCACCTCCGTCGTGCCGTAGTCCGGCACGTTGCACACCATCACCTTGCGCGCCTCGGCCGCCTTGCGGTCGATCTTGTCGTAGCCGACCCCCATGCGCACGACGCAGGAGAGCTTGGGGAACTTGGCGAAATGCTCCGGGGTGACCGCGTGCCGCATGACCATCAGGCCGTCGACATCGGCGCAGTCGCGATCCTCGAGCAGCGAGAGATTGTCGACATTGCGCCACACCACACGCACGTCGGGCCCGAACACCGCGCGCTCGACCTTGTCGTCGTCGTAGAGCTTCTCCGCGTACAGCACCGTCTTGACCATGGCCTGGACATCTCCCCGTGAACTGGAGGACATCCTAGCAGGCGTCCATGCCATCTCAACGCGGCAAGGATGACGGCCGGCGCCGGACCTGCGCATCCGACGGGAAGAATCAGCGCGTGGCCGCCTCCTGCGCTCCCAGCGGCCGCTTCCGCAGCCGTGCTTCGAGGAACCTCTGCGCGTAGTCCGGATGCTCGGTCCCCATCAGGCGATCCCAGAAGGTGAAGTAGAAGCCGAAATTCCAACGGCCGGTCTGGTGATGCAGATCGTGATGCGTGGTGGTGGTCAGCCAGCCCAGCGCGCGACCCGGCGCGAAGATCGCGGGATGGAACTCGACGCCGGCGTGACCCATGACGTTGCGCACGATCATGACCAGCATGAAGAGCGAGATGACGCCAGGGTGGGTCGGCACGATCAGCAGGAACAGTGGCAGGAATATCGCCTGGACCCAGGCCTCGCCGATGCCAAAGGCGTAGGCGGCGAAGGGCGTCGGTACATGCGATCGATGGTGCGCTTGATGCACGCGCCGCCACATCGCCGGGCCGTGCATCAGGCGATGCGTCCAGTAGAACCACGCGTCATGCGCCAGCAGGATGCCGATGAACGTCGCCACGATCGCCACCCAACCGCCGGCCGCCTCGACGGTGAGGGGAATGGCGACAAGGCCGAACTCCATCGCGGCATAGATGCCGAAACCGTTGAGTGAAAAGATCAGCACCGAGCGCAGCGACAGGCCGATCTCGCGGCTGTAGTCGCGGCCCTTGGGACGCTTGGCCTGAATCGGTCCAGGGCCAAAGCCCAGCCATGCGGCCACGAGTATGAGGAGGGCCATGACCGCCGCGGCGACCACATATTGCCCGAGGTCGACCAGAAAGATGGCCGGCCAGACCCGCAGAAAGAGTTCCAGAGCCGAAGGGACGACGGCCATCGGCGGGGCTCCCGTACTGTGAATGTCTCCTTCTCCCCGGTGCCGAGAGCCGATGCTCGCCGAATGCAAATCCCGATCAATCGATTCGTCAATCGGCCCTATCGAATCCGAAATCTCGATGTGCAGCCAACGACTTACGTGGAGGACGCACGCGCCCGATAGTCGCTGGGCGTAAACCCGGTTTCGGCCTTGAAGGCGCGGTTGAACGGGGCCAGCGAGCCGAAGCCCGCATCCATGGCGATGGTGAGCACGGGCACCTCGGCCTGGCTGGGATCGGCCAGCGCCGCCTTGGCATCGGCTATTCGGTAGGCGTTGAGGAACGCATTGAAGTTGCGATGCCCCAGCCCGGCGTTGATCGCGCGGCGCAGGCGATGCTCCGTCGTGCCGAGTCGCAGCGCGAAGACGGCGATGGTCAACCCCTCCTCGCGATACAGCCGGTCGCGCTCCATCGCCGTCCTGATCTTTTCGAGCAGCACCGGGTCCACCGGTGCGGCCGGTGCCTCGGCTTCCTCGATCGCCGGCTCGATCGTCGCCGGCGCATCGGCGCGCGGCCGCTGGACGAACAGGTCCGCCGCGCCGAGTCCCAGCACCACGGCGCTGAAGGCGAAGACTACCGCCAGGATGCCGGCGGCATTGAGCAGCGAGAGCGCCGGATGCAGCGGCCCACCGGCCAGGGCGATCTCCACGCCCAGGATCACCAGCATGTAGAGGCCCGACATGGCGATGAACACCGGTCGCAGCCGCCGGCGCCGCTCGACCAGGTCGGCCCGCGCGCCGCGAATGGCGGTGAGCAGCGACAGCACGACAAAGCCGGCGGCGGCGAGGCGGATCGCCACGTCGCCCACCAACCTCACCGGGTCGCCCATCGGCCACAGGATAAGCCAGTGGAACAGCGCCGCCCCGATCCAGGCGGCAATCACCGCGCCATGAATACCACGCAGACGAAAGCCATCCTCGAACAGCGCCCCTGCCATCAGCCACAGCGCGACCGGCGCGTAGTGGGCGAGGATGGCCAGCGGCACCAAGGCGATGTCGAGACGCGGGCTGAATCCCGGCATCGTCACGACGCAATACGCCGCGACCGTCAACATGTAGGCAGCGGCGATCCAGGCCGCCGGCGCGCGCGGCGCGCCACGCGGCACCAGCAGCATCGTCAGGGCAAGCAGACCGACAGCGGCGCCACGCAGGGCCATGTCCAGCTCGAGCATCGCCCTCCGCCTCTCGATGGCCGCATATCCTGCGCCACCACACGCCACCTTGACCGGCAGGCCGGCCATCCGGCCGTCGTCCAGTCGTTGCGCGTCCTAGCCTTTGGTGCGTGATGCCGCAACGGCCTCGAAGCACAGGACGAGGCGCTTCTCGCCGCTGGCGTCCGACCGCGCGCCGTCCTAAAGGTATGCGATCGCGATGCCGGGAAACGGCGCGGGAGGGAAACGGGCTATGTCGGCGTATGACTACATCGTTGTCGGGGCGGGTTCGGCGGGCTGCGTGCTGGCCAACCGGCTGAGCGAGGATCCCACCAAGAAGGTGTTGCTGCTTGAAGCTGGCCGCAAGGATGACGGCTTCTGGATCCCGATCCCGGTAGGCTTCTCCAAGCTCTTGAACCACAAGGTCTACAACTGGAACTTCGCCACCGAGCCGGAGGACAACGTCAAGGGCCGCTCGATCCCGATCCCGCGCGGCAAGACCCTGGGCGGCTCGAGCTCGATCAACGGCATGCTTTATGTCCGGGGACAGCCGCTCGACTACGATACCTGGTCGCAGCTCGGCAATCGCGGGTGGTCGTACGAGTCCGTTCTCCCCTACTTCAAGAAGTCCGAGCATTTCGAGCGCGGCGGCGACGACAGCCGCGGCAAGGGCGGCGAGCTCAACGTCGCCGACATGTACGAGAAGCACGAGATCCTCGACGCCTTCATCGACGCCGGCGTCGCCGAGGGCTATCCGCGCACCGTCGACTACAACGACGGCAACCAGGAGGGTTTCGGCTACTATCAGGTGACGCAGAAGAACGGCCGGCGCTGGTCGACGGCGCGCGCCTTCCTCGACCCGGCGCGTGGGCGGTCCAACCTGCAGATCGAGACCGACGCGCAGTGCAGCGGCCTGATCCTCGAGGGCAAGCGCTGCGTCGGCGTGCGCTATCGCCAGCATGGTTTGCCGAAGGAAGCACGGGCGTCGGGCGAGGTCGTGCTTGCCGCCGGCGCCGTGCAGTCGCCGCAGATCCTCGAGCTCTCGGGCATCGGCCAGCCGGCGCTCTTGAAGTCGCTGGGCATCGCCGTGAACCACGAGCTGCCGGGTGTCGGCGAGAACTACCGCGACCACTACGCCACGCGCATGGCCTGGCGCGTGAAGCTGCCGATCACGCTCAACGAGCAGACGCGCGGCCTGAAATTCCTGAGCGAGCTGGCGAAGTACTTCCTCCAGGGCCGTGGCATCCTCACGCTCACCGCCGGCATCGTGCACGGCTTCGTCAAGACGCGGCCGGAGCTGGCCGGTCCCGACATCCAGTACCACTTCGCCCACGCCAGCTACGGCAATGCCGCCGACCGCAAGCTGGAGAAGGAACCGGGCATGACGGTGGCGGTGTGCCAGCTCAGGCCGGAATCGAAGGGCACGATCCACGCCAAGTCGAACGATCCCTTCGCCGCGCCGGCGATCCGCCCGAACTTCCTCGCCGAGGAAGTCGATCGCCAGTGCCTGATCGACGGCATGAAGATCGCGCGCCGCGTGATCGACAACCACAAGATGGACAGGTACCGCGCCTTCGAATTCCGCCCCGGCCCCGAGGTCAAGACCGACGAGCAGTGGCTCGACTTCGCGCGCATCAACGGCCAGACCGTGTTCCACCCCATCGGCACCTGCAAGATGGGCGGCGATCCGATGGCTGTGGTCGACGATCAGCTCCGGGTGCACGGCATCGCCGGGCTGCGCGTCGCCGACGCCTCGATCATGCCGACCCTGGTCAGCGGCAACACGAACGCCGCCTGCATCATGATCGGCGAGAAGGCCGCCGACCTGATGAAGGAGTCGGCGAAGGCGGCGTGAGTCGCGCCCGATCCCTGGGTCTGGCCTGCGGAAAGCTCCCGCCAGGCCAGCTCAACCTGATCAGCGACGTGCCTGGCGTGTCGGTCGGGCACACCACGCTGGTGGACGGCGACGTCCGCACCGGCGTCACCGCCATCCGCCCGCACCAAGGCGATGTCTTCCGCGATCGGCCTGTCGCCGCCGCCCACGTGCTCAACGGCTTCGGCAAGAGCATCGGTCTGATGCAGGTCGAGGAGCTCGGCCAGATCGAAACGCCCATCCTGCTGACCAACACGTTGTCGGTGGGCACCTGCGGCACCGCGCTGATCCGCCGCGCGATCGCCGAGAACCCGCGCATTGGTCGGCAGACCAGCACGGTCAATCCTGTGGTCTGCGAGTGCAACGACGGCTACCTCAACGACATCCAGGCGCTGGCCGTAACCGAGGCGCACGCACTCGCCGCGCTCGACGCAGCGGGTACCGAGTTCGCGGTGGGCGCTGTGGGCGCCGGTACCGGCATGAGCTGCTTCGGCTTCAAGGGCGGTGTCGGCAGCGCCTCGCGCCGGCTCACCCTCGATGGCGCCGCGTTCCATCTCGGCACGCTGGTCCTGGCGAATTTCGGCCGCGCCGGCGACCTGCGCCTGCCCGACGGCCGCCGCGTCGCCCCGCCAAATCAGGCGGCCCCGCCTGAACACGGCTCGGTCATCGTCATCGTCGCGACGGATATCCCGCTGGAGCATCGCCAGCTGCACCGGGTCATCCGCCGTGCCGGCGCCGGCCTCGCCCGCCTCGGCTCGTTCTATGGCCACGGCAGCGGCGACGTATTCCTCGGCTTCACCACGGCCAACCGCACGCCACACGATGCGACGTCCGATGTGCTGCCGATGCTCGCCATCGCCGAGAGCCGGATCGATCTGCTGTTCGAGGCGGTGGCCGACGCCACCCAGGAAGCGGTGCTCGACGCGCTGGCCGCCGCGCCCGACACCACGGGCCGCGCTGGCCAGCGGCGCTTCGGTCTTGCGGGTGCGCTCTGACCCGATCAGCTCGTGAGCTCGACGACGACGATGCCCAGCGTGGCGAGAAGAAGCGCGGCGAACGCCCACGCGTTCAGCTGGCTCCGCAGGCGCAGGCGCTGCCGTCGATAGTGATCGATCCTGAGGTGGCTTGGCATGGAAACGTCGCTTCGCCTCGCGTGCATCTTCGCCATATTTGGCGCCGCACACCATGAACGCGCAGACGAGCACATTCGTTCCACCATCGCGGCTATTTATTGCCGCCGCAGCCCGATCGGCGGCCCAGCGACCTCATGGCGCGCTCCGAAGAGGACCTGGCAGATCGCCGCGAATCCCAAAGCCGACGGCCGTGACGGAGGCGGCGTGAGAATTGCTTTAGCCTGACGGGGGTGATTTGATGCCCCTGTCCGACGGAACGGACCGGAGGGGATCAACGATGCGAAAACTAGGCTTGGCAGCGGCGGCGCTGGCGTTGTTCGTGGGCGCGGCCGCGGAGGCGCAGCAGCAGACGCCGCGCAGGGGCGGCACGATCCGCATGACGGGGCCCTATGCCGCCAGCTTCGGCAGCCTCGACCCGCATGCCACGCCGCGGGCGCAGGACGACATCGTCAACAAGGCGATCCACCGCACGCTCTACAACTGGGACTCGGCCAATAACAAGCTGGTCCCCGAGCTGATCACGTCGCAGACGGTGTCGGCCGACGGCCTGACCTATACCCTGAAGCTGCGCACCGACGCGCTCTTCCATAACGGCCGCAAGTTCACGGCCGACGACGTGATCTGGTCGTTCACGCGCATCATGGACGGGTCCAAGGGCTTCGCCGCCGCGCGCTACATACGCATCATCAAGGGCGCGGTCGACGTCGAGAAGGGCACGGCCAAGGAGATTTCCGGCCTCAAGAAGATCGACGATCACACGCTGGAGATGACGCTCTCCGAGCTGGTCGACCCGGCCTACTACTTCTTCCACGGCAGCACCGCGATCCTGCCCAAGGAAGAGGTCGAGAAGGGCAACTTCGCCGCCGCCCCCGTGGGCCTGGGCCCGTTCGTCTTCAAGGAGCACATCCCGGGCAGCCGCGTCGTCGCCACGCGCTTCGACAAGTTCTACAAGCCCGGCAAGCCCTACGCCGACACCTTGGTCGTGCAGATCATGGCCGAGGCCGCCGCGCGCGACCTCGCCTTCCGCAACAAGGAGATCGACACCTCGATCCTCGGGCCGGCGCAGTACCAGATCTACCTCGCCGATCCGCAGCTCAAGAACGGCGTGCTCGAGGTGGCGGAGATGTTCACCCGCGCGCTGACGCTCAACCACGACGCGGTGATCGGCGGCAAGAAGCCGTTCGCCGACAAGCGCGTGCGCCAGGCGATCAACCACGCCATCGACACCGACCTGATCATCAAGCGCCTGGCCAAGGACAAGGCCTATCGGGCCACGAGTTGGCTGCCGCTGTCCTCGCCGGCCTACGACAAGGCGCTCAAGCCCTACGCCTTCGATCCGGAGAAGGCCAAGAAGCTGCTGGCCGAGGCGGGCTATCCCAATGGCTTCGAGTTCGAGCTGACCACCAGCCGCAACGAGAGCTGGGGCCTGCCGATCGTCGAGGCGATGCAGCAGATGCTGGCGCGTGTCGGCATCAAGATCACGCCCAAGATCGTCGAGGTCACGGTGCTGACCGAGATCGCGCAGAAGGGCGACCACCAGGCCTATATCGGCTCCAACCTCACCGGACCCGACTCGTCGGCGACCTTGCGCTGCTTCTACTCCAAGACGCCGCGCACCGCTTGCAACTACACCGGCTTCAACAACGCCGCCTTCGACAAGCTGTTCGAGGCGGCGGGCCAGGAGAAGGACCCGGCCAAGCGCAACGAGCTGCTGCGCCAGGCCAACAACCTTCTCTACGACGAGGCGCCGGTGTGGTTCTTCAACTACAACAAGGCGGTCATGGCCTTCCAGCCGTGGATCCACGGCCTGCAGGCCAACCCGACCGAGATCACGCATCAGTATGTCGAGGACATCTGGGTCGACGAACGGTCGCCGGTGAAGTGATTTGACCTCCGTCGTCCTGAGCGGAGCGACGGACCTCGCGGTATCGCGGCCACAGTACGCGGCTGTGTCCGTACCCGCCACCGAATGGTCATTCGATTCGCTCAGGACGACATTCGGCTAAGAGTCAATTGATGCTCACAGTCCTCGTCCGCCGGCTTCTCAACGTCGTGCCGACGCTCATCGCCGTCATCGCGCTGGTCTTCCTGCTGTTCAGCGTGCTGCCCGGCAGCTTCATCTCCGGCATGAACGAGGACGGCCGCGGCTTGGTCGATCCGGCCGTGATGGAGCGCATGCGCAAGGAAATGGGTCTCGACGACCCGCTCCACGAGCGCTTCATCAAGTACGTCGGCAAGACCGTCGTCGGCGATTTCGGCGTCTCCTTCCGCACCCGCGAGCCGGTGACAAAGCTGATCGGCGACCGCCTGTGGCCCTCGCTCAAGCTGGTGCTGGCCTCGATGCTCTTCGCCATCGTCATCGGCGTGCCGCTGGGCTTCATCGCCGCGCTCAAGCCGGGCAGCTTCACCGACACCACCTCGATGGTGGTGGCGATCTCCGGCCTGTCGCTACCCAAGTTCTGGCTCGGCCTGATGCTGATGTATCTCTTCGCCCTGCAGCTCAAGATTCTGCCGAGCTTCGGCTACGGCGATGGCGGGCTCACCCACCTCACGTTGCCGGCCATCGCGCTGGGTGTCAGCCCGATGGCCCTGCTCGCCCGCACCACCCGCGCCGCGGTGCTCGAGGTGCTGAACGCCGATTTCGTGCGCACGGCGCGGTCGAAGGGCATGAGCGAACCGCGCGTCGTGACCTGGCACGTGATGCGCAACGCGCTGGTCCTCGTGGTGACGACGATCGGCCTGCAGTTCGGCTCGCTGATGGGCCAGGCCGTGGTGGTCGAGAAGCTGTTCGCCTGGCCAGGCGTCGGCTCGCTGCTGGTCGACTCCGTCTTCCAGCGCGACATCCCGGCGGTGCAGGGCTGCATCCTGCTCATCGTGCTGTTCTTCCTCGCCATCAACACGCTGATCGATCTTGCCTACGTGGCGATCGATCCGCGCATCCGCTACGCCTGAGGCCGCCGCCATGAAATGGGGCACCAATCTGTGGGTCGGCGGCGGGCTGGTCGGCGTGTCGATCCTGGTCGGAGTCTTCGCCGACCTCATTCAGCTCGCCGATCCGGTGACCAGCGCGGATCTGATGAACGCGGAGATCCCGCCTGGCCGCGAGTACCCCTTCGGCACCGACGCGCAGGGCCGCGACATCTACTCCCGCATCGTGCACGGCGCGCGCATCTCGCTCACCGTCGGGCTGGTGTCGCAAATCGCCAACTCGATCATCGGTGTGACGCTAGGCCTGACCGCCGGCTACTGGGGCGGTTGGTGGGACGATCTGGTCAGCGGCCTCACCAACCTCATGCTGGCGATCCCCTCGCTGATCTTCGCGCTCGCCATCATGGCGATCCTCGGGCCCGGCCTGGTGAGCCTGCTGATCGCGCTGGGGCTGACCAACTGGTCGTATTCCTGCCGCATCGCGCGCGCCCAGGTGCTGTCGCTCAAATCGCAGGGCTACATCCAGGCCGCGCGCATCCTGGGCTACGGCGACCTCAGGATCATGTTCACGCAGCTGCTGCCCAACATGCTGGGGCCGCTGATCGTCATGGCCACCTTGGGCATGGGCGGCGCGATCCTCGCCGAGGCGGCGCTGTCCTTCCTCGGGCTGGGCATCCGCCCGCCCTATCCGAGCTGGGGCAGCATGCTCTCCGACGCGCGCGAGCAGATCAACACGGCGCCCTGGCTCTCGGTGTTCCCCGGCCTGGCGATCTTCCTCACCGTGCTGGGGCTGAACCTGCTCGGCGACGGCCTGCGCGACATCCTCGATCCGCAGTCGCAGGAGCGCCGGGCGTGAAGAAAGAGACGAACCACAGAGACACAGAGACACAGAGGATGAGAAAGAGAGGAATGCTTCTCTGTCTTTGTCTTCCTCTGTGCCTCTGTGTCTCTGTGGTTCGTCTTCTCGACGATGCTGGTCGGACGCCGACGGTCCCAGCATGACCGACGCCCCCCTCCTCGCGGTCGAGAACCTGCGCATCGACATCGGCAGCGGCAAGGACCGTCATTCCGCGGTCGAGGGCGTGAGCTTTTCCATCGCGCGCGGCGAGACCTTCGGGCTTGTCGGCGAATCGGGCTGCGGCAAGAGCATCACCGCCCTCAGCATCATGGGCCTGCTGCGCCAGCCGCTGTCGCTGGGCCCTGGCTCCTCGATCGTGCTCGACGGCCAGCCGATCCACAACGCCTCGGCCGCCGAGATGCGCAGCCTGCGCGGACGGCGCATCGGCATGATCTTCCAGGAGCCGATGACGGCGCTCAATCCGCTGTCGCCCGTCGGCCGGCAGATCGCCGAGATGTTCGTGCTGCACATGGGCATGGGCTGGAAGGACGCCACCGAGCGCGCGGTCGAATCCCTGCGCCAGGTCCGTGTGCCCTCGCCCGAGCGGCGCGTGCACGACTATCCGCACCAGCTCTCCGGCGGCATGCGCCAGCGCGTGATGATCGCCATCGCGCTCGCCTGCTCGCCCGACATGTTGATCGCCGACGAGCCGACCACCGCGCTCGACGTCACCGTGCAGGCCGAGATCGTCGACCTGATGCGCGATCTCTGCGCTGAGAAGGGCACGGCGATCCTGATGATCAGCCACGACCTCGGCCTCGTCGCCCAGGTCTGCCGGCGTGTTGCGGTCATGTACGCGGGACGCATCGTCGAGCAGCGTGCCTCGGCCGAAGTCTTCAAGGATCCGCGTCACCCCTACACGCGCGGCCTGCTCGCCTCGCTGCCGCGTCTCGGCGCGCGCTCGCAGCACGGGCGCAAGCGGCTGAACGAGATCAGCGGCGTCGTGCCGGCGGTGTCGGCCTTCCCCAAGGGTTGCCGCTTCAATCCGCGCTGCGCGTCGCGCACCGACATCTGCACCGTCGAGGACCCGGCGACGACGCCGCTCGACGGCGGCCAGGGCATCGTGCGGTGCCACCATGCCTGAGGTCATGGACAAGGCGCTGCTCTCCGTCGACGACCTCAAGGTGCATTACGAGGTCGGCGGTCGCTTCGGCACGCGCATCGGCGCCAAGACGCTGCGCGCGGTCGATGGCGTGACGCTCGACGTGAAGCCCGGCGAATGCCTGGGCCTGGTGGGCGAGTCCGGCTGCGGCAAGTCCACCCTGGCGCTGGCGATCATGGGCCTCGTCACACCAACCAGCGGACGCATCAACGTCGCCGGCCAGGAGATCGGCAAGGCCCACAAGCCCGACCGCGAGGCGATGGCGCGCACGGTGCAGATGGTCTTCCAGGACCCCTACGCCTCGCTCAACCCGCGCCAGACCGTGCATCGCACGCTCGCCGATCCGCTGCGCCTGCACGGCGTCGACAACAAGAGCGAGGTCGAGCAGCGCGTCGCCGAGATGCTGGCCAAGGTCGGGCTGCGGCCCGAGCACGCCAGCCGCTATCCGCACGAATTCTCCGGCGGCCAGCGCCAGCGCATCGGCATCGCCCGCGCGCTGATCCTGGGGCCGCGCCTGGTGATCTGCGACGAGCCGGTCTCGGCGCTCGACGTGTCGATCCGCGCCCAGATCATCAACCTGCTGCTCGATCTGAAGGACCAGCTCAACCTGGCCTACATCATGATCAGCCACGACCTCGGCGTGGTCGAGCATATGAGCGATCGCGTCGCCGTCATGTATCTCGGCCGCCTGGTCGAGACCGGCCAGTGGCAGGAGATCTTCGAGAACCCGCGCCATCCCTACACCCGCGCGCTGATCGCCGCGATCCCCGATCCATTCCTCCCTGCGACGCTCGCGGCCCAGAAGGCGCGCGGCGAGATCGCCAGCGCGCTCAACCCGCCACCCGGCTGCCACTTCCATCCGCGCTGCCCGATGAAGCAGGACCGCTGCATGAGCGAGGTCCCGTCGCTGCGCACGGTGGGCTCAGGTCACGACGCGGCCTGCCATTTCGCCTGATCGATTCCGCGCAGGAAGGCGCGCACCACGTCGCGCGTCTCCTGGCCGCGCCCGACCAGCAGATGCCCGCCGGTATCGAAGACGTGTAGCGTCGCGCCGGGAATCTCCCGCGTCGTGAACTCGGCGGCCGGCAATGTGTTGAAGAGGTCGTCGCGTGCCGAGATGACCAGCGTCGGCGCGGTGACGCGCTCCAGCGCCAGCCGGCGCATCGCCGGGATGCTGTCGACATTGATCCCAGCGAAGCGCAGCGATAGTGGCTCGATCGCGCCGACGATCCTCGCCACCCGATCCCGCTCGGCCTCGGGCGCGACCGCGACCAGCTCAGGCCGCACACCCAGGAACCGGATCAGCACCGACGGGGCAAGCTTCCCGGCAAGCCACCAGATGAAATCGGCACCGATATTGACCAGCCAGAAGGCGAAGCGGCTGGCGCGACTGCCTTCGATGTCGACGGGAGAGCTTGGCGTGTAGGTAGCGGGCACGATCAGGATCAGGGCGGCGACTTTCTGCGGATGACGGATCGCCAGCTCGATCGCGGAGCGTGCGCCGGCCGAGACGCCGACGACGATGGCGGCGGAAACGCCGAGGGCGGCCAGCAGCGCGGCATGGGCATCGGCCTGGACCGCATCGGAAGCATTCGACGGGATGGGCGTCCGCAGATACCCGAAGCGCGACGGCGCGATGACCCGGAAGCCACCGTCGACGAAGTCGGCGGCGAGGGCCAGGCCCTGATCGAAACCGCCGCCGGCCCCATGGATGGACAGCAGCGGCACCCCCGATCCCTGCTCGCCGTACTCGATCGGTCCGCTGCCGGTGGCGGCCATCACGCTGCCTCGCGCGACCGTGGCTCGGGCCGCGGCGAGCTCGCGTCGGTAGCGCAGACTCACGAAGGCGGCGACGGCTGCCAGTACCGCAACGCTCGCAACGAGCGCGACTCCGCCGGCGGGCATCAGGCAGCCTTGTCCCTTCGCAGCGCCGACACAAAGGCCGATATCGCTGGCAGGAACCTGCGCACCTTCACGTCGGCCTCGCGAACGGCGATGACGGCCTGCGGCGTGGCGTCGGCCAGCGCCTCCATTTCGGCGAAGGCCTGGTCGGGCGACGAACCGCCATGGGTCAGAAAGAACGCGACATTGCCGAGGCGGCCCGACTGCTGCCGCAGGTAGGCACGGATCGGCGTGGCCGCGTGCCATGCCCATATGGGACCGCCGACCACCACGAGATTGTAGTCGGACGGGTTGCGCTCCGGCACACCGATATCCGGCAGCTTGCCCTTCCAACCGTGATAGGCGGCTCTCAGGGCGCAGAGAATGCCAGGTCGGTAGCGATCGCACCGGATCTCCTCGATATCGGCCGCAAGCGATTGGGCGATGGCTTCGGCGACCACGCGCGAATTTCCCGACAGCGAATAGAAGACGACAAGGGCTCGCATGGCTGACACTCCCAGCATGCCGCGCGATCGCAAGCCTACAGCCGTGCCGGCCCCTGGCCTTGAGGTAGGTCAAGATGTGGCCCGATAGGCCGACGGCCAGCGATTGCGCAAACCCGTCATGCCTTGCCCTCGACCGCGCGCTGGTCGATGGTTCACCCACCTGTCATTCCGAGCGCAGCGAGGAATCTGGATTCCTCGCTGCGCTCGGAATGACAGGTTGAGAAAAACGAATCAGGAGGAAGCGCGAATGGCCGGGCCGCTGGCGGGTGTGAAGATTCTGGACTGCACGTCCGTGGTGCTCGGCCCGTGGGCGGCGCAGCAGCTCGGCGATCTCGGCGCCGACGTGATCAAGATCGAATCGCCGGAGGGCGACACGACGCGCCAGCTCGGGCCCAAGCGCAATCCCGACATGGCGGCCTTCTATCTCGGCTGCAACCGCAACAAGCGCAGCATCATCCTCGACCTGAAGAAGCAGGACGGCCGCCAGGCGTTGTTCGACCTGGCGAAGGACGCCGACGTGCTGATGCACAACTACCGGCCGGAGCCGGCGGCGCGGCTGGGCGTGCCCTACGAGGTGTTCGAGAAGATCAACCCGCGCCTGATCTATCTCGCGACCTACGGCTATCGCGCCGCCGGGCCGATGGGGCCGAAGGCGGCCTATGACGACATCATACAGGCCGGCTCGGGTCTGGCCATGCTGCAGACCGTGGTCGCCGGCGCGCCGCGCTTCCTACCGACCATTGTCGCCGACAAGACCAGCTCCAACGGCGTGGTCTCCGCCGTGCTGGCGGCGCTGTACGAGCGCGAGCGTTCGGACAAGGGCCAGTCGATCGAGGTGCCGATGTTCGAGACCCTTGTCTCCTTCGTCATGGTCGAGCATCTCTACGGCGAGACCTTCATGCCGCCGGCGCCAGAGGGCATGGGCTATCGCCGCCTGCTCAACAAGGAGCGCCGCCCCTACCCGTCCAAGGACGGCTTCTTCGCCCTGCTGCCCTACACCGACCAGCACTGGCGCGAGTTCTGCCAGCTGATCGGCCGCGGCGAGATCATGGCCGATCCGCGCTTCGCGTCGCTGGCGACGCGGCTGACCAACATCGAAGTGGTCTACGCGACCTTGGCCGAGATCTGCGCCACGCGCACCAACGCCGAATGGGTCGAGCTGCTCAAGGACAGCAACGTGCCGCACGGCGCGGTGAACACGCTCGAGGATCTGCTGAAGGACGAGCAGCTCAACGCCACCGGCTTCTGGCAGGAGCTCGAGCATCCCAGCGAAGGCAAGATCCGCGTACCCGGCATTCCACCCAAGTTCAGCCGCACGCCGGCGAGCATCCGCCGCCTGCAGCCGCGCCTGGGCGAGCACAGCGTCGAGGTGCTGCGCGAGGCCGGCTTCGCCGAGGATCGCATCCAGTCGATGCTCGCCTCGGGCGCGACACGGGACGGCAATAAGAAATAACGACGACCTTCCCCCGCTGGCGCAGGACTATCGCATATTGATTCCGGACTTACCTTCTCCCGGAGGGGGAAGGTGGCGCGCGAAGCGCGACGGATGGGGGATGTTTCAACGCGTCAGGTGTCCGTCTTCGACATCCCCCATCCGCCCTTCGGGCACCTTCCCCCTCCGGGGGAAGGTTAAGACCAAGTCGAACTGGCCGGCGTCGAATCCGTTAAGGGCGAACTTGCTGACCCAGGGCAGTACCTCGGGAGCGTCGGCTGGTCGCGTTGGATCCGATGTCGCCATTGACCGCATGGCGGAAGCGGATTGGCCGTTCGGTCGAGTGCGACCTTGAAGGTCTTCCTGCTTGCGACCTAGGCTGAACCTCGTAACGCGGACAAACCGCGGCGGACCGGAGGAAATGCGACATGGATCGTAGGCAGTTCATTGGTGCGTCCGCGGTTGCCGGATTGGCGGCGCTGCCGGGCTTCAAGGCGGCGCTGGCGCAGCAGCTCCTGAAGTTCACCATCACCTGCGGTCACCCGCCGGTTTTCAACTGGGTGAAGGTCCTCGACGAGACCTTCCTCGGCACGCTTGAGCGCGAGATCGTCGCGGCCGGCTCGCCGGTCAAGATCGAATGGACCAAAGCCTATGGCGGCACCGTCGCCAAGCTCGGCGCCGAAAGCGATGCGTTGCGCAGTTCGGTGTCCGATGCCGGTATCGTGTCGCAGATCTTCGAGGCGGCGAAGTTCCCGCTGCAGCAGGTCACGCTGCAGGTGCCCTTCGGCGCGCCCGACATCGCCACGATCAGCCGCATCGTCGAGAAGCTCCACGAGCGCTTTCCCGAGATGAACGATGCCTGGGCGAAGAACAACATGCTGCTGCTGGCCACAGTGGCGATCGACGGCTACCAGCTCGTGACCAACTTCCCGGTCAACTCGGCCGCCGATCTCGCGGGCAAGAAGATCTTCGTGCCCGGGCCGATCGCCAACTGGCTGCAGGGAACCGGCGCCGTCGCCGTCGCGGGCAATCTGAACTTGTACTACAACGGTATCCAGACCGGCGTGGCGCAAGGCGCCATCGTCTCGATGTCGCCGACCTGGTCGGCCAAGCTGCACGAGGTCGCGCCGCATATCACACTGTGCAATCTCGGGGCGCAATACACGGGCTCGATCGCCTTCAACCTCAAGAGCTACCAGAAACTGCCGTCGGTGGTTCAGCAGGCGGTGCGCAAGGCGGGGCAGGCCTATGGGCAGGAGTTCGCCAAGACGCAGACCGCGCTGGCCGAGGAAGCGGTCAAGAACCTGCGCGCCGCCGGCGCAACGGTCACACAATTGCCCGATGCCGAGCGGGCCAAATGGGCCGCCATGCTGCCCAATCTGCCCGACGCTTGGTCAAGCCAGCTCGAGAAGCAGGGCCTCAAATCCGTGCGCGCGATCGTCGCGGCCTATCTCGAGGCGTTGCGCGCCGAAGGTGTCACGCTGGTCCGTGACTGGAAGGCATAGCCGAAATGGAACTCGAGGCCAGCGAGGGTAGTGCTGGCCCCTCGGGCGCCTATGGCCAGCCGCAGCCCTTCGGATTCGAGCGGTTGACGGCGCTGATGAACGCCGTGGGCACGCTGTCCATCTTCGGGCTGCTGGTGCTGATCAACTGCGACATCGTCGGACGGTCGGCCTTCAACAGCCCGGTCCGCGGCACGACCGAGATCGTATCGCTGGCCATCGTCGGCATCGTATTCCTGCAATTGCCCAACACCCTGTGGGCCGGCCGCTTCGTGCGGGCCGAACTGCTGCACGACATCATCGTCCGGCGGGCGCCGAGGCTCGCCGATGCGCTGCAGGCGATATTCCACCTCATCGGCGCGGCGATGTTGGCGATCGTGGTCTGGGCCACGCTGCCGGAGCTGAAGTCCGCCTGGGCGATCGGCGACTACGTCGGCTCGCTTGGGGACTTCACCGCGCCGACCTGGCCGATCCGCCTGATCACCGTCGTCGGCTCGGCCTGCACCTGCCTGACCTTCGTCTTCCTCGCCCTGGCCGATGTCCGCAGGGCCGTCGGGAAGCCGGCATGACGGCGCTCGACATCGGCGTCGTATCGCTGGTCCTGATGGTCGTGCTGATCCTGGCCGGCCTGCATGTGGCGATTTCCCTCCTGGTGCTGTCCTTCATCGGCGTCTGGGTGATTCGCGACAACGTCGACGTGGCGCTCGCGCTGGTGGCTCAGGCGAGCAACGATGCGATCGCCAGCCACGAGTTCGGCGTGGTGCCGCTGTTCGTGCTGATGGGCCTGCTGGTGGCGACGGCGGATCTCGGCAAGGACATCTTCGAGGTCGCCCACGCGCTTCTGCGGCGCGTCCGTGGCGGACTCGGCGTGGCGACCGTCGTGGCCAATGCGATCTTCGCCGCCATCACCGGCATCTCGATCGCCTCGGCCGCGGTCTTCACCAAGGTCGCGGTGCCGGAAATGCTGCGCTTCGGCTTCAGCCCGCGCTTCGCCACCGGAGTCGTGGCGGGGTCCTCGGTGCTGGGCATGCTCATTCCTCCCAGCCTGCTGATGATCCTCTATGCCTTTCTGTCGGAACAGTCGGTCGGCGCCATGTTCCTCGCCGGCGTCATGCCCGGCCTCGTCCTGGCGGCCGCCTTTTCGCTGTCCATCGTCGCCATGGCCTGGCTGTTTCCTGGCTACGTCGGCGGTCAGGCCGTCGGGGCGGGTCCTGTCCTGACGGCCGGCACGGCGATCGCCAAGGTGGCGCCGGTCGTCCTGCTGATCTTCGTGGTGCTGGGCGGCATCTACGGCGGGATATTCACGGC
Organism: Reyranellaceae bacterium; assembly: GCA_022844045.1. Classification (GTDB taxonomy): domain Bacteria; phylum Pseudomonadota; class Alphaproteobacteria; order Reyranellales; family Reyranellaceae; genus JAFAZJ01. The sequence goes on along the minus strand of JALHMM010000002.1, from coordinate 94,277 downwards.
GACGGATGCCGGCGCCGTGGGCGCCCTGGGCGCGCTGGTCCTGGCGCTCGCGAAGCGGCGGCTGTCGCTGCCGATCTTCTGGAAGGTTCTCGTCGAGACGGGGCGCATCACCGTCTCGGTTCTGTTCCTGATCATCGCCGCCAATCTCTACAGCCGCATGCTGACACTGTCCGGGCTGCCTCAGGGGATCGTGGAATGGATGGCCGGCATGGGACTGGGCACAGCCGGCTTTCTCACGGTGTTCATCGCCATCGTGCTGTTTCTCGGCTGCCTCATCGATTCGGCGTCGATCATGCTGATCGTGCTGCCGCTGATGCTGCCGGTGGCCAAGACGCTGGGCATCGACCTGGTGTGGTTTGGCGTGATCACCGTCGTCGCCGTCGAGATCGGCTTGCTGACGCCGCCCTTCGGCATCTCGGTCTACGTCGTCAAGAGCACGCTCAACGACGCCAGGATCACGCTATGGGACATCTTCGCGGGAACGCAGCCCTTCACGCTGATCATGTTCGCGGTCCTGATGCTCATTATCGCCTTCCCGCAGATTCCGCTTTTCTTCCAGTGAATCGGCGCTGAAGGCTTCCGCGGGAAACACGCCGAGCTTCGAACTTCCGCGGTGTCACGGGCTGGATTCCCATGACGAAGAACCCCTAGGATCACCTTGGAAATTCTCAAGGGGAGCGAACCATGTGGCAGCCCAGCGAGCGGTATCCCGATCCATCGGTCCGCATCCTCGATCCGTCCTTCGCCAAGTACCGCCTGCCGCTCGCCTCGGTCGAACGCCTCTACACGGGGTGTCGCTGGGCCGAGGGGCCGGCGTGGATCGGCGATGGCCGGTACCTGCTGTGGAGCGACATCCCCAACAACCGCATCCTGCGCTGGGACGAGGAGACCGGCGCGGTATCCGCCTTCCGCAAGCCCAGCAACAACGCCAACGGCAATACGCGCGACCGCCAGGGGCGACTCGTCACGTGTGAACATGATTCGCGGCGCGTCACGCGCACCGAGATCGACGGCGCCATCACCGTGCTGGCCGACACCTACAACGGCAAGAAGCTGAATTCGCCCAACGACGTGGTGGTGAAGTCCGACGGCTCGATCTGGTTCACCGATCCGGTGTTCGGCATCTCCGGCTACTATGAGGGCCACAAGGACGAATCCGAGAACAAGCCGGCCGTCTATCGCCTCGACGGCAAGACCGGCAAGCTCACGGTGATGGCCGACGACATTCCCGGCCCGAACGGTCTCGCCTTCTCGCCCGATGAGAAGACGCTCTACGTCGTGGCATCGCGCGCCGAGCCCACGCGTCAGATCCTCGCCTACGACGTCACCGGTGGCGGCACCAAGCTCGGCAAGTCGAAGGTGGCGATCGATGCCCAGGGCGGCACGCCCGACGGCTTCCGCGTCGATGTCGACGGCAATCTCTGGTGCGGCTGGGGCATGGGCAGCGCCGAGCTCGACGGCGTGCGCGTCTTCAACCCCGCCGGCCAGCCGATCGGCCATATCGACCTGCCCGAACGCTGCGCCAATCTGTGTTTCGGCGGGCGATACCGCAACCGCCTGTTCATGACCGCGAGCCACGGTCTGTACTCGCTGTACGTCAACACGCAGGGCGTCGCGGGCGGTTAGCTCCACCTCTACCTTCCCTCGGAGGTGCAGGGCTATCGCATGTGTCTTCCTTCTCCCCGCGAAGGCGGGGAGAAGGTGCCGAGCGCAAGCGAGGCGGATGAGGGGCTTCCTCGCGCAACGAAGAACGCTGTTGCAGTTGAGACGCCGCGAAGCCCCTCATCCGCCCTTCGGGCACCTTCTCCCCGCCTTCGCGGGGAGAAGGAAAGAAGGCCATATGCGATCACCCTGCCCCGGAGGGGGAAGGTAAGAGATAGCCGCACAGCAGAAGCACCCTGAATGACAGTGGCAGCGCGGCGCTGCTAGGCTGGGCGCATCGTCCGCAAGAGACGACTCGTAATCCTGTAGGGAGTGTGTGTGCGATGAGACTACGTTGGGTCGCGGTGTTGACCGCGTCGTTGAGCATCGCGTCGGCGTCCGCGCCGGCGCAGACCCTGGTGAACATCCGTACCCAGGACGCGCCGAAATACGATCCGCACAGCAACACCAGCAGCGGCATGGGCCATCCCATGTTCATGATGGGTGACACGCTGGTGGCGCTCGACTGGGACCTGAAGACGGTGCGTCCGCTGCTGGCGAAGTCGTGGGAGGTGTCGAAGGACGGCCTGACCTATACCTTCAAGCTGCGCGACGACGTCACGTTCTGCAGCGGCAAGAAGTTCACCGCCGCCGACGTGATCTTCTCGTTCAACCGCCTCGCCAATCCCGACGCCAAGTTCCCGTTCTACTGGCGGCTGGGCGAGATCGACAATCTCAGCGCGCCCGACCCCTATACGCTGGTCTACAAGCTCAAGCGGCCGCATTCCGAGCTGCTGATCGACCTCACCAACTTCGCCGCCACCATCATCAACGAGGACAACGTCAAGGCGCTGGGCGTCGATTTCGGCGTCAAGGGCTTCGATGGCACCGGCCCGCTGTGCTGGGAAGCGTGGGAGCCGCGCAAGGACCTCGTGCTCAAGCGCCACGCCGCCTACAAGTGGGGGCCGACCGGCATGTACAAGGACGCCGGGCCGGTGAAGTACGAGCGCATGATCTGGCGCATCGTGCCGGAGGAGACGACGCGCATGGCCGCGATGCTGGCCGGCCAGGCCGACTTCACGCATTGGGCGCCGCTGCAGGCGATCGAGACCTTCAAGAAGGCGCCCAACCTCGCGGTCTACGAGCCCGACAGCTTCTTCAGCATGTCCTATTACGGGCTCAAGACGACGCGCGAGCACATGCAGGACAGGCGCGTGCGCGCCGCGCTCAGCCACCTGATCGATCGCGACGAGGTCAACAAGGCGATCTTCTTCGGCCAAGGATACCCGGCGCGCGCGCTGGTGCATGAGAAGGCGCTGGACTTCAACCCGGCGACGCTGGACACGCTCACCAGGCACGACCCCGCGCTGTCGGCGCGGCTGCTCGACGAAGCCGGCTGGAAGATGGGCGCCGACGGCTTCCGCTACAAGGACGGCAAGAAGCTCGAGCTGCTGCTCTATTCGTACACCGTCGGGCAGAACCCCAAGCTGTCGGAAGTGCTGCAGGGCGCCGCGCGCAAGGTCGGTATCGACATCAAGATCCAGATGTGGGACCCGACGGTCTTCTTCCAGAAGATCGCGCAGCAGGACTACGACATCTGGACCTTGTCGGTGCCCTACACCTCGGCCGGCGACCAGATGTATCTCTACTACTACTCGAAGAACCGGCCGGTGCCGAACCGCATGATGTGGAACGACCCCGAGACCGATCGCCTGCTCGAGGCCGGCCGCGGCGCCATCACCGAGGAGGCGCGGCGCGAGGCCTATTTCAAGGTGCAGAAGCTGGTGCACGACGAGGCGCTGATGATCCCGGTGATCCACAGCCGCCTGCACCTGATCGCCAAGAAGTCGATCAAGAACGTGCGCGCCCACGGCAACTACGGCGCCGCGCTATACAAGGGGCTCGATATCCAGCCCTGAGCCCCCATCCGTCATTCTCGGGGCCGTCCGCGGCCCCTGAAGCGCAGCGAGGGGCGCCACCACTGGGCCGGCACACCGACCTCCGTCAGGCGCAGGCGGCCTGTCCGTCTCCCTGACGATCTGGAAGAGGTGGCTCGGCCGTCTCTAAATGCTGAGCTCGGCCCAGATGGCGGCGTGGTCGGACGCCGCCTCCGACGCCTTCGTTATCTCGGGATAGTGCTCGAAAAGCGTGCCGTTCTTGCCGCCCCATACGCCCTTGCGGAAGATGCCCCCAGCCTTCACGGCCGAAAACAGCGCCGGCGACAGCAACACGTAATCGATCTTGTTGCCCGCGGTACCGTTGGCGTAGGTACCCGGCCGCCCGCCGTCGTCGAAGCTCGGATGCTCGCTGATATCCCTGAGGTCGGTCTTGAACAGCGGCTTCAGCGGCGCGCTGTCCGGCGTGTCGTTGAGATCACCGAGGACCACCACGCGCGCGCTGGCCTTCCTGAGCTCGCGGTAGATCTCGGCCACGCGCGTGGCCTGGCGCAGGCGCTTGGCGGAGGATTGCGCCTGCGGGCCGAATCCCTTGCTCTTGAAATGGTTGACCAGCACGTGGATGTGCGCGCCGCTGGGCGGCTTGATCTCATAGTGCGCGCAATCGCGGCTGAACAGTTTGCCGTTGTCGTCCTCGTCGTCGACGTGGCTGACCATCGACACGATGTCAAAGCCCTTGCGCGTATAGATGCCGACATCGATCCCGCGCTCGTCGTTGCCGTCGATCAGCATCGCGTAGGGATAGGGCTTGCCCTTGACCGCCGGCATCACGTCCCGGGTGAAGCGCAGCAACGCCGGACGATTGTCCGCCTCGACGACGCCCAGGATATCGGCATTGACGTCCTTGATGACCCGTGCCGTGTTGCGCGTCGTCGCCTCGTTGACCTGCTCGCGCTCGAGGTCGACCCAGCCGATCCAGTCGCCCCGGCCATCGGCCACGATCTCGAGATCGCCGGCCTTTGGTCGCTTCACCAGCTTCCCGCGGTTCTGCCGCAGGATCGCGAATGAGCCACCGTCGTCGGCCCTGTCGAGGCCCAGCGACTCCAGAAGCTGGATGATCCTTCTTTTGTCGGCAGCGCTATAGACCACCTTTGACAGGATGGCGTTGAGCGCGGCGTGATCCTGCAGCGCCTGCCGGCCTTCGGCGAGTGTGTCGCCATTCATCGCCACCGGCCGCATGAACAGATTCTCGAGGTTGTAGGCAGCGATCCTCATAGTGGCCTCCCATGTGATCCGTCGTCCTTCCGCTGTCGAGCGACATTCCCGCTAAGGAGTTGAAAGCTTACTGGAACACAACCGATCCGTCTAACGCCGCGCCCAAGGGTGTCACCCGGCTGCTTTCGGCCTACTCCAAGCGTGGGTGGACAGCGAGGCGGTTTGTCCGCCACCCTGACGGAGTCATGGACGATCTGCCTCGACCCGACGCATGGCCCAACCCGCTTCAGCGGGCGCGCGACCTGTCGGGGCAGCTCGCGGCGGCCGCCGACGAGATCGAGCGCACGCAGCGCATCCCCGAGCCGCTGCTGTCGGCGATTCACGACGCGCGCCTGCCGCGAATGCTGCTGCCGCGCACGTATGGCGGTGACGAGGTCGATCCGTGGACGTACCTCTACACGATCGAGGAGATCGCCAGGCACGACGGCTCGGTCGGCTGGAACCTTTTCGTCGCCAACAGCTCCGCCCTGATCGCGCCGTTCCTGCCGCCCGATGTCGCGCGAACGATCTACAGCGATCCGCGCACCATCATCGCCTGGGGCCCGCCCAACCCCTGCCGCGCGACGGCGGTCGAGGGCGGCTACATCGTCAAGGGCCGCTGGGACTTCGCCTCGGGCTGTCGCCAGGCCAACTGGATGGGCGCGCATTGCCAGGTCACCGAGCCCGACGGCTCGCTGCGCCTGAACCGCTGGGGCCGCCCGACCATTCGCACCCTGCTATTCCCCGTGGCGCAGGCGAACCTGATCCACACGTGGGACGTGATCGGCCTGCGCGGCACCGCCTCCGACTCCTACACCGTCGACGACGTCTTCGTGCCCGAGGCCTTCAGCTCGACGCGCGAGGATCCATCACTACGCCTGGTGCGCGGGCCGCTCTACGCCTTCACCATGCACGGCCTCTACGCCGTGGGCGTCGCCGGCGTCGCCATGGGCCTGGCGCGCGCCATGCACGAGGCGTTCGTGACCTTGGCGAAAGAGAAAGCCCCGCGCTATGTCGGCCGCCTCGCCGACAGCGCGACGATCCAGGACAAGGTCGCGCGCACCCGCGCCGAGCTCGACGCCGCGCGCGCCTACCTGGTCGAAACCCTGCGGGACATCTACGCCCAAGCCGACGACATCGCGCCAATCGACACGCCCGAGCGCGCCCGCGTGCGTCTCGCCTGCGCCCACGCCATCGCCACATCGGAGTCGGTGGCCGACTGGTGCTACAAGGCCGCCGGCACCACCGCCATCTTCCTCGGCAGCGCCTTCGAACGCCGCTGGCGCGACCTGCACACCGTCTCGCAACAGATCCAGTCCCGCGCCCAGCATTTCGAGCAGGTCGGCCAGAACCTGCTCGTTAGCGCGCAGCCCGTATTTTTCTATGGCCGGGGGGGGCGCGCCACTTCAGTGGCGCGTCTTCGTTCAAAGAGCCGCGCCACTGGAGTGGCGCGCCCCGACCTACTACCGCAACGCCCCCAGCACCTTGCCGATGAACGCGTTCTGGTGCGCCGGGTCGAGCCAGCGCATCACGGCGACGATATCGTGCTCGCGGTCGATCCAGGTCATGTCGCCGCCGGCACGCGCGCGTGCCAGTCCGTGTCGCGTTGATAGGCATCCGCCGCGGCGAGCACGCGCGCCTCGGCGAAGGGGCGTCCGGCGAGTTGCAGGCCGATCGGCAGGCCCCGGTCGTCGAAGCCGCAGGGCACGCTGACCGTCGGCACGCCGAGATAGTTGAACGGCCGGGTGTTGGCGGAGACCGCCATGCACCGCTGCCAATTCGCGGCGTCCGCATCGACATCGGTCTCGGCCAGGGTCGGCACGCGGGTGCGCAGCGTGGGCGTCGCCACCAGGTCGAAGCGATCAAGCGCTTCGGCGCAGAATTGGCGCAGCAGCGGCCCGCGCCGCGACTGCGCCTCGACATACAGATGGCCGGGAACCGAATAGCCGCCGAACAGCCGCGCCGACAGCAGGATGGAATAGTCGGCGGCATGCTCGCGCATCCAGTTGGCGTGGATCGCCGCGGCCTCGACCCGGCTGCACAGCGCCACGTAGGCTGAGACCGCGCGCAGCGAGGGTGCCGAGACCCGCTCGACCGTCGCGCCGCGCGCCTTCAGCACATCTAGCGCACGGTCGAAGGCCCGCACCACGACATCGTCGGCGTCGTCGAAGAAGTACCGCTCCGGCACGGCGATGCGCAGGCCGCGGATCTCGCCGGTCAGCGCCGCCTCGTAATCCGGCACCGGCTCGTTGGACGATGTCGGGTCGCGCGGATCGGCACCGGCGGTGATGCGCAGGAAGCGCGCGGCATCGCGCGCCGTGCGCGTCAGCGGACCGACATTGTCCATGGAGAAGGACAGCGGCATCGCGCCGGCGCGCGACACGCGCGTTTGCGTTGCCTTGATGCCGGTCACGCCGCAGATCGTCGCCGGCAGGCGGATGGACCCGCCGGTATCCGATCCCAGCGCGGCGTAGAAGAAGCGCGCCGCGACACCGGCGCCGGAGCCGGAGGATGAGCCGCCCGTGCAGTAGGGCAGGTTCCAGGGGTTGTGGCAGTCGCCGAAATGGACGTTGTGGCCGGTCGGGTTCTGCGCGAACTCGGCCATGTTGAGCGTGCCCATGTCGATGGCGCCCGCGTCATCCAGGCGCCGCAGCACCGTCGCGGTGAGCTTCGGCCGGAAGCCCTTGCGGATCTTGGACCCACAGCTGCTCACCTTGCCGGCACGGTAATACATGTCCTTGTGCATCATCGGCACGCCGGCGAGCGGCCCCAGGACCGCGCCCGAAGCGCGCGCCTTGTCCACGGCGGCGGCGGCCTCCAGCGCTTCGGCCTTGTCCAGGCGGATGACGGCGTTGACCTGATCGCCATGCGCGGCGATGCGTGCGAGGCAGGCTTCGATCAGCGCGACCGAGGTGACCTCGCCGCGCTTCACGGCGTCGGCGGCCTCGACCATGGAGAGATTGGTCAGCGCGCTCACCGCGTCGGCTCCTTCTCGGCCAGCAGCGCGGCTTCAAAGGAGGATGGCTCGTCCTCGAAGACCAGCGTCGCGTGGAGCGTGGCGAGTTCCCGTATCAGGCCCGGGAAGTCGGACAGGGCGTGCTGGGCGGCCTCATTCGGGCATTCGATGCCGCTCCAGTCGCGAATGCACTGCTTCAGCGTATCGGCGCGTTCGGGCGGCATCGAGACCTCCATCCTTGTCTTGCACACGGCTTAACGCAACGCCCCCAGCACCTTGCCGATGAACGTGTTCTGGTGCGCCGGGTCGAGCCAGCGCATCACGGCGACGATGTCGTGCTCGCGGTCGATCCAGGTCATGTTGCCACCGGCGCCGACGGCGAAGAAGTCGCTGTGCGGTGCCGACGGCATGCGGATCCCGTTTGTGTTGAGCCACCAGAAGAAACCATAGCTCACGTTCAACGGACACGGCTGCAACGACAGCCCGATCCATTCCTGCGACAGCAGACGCTTGCCGTTCCACACGCCATCGTTGGCCATCAGCAGCCCGACGCGCGCCTGATCCTCGGCGTGGATGCAGACACCGCCACCCCAATGCGTGCCGCCGGCGACGCTCTCGATCTGCCGACCCTCGACATCGACCGTCGAGGTCGAGTAGCCGCGCCAGGTCCATCCATCCGATGCCCCCACCGGCTTCATGATGCGCTCGGCGAAGATCTCCGGCAGGCCACGCTTCAGGCGCCGCAGCACCGACAGGCCGAGACGGTTGACGCGCACGTCGTTGTATTCCCAGTAGGTGCCCGGCGCCCGCAGCACCCGATCGCCCTTCTTGCGCGTGCCCTCGGTGGCGAGCGTGCGGCCGCGATCGATGATCTCGCTCTTGCCGAACAACTCGCCTTCCCACTCCGAGGTGTTGGTCAAGAGCTGGCGCCAGGTGATGGGCGCGTTCTGCGCGCTGTCGAAGCCGCCATCCTTCACCGTCTTGCCCACCGGCTCGTCGACATCGCTGATCAGCCCGTCGTCGAAGGCCAGACCGGCGCAGATCGACATGTAGCTCTTCGCCACGCTGAAGGTGTAGTCCGCCTGCCGCGTGTCGCCCCAGCGCGCCACGACGCGCCCACCACGCAGGATCAGGCCGTTGCCCGGCCCGCGATCGCGGATCGGGCCGATGATCTCGGCGTCGGCCGGCTGCTCGAAATGACCGCTGAGCAGATGGTCGCGCAGGCTGAGCGGCCAGCCGATCTCGTGCCCGCGCGCGAAGCTGACCGCATCGGCCAGCGCATCGGGATCGAAGCCGGCGTCGCTCGGCGACACACTCGGCCAGTTCTGCCCATCGGGCGGCGGAAACCGCATGGTACTTACCTCAACTCACTCACGAAAACGGACGAATGACGGTCTCGCCGAAGCGTGCGAGACCTTCCTCGAGATTCTTGCGGAAGGCGGTGGCCGGCACGACGATGCGCTTGACGCCCTTCTTGATGCGCTCCTCGACCGCGGCATGCGGATCCTTGCCGGAATCCGGCAGCGCGTCGGGGCAGCCCATCAGCAGCTCGACGGATTGCGGATCGCGGCCTTTGGCCTCCGCCGTGCGGCGCACGATGTCCCATAGCCCCATGGGATCGATCGACGAGCCGATCGAGGGAAAGAAGCCATCGGCCAGCCGCCCGGCGCGCTTGGCCGCCGCTTCGGAATGGCCGCCGACCAGGATCGGCACGGCGCCGCGCACCGGCTTGGGATTGCAGCTCACCGTGTCGAAGCTGACGAACTCGCCCTTGAAGCTGGCGGCGTCCTTCGCCCACAGCACGCGCATGGCCGCGATGTACTCGTCGGCGCGCTTGCCGCGGCGCTCGAAGGGCACGCCCACCGCCTCGAACTCCTCCTTCAGCCAGCCGACGCCGATGCCCAGCTCGATGCGCCCGCCGCTCAGGTGATCCATGGTCGCCACCTGCTTGGCCAGCACCAGCGGATTGCGCTGCGGCAGGATGAGCACACCCGTCATGAAGCGCAGCTTCGTGGTCGCCGCCGCCACCCAGGTCATCCAGATCAGCGGATCGGGGATCGGACTCTCCGGCCCACCCGGCAGCCGGCCGCTGGGCGCATAGGGATAGGTCGAGGTGTAGTTGTCGGGAAACACCACGTGGTCGACGGCGAACAGCGTGTCGAAGCCCGCCGCCTCCGCCGCGCGCGCAACCCTCCGCGCGCCGTCGGAGTCGGGATAGGTGTTGTTGCCGAAATGCAGCGCGAACTTCATGAGCTCCCCCGGTGGTTGGGCGGATCATAGCGGTGATCGCGGGCGCGCAGCTAGGATTGCGCAAGGCCTCTCTCCGTGGGAACGGACCGCCCTATTGCGCGCCCGTAGCTGCGGAAATAGGGGACCGGAGTCACGCGCGGTAAAATCCCCGTCGACGGCATGACACGCCACAGGCGACCGATATTCGGCGCCGCGTCCGGCCCTTTGCGACGGGATAGCGATGGCCGCCAGAATTTGGATACCGCCCTACAAGCCTCTGCGTGTCAGCACGCAGGCCGTGCCCGGCGGTGGCTACCTCAACATCGACGCCAGCGCCGGCCAGTTCGGCGGGTCGGTCCTGGGGTCGCTCGGTGGACAGGTCGCCGAAGGCGCCGCTGGCATCGCCACCGCGGTCTCCGAGCATCTCGCGTTCGACAACGAAGCGGTGGTCAAGGCCGCCGACGTGCGGCTGGGCGAAGCCGAGCAGACGCTGCTCTTCGACCTACAGGACGGCTACCTCAACACGCAGGGGCAGGTGGCGCTGACCCATGCGCCCGCGGTTCTCGAGGCCTATACCCAAGCGCAGGACCGCGAGCTGGCGAAGACCGCCGACGACGATCAACGCGGCATGCTGCAAGGCCTCAATGAGCGCCGGCTGGCGAGCTTCACGACCCAGGTCGAGCGCCACGCCGACACCGAGCGGCAGCGCTGGTACGATGAGGCGGGCGAACGCCGCATCGCACAGATGCAAGCCGACGCCAGGCTGCACTGGAGCGACGACGCCATGCTGCGCCGCGCCTTGGGCACCACACGGGTCGAGGTGCGCGAGAAGGCCAAGCGCAAGGGCTGGGTCTCGCCACTGACCGAGGCCGCGCTGCGCCAGCACACCAGCCGCATCTTGGTAGCGGCGATCGAAGGCGCGGTGGAACACGATCCCGATCGCGCCCAGGCCGTGCGCACGCGCTACGACAAGCATATCGAAGCGGCCGATCAGCTCGCGCTCGACGCGCTGCTATCCGAAGCGCAGACCCGCCGGCGCGTCGAAGCGGCGAGCGCGGAGATCCTGAACGCCACGCCACCGGACGGCGAAGCATCAACGCCGCAATGGCGCTTGCGCCAAGCCGAGGCGATCACCGAGCCGGCCGTGCGCGCCGCCACAATCCGACGTGTGCTCCGCGCCGACGCCGAGACCCAGGCCCGCGCCCGCGCGCTGGCCGAGCAGGTGCTGGCGCGGGTGCTGAAAGACGGCCTGACCGATCCGTCACAAACCCCATCCGCGAATGGGTGAATCTCGACGCTGAGCACCGCCAGGCGATCGAGACGCGCCTCGACCACAACGCCGCCGGTACAGAGCCGGCCAAGAACCCGGCTCTAGTCGACGAACTGGCGACACAGATGACGCAGACGCCGCATGAGTTCGCGCGTCGCGACCTCATCCCCGCCATCGCACATCTGCCACTGCCGCAATGGCAACGCTTCCGCGACTGGCAGGCCGGCACCCGGCGCAATGACCCCGCGACCGAGGACGAGCTCTACGCCATCAAGCGCGGCCTGCGACTCGCCACGAAGATGTTGCCGACGAACACGGCCGAAGACCGTGCCGAGCTGCTCGAGGAAATCCATACCTGGCGCAGGATCAATGGCAGGAGCCCGAGCGACACCGAGATCATCAGCGCGCTCGATCGGCACCTCATGCGTGCGCCGTTCGTGCCGAACATACCCAAAGTCGATCCTTACCACCGGGTTGTCGGACCAAATGTCAATCCACCCTGGCCGTCGGGCTTGGAGTTTCTGTTCGCACGGGGAGGACATCACTTTATTCCGCAGGCGGTCTACAAACGGTTAGGCCTCCCACAAGATGCGCTTAAAGTATTTCGTGATGCCACTTCCGGTCCCTTGATGCCGAAGGACCATCAGAACGACCAGGCACATCGCAGATACAGCGACGCCGTAGCCAAGGAAATTGACCGGTGGCTCGAGAGAAAAGGCATCGATCCAAGAAAAATGACTGAGACTCAAGCGCGCGAGCTACTCAAGCATGTCTTGAACAGCAAAAATCCAGTCATTAGGGAGTATATGAGAATGATCGGTACAAGTAGGTCCCGGTATATTCAGCGATATGGCAGCAGAGGGATTGACTAGCATGATCTTTGATATCGAGGCGATTACCAGAGAGATGTCCGAGCTGGCCGCTGACATTGTCGAAGTAAGAGTCGATGTCATCCCAGAGGATGTGGACGGAATGCGCCTGGTCTTGGCATGGTTGGACGAGGATGTTTCTAGGGGTGCAGTCATGTCGCTCTGCCGGGGTTGGGCTCAGATCCTTCGAAAGTCGCTACCAGAGAGGCGCGACAACTACTCGGGTGGAATTTCTGTGATGTCTCCATTAGGGCGAACTCTAGGGGTTTACCTTGTCGGTTGGGCCGGTCACGAGGACGAGTGGCGCGAGGATGGCCCGTCGAATGCGCCTGACCCGCGAGAGTGGGAAGCCCTACACCAACGATTGGATGAGTACCTTGGCGTCCGTGGCAAAAGCGATAGCCAAGGGAGTGGCGACTATTTTCTCTTTGATGAAGAAAGCGGCCACCCAGACCAGTCGCTCACCATCTATCGGATCGAGTTCCTCACGCCCGACTTGTTGAGAGGGATACAGAGCATTCTGGGCGACGGCTACGCGGCCTGGTCCGTATATGTCGTCCTTGATCTTATCCCTCCCGTCGACGGCATTGAGTCTGATGGACTCCAAATCTTCGCGGATCGCGTCGTCGAGAAGTGGGATCGCGCACTCATGGTTGAACTGTTGGGTGAGCGACTGAAGGTCTAGATGGCTGTTGCCTGAACCGCTTCACCGACCGCGATACCGAATCCAGAGCGGCCGTAGACGTTACCGCAATAGAGCAAGTACGACCGGCCGCGATGCTCGAACAAGCAGGGGTATTCGATCATCTCGCAGTCCCAGCCCCTGGCGGACTCGTCGATATCGACCTTGTCGCCAACCCGGTGGCAGTTCACCCGCCTTCCGATTCAGCAGTGGAGCATGGGCTGCGCCGCGCCGGCATGCGCCCTTCGGGGGGATCGCAGGTCGTGATGGTACGGAAATAGCGCCAAAAGGGCCACGCGTAGGATTTCCGCCTGCCTCTCTCCGCAGGCTGGGACCGCCGCATTGCACGCCCGTGGCAGCGGAAATCGATCCTCCGCGCTCGCTTGGTAAAATTCCCGGCGACGACACGACGCAACACAGGCGACCGATCCACGGCGCCGCGTCCTGCCCTTCGTAACGGGACTCGGATGGCCGGCAGAATCTGGATACCGCCCTACAAGCCGCTGGGTATCAGCACCCAGGCGGTGCCCGGCGGCGGCTATATCAAGGTCGACCCCAGCGTCGCCCAGTTCGGCGGGTCGGTCCTGGGATCGCTCGGAAGGCAGGTCGCCGAAGGCGCAGCCGGCGTCGCCGGAGCGGTGGCCGAGCACCCCGCCGGAGACAACGAAGCCGTGGTGAAGGCCGCCGACGTGCGGCTGGGCGAGGCCGAGCAGATGCTGCTCTTCGACCCACAGAAAGGCTACCTCAACACGCAGGGCCAGGCGGCGCTGACCCACGCGCCCGCGGTTCTCGAGGCCTTTAGCAGGGCGCAGGACCGCGAGCTGGCGGAGACCGCCGACGACGATCAACGACAGATGTTGCAAGGCCTCAACGAGCGCCAGCTGGCGGACTTCACCACCCAGGTCGAGCGCCACACCGCCGCCGAACGGCAGCGCTGGTACGACGAGGCGGGCGAACGCCGCATCGCGCAGATGCAGGTCGACGCCCGGCTACACTGGAGCGACGACGTGCTGCTGCGCCGCGCCCTGGGCACCACACGGGCCGAAGTGCGCGAGAAGGCCGAGCGCAAAGGCTGGGACGCACCGCTGACTGAGGCGGCGCTGCGGCAACACACCAGCCGCATCTTGGCAGCGGCGATCGAGGGCGCGGTGGAGCGCGATCCCGATCGCGCCCAGGCCGTACGTACGCGCTACGACCAGCACATAGAAGCGGCCGATCGGGCCGTGCTGGACGCGCTGCTGACCGAAGCGCAGACCCGTCGGCGTATCGAGGTGGCGAGCACGGAGATCCTGAACGCCTCACCGCCAGACGGCGAGCAACCGACGCCGCAATGGCGACTGCGCCAGGCCGAAGCGATTGCCGATCACGCTGTCCGCACCGCCACGATCCGCCACCTCACCAGTGCCGCCGCTGCCGACGAAGCCCGCGCCCGCGCGCTGGCCGAACCGGTGCTGTCACGCGTGTTGAAAGACGGCCTGACTGACCCCTCGCAGATCCCGGTGCGGGAATGGGTGACGCTCGACACTGAACGCAGGCAGGCAATCGAGACGCGCCTCCACCACAACGCCGCTGGCACCGAGCCGGCGCAGAACCCTCATCTGGTCGACGAGTTGGCGACAGAGATGACACGGGCGCCATACACTTTCGTGCGCCGCGATCTCATCCCCGTCGTCGCGCATCTGCCACTGGCGCAATGGCAACGCTTCCGCGACTGGCAGGCCGGTGTCCGCCGCAACGACCCCGCGACCGAGGACGAGCTCTACGCCATCAAGCGCGGCCTGCAACTCGCCACGAAACTGCTGCCGGCGAACACACCGGATGATAACGCTGCCAAGGACCGCGCCGAGCTAGTCGAGGAGATCGACGCCTGGCGCAGAATCCACGGCAAGAGCCCAGACGATGCCGACATCGCCAGCATGTTCGGGCGACACGTCGTGCCCTTGAAGCACGTACCGACTCCAGCAGACGCGGCCCCGCGCCCGCAGCCGGGAATCCACCAGATCCAAGATACCACGACCTATTCGCCGAACGCGGAAGCGGCGCGGCGGCTTATGGAACTGACGATCATCTTGAGGCTGGACCAGGCGATCAGAGAGGCTCTGTCAAAAGGCGTCCTGGACGATAGCGATGCTTACGCCGCAGCCCTGGAGCTGACGCGAGTGCCGGCCGGCCAGTATCCACACCGCATCAATCCCAATAGCCAAACCGTCTACCGTGACTCGCGGAGCGGGCGGTACTACGTGCGCAACCCGCATGGCAAAGGCTTTTGGGTGGAGTTCGACGAAAACGGCAAGGTTATCGGCACCACCGGGATAGGCTTGCAACCTCTCCCACGCAACGCGCAACCGGCCGACCTGGACAAAATCTGGCAAAACCCGCCCCTCGTTCCGCCGGTGATGCCGCCCGCCGTTCTCCCTGGGCGGCCGATCGACGAGGATCAGGGGGTGATCACCGAAGTGTCGCCCAATCCGGGTGTGCGCAAACCGGAGATCCTTCCCGGGCCATCGACCGATGTGCAGCCCGGGACCAGTATCCTGACGACGCCGATACCTGACATCGAGATCCCAGCGATCCATGAGTACGAGGACTGGCAGCATCACCCAGATGGCAGCAGGTATACAGACGAGCAGTTCGACGAATTCCAAAAAGGAAAGCTTGTCTACACCGACGAGGATACGGGCCATCCGAAGGGTAATGTTGTACCCAAAGAGTACAAAGGCCAAGCAAATGAGCGCAAGACGCCGATACCGCCGGACGCCAAGGAGGTTTACGAGAAGAACTCTCTAAGGCTCGACAAGAAGACCTGGATAGGTCGGAACGAGCATGGCGTGTACTATAAGTATCAATCCAATAATTCTGGAGAGGTGCATTTCCAGGGATACCTCACCAAACCCGAGATTCAACAGCGCATGAAGACCGCGGGGAAAGTCACCCTCAAGAAACTTGATCCAATGCTCAAGCCCGGCCCCTGACAGTCACCGGCGGCCGACGCCCGCGCTATGATAGCTCGATGGCTCATGGCGCGACAAAGGACAGGCGACGTTATGCAACCGTCGATGTATAGAGCGATAGCATCTCTCACTGTAGAAGCGGCGTGCGATGGCAGAGATACCGCAATGCCAAGCACGACGCGACTCGCCTACGCGGCTGTGGCTATCGACGCCGGCGCGGCGAGCACTCGAAGTCCAGGGCGTCAGATCGGATGATTCTCCGCAAGATCTTCGGCGACAAATCCCGCTTCGCGGTCGAGGTCATGCACGACCCGACCGTTAGTGGGCCGCACATGGTCGTCGGGTTCTTCCTCTACTGGGTCAACGACAAGTGGATCGGCAATCTTGCTTATGAGTACCTGACCCACACCCTGAAGGATATGCGTGATGCCAAGACCCAAATACCCGGCCACCGTGGAGGTGCAGAGTTTTGCGCGCTTTCTCCCGAGGCGTTTCTACGATGGTGGGACGAGAACCTGTGGAGTGAGGACTCGCCGGGGCAAGCCGATCACGAACAGTGGAACAAGCTTTGGGATGATCATCGGCGCCTATGGTTGAATTTTGGTGACGCCAATTCAGACGCCAAAATCTACCTGCTCGACTGCGGCGGCGTTGGGCGCTTGCTGTGGTACCCCAATAAGGATGCTCCCGCTGTCGTGATCGAAGACGACATCAGCCGTTTCGAGACGATTCTCAAGGATGCTCACGACTATATGTCCGCTCTTCATGCGTTCGTCGGATACCACCAATACCTTACTGACCGGGAACATCGGCTATTCATCGACAGGACCGCCGCCGGCTGGCACAGCGTGAGGGCACGGGTGACACGCGCGGGCGATACTAACCGCAGCGAAGCCATCGCCGACCATGTCTTCCTGTTCAGATCGGATTATGGTTGGCTCAGGGAACAAGCGCACGTGCGCGCGCGCCTGACCGGAAGCGAGCGGGCTGCGGACCTTCGTGTGGAGTTCCCGGAAACTGATGGCATCCGGGCCGCGGCCGATGGCGACGATCCAAACGGCATGGAGGTCCATCGCGCCTGGGTTGCGCTCGGCGACTCGGACCGCGGCCGCTTTCCGCCAGGAGCGGCATTCCATCCAGAACTATCGGCTCCACTTCGCCAACACTTAGTGCCCACACAAGAAGGGCTTCATGAGGCGGAGGCACTCCCCTGGTTCAGCGTGCAACTGCGCATGGCCTTCATGATCGACGGACAGGGTTGCGGTGGTCTTGTCGACTACCTGCACTTGGTACGCGCGGCCGACTTCGATGCGGCGTTCAACCGCGCGCTCGCCATCGGCCGCGCGAAGGAGAGGACGCGCCTGTGCTATGAGCACCCACCGATCCTGTTCCAGTTCGTCGAGGTGCGGGCGCTCAGCCTGCTGGGCGTCGGCGAGCTCGGCGACGCCATCGAGGTCCATGTCGAGGCTCCGGTCGCCCGCCTGAAGCAGGACTGGACGCCACTGCGAGACGAGGAGTCTCGTGCCGGCATGGTATCGAGGGACTTTGAGCTTGGGTTGCCCGGCCTCTAACCCAAACTTGGGCGGACACTTCATCCGCTGGCGGCTTCGCGGCCACGCTGCTATCGAATCGCGCCATGACGCTTGATCCCGTCACCGAGATCCGCCCGCTGACGCCAGCCGACGCGCGACTGTACCAGGAGATTCGTTTGGAAGCGCTGCAGGCCGCGCCGGAGGCCTTCGGCAGCACCTACGAGCTGGAGCGCACCTACACGGTCGAGCAGTTCGCCGATCTGCTGGGCCGGTCCGACGTCTTCGGCGCCTTCCGCGGCGCCGATCTGCTGGGCATGGCCGGCTATCGCACGCAGGTCGGCCCCAAGCGCGAGCACAAGGGCTTCCTGTGGGGCATGTATGTGCGGTCAGCCGCGCGCGGCGCGGGCGTCGGCAAGATGCTCGTCGAGGCGGTTCTGGCCCACGCGCACGGGCGCGTCGAGCTCGTGCAGCTGAGCGTCGTCAGCGACAACGAGACGGCGCAGCGGCTCTACCGCGCCTGCGGCTTCGTCGAGTACGGCCACGAGGTCCACGCGCTTAAGCAGAATGGCCGCTATTACGACGAGAAGCTGATGGCCATCGCGCTGGAGCCTCCGGCGAAATAGGGGCAGGATGTCGCCATGAGCGGCTTCTTCACCCTCGAGACTCCCCTGCCCGGCGCGCGGTTCGGCGGCTGGGCGCGCACATCGGGCGACGCGGCCAGCGTCGTGAAGGCGGCCGAGGCCGAGCCGGCCGCCCTGCCCAAGGCGCTCAGCGAGAGCGGCGGCGTGCTGCTGCTGAAGGGCCTGCACGGCATCGCGCAGGATCCCGCGCTGCTGGTGCGGCTGAGCCGGCTGTTCGGGCCGGAGGTCGAGGACTATCGCCGTACGCTCACGCCGCGCCATCAGGTGCATGAGCAGGTGCCGGAGATCTTCATCGTCTCCAACGTGGCCCCGGTGAGCCGCATGCCGCCCAAGCGGCCCGAGCCGCCGCTGACCGCCGAGGGCAAGCTCCCGGTGCAGTATCCGCAGCGCAAGGGCTGGCACACCGACCAGAGCTATCGCCGCCCGCCGCCGGACATCTCGCTGTTCTTCGCCGTGGCGCCGGTGAGCCGCGATCAGGGGCAGACCATCTTCGCCAATGGCACGCTGGCCTATGAGGCGCTGTCACCCGACATGAAGCGCAGAGTCGGCCAGCTCGAGGGCCTGCATGCGCAGCCCGGGTCGGGCCGCTCGCGCGAGGCGGTGCTCGCGGGCACCAAGCCGCGCGAATTCGCCGCCCACGAGCGCTCGCAGCGCCAGCCGGTCGTGCGTATCCATCCGGTCACCGGCAAGCCGGCGCTCTATCTCTGCGAGTCCGGCCAGATGGACTGGATCGAGGGCCCGTTCGTGGGCATGCAGCCCGGCCCGCATGGCGACGGCGCGGCGTTACTCGACGAACTGATGGCGCATTACACGCGGCCGGAGTTCATCTACGTCCATGAATGGGACCAGGGCGACCTGATCGTCTGGGACAATCGCTGCCTGGTGCACGCCGCGACCTGGTTCGACGCCGAGGCGCAGAACCGCGTGATGTGGCGCACCACCGTGCACGGCAATCCCGGCGCGCTCTACGCCGGCGAGAAGAAGAGCTGGATCCCCGAGCTGGCCGACGCCAGCACGGAATGACTTTTTTCCTTCTCCCCGCGAAGGCGGGGAGAAGGTGCCCGAAGGGCGGATGAGGGGCTTCGCAGAGTCTCAACAGCATCAATGGTCGTCGTTGCGCGAGAAGCCCCTCATCCGCCTCGCTGACGCTCGGCACCTTCTCCCCGCATGCGCGGGGAGAAGGAAAGAAAGAGGAAACGGTCCATGAAGCTCGGCCTATCGATCGGCTACTCCGGCGCCCATCTCGATATCCCTGTGAAGCTGGTGCAGCGCGCGGAGGAGCTCGGCTACGATTCGGTGTGGAGCGCAGAGGCCTACGGCTCCGACGCCGTGACGCCGCTGGCCTATCTCGCGGGGCTGACCAAGAAGATCAAGCTCGGCACCGGCATCATGCAGCTGGCCGCGCGCTCGCCGGCCAACGCCGCGATGTCGGCGGCCACCGTCGACGCGCTGGCCGGCGGCGGGCGTTTCATCGCCGGGCTGGGCGTATCGGGGCCACAGATCGTCGAGGGCTGGTACGGCCGCCCCTGGGGCAAGCCCTACTACCAGCTCAAGGACTACGTCGCGATCATGCGCAAGATCTTCAAGCGCGAGGGGCCGGTGTCGCATGACGGGCGTGAGTATCCCCTGCCCTTCAAGGGCGAAGGCGCGATGGGCATCGGCAAGCCGCTGAAGTCCATCCTGCACATGAACCCCGACATCCCGATCTATCTCGCCACGGTCAACGAGGCGACGGTGAAGCTCACCGGCGAGATCGCCGATGGCTGGCTGCCCACCGGCCTCGTGCCTGGCTTCCTTAAGGACTACCAGCCCTGGCTCGAGGAAGGCTTCCGCCGCGCCGGCAACGGCAAGAGCATGAAGGACTTTGTGATCCAGACCTCCGTGCATGTGCAGGTCCAGGACGATGTGAAGGCGGCGCTGCAGAAGCTCAAGCCCGAGGTCGCGCTCTATGTCGGCGGCATGGGCCACAAGGACAAGAACTTCCACAACGACCTAATGGTGCGCAACGGCTTCGGCGACGCCGCCAAGCGCATCCAGGAACTCTACCTCGCCGGCCACAAGGACGAGGCGATCGCCACGGTGCCCGACGAATGGGTCGACGCCAAATCGCTGGTCGGCCCGGCCGCGCGCATCAAGGAGCGCTATCGCCGCTGGCAGGATTGCGGCCTCGACACGCTCAGCGTCCGCTCGCGCCAACCCGAGGCGATCGAGGTCATGGCGCAGGCGGCGCGGTTGAATTCGTAAAGCGTATCAGCGGAGCGCATGCGATGGCCCGCGCGAAAGCGAAGAAATCAACGAAGGCCGCGAAGAAGGTCGCCGTCAAGCGAGCGACCACGAAGCCGCGCCTGCTTGCCGGCGACAACCCGCAGATCGCCAAGGGCGACGGCGACGCGCCGGTGCAGGCCTACATCAAGGCGATCCCCGGCTGGAAGCAGGACCTCGCGCGCCGGCTCGATACGCTCATTACGCGCGCGCTGCCCGACGTGCGCAAGGCGGTGAAGTGGAACTCGCCCTTCTATGGCGTGAAGGGCAAGGGCTGGTTCCTCAGCTATCACTGCTTCGCGAAGTATGTGAAGGTCGGCTTCTTCAAAGGCGCGTCGCTCAGTCCGCCACCGCCGAGCGAGTCCAAGATCAAGGACGTGCGCTACCTTGACATCCGCGAGCACGACACGCTCGACGAAGCGCAGTTCACGAAATGGGTGAAGCAGGCGAGTAAGATTCCCGGCTGGCTGGCCTGAGCGAGGGAAGACAGACATGAGTAAGAGCGGCGACTCTCCTTCGAATCTGATCGACGCCCGGATCAAGGAGCTCGGCGATTGGCGCGGCGAGACGCTTGCGCGCGTTCGCGCTCTCATCAAGCAGGCCGATCCTGACGTGGTCGAGGAGTGGAAGTGGCGCGGCGTGCCGGTGTGGTCACACGCCGGCATCATCTGTACCGGCGAGACGTACAAGGCCGTGGTGAAGCTGACCTTCGCCAAGGGCGCCGCGCTGGCGGACCCCGCCCGCCTCTTCAATGCCAGCCTCGAGGGTAACGTCAGGCGCGCGATCGACATCCGCGAAGGTGACAAGATCAACGACAAGTCCCTGAAGGCGCTAATCCGCGCTGCGGTTGAACTCAACACATCCAAGAAGCGTAAGGGCTAGAAGAGCACGGCATTCGCCCCGTAAGCTCTCCTTGCCCTCGCCCGCCGGCGGCGAAGGTCGAATAGTGGGAGAAGCCCATGCGTCCGCCGCTGCGTATCGGCACGGTCTATGATTTCCGCAACACGCCGGACTCGGGTCTCGACAACCCGAGCCTCTACGCCGCGATCATGGACCAGATCGTCATGCTCGATGGGCTGGGGCTCGATCTCGTGTGGTTCACCGAGCATCACTTCCTCGACGACGGCTACCTGCCTTCCTGGATTCCCATCGCCGGCGCGATCGCCGCGCGCACCAAGCGGGTGAAGCTGTCGAGCGATGTCTGCCTGCTGCCGTTCAATCATCCGGTGCGGCTGGCCGAGGACCTCGCGGTGCTCGACAACCTCAGCAACGGGCGCGTCGAGATCGGCGTCGGCATGGGCTACGCGCCGCACGAGTTCAAGGGCTTCGGCCTGCCGGTGTCGCGCCGCGTGTCTCTCACCGATGAAGGCATCGAGGTGCTGCGGCTGTGCTTCGCCGGTGAGCGCTTCAGCTATCACGGCAAGCGCTACACCTTCGAGGATGTGGTGATCCGTCCCGGCTATGTGCAGAAGGGCGGCCCGCCGCTGTGGATCGCGGCCATGTCGGGGCCGGGCGCGCAGCGCGCGGCGCGCTACGACAGCCACTTCCTGCCGCAGGGGCCGCGTTCGGCGGTGCTCGACCCGTGGCGCGCGACGATGCGCGAGTCGGGTCGGAACCCCGATACGTATCGCGTCGGCATCATCCGCTCCTGCCTCGTCACCGACGACCGCGAGCGCGACTGGCCCGCGGTGCGCGCGGCCGAGCGCTATCGCGGCCAGGTCTATCGCAGCTTCAACAGCGAGGGCGCCTATGGCGGCGTCCAGCAAACCGCGACCGACCCACCGATCCCGCAGACCTGGGTGGTGGGCGACGTCGATCACTGCGTGAAGGAACTCACGGCCTTCATCCGGGAGTACGGCATCACCGACCTCGTGACCTGGGCGGTGCCGCCGGGCATGCGGCCGGACCAGATGAACGGTCATCTCGAGAAATTCGTGCGCGACGTCGCGCCTCGATTGAAAGCGGCAGTGACATGAGCGTCGCGGTCGGCCTCGGCCTTGCCGAGTTTCCCTTCACGTCAGGCGCCGGCTACTGGCGCTGGGTCGACATGTGCGAAGCGGGTGGCGTCGATTCGATCTGGCAGACCGATCGCCTGGTCGGCAAGGCGCCCTTCCTCGAATCGATGACGACGATGGCCGCGCTGGCGGGCCGCACGCGGCGCGTGCGCTTCGGCATGAACGTGGTGTCGCTGGCCTTCCGCGACCCGGTTCTGCTGGCCAAGCAATGCGCCACCATCGACGTGCTGTCGGAAGGTCGCCTGCTGCCGGCCTTCGGCATCGGCTCGCCACTCGGGCCGGAGTGGAAGATGCTGAACGCCGACACCAAGACACGCGGCAAGAAGACGGACGAATGCCTGGAGATCATCGCGCGGCTATGGCGTGAGGACGCGGTCGACTTCAACGGCACTTTCTACAAGCTCACGGGCGCGGTGATCGCGCCCAAGCCCGTGCAGCCCGACCTCCCGATGTGGATCGGCGGCTCGACCGACGCCGCGATCCGGCGCACCGCGAAGTACGGCACCGGCTGGCAGGCCGGCGGCGACTCGCCGAAGGAAGCCGGCCGCATCGTCGCGGCGATCAAGGCCGCGACCGCCGAAGCCGGCCGCAGCATCGACGAGGACCACTACGGCGCCGGCTTCGCCTTCCATTTCGGCAGCGCCGACAGTCCGATCGTGGCGCGCGCCATGGACGCCTACACCAAGCGCACCGGTCGCGACGCACGCCAAGCCTTCGCGGTGGGCGACGCCGACACGGTGATGAACCATCTCGCCGAATTCGTCGACAACGGCGTCGCCAAGTTCATCCTGCGCCCGCTGGGCGCCGACGAGACGACAGTGCTCGACCAGACCAAGCAGCTTATCGAGAAAGTGCTGCCCCAGGTCGCGTCGCGCTGGCCAAAGCGCTGATCTTCCCTTCCCCCGGAGGGCAGGGCGATCGCATATGGAACTGCATCTACCTTCCCCCGGAGGGGGAAGGTGGCGCGCGAAGCGCGACGGATGGGGGATGTTTCAACAAACGCGGTGTCCGTCTTCGACATCCCCCATCCGCCCTTCGGGCACCTTCCCCCTCCGGGGGAAGGTAGTTAGGCTCGCGGCCGGCAGCGGAGACAATAGGGGGAAACGAGTCATGAAAATCGGCGGTGCGGTCTTCTTCACCGACTACTCGATGACGCCGGCCGAGATGGGCCGCGCGCTCGAGGAGCGCGGTTTCGATTCGCTGTGGGCGCCGGAGCACTCGCATATCCCCCTGTCGCGCAAGTCGCCCTTCCCCAGCGGCGGCGAGGTGCCGAAGAAGTACTACGACGCGATGGACCCGTTCGTGGCGCTGACCGCCGCGGCGGCGGCGACCACCAAGCTGCTGGTCGGCACCGGCGTCTGCCTGGTGGCGCAGCGCGATCCGATCCAGACCGCCAAGCTGGTGGCCTCGATCGATCACATCTCCAACGGCCGTTTCCTGTTCGGCGTCGGCAATGGCTGGAACCAGGACGAGATGGAGAACCACGGCACGGTGTTCGAGCAGCGCCACAAGCTGGCGCGCGAGCGCATCGAGGCGATGAAGGTGATCTGGACCAAGTCCAAGGCCGAGTATCACGGCGAGTTGGTGAACTTCGATCCGATGATGGCCTGGCCCAAGCCGGTGCAGAAGCCGCACCCGCCGATCCTGGTCGGCGGCGCCTTCCCTTTCTCCGCCCGCCGCGCCCTGCGCTACGGCGACGGCTGGCTTCCCCATCGCGCACGCAAGCAGTACGACGATGTCTTCGACCTGATGCCCAACTTCCGGCAGATGGCCGCCGAGGCCAACCGCGACCTCGCCTCCGTGCCGGTGACGATCTGGGGCGCCAAGCCCGACGCCGATCTGCTGAAGCGCGACCGCGACGGCGGCGTGTCGCGCGTCATCATCACCTTCGAGTCGGCGAAGCTGGACGCGGTGCTGCCTGAAATGGACAAGTGGTCGGCGATAATCAGGAAGCTGGACAGCTAGCGCAGCTTCTGAACCCGAGACTCCATCTGTCTTATCGAAACGGAGCGAGAGATCCTTGTGATATCGAAGGATCGCTCGCTACGGACCTGTTTGATCCATAAACGGATCATCAGGGGGTCTCGCGACCTATTAATGGATCAGCCGCTGACGATAGCCTAGACCAGCGCCAGCACCTCGCTGCGCAGCTTCCGCATGTGACCCAGCATCGCGTCGGCGGTGTCGCCTGGGAAGCCGAAGTCGAGGCAGCTGACACCGATGTCACGCAGCGCGCGGATATCCGCCGCGATATCGGCCGGCTTGCCCGAGAACAGGCGGCGCTCGCCGTCGCCGGCCAGCGCCGGCACGCCCTCGCCATGGCCGGTGACGCGCAACGTCAGGCCCACCGCATCGGGGTTACGGCCCGCCTCCGCCGTCATCTTGCGCAGGCGCGCGACCTGGGTCTTGAACCGCTTGAGGCTATCGAGCGGGTTCTCGGGGTTGGTGCCGATCGGGTACCAGGCGTCGCCGAGCCTGGCCGTGCGGCGCAGCGCCGGGCCGCTCTCGCCGCCGACCCAGATCGGCGGATGCGGCTTTTGCACCGGCTTGGGCTCGAACAGCACGTCGCCGAACTTCACATACTCGCCGGCGAACTTCGGCGCCTCGTTGGTCCACAGCTCCTTGAAGGCGGCGATGTATTCATCGGTCACCTTGCCGCGCGCCGCGAAGTCGGGCAGCTGCAGCGCCTCGAACTCTTCCTTCATCCAGCCGGCGCCGATGCCAACGACCAGCCTGCCGCCGCTGAGCACGTCGATGCTCGACAGGATCTTGGCCGTCAGCATCGCCGGGCGGTGCGGCACGACCATCACCGAGGACACCAGCCGCAGCTTCTTCGTCATGCCGGCGACGAAGGCCATCTCGGTGAGCTGCTCGTGGCGGCCGCCACGCGAGCCCGACGGGAACTCGCCGCTGGAGCTGTAGGGGTACTTGGCGTGGATGTCGGTGGGGATCACCACATGGTCGCTGAAGGTCGCGTAGTCGTACCCGAGCGCCTCGCCTCCGACCACAATGCGCGTAAGGTTTTCGACCCCATACAGGGCCCCGGCCGTCGGTGCGTTGAAGCCGATCTGCATGGCGTGCGCCCTTCCCAACATTGCGTCGTCGGCGGCGATACTACACGATACGGCCAAGGATAAGTTGCGGAGCTGAGATGGCGTCGCGTTTCGACAGACCGCTGGACGAGCTGATGGCGGAGGCCGCGCACATGCGCGACGCCGCGCATGGCCGGCTGATCACGTACTCGCGCAAGGTCTTCATCCCGCTGACCAAGCTCTGCCGCGATGTCTGCCACTACTGCACCTTCGCCGAGCGGCCGCATGCGACCAAGCCGGCGTATTTGTCGCCCGACGAAGTCCTGGCGATCGCCCGCGCCGGCCAGGCCGCCGGCTGCACCGAGGCGCTGTTCACCCTGGGCGACAAGCCGGAGCTGCGCTATCGCGCAGCGGAAGACGCGCTGCGGGAACTCGGCTACGCCACGACCATCGAATATCTAACCGCGATGTGCGCGTTGGTGCTCAAGGAGACCAGCCTGCTGCCGCATTCCAACCCCGGCGTGATGACCCGCGACGAGATCGCGGCGCTGCGCAAGGTCACCGCCAGCCAGGGCATCATGCTGGAGACCACCAGCGAGCGGCTGAGCGAGCGCGGCGGTCCGCATTTCGGCTCGCCCGACAAGCATCCCGCGGTACGGCTGGAGACCATCCGGCTGGCCGGCGAGCTCAGGGTGCCGTTCACCACGGGCATCCTGATCGGCATCGGCGAGACGCGGCAGGAACGCATCGAGTCGCTGGAGGCGATTCGCGATCTGCACGCCAGGTACGGGCACATCCAGGAAGTCATCATCCAGAACTTCCGCGCCAAGCCCGACACCAAGCTCGCCGACTCAGAAGAGCCCGATCTGCCCGAGCTGCTGTGGACCATCGCCGTCGCACGGCTGATCCTCGGGCCGGACATGAACCTGCAGGCGCCGCCGAATCTGTCGCCCGGCGTCTACCAGAAGCTGGTCGGCGCCGGCCTGAACGACTGGGGCGGCGTGTCGCCCGTGACGCCCGACCACGTGAATCCCGAAGCGCCGTGGCCGGCGATCGCCGAGCTGTCGCGGCGCAGCGCCGAGGTCGGCAAGCTGCTGGTCAACCGCCTGCCGGTCTATCCCTCCTATGTGCGCGACGCCGACACGTGGTTGGCGCCGGAGATCGCCACGCGCGTGCGCAGGATGAGCGACGCCGAGGGCTTCGCGCGCGACGACGACTGGGCGCCGGGCAACACCGAGCCGCCGCCGACGCCGCTGGCGCTGTCGCGCGCGGTCGATCCGGAGGTCGAGCGCATCGTCGAGCGGGCGACAGCGGGCGAGCGTCTCGATGAGACGCAGATCATGCGCCTGTTCGCCTCGCGCGACATCGACTACCGCTATGTCAACCAGGCGGCCGACGCGCTGCGCCGCTCGGTGAGTGGTGACGTGATCCGCTACGTCGTCAACCGCAACATCAACTACACCAACATCTGCTATTTCCGCTGCAAGTTCTGCGCCTTCTCGAAGGGGCGCACGCACGAGGATCTGCGCGGCTCACCCTACGACCTGGACCTCGAGGAAGTGCAGCGCCGCGCCGTCGAAGCCTGGGATCGCGGCGCCACCGAGGTTTGCATGCAGGGTGGCATCCATCCCGACTACACCGGCGAGACCTACGTCGCGATCTGCCGCGCCATCAAGGCGGTGGTCCCCGACATGCACATCCACGCCTTCTCCGCGCTGGAAGTGACGCAGGGCGCCGCCACCTCGAACAAGTCGATTCCCGACTTCCTCGCCGAGCTGAAGCAAGCCGGCTTAGGGACGCTGCCCGGCACCGCCGCCGAGATCCTCGACGACGAGGTCCGCCGCATCATCTGCCCGGACAAGATCAACACCCAGCAATGGCTCGACGTGCAGCGCGCGGCGCATGGCGTCGGGCTGCGCACGACCTCGACCATCATGTACGGCCATGTCGAGTCGTCGCGCTCCTGGGCCAAGCACCTGCTGGCGCTGCGCGACCTGCAGGCCGAGACCGGCGGCTTCACCGAGTTCGTGCCCCTGCCCTTCGTGCACATGGAAGCGCCGATGTATCGGTTGGGTCTCGCGCGCAAGGGACCGACCTTCCGCGAGGCGGTGATCATGCACGCCATCGCGCGGCTCAGCCTGCATCCGCTGATCCCCAACATCCAGACATCGTGGGTGAAGATGGGACCGGCGGGCGCGGCGATCTGCCTGCAGTCCGGCGCCAACGATCTCGGCGGCACCTTGATGAACGAGAGCATCTCGCGCGCCGCCGGCACGCAGCACGGCCAGGAATTCCCGCCGCACGAGATGGAAAAGCTGATCCGCTCGATCGGCCGCACGCCGCAGCAGCGCGGCACTACTTACGGCAGTGTCGCCGACGAGCGCCATGCGGCGTCCTTCAACGCCGGCGAGCTCGCCCCGGTCGTTCAAACCCCGCCGCGCAAGAAGCAGCGCGCCGCGGCGCGCTAGGTCTCCGTCGTCCTGAGCGCAGCGAAGGACCCTGCGGTGGTGCAATCCGCACCACGCGTCCACCTGAGCGCGCTACCGCGAGATCCTTCGCTGCGCTCAGGATGACGGCGGTTATCCTTCGAACCCGATGAACGCGAACTGGCTGCCGTTCCAGGCGAAGACTTCCTGGGTCTGGTTGGGCAGGGTGTTGTCGGAGTTCCAGAGGACGATGCGCTGGACCTCGTCGGCTTCGCCGATGATCGAGGCCGCGCCGATGCCGAGGATGCTCAGCGTGAAGACATTGCCGGCGGCGTAGCTGATCGACACGCCCGAGCCGCTGCCGCCCAAGGCATCGCCGATCGTCGCGCCGTTGTTGTCCGACACGCCGCTACCCGGGATCCACCACTGACCGGTGCTCGCGTCGGCGAATCCACCGAAGGCGACGATCGTGTTGGTGCCGCTGGAGTCGAAGATGCGGTCGCCAGCGCCGTCGCCGCGCGCGAAATAGAAGAAGTCGTCGCCGCCGCCGCCGTACATCGTGTCGCCATCGCCGGCGCCACCGTAGAGGTAGTCGGTGTCGCCGCCGCCGTAGATCGTGTCGGCACCGTTGACGCCCCACATCGCGTCCTCGCCGAGGCCACCGTCGACGGTGTCGTTGCCGTCGAAGCCCGCGATCGCGTCGTTGTTGTCGCCGCCAAAGGCGCTGTCGGCGCCGCTGCCGCCGTAGATGAAATCGTTGCCGATACCGCCCTCGAGCTGGTTGGTACCGCCGGCGTCGCTGATCAGATCGTCGCCGTCGTCGCCCAGGATCGTGTCGTTGCCGATACCGCCATAGGCCGAGTCATTGCCGATGCCACCGTAGAGCGCGTTGTTGCCCGACAGGTCGATCAGGATGTCGTTGCCGTCGTCGCCCTGCAGGCGGTCGTTGCCCAGGCCGCCGACCACCGAGTCGTTGCCGGTGCCGCCGAACAGGCTGTCGTTGCCCGCGCCGCCGCCGATCCAGTCGTTGTCGGCGCCGCCGTAGAGGAACTCGCCGGGATTGTGGCCCCAGATGATGTCGTCGCCCGTGCCGCCGTCGACCCACATGCTGGCATTGGCGCCGCCGGCGGCGAGATCCCACTGCCAGTAGACCTCACCGGTCCGTTCGTAGGTCAGGTTGACAAGGTCGTTGCCCGCGCCAGCCGCGATCGTCTCGACCGCACGGGTGCGGCTGCTGTTCTGGAACGCGTAGTATTCGCCGCCACCATTGAGCGCGCCACCGGGCGTGCTGGTGGTGTAGTCATCCCAGGCCAACAGATCGTCGCCGCCGGTCATCACCAGGGAGTCCGCGGTGCCGCTGTTGCCGTTACCGATGCGGGCGCTCAGGCTGGTCCAGGTCCGACCGGCGACCGAGTCGGCCGTCGCGTTACCCGACTCGTCGTAACGGGTGACGGTGAGCGAGTAGCTCGACGTCGGCGCACCCGATGTGCCGTAAGTGAACGTTGCCATGGGCGGAGTACCAACACCTGTAACAGCTGATCGGCAGCAGGTCGGTCGCCGCGAGCGACCGTTAATCGACCGATCTGAAGCGTCAAATTAACGTCAAATCAATGAGCTATAATTCTCGAATAAGGTAATTCTTGAAGAACGTCAAGAAGCTGACGTCAGTGCGTCGGTCGGTCGCACCCCGCCCGTCCGAAACCCGCCTAGCTGATGCCGAACCGTCCCAGCAGAGCCCTTGTCCGCGTCCCCTGGGATTGCGGCAGGCGCAGGAACATCTCGAGGTCGACCGGGTGGTCGATATCCATGGCGATGCCGGGCTGACGCAGGATGGTGGGCTCGATGCCCTGCGCGCGCGCCGCGTCGAGATGGGGAAAGTACGAGTTCTCGCCGAAGCGCAGCGGCACCGAGTCGGGTGGCGAGCAGATCACCGCGTTGGAGCCGAGGTCGTCATGCGCCGGCGAGATGGTGAAGGACGGCGCCGGCCTGTGGGCCGCCAGGACCGCGTCGACCTCAGCGGCGCGCACGGCGGGGATGTCGCCTGGCATGGTGATGAAGCCGCCTTTGCCCTCGCCGGCCAGGATGCGCAGGCCCGCCGTGACGGAACCGGTATGGCCGTCGCGTGCGCCCTCGGTCTCGATCCGCGCGCCGATGCGCTCCGCCATCTCCCGCGCGATCGGCTCCAGCGTGATCAGCATGATGCCGGCCAGACGCTTCGCACCCGCCACCGCGTCGAGCACGTCGCTGAGCATGGTCTCGGCCAGCAGGCGGCGCTGCGCGGGGCTGAACAGCGGCGACAGCCGATGTTTGGCGCCCTCGAACTCCTTGACCGGAATGACGGCCCAGATGTCGCTCATCGGCGCAGCGAATCAGCGGCCTCGAGCACGACACGCGCCAACGCCTCGCGATCCTCGAGGCTCTGCATCAGCGTCTTCGCCGCCGTGACGCGCGCGCCGAAGCCGGCGACGTCGGCGGCGTCCTCATGCTCGACGACATAGCCGTTCAGCAGATCGCCGTAGCGCAGGGCGACGCCCAGCGCCGTCGCGTCCATGCCCAACTCGGCCATCATCTTCGCCGTCGGCCCCTTCACCGCCTTGCCGCCGATGATCGGCGACACCGCGACGACGGGCGCGCCACTCGCCTCGATCGCTTCCCGGATTCCCGGCACGGCGAGGATCGGCTCGATGCTGATGAACGGGTTCGACGGGCAGATGACGATGGCGCCGGCGGTGCGCAACGCCTGGATCACACCGGGCGCCGGCTGCGACATCGGCGCACCGTCGAAGCTGAGCGCGCGCACCACCGGCCGGCATTGCTGGCGCACGAAATAGTCCTGGAAGTCGATCCAGCCGCCGTCGCTCAGCACGCGGGTGCGCACGGGATCGTCGCTCATCGGCAGGATGCGGACGCCGATCCCGAGCCTGGCGGCGAAATCGATGGTGATCTGCGACAGCGCCTCGCCCGACCGCAGGCGCCGCGTGCGCTCGACATGGACGGCGAGATCGCGATCGCCGAGCCGGAACCAGTCCTCGCCGCCCAGCGCCTTGATGCTGTCCATGAACGACCAGGTCTCGTCGCGTCGACCCCAGCCGGTGGCGGGGTTGTCGAGGCCGGCCAGCGCATAGGTCAGCGTGTCGATGTCGGGGCAGATGCTCAGCCCCAGATGCTCGAAATCATCGCCGGTGTTGGCGATCACCGTCAGGTCGCTCGCCGGCAGCACGCGGCTCAACCCCAACGCCAGCTTGGCGCCGCCGACCCCGCCGGACAGCGCGACGACAGGACCGCGAGTCATCGCTTCCCCCTACCTTCCCCCGGAGGGGGAAGGTGGCGCGCGCAGCGCGACGGATGGGGGATGTCGAAGACGGACGCCGGAGTCCGGCTTCGACATCCCCCATCCGCCCTTCGGGCACCTTCCCCCTCCGGGGGAAGGTAAGAGGCAGCGGTCATCGGAACATGTCCTCGGACGCGGGCCGGACCAGCTCGTGGGCGTTGTTGTCGGGGCCGCTCCAGCTCAATCCACGAACCAGCACGACGGGCTGGCCTTCGGCGCCCTGCCCTTGCACCAATGACGCGGCGGCGGCGATCTCGTCGGCGTGGCCGGTGATGCTGACCTGAAGGACTCGGCCGAACAGATCAGGGCTGCCGCGCAAGTCCATCAGCGACGGCAGGCCGGCCGCGCCGACCGCGACGCCGCAGGTGCCGCGGCGCCAGGCTCGGCCGAAGCTGTCGTTGATGATCACCGCCAGCTTGGCGCCGAAACGCCGCGAGAGCGCCGCGCGCAGCTTCTCGGCGCTGCCGTCGGGATCGACCGGCAGGAGCAGCGCCATCTGCGGGCCGTCCGGGTTGGCGACGTTGGACTGGTCGATGCCGGCGTTGGCCATGACGAAGCCGAGCTTGTGCTCGACGATCAGCACGTTGGGCCGGGCGCGCACGACACGCACCGACTCCGAGAGAATCAGGTGGACCAATCGCGGGTCCTTCTGAATCTCCGCTGCCAACTTGATCGCCTCCGCCGACGGCGTAACGGTCGCGAGATCGACGCTGCGGCCCTCGGCCTTGGACACCACCTTCTGCGCGACCACCAACACGTCGCCATCGCGTGGCGCCAGGTCGGCGCGAGCTACGCCGCCGGCGATGATCGACACGAGGTCGTCGCCCGCGCGCACCATCGGGATGCCCGGCAGCGCGCGGATCTCGACAGCGCGGGTGGGCATCAGCCGAATTTCTTGCGCAGACGCGGCATCACCTGCTCGCTGTAGAGCTTCAGGAAGCGCGCCTGATCCGGGCCAGGCGCGTGGAACACGAGGTGGCGGAAGCCCAGCCCGACGTAGTAGCCGACCTTCTCGACATGCTCGTCGGGGTCGTTCGAGACGATCCAGCGGCTGGCGGCACGTTCTAGCGGCAGCGCGTCGGCCAGGCGCTGCATCTCGACCGGGTCCTCGACCGACATCTTCTCCTCCGATGTCAGCGCCAGCGCCGCCCAGTGCCGCGTGTCGTGCAGTGCGCGCTCGGTGTCGGTGTCGAAGGAGACCTTGACCTCGATCATCTGGTCGAATGGCTTCTTCGCGTCACTGGCCGCAGTGATGCCCGCGGCGACGTTGGGCAGCAAGGTCTCGGTGTAAAGCTCGCGCTTCTTGCCTGATGTGCAGATGAAGCCGTCGCCCGCGCGTCCCGCGTACTTTGCCACCAGCGCACCGGCGGCGGCGATGTAGATCGGCACCATCGTATCGGGCCGGTCGTAGATCGTCGCGCTCTCGGTCTTGTAGTACTGGCCCTCGAAGGTCACCCGCTCCTGGCTCCACAGCGTGCGGATCAGCTGCACCGACTCGCGCAGGCGAGCGAAGCGCTCCTTGAACTCGGGCCAGGGCTGGCCGGTCGAGGGCACCTCGTTGAGCGACTCGCCGGTGCCGATACCCAGGATCACGCGGCCCGGGAACATCGCGCCCATCGTCCCGAAGGCCTGCGCCACGATCGAGGGGTGATAGCGGAAGGTCGGCGTCAGAACCGAGGTGCCCATCACCACCTTCGAGGTGCGCGCGCCCAGCGCACCCAGCCAGGTCAGCGAGAACGGCGCGTGGCCGTCGACATGCTTCCAGGGCTGGAAATGATCGCTGATGAAGACGGACTCGAAGCCCAGTTCCTCGGCCAGCACGGAGAAATCGAGAAGCTGACGCGGGGCGAATTGTTCCGCCGACGCCTTGTATCCGAGCTTGAGCATCACGCCGCCCTCTCCGCTTTGGTCTGGCGCCGAAATCTATAGACTGACGGCTCGCGAGCGACCAGCCAAAGTCGGGGACCCTCCATGCAACTCGGTCTTGCCCTTCCGTTCGGCGATATCGGCGGCGACGGTCCCATCGTGCGCGAGTTCTGCCAACTGGCCGAGGCCGAGGGCTATGACGGACTCACGCTGGCCGACCATGTGCTGGGCGGCGATCCCAAAGGCCCCAAACCGACGCGCGCCGCCGGGCTGGGCCTGTTCCACGATCCCTTCGTCGCCTTCGGCTTCATCGCCGCGTGCACGCAGAGGGTCGAACTGTCGACCCAGGTGCTGATCCTGGCGCAGCGCCAGACCGCGCTGGTCGCCAAGCAGGCCGCCAGCCTCGACGTGCTGGCCGGCGGGCGATTCCGCTTCGGTGTCGGCGTGGGCTGGAACGAGCTGGAGTTCGTCGGGCTCAACGAGAACTTCCACAACAGGGGCAAGCGCTCGGAAGAGCAGGTCATCCTGATGAAGAAGCTGTGGGCCGATCCCTACATCAACTTCAAGGGCAAGTGGCACACCATCGAGGACTCCGGCATCAACCCCTTGCCGCTCAAGCGTTCGATCCCGCTGTGGTTCGGCGGCCACATGGACGTCACACTCGATCGCATCGCCAAGTACGGCGACGGCTGGATGATGCTCTCCCACCCGCCGGGCGACGCCGCCATCGCCGACTTCGATAAATTGCGCCGCAAGGTCGAGGCCGCGGGCCGCGATCCCAAATCGGTGGGCCTCGAGGTCTGGACCTCGACCGGCACCGGCGCCGAGGCGGAATGGCGCGAGGAGATCAAGTTCTGGAAGAAAGCCGGCGTGACCCACGTCGTGCTGCACAACACCTTCGGCGGCTACCATCACAAACGCATGGAAGGCCGGACGATGGCCGAGCATGTCGAGGCGATGCGACGGTATCGGAAGGCGGTAGCTGATCTCCTATAGCCGGGAACGCTAGCGACCCCAGTGGCAAGGATGGTGTCGCCCGAAATCAAAGCAGGTCGATTCGCGTCGTGCCATCCGCACAACTGCGCTGTAAGCTAATCAACCGGAAGTGTCGGTATCTCGCCGGGCGCTCGAAGGAAGGGCTGGCAAAAATGCCCGCGCTCTGAAACCTAGATGTCGCGTTATTCATTCACGTCGCTTTCAAGCCAGGACTTCGAAGAGCTTACCCGCGACCTTCTACAGGCTGAGTGGAAGGTTAGGTTGGAGGTATTCAAGTCTGGGCGCGACCAGGGCATCGACCTGCGCTACACCCACACCGGCGATAAGACCACAATAGTTCAGTGTAAACATTACGCTGGCTCTGGCTTTGCCAAGCTTCTCTCTCACCTCGAGAAAGTGGAATTCCCTAAGATCGAGGCGCTTCAGCCGCAGCGCTATGTCCTTGTGACATCGCTCGGATTGACACCAGCAAACAAAGACGAAATCATAAAGGTTCTAACCCCGTACGTGATCTCGACAAGCGACATAGTAGGTGGCACGGAGGTCGAGAATCTGCTGGGACTCCACCCTGAGGTTGAGCGAGCCAACTTCAAGCTTTGGTTTACAAGCGCCGCCGTTCATGAGCGGGTTCTTCACAATGCGGAACGCTGCCAAACGGATTTCGCAGTCGATCGCATTCGGCGAAAGCTGCCTCTGTTTGTTCAGAATGCCGCCTATCCTAGAGCTGAACACTTGCTCGATGAGCTACGGATTGTCGTGATTTCAGGTGTTCCTGGCATTGGAAAGACCACTCTGGCGGAGATGTTGCTTTACTCCCATCTCGAACGAGATTTTGAGCCGGTCGTGATCCAAGGAGACATTACCGAGGGAAAGCGCCTCTTTAAGCCGAGCACGAAACAGATCTTCTACTTTGATGACTTTTTGGGTCAGACGTTCCTTGGCGACCGCGCCGAGTACCTGGGCAAGAATCAGGACATGGCAATCGTTGACTTCATGGAAATGGTCGGGCGATCCCCGAACAGTAGGTTTATTCTCACTACCCGAGAGCACATTTTCCGCAGTGCGCTCCAGATTTCGGAACGATTGCGACACAGTCCTGTCCTTTCTTATCGCTGTGTTCTTGAATTACCTGACTATTCATTACGTGCCAAAGCACGAATTCTCTATAATCATTTGTATTTCAGTGATCTCTCTGTCGACTACAAGGAGGCCGTTCTTGATAACGCGTTCTACCTCACTATCATCAAACATCCTCACTTCAATCCTCGGCTAATTGAATGGATGAGCAGTAATGCCCGACTCAAGGGTGTTTCACCGCCCGAGTATAGAAACCACGTTACCGATCTTCTCGATTCACCTGAGCAGATTTGGGAACATGCTTATCGCAAGCAGATTTCGCTCGCGGCTCGTCACGCAGTTTTGACGATCTATACGATGGGCTCGTGCGGCTTTGACCAGTTCGAAAGCGCATTTCGAAGCTTGCATAGCCACATTTCGCAAGAGTATATGCAGCCGATTCTCACAGATGACTTCCGCTCTGCCTTGCAGGAATTGGAGGGGAGCTTCCTAAACTATAACGCCGGCACTGCCGCATTTCTGAATCCGTCAGTTCGTGACTTTATCGGTACCGTGATTGAGCGAGATGGCGAGCTCGCCGCTGACTTGGTCGAAGCTGCCACCTTCTTTAAGCAGGTGGCTGCCATAAGCCAGCTTGCGCGCGACCGAGATAGATCAGCCCTCTCCACCCATCTTCGTGCCGACTTTCGCCTCCTGCTGACCCACTTTTCGCGTCTCCTGGCGACCAAAGCCTCAACTTGGGAGAAGGATCACTTCGGCATTTCACGATGGCGACAGCTTGATCATGATCTGACCTCTAAAATCCGGACCATTCTCGATGCAGCTGATTTGCTGCAATCACCTGAATTGGCTGCTCTAGCGTTCACGAATGTGACTAGACTCATCGAGGACTGGGGGAGCAGCGACCCGGACTATGTCGACGCGGTCAATATTGTAAGCGACATAAAGGATTTAACCTGGCTTATGGCGCATGGAGGAGAAGAGAGCGCCCGACAAATAATTGGCTGCATTCTAGCGAATTTAGCGCCGGCCCGTGCATGGGAATGGCAGTCTCTAGTTCGCCTCTCCGAGGAGGCGCCCGGGTGGACGAACAATGATGAAGAATTGCTAACCGCCGGGCTCAACAAATATTGCGACGAGGGCATCGACAAGGAGCAACGAGACTATGATGACGTCGAGGAACTAACACAGTTTAGTGAATCCCTAGTAGCGCTCAACGAGGCACGAGGCCTCGATCTGCATGCCGTGATAAAGGGCATTGACGAGGAGATTGCCGAAAGAACGCCACCCGAGCCGGATGACGATGATAGGCCACGTTATACTGGTTCGGGTAACAGCGGAACCGACGACACGACGGATTCGGATATATCTGAGATGTTTGCGACACTGCGCGGCGTCACGAACTAGCGAGCCAGACGTTCAAGTCGTTAAGTATCAGCCAGCGCCTTCAACATTCTGTCTTGCGCGGCAAAGTCGTTGTCGTCTTGCACCGGCCGCACGCAGACATGGGCGGCGCCCGCCGTGAAGTGGGCGCACAGGCCGCGCTTCACCGTGTCGGCGTCTCCCCACAGGCACATGGCGTCGATGAAGCGATCGCTGCCGCCGTTCGCCAGATCCTCCTCGGTGAAGCGCTCGCGCAGCCAGTTGTTGCGATAGCTAGGCTGCACCATGTAGCGCGCGAGTTCCTTGCGGCCCAGCGCTCGGGCCCGGGCTAGGTTCGTCTCGATCATGACCTTCTGCTCGACGGCCAGCATCGTCCCCTAATCCTACTCCAGCACGATGCGCGGGAAGTAGAACGAGACCACCCAGTTGGGCACGTCGACGATCGAGCTGATGCGCAGGTCGGCGCAGACGCTGCACAGCATGTAGGCGTCGATCGCCGAATAGCCGTAGCGGCGGCTCAGTAGCTCGACCATCTCCGACACCGCCATGCGCGCGCCGGCCATCAGGTCGGGACCGATGCCGGTGGTGACCTCGTAGCCTTTCTTGTCGAAATGGTCGGTGACCGGCCCCGGCGTGACGTAGCGCGGCATGCGCAGATTGGCGCCCTTCACCAGCTCGAACTTCAGGGCCACGTCGATCGGGCTTTCGATCGCCGTGCCGCAGACCTCGCCGTCGCCCTGCGCGGCGTGCGTATCGCCGACCGAGAACAGCGCGCCGTCGACCTCGACCGGCAGGTAGAGCTCAACGCCCGCGGTGATATCGCGCACGTCCATGTTGCCGCCGACATTGCGCGGCGGGATCACGCTGTGCAGGCCGGACGCCGCCGGCGCCACGCCGATCGTGCCGGTGAAGGGCCGCAGCGGCACGCGGCCGCCCGGCCCGTACATCGCGGGCGCCAGGCCCGAGTCGTAGTGCCAGTGATGCAGCCGCGCTTCAGGAAATTGATCGGCAAGAAGCCCGAAGCCCGGAATGTTACCGGTCCAGCCCCAGCCCGAGGGCTTGAACGACAGCACCGTCACCTTCAGCGCGTCGCCGGGCTTCGCGCCATCGATGAAGACCGGACCTGTAACCGGATTGACCCGGCCGAGATCGAGCTTCTTGAGATCCTCGACGGTCGACTTGGCCGAGAGCTGGCCGGAGGACGCATCCGCCGTCTCGAACTCGATCGAGGCGCCGGGCGTGATCGTCAGGACAGGCGGGAAAGCGTTGTTCCAGCCGTGATGGATATGACCCTTGTGGATCGTGTGACTGCCATGGGTATGCATCGCCTGCTCTCCTCGCTCACACGGCCACGGTCAGCGCGCCGTCGATCACCAGATTGGTGCCGGAGATACGGCGCGCCCTGGGACTCGAGATGAAGACGACGCCGTCGGCGACTTCCTCCGCCGTGCCGAACTTGCCGGTCGGGTTGACCTTCAGGGTCGACTGGAAAAGGTCGGGCATGTTCTTCTCGATGGTCTGCCAGATGCCGCCCTCGAAATAGGTGTTGCCGGGCGAGACGCAGTTCACGCGGATGCCCTTGCCGACAAGCTGGCGGCTGAGCCCCTTGGCGTAGTGGATCAGCGCCGCCTTGATCGCCCCGTAGGAGCCAGCGGCGAAATCGACCTCGAAGCCGGAGACGCTAGAGATCAGCACCACCGAGGCGCAGTCCGACTTTTCCAGGAAGGGCACAGAAGCCGCGACCGCGTTCACCGAGTGCATCATGTCGGTGCGGAACGACTTCTCCCAGCTTTCAGCCGAATCGCCGACGGCCAGCGCGCTGACATTGCAGACCAGCGCGTCCAGGCCGCCGAGATCGGCGGCGCTGGCTGCGACCCACGACTTGAGCGCTTCAGCGTCGGCGACATCGACCGCGCGGCCGAACGCCTGCGCGCCCCTGCCCTTCAGCGCCGTGACGACGGCCGCCACCTCATCGGCGTTGCGCGCGCAGATCGAGACGTTGGCGCCTTCCGCCGCGAAGCCCTCGGCGATCGCCCGGCCGATGCCTTTGCTGCCGCCGGTGACGGCGACCCGCTTGCCCTTCAGCCCGAGATCCATGTCAGCCTCCCACGCTGGTCAAAATCTGGAACTCTGTCATTCCAGGAGCAATTGCCGGGGAGCAATTGCCGGGCCAACCCGATCAGGTATCCGCCAGCGCCTGTAGCATGCGATCGCGGCCGGCGTAGTCGCCCTCGTCGTGTACCGGCTGCACGCAGACATGCGTGGCGCCGGCCGTGAAATGGGCTCGCAGGCCATGCTTGACGGTGTCGGCGTCGCCCCACAGGCACATGGCGTCGATGAAGCGGTCGCTGCCGCCGTTCGCCAGATCCTCTTCGGTGAAGCCCTCGCGCAGCCAGTTGTTGCGGTAGTTGGGCAGCACCATGTAGCGCGCGAGTTCCTTGCGGCCCAGCGCGCGGGCGCGGACCGGATCGGTCTCGATCGTGACCTTCTGTTCGACGGCGAGGATCTTCGAGGGGCCGAGGATCTTCGCGGCCTGGGCCGTGTGCTTCGGTGTCACGTTGTACGGCACAGCGCCCATCGACAACTCGCCGCTCAACGCCAGCATCTTCGGACCCAGCGCCGCGACCACGACCGGCAGCCCGGGATTGTCCTTGTTGATGCCCTCGAGATAGGCGCGCATGGCGCCCAACGGCTTGTCGTAGCGATGGCCGCGCAGCCCTTCGACCATCGGGATATGGCTGACGCCCAGGCCGAGGATGAAGCGATCGCCGTAGAGCGCGTTGAGCGAGATCACGGCGCGCCGCGCGGTGAAGGCGTCGCGGGCATAGATGTTGGCGATCGAGCTGCCGATCACCAGTTTTTCGCTGGCGCCCAGCAGGTACGAGGCCATCGACATCGACTCGAAGCCGCGCGACTCAGGATACCAGTAGGCCGAGTAGCCATTGCCCTCGATGGTCCGCAGCAGCGCACGCAGGCCCGCGCCGTCGAGCTTGTCGACCGAATACCACACGCCCAA
The DNA here is from genome assembly GCA_022844045.1 of Reyranellaceae bacterium. GTDB lineage: Bacteria > Pseudomonadota > Alphaproteobacteria > Reyranellales > Reyranellaceae > JAFAZJ01. The sequence goes on along the minus strand of JALHMM010000002.1, from coordinate 54,953 downwards.
TCGTCCGAGCTTCATCACGCGGCCCTCCCGAGAATCGTGCGTCGCACAGGCTCCATGCTCCGCCCCTGAATGTCCTGCGCCAGGCCGCGCAAGGTGTCCTTGTCTTTCGCGGTCTTCACCGCGATCGAGAACTCGCAATGCGTCACCACGCCGCCGTAGCGATCGGTCAGCTTCTTGGCGATCTGATCGTAGGTCGCGATGGCGACGAAGGTGTGTAGCACGTCATCGCTGATATGCTTGGGCATCTCCTCCCAGCGCTGGGCGCGCGAGAGCAGCTTGAGCGTGTCGGCGAGATCGCCGAGGCCGAGATGCTCGAAGGCGGCGCGATACTGCGGCGTCGAGGCGTAGAAGGAGATGCGGGCGCGCGCGTCTTCCACCTTGGGCGCCAGCTCGGCCTCGGTGGCGGCGGCGACCACCAGCGGCTTCATGCAGACCTGGAAGTGGTCGAGCGAGCGGCTGGTGCGCGCGGCGCCTTCGCGGATCGCCGGCAGCATAACCTTCTCGATATAGGACGGCGTGCACACCGGATGCGCGCGCACGCCATCGGCGACCTCGCCGCAGATGCGGCTCATGATCGGGTTCACCGCCGCGATATGGATCGGGATGTTCGGGTGCTCGATCGGCCCGGGATTGAACAATGGCACCATCAGATTGATGGTGTAGTGCTCGCCCTGCACGTCGAGCTTGGTGCCGTTCTGCCAGTGATCCCATACGGCGCGTACCGCACGGACGTATTCACGGATCCATGGACCGGCCGGCGAGGCCTTCATGCCGAAGCGCCGCTCGATATGGGCGCGCACCTGCGTGCCCAGGCCCAGCACATGCCGGCCGCGCGACAGCTTCTGCAGGGTCCAGGCGCTCATCGCCATGGCCGTGGGGCTGCGCGGAAAGGCGACGGCGACCGAGGTGCCGAGCTTCAGCGTCTTGGTGCTTTGTGCCGCCAAGGTCAGCAGGATGAACGGATCGTCCTTGGTCTCCTCGACGACCAGCCCGTCATAGCCGAGTTCCTCGAGCAGTGCCGCCTGCGACGCGATGCTGTGCAGATCCAGCGGGATCTCGGGCGCGCGCAGGCCGGGGTCGACCTTGCCCAGCGGCAACAGGGTTTCGAGCAGCACGTTCGGGCTCCACGATGAGTTCACAGTGTCATTCCGAGCGTAGCGAGGAATCCAGGCCGTTACCCTGGATTCCTCGCTGCGCTCGGAATGACAGACAAGGTCACGCCGGCAGGCGGGTCGATTGCCAGGTGGTCATCTGCCACTTGCCGCCGCGGTTGGCGTAGACCAGCGTGAAGCGCACGCCGAAGGCGTTGGGCGTGCCGTTGGCGGTGACCTTGATCTGCGCCTCGCCGGTCAGCACCACGGCGCCGCCAAGATCCTGCGCCACGACCTTCGACGGCTCGACGCCGGTATAGACCGTGGAGCCGGACTCCATGTTGCCGATCAGACTCGCCTTGGTGTCCATGCGCGCCGAGGAGTGCGTGTAGATCAGGTCGTCGGCGATCAGCTCCTTGAGCGTCGCGATGTCTTTGTTCGCCATCGCCGCCATACGCCGGGCGTCGAGGTCGATGATCATCTGTCCATTGCCGGCCATGGTGGGCCTCCTTTGGTGCTTGTCTTGCCCTTCCCCCGGAAGGGGAAGGTGGCGCGGAGCGACGGAAGGTGGATGTCTCAACGACTCCCGAGTCCGTCTTCGACATCCCCCATCCGCCCTTCGGGCACCTTCCCCCTCCGGGGGAAGGACAAGAGCACTGGCTAGTTGTAGTTCAGCTTCAGGCCGGGCTCCGGCCACTGCATCACGCCGAGCTTCCCCTGGTCGGACAGTGTGATGTACGCGGTTTTCATGTCCGCACCGCCGAAGCAGATGTTCGTCGGGTAGATGTCGGGCATCTTCACCTCGCGCACGATCTCGCCCGTGGGCGAGATCTCGGTGATGAAGCCGGTCGTCAATGTCGCGACGCAGATGTTGCCGCTCGCCATCACCGCGAGGCTGTCGAAGCGCGCCTTGCCGGGCAGGCCCATGATCATGCGGCCGCCATGCGGCGCGTGGCCCGTGGGCTTGCGCACCGCGCCGGGCGCCTCAATGTCGAAGGCCCACAGCCGCGCGCCCTCGGTGTCGGCGACGTAGAGCGTCTTGCCGTCGGGTGACAGGCCGCAGCCATTGGCGCTGAGGATCGGATAGGCGAGGCAGGTGATCTTCGAGCCGTCGGGCTGGGCGTAGTACAGCCCGCCGTGGTCGCGATGGCGCGCATAACGCTTGCCGAGGTCGGTGAAATAGAAGCCACCGGACTTATCGAACACCAGATCGTTGGGCGCGGACAGCTTGTGACCTTCGCACTCGTTGTAGAGCAGCTTGGCTGCACCGGTATTGCGGTCGAGCCGCTGGATGGAGCCGAACTTGTAGTCGGGATGCGGCCCCTGCCCCATCGAGACGCCCTCGACGTAGCGGCTGCCGCCATTGTTGCAGAGATAGAGCGCGCCATCGGGACCGACCGCGAGGCCGTTGGGGCCGCCGCCGGCGGCGGAGAACAGCGAGACCTTGCCGTCGGGCGTGACGCGCGAGCAGCGCTGATTGCGGATCTCGGTGAGGATCACCGAACCGTCGGGCATCGCCACCGGCCCCTCGGGAAAGCCCAGGCCAGTGGCCAGAATCCGCACGTCGCTCATCGTGTCCTCAAATGCTGATGTCGAGCAGGTTGTAGTCCTTGATCGACGCCTTCGCCGCCGCGTCCCAGCTGTACCGCTCACCCGACCGCACGTGCGGCTGATAGGCGAAGGGCGTCTCGTGCGGGAAGCGCTGGCGGCGCGCGTCGATGGCGTAGCCCAGCATCTTCGAGCGCTCCCGGATGTGAGTCGCGTCGTAGACCGTGGGCTTGGCATGGATGCCGCCGCCGCGCACGTCGAGCACCGACTTCCTGCGATGGAAGCCGAAATTCAGCGTCACACGCCAATCCTTGCTGGTGTTGGCGAAGGAGCCATGAACGGCCTGCCGATTGGTGATCGCCACGTCGCCCGGCTGGCAGACGATCGGCACCGCGTCGGGCAGGCGATCGCTGCCGGCGGCTTCCATCATGCCCTTGATGTCGACCTTGTTGAGCTTGTGCGAGCCTGGGATCACCCACACGCCGTTGGCCGGCGTGCAGCCATAGAGCTGCGCCATGAAGTTGAAGCCGTGCGTGCCCTGGTCCCACTCAGGATGATCCCAATGCGTCACGCCATCGCGATGCCAGGCGACCGAGGCGCCCAGCCCGGGCTCCTTGACGAAGATCGCCTCGTTGAACGGCGTGAAATCCGGGCCGTTGATCGCCGCGGCGACGGCCAGCAGGTGCGGATGGCCGTAGAGGCGCAGATGAGCGTCGGAGAACTGCAGCGAGCCGAGGATGAGATAAACGATCTCCTTCGGCGCGCCCGGCGCGGCCTGCGGCTCGAACATTCTCGCCGGATGGCGGCCGTTGGCGAGCTTGGTGCCGCCGAAAGGATCGCCGAGCGGTTTCGACCACAGCAGGTTCGGCGCCTGGCAATCGGCGCTCAGCGCCGGCCGGCCCTTGGCGTCGACCGGCGAACCCTTCTCGCTCGGCAGGCGATCGAGGATGGATTTGAGATCGGCTTCGATGTCCGCGAGCTCGTCCGCCTTGAGAACGCCCTCGAAGATGTAGAAACCACAGCGCCAGTAGGCGTCGAGGATCGCCGGATCGAGCCTACCATCCGACGTGAAGCGGATCGGACCGCGATTGCCCAGTTCGTAGGCACGCTTCTCGCCGGCCCCGAGATAGGCCTGCATGGCCGCCTCCTCGGGGCCATAGTCGACGGTGAGCCTTCGCGCGGGCGCGTTCATTGCCGTCCTCCGTTTCCTCCGACTGTTGCCGAAGGATAGGGCCGCACGGCGGCGCCTGACAATCGGTGCAGCTTGCCTTCCGTGGCAGGGCAGGCATGATGCCCTCAAGAATGAGAAGCACGCCCACGGGAGGCGACGTCATGCGTGGTGGAGTAGTCCCGCGAGTTGGGGCACGCGATGTATAGCTACATCGCGCGGCGCTTGGCGTTCGGTGTGCTGACCGTGCTGGGCGTCTCGATCATGGTCTTTCTGGTCATGCGCATCCTGCCGGGCGATCCGCTGGTGGCGATCTTCGGCCCCGAGGGCATGAGCAAGCTCACCGAGGCGCAGCGCGCGCACTACATGGCAGAGCTGGGCCTGAGCGATCCGCTGTGGGTGCAGTACCTCGCCTGGGTGAAGGCCATCATCGCCGGCGATTTCGGCCGCTCCTTCTTCCGCTCCGAGAGCGTCGCCGAGATGATCATGCGGCGCGGGCCGCTGACGGCCGAAATCGCCATCCTCTCGGTGGTGATCTCGTGGCTGGTCGGCATGCCCGTGGCGATCTTGAGCGCGCTCAAGCCCAACAGCGTCGCCGACGGCATCGTGCGCTTCTTCAGCATCCTGTTCCTCGCGGTACCGGGCTTCTGGGTCGGCATGCTGATCGTGCTCGCCCTGCTATTCTGGTTCGGCTACAAGGCGCCGCTGGTCGGCGTCTCGCTGTTCACCGATCCGCTCGCCAACCTGCAGATCGTGATCGGCCCCGCCGTCGTGCTCGGCCTGGGCCAGGCCGCCTATATCGCGCGCATGGGTCGCTCGGCCCTGCTCGAGGTGATCCGCGAGGACTACGTGCGCACCGCGCGCGCCAAGGGGCTCAACAACCGGCTGGTGATCGCCCTGCACGCGCTGCCCAACGCGCTGCTGCCGGTCATCACGCTGTCGGGCGTGCTGCTGGGCCTCGTGCTGGCCGGCTCGATCCCCGTCGAGCGCGCCTTCGGCACGCCGGGGTTGGGCTATTCCATGTTCCAGGCGGTGAGCGAGCGCGACGTCTTCGTCATGCAGAATCTGGTGTTCCTCTACGCGGTGGTCTTCGTGGTGATCAACATCGCGGTCGATGTCACCATCGCGTTGCTCGATCCGAGGATCCGCTACCAATGACCGTGACCTCGGCAGATCCCAGCACGCCCGCCGCCGCGCCACGCCGCCGCTCGATCCTGAGCGGCGTGCTGACCTTGGCGCGCCGCTCTCCGATCTCGGCCTTCTGGGGCGTGATCGCCGCCCTGATCGTGCTGATGGCGCTCTGCGCCGATTTCGTGGCCCCCTACCCGCCGCTGAAGTCCGACTTCCGCGCCATGCAGAAGCCGCCCAGCGCGACGCACTTGTTCGGCACCGACCAGATCGGCCGCGACACGCTGGCCCGCGTGATCCATGGCAGCCGGACCTCGCTCACCGTGGCGATCGGCGCCGTGCTGTTCGGCACCACCCTGGGCGCGCTGTGGGGGCTGGCCTGCGGCTATTTCGGCGGCCGCTTCGACATGATCAGCCAGCGGATCATCGAGTTCCTGCAATCCTTCCCCGATCTCATATTAGCCATGGCGATCGCCATGGCGCTGGGCGGTGGCCTGGGCACGGTGATCGTCGCCATCGCCATCACCCGAATACCGTTCGGCGGCCGCGTGATCCGCTCGGTCGTGCTGTCGCTGAAGGAAATGCAATACGTCGAGGCGGCGCGCGGCCTGGGCGCCTCGCACGCGCGCCTGATGTTCCGCCACATCCTGCCGCAATGCGTGGCGCCCTACCTGATCCTCGCCACGACGCATCTGGGCGTCGCCATCGTCATCGAGGCCTCGCTCGGATTCCTCGGCGTCGGCATCCCGCCGCCGAACCCGACCTGGGGCAACATGCTGGCCGACGCGCTCAACGCCGGGCTGGTGCCGCCGTGGTGGCTGGTCTTCTTCCCCGGCGCCGCGATCACCCTCACCGTGCTGGCCTTCAACCTGCTCGGCGACGGCATCCGCGACCTGCTCGATCCGAGGCTGCGCGGGGCGGTCTAGGCCCCGCGCCCCAGCGCCCGCAGGCTCGCGCGCGTCGCCTCGGCGATGATCGCATCGATCTGCGCCGCCGACGCGTTCTGCGCGCCTGTGAAGTAGACCACGATCCGGATCGGTTCGCCGGCGGGCGGCGAGACGATGCCGATGTCGTTGTGCGTTGCCCTGTCGCCCGTCCCGGTCTTGTGCGCGACGCGATAGCCTGACGGCACACCCGCCTTGATGCGGCCCGCTCCCGTGGGCGTGTCGATCAGCCACTTCGTCAGCAACTGGAGATGAGCGGGCGACAGGCGCGTGCCCTGCAGCACGGTCTTCAGGTTGGTGGCGTACTGGGCCGGTGTCGTGGTGTCGCGCGGATCATCCGGAAGGGCGGTGTTGAGATCGGTTTCGAGCCGATCGACGCGCGTGACCTGGTCACCGATCGACGGGTACCAGGCCCGCCACATCTCGATGCCACCCATCTCCCGGATCAGGATATTGGCCGCGGGATTGTCGCTGACTTCGACCGTCGCCTTGCAGAGCTGCTCCACCGTCAACGTCGATCCGACAGCCGGCGCCGTGATCGGCCCGTGCATCACCATGTCATTCTGGGAGATCGGTACCGGTCGATCGAGCGTTTCGAGACCGCGCTGCACACGTTCGAGGACGCAGGCCGCCAGGAACAGCTTGAACGTCGAGCAATAGGCGAAGCGCTCGTCCGCACGCCAGGTGGCGCGCCGTTGGCCGTCTTCGGCGCAGACGCCGAGCCGGCCGCCGTGCCTGGCCTCCAGCGCCGAAAGATTCAGCGCCGATATGGGCTGCGCCCATGCCGCCGCCGGCAGGATGGTGACCGCACCCAGACCCGACATGAAGGTTCGGCGGCTCGGCGAGGCGAGGTTGGACTTTTTCATTCGGCTTCCTTTCCGTCAGAGAGGTGACTGCGGCAATACGGCCAAGCCGAGCCCTCGCCAAATGATCGTTCATCAGCTTAGACATGAATCAGATCGGGCCTCAGGAAGTCAGCGATGGATGTCTCTCGCCTGCCCCTCAACGCGCTGCGCGCTTTCGAGTCCTCCGCGAGGCTGGGTAGTTTCACGAAGGCCGGCATGGAGTTGCGCGTCGGCCAGACCGCGATCAGCCACCAGGTCAAGGCGCTCGAGAAGGAGCTGGATGTAACGTTGTTCAAGCGCCTGCCTCGGGGCATCGCGCTGACCGAGGAGGCGCAGGCGCTCCTGCCGGTTCTCACCGATGCCTTCCGTCGCATGAGCGAGAAGCTGCATCAGCTGGGGGACGGCACCTTTCGCGAGATCCTCACCGTCGGCGTGGTCGGCACATTCGCGATCGGGTGGCTGCTGCCGCGCCTACCGCGCTTCGCCCGCGCCCATCCCGATATCGACCTGCGCCTCAAGACCAACAACAACACCGCCGACACTTTGCTCGACGGCCTCGACTTCTTCATCCGCTTCGGCGACGGCGCCTGGCACGGCACCGACGTCGTGCACCTGATCGACGCGCCGCTCTCCCCCGTCTGCGCGCCCGCGCTCGCCAAATCCATCCGCAAGCCGAAGGACCTGCTGGGCATGCACCTGCTGCGGTCCTATCGGCGCGACGATTGGTCGATCTGGTGTCGACAAGCAGGCATCGCCCCGCCCAGCCCGCGTGGCTGGATGTTCGACTCCTCGCTCGCGCTCGTCGAAGCGGCGGCCCAGGGCGCCGGTGTCGCCCTGGTCCCGGTCGCCATGTTTAGCCGTGACCTCACCCGCAAGCGCATCGTGCAGCCCCTCAGAACGGTCGCGCCGGCCGGCGGCTACTGGCTGACGAATCTCAAGACGCATCAGGAGACGGCGTCGATGAAGGCTTTCCGGACGTGGCTCCTTGCCGAGCTGCGGCGATGAGCGACGCCTAGGACGCAGCGCCGTTGCCCAATGGCAGCTTCACGCCGCCGTCGTGCAGATGGCACGAGGCGAAGTGGCCGGGGACGACTTCTCGCAGGGTCGGCACGTCGACCTTGCAGCGTGGCATGGCGTACGGACAGCGGGTGTGGAAGTGGCAGCCCGATGGCGGGTTGATCGGGCTGGGCACGTCGCCGGTGAGGATCACGCGCTTGCGGCCGCGGGCGCTGGCTTTGGGGATGGGCACAGCCGACAGCAGCGCTTCCGTGTACGGATGCAGCGGCATCTCGAACAGGCTGGTCTTGTCGGTCATCTCGACGATACGGCCGAGATACATCACGGCGACGCGGTGGCTGATGTGCTCGACCACCGCCAGGTCGTGCGCCACGAAGAGATAGGAGAGGTTGAACTCGTCCTGCAGGTCCATCAGCAGGTTGATGATCTGCGCCTGGATCGACACGTCGAGCGCCGAGACCGGCTCGTCACCGACGATCAGATCGGGGTTGAGCGCGAGCGCGCGCGCGATGCCGATACGCTGGCGCTGGCCGCCCGAGAACTCGTGCGGATAGTTGCCGATCGCCTCCGGCCGCAGCCCGACGCGATCGAACAACGCGGCGACCTTCTCCAGGCGCTCTTTCGGCGTGCCGACCTCGTGGATGGTCATCGGCTCGCCGACGATCTCGCCGGCGCTCATGCGCGGGTTCAGCGAGGCGTAGGGATCCTGGTAGATCATCTGCATGCGCCGGCGATAGGGCAGCAGCTCGGCGCGCTCCAGATGGGTGATGTCCTCGCCGCCGATGCGGATCGAACCATCGGTCGGCTCGAGCAGGCGCAAGAGTGTGCGGCCGACCGTCGACTTGCCGCAGCCGCTCTCGCCCACCAGCCCGAGCGTCTCGCCGCGCTTGATCTCGAACGAGACGCCGTCGACCGCGTAGACGTGGCCAGAGACGCGCGAGAACACGCCCCGGGTGATCGGGAAGTGTTTCTTGAGGTCGCGGACCTCGAGCAGGGTCTCGCTCATGGCGCGCCTCCCGCCAGCACCTTGTCGGCGTGCCAGCAGGCGATGTGGTGTCCGGGCCGATACTCGGTCAACGACGGCACCACGCGCGTACATTGATCGGTGGCGAAGCCGCAGCGCGGCGCGAAGCTGCAACCCGGCGGCAGGCGGAACAGCGAGGGCACCATGCCTTTGATCTCGTTCAACCTGGGCCGGCTCCGGGTCTTGCTCGCCGCGACATCCAGTTGCGGGATCGAGCCCAGCAGGCCCTTGGTGTAGGGATGGCCAGGATTGTCGAACAACTCCGCGGCGCTCGCCTCCTCGACCTTGCGCCCGGCGTACATCACCACCACGCGGTCGGCGTTCTCGGCGACGACACCCATGTCGTGGGTGATCAGGATGATCGCCGTGCCGAAGGTCTCCTGAAGCTCGCGCATCAGGTCGAGGATCTGCGCCTGGATGGTGACGTCGAGCGCCGTTGTCGGCTCGTCGGCGATCAGCACCTTGGGATTGCACGAGAGCGCCATGGCGATCATCACGCGCTGGCGCATGCCGCCCGACATCTGGTGCGGATAGGCGTGCGCGCGCTTCTCCGGCTCGGGGATCGACACGCGCCTGAGCATATCGACGGCGCGGTCCCAGGCGTCCTTGCGTGAGAGTCTCTGGTGCAGGGCGACCGCCTCGGCGATCTGCTTGCCCACCGTGTAGAGCGGGTTGAGCGAGGTCATCGGCTCCTGGAAGATCATCGAGATCTCGTTGCCGCGGATGTCCTCCATCTCCGCCGCGCTGAGCTCCAGCAGGTTGCGCCCCTCGAAGCGCACCGCGCCGCCGACGATGCGGCCGGGCGGATTGGCAACGAGGCGCATGATGGAGAGCGCCGTGACGCTCTTGCCGCAGCCCGATTCGCCGACCACGCCCAGGGTCTCGCCGGCTTTCAGCGAATAGGACACGCCGTCGACGGCGCGCACCTGGCCGATGGCGGTGAAGAAATGGGTCTGCAAATCCTCGACCTGCAGAACCGTCCGTTCCGGTGCTTCCGTCACGCCGGCGGGTACTACCAACGCTTCCTCGCGAGCATTCAACGCGAGACTCCCTGAAAATTCTCGTGTTAGCCTTGGTCCACCAAAAGAGATGGACGACGGCATCTGAGCACAATGTGCCGCCGTCCGCAAAAGACCAATTGGGAGGACGGAAATCATGGGCAAAGGGTCTAAGCGTACGAATCTGGGTCGTCGTCAGTTCGTCAAGGGCGCGGCGGCGCTCGGCGGCATCAGCGTCTATGGCCTGCCGTGGGCAGCCTGGGCGCAGGGCGTGCCCAACGAGTTCGACGGCTCGAAGTTCCAGCTCGCCGCGCCGGAGCCCAACCCGAAGAAGGGCGGCGTGCTGCGCTACGGCATCACCATGCGCCCGCCGCACTTCGACTTCCACCAGTCGGGCACGATCAACAGCCTGGGCAGCCAGGGCTGCATGTTCGACAACCTGGTGCGGCGCGATCCGCGCGACTCGGGCAAGACCATCATCCCCGACCTGGCGCATAGCTGGGAGATCGCCAAGGACGGCAAGACCTTCACCTTCCATCTGCGCAAGGAGGTGCAGTTCCACGACGGCGCCGAGCTGACCTCGGAGGACGTGAAGGCGACCTTCGACCGGATCGCCAAGCCGCCGCAGGGCATCAGCATCCCGCGCAGCCCGCTGTTCGCCGCGGTCAGCGAGATCGCCGCGCCCGACAAGCACGTCGTGCAGTTCAAGCTGGCGGCGCCGCGGCCGGCTCCCTTCATCATGGGCGCCATCGCCAGCGGCTGGAACGGCATCGTGCGCAAGAAGACGCTGGAGGATAACCAGTACAATCTGCGCCGCGTGCAGGACATCCCCGGCACCGGCCCGTTCAAGAGCAAGCGCCGGGTCGAGAACGAAGTCTGGGCAATGGAACGGCATCCCAACTACTGGAACAAGGGCCTGCCCTATCTCGACGGCGTCGAGTTCTATCATGCCCTGCCGTTCTCGCCCGAGCTGGGCTCCGGCCTGCTCTCGGGCCGCACCGATTACGCCCGCCTGCTCGATCCCGGCTCGCTGCGCCGCGTGAAGGCGACGCAGGGCATGTCGGGCACCGACTTCTACCAGTCGGTCATCCAGGCGACCTGGATGAACAACAAGAAGAAGCCGATGGACGATCCGCGGGTGCGCCGCGCCTTCCACCTCGTGCTCGACAAGCCGGTGCTGGTCGACGTGGTCAAGGACATCGCGCCGATGATGGTCGGCGGCTTCATCTATCCGTTCTCCGACGTCGCCACGCCCAAGGCCGAGCTCGAGAAGCGGCTGGGCTACCAGCCCAACACCGACGCCTCGATCAAGGAGGCCAAGGCGCTGATGAAGGCGGCCGGCTACGAGAAGGGCATCACTGGCCTCGACTACCTCGTGCGCGAGGTGGCGAGCTTCAAGCTGTGGTCGCAGGCGATCCAGGCCATGCTGCAGCAGACGCTGAACGTGCAGAGCACGATCCGCACCGCCGTGGAGTCGGTGTGGTTCGACGACGTGCGCACCGGCAAGTTCGACCTCGCCGTCGGCGCCATCGTCTCGACCCTGCTCGACCCCAGCGACTACTTCAACGCCTGGTACAAGAAGGACGGGCCGCAGAACTACTCGAACTGGGACAACCCCAAGTTCAACGCCCTGCTGCCGCAGATCGACGCCGAGGTCGATCCCGCCAAGCGCCTCGCCCTGATCCGCCAGGCCGAGATGATCATGGAAGAGGATCCGCCGCTGCTGCCGATGTCGTGGGAGAAGATCAACGACGGCTGGTACAACTACGTAAAGGGCCACAACCCGAAGGACTACTTCGGCATCTACGACGTGGTGCGCCTCGACACGTTCTGGCTCGACAAGTAGCGAAAGCGTTTACCTTCCCCCGGAGGGGGAAGGCGCCCGAAGGGCGGATGGGGGATGTCGAAGGCGGACACGGGCGTTGTTGAGGCATCCCCCATCCGCCACGCCGCGACGCGGCGCGCCACCTTCCCCCTCCGGGGGAAGGTTGAGTAATGCACGATATCGACGTACTGATCGTAGGCGGTGGTCCAGTCGGACTCACCGCCTCGATTTTGCTATCGCGCCACGGTGTGCGCTCGCTGCTGGTCGAGCGTCACCCCGGCACCGCCATCGTGCCGAAGTCGCGCGGCATCAACGCGCGCACCATGGAGATGTACCGGCAGTGCGGGCTGGAGGCGGCGATCCGCGACGCCGGCCTCGCCACCGAACGCACCGGCCTGATCGTCTGGGCCGAGAGCCTCGCCGGCAAGGAGATCGAGCGCCGCGTACCGGGCCGCGCCACGCCGGCCAACATGGCGGTGACGCCGACCCGCAATTGCCTGTGCGCCCAGGACGACCTCGAGCCCGTGCTGCGGCGCTTCGCCGAGGACTCCAAGCTGGGCGCGCTGCGTTTCAGCACCGAGCTGACGGCGCTGACCTACGACGACCAGGGCGCCAGCGCCGTGCTGCTCGACCGCACGAGCAACACCGAGCGCGCCATCCGCGCCCGCTACCTGATCGCCGCCGACGGCGCGCAAAGCCGTGTGCGCCGCCAGCTCGGCGCACACATGATCGGCGAGGAGCGCATCTACGACAGCGTCAACATCCTGTTCCACGCCGATCTGACGCAATGGGTCGAGCATCGGCCGGCGGCGCTGTACTTCATCGAGCAGCCGGAGCTGCGCGGCACCTTCCTGACCATCAACGGCACGGATCGCTGGGGCTTCCTGATCCACAGCCTCGAGCAATACGGCTTCAAGCCCGAGGATTTCACGCCCGAAGTCTGCACGCGGCTGGTGCGCCAAGCCGCGGGCGTGCCCGATCTGCCGGTGTCGATCCTCGGCGTCTCGCCCTGGGTGGCCTCGGCGATCGTCGCCGATCGCTATCGCGACGGCCCGGTCTTCCTCGCCGGCGACGCGGCGCACGAGATGCCGCCCACCGGCGGCTTCGGCCTGAACACCGGCGTGCAGGACGTGCACAACCTCGCCTGGAAGCTGGCCGCCGTGCTGCGCGGCGGCGCCGATCCTGATCTGCTCGACAGCTACCACCCGGAGCGCCAACCGCTGGCCGAGACCATCACCCGCGCCAGCCTCGCCAACGCTCTGTCGATGGGTCGCACCAACCGCGTCACCTCGGCCGTGCTGCCGCGCCGGGAGTTCCTCAACGAGCAGGGCCTGATCTTCGGCGTCGCCTACACATCGAACGCCGTCATCCCCGACGGCACGCCGCCGGTGACCGTCGCCGATCCCACCACCGAATACGCGCCCAACGCCCGCCCCGGCAGCCGCGCGCCGCATGTCTGGCTGCAGCGCGGCGAGGAACGCCTGTCGACCATCGACCTGTTCCGCGCCCACTTCACCCTGCTCGCCGGCAAGGACGGCCAGGCCTGGATCGACGCCGCGCGCCAAGTCGCCTGGCCGTCATGGCCACCCCTGCTCGCCTACCGCATCGGTGGCGATCTCATCGATCCCGACAGCAACTGGCACACGGTCTACGGCGTCCAGCCCGACGGCGCCGTGCTGGTGCGACCTGACGGCTACGTCGCTTGGCGCAGTGCCACGGCAACTGGCCAGCCCGGGCACGCACTCGGAACAATCGCGAGCCACATGTTTGGCCGTGCCTCCGAAAAAGTGGCATGACTCTCACGTACCTCAAGCGCTTGGTTGTCGGATTGACCACCTTGCTGGCCGCGGCGTGTGAAGACTCCTCGGCACCGACTCCCGCTCACCCAGGCCCGACTGATCGCGGCTACACGATGCTGTTTTTCGACTTCGACGACGCGAGCCTCACCCAGGCGGCGTTGGCGGGCGTCAGGCATATCGTCAGCGCTGTCGCACAATACGGCGGCGATGTCTGCGTCACCGCTTCGACCGATCGAGCCGGTTCCGATGCCTACAATCTGGACCTTTCGCGTCGCCGGGCAGAGGCGGTTCGTAATGAATTGATTCGTGGTGGCGTTGCGGTCGAAAGGATCACGCTACGCTGGCACGGCGAGCGTGTGCCGTTAGTTACGACTCAAGATGGCGTCAAAGAAGCCCAAAACCGCCGTGTCGAACTGATGGTCTATCGTCCAGACGGCAAGGCGTGCAATCCTGCGACCAACTACTGAGCATCGAGGTCATAACCATGAAGATCGCGTTCTCCCCCGCCTCGCCCTACGTGCGCAAATGCACGGCTTGCGCCATCGCGCGCGGTATCGATTCGCGCGTCGAGCGCTGGAAGGTGGGTACGACCGATGCGGCGCTGCTGGAGCTCAACCCGCTGTCGAAGGTGCCGACCCTGGTCACCGACGACGGCATGGTGCTCTACGACAGCCCGGTGATCTGCGAGTACCTCGACAGCATCGGCGACGCGCCCAAGCTGTTCCCGGCCGCCGGGCCGGCGCGCTGGAACGCCTTGCGCCAGGAGGCGCTGGGCGACGGCATCCTCGACGCCACCCAGCCGCGCCGGCGCGAGCTCGCCCTGCCGCTCGACGACGGGCGCAAGGCCTATATCGCCATCCAGCAGGCCAAGGTGAAACACTCGCTCGCCGTGCTGGAGAAGGAAGCCGACAGCCTGGGCGCGCTGACCACAATCGGCGAGATCACCATCGGCTGCGCGCTGGGCTATCTCGACTTCCGCTACGCCAACGAGCCGTGGCGGCCGGGCCATCCGAAGCTCACCGCGTGGTACGAGCGCGTGGTCAAGCTGCCGCCGCTGGCTCAGACGATGCCGGTGGGCTGAGTCATTGGGAGCGCCGGCGTCTCATCAAGACCCCGGCGCGCCCATCACGTAGGGCTTGAGCGCGGCGTACATCAGCGCGTGCGTCGGCGTCGGCACGCCGAGCTTGCGGCCCATCTCGACCACCTTGCCGCCGAGCCAGGGCAGCTCGATGCGGTTGCCGCGATCGAGGTCGAGCGCCATCGACGCCTTCATGGTCGGCGGCGCGTTCTTGTTGAAGCTCAGCATGCGCTCCAGCGCATCGGCGGGCAGCGCGGCCCCGCTGGCGCGGCCGACATCGATCACCTCCTGGTAGGCGGCGATGAAATGCGGGCGGATGTCGGGATCGTCGCGCAGCTCGCCGATCGGCCGGCGCGTCATCGCCATGACGCTGGCGTTGGTCGATAGCAGGATGAATTTCAGCCACAGCTCGGTGACGATCTGCTCGCTCAGCACCGTCTCGAAATTAGCCTTCTGGCAGAGCGCGAGGAAGGCCTCGCCGCGCGGCGTGCGCTTGCCGTCGAGCTCGCCGAAGATGATGCGCATGAAGGTGCCGACCTGGCGGATCACGCCGGGCGCCACGATCGAGGCGCTGATCTGCGCCACACCGCCCATCACCGCATGGGGCCCGAGAATCGGCGCCAAACGCTCGGCCGCGTCGATGCCGTTCTGCAACGGGATCACTGCGGTGTCGCGGCCGATCAGCGGCTTGATGCGCGCGCCGGCACTCTCGACGTCCCACATCTTGACGCAGAACAGCACGATATCGACCGACCCGACGGCGGCGGGATCGTCGCTCGCCTGCGTCGGCACGATATGCATGTCGCCGCGCCCGCCTTCGAGCCGCAGCCCCGTCTCCCGGATCGCCTGCAGATGCGCGCCGCGCGCGATGAAGGTGACGTCTGCGCCCGTCTTGGCCAGTGCGGCGCCGAACCCGCCACCGACGCCGCCGACGCCGACTACCGCGATTCTCATACTCTCTCCCTGTTCTGCTGGTCACACCAGCATGGCGTCCTACCAGACATCGCTCACGAACCGGCACCTTTTTTCAGGTCTCGGTATGTCAACTATCGCATCAGATGCCGGGACGCAGCGCCTCGATCAGACGCCACTCATTTCCGGCTTCGATCGTTCAGGATGGAACACGGTATCGTACGAAACGCGATCAGTATCCCTCATCGGAACTGGTTCTCTGTGCACATCGAGGGCGCCGCCCAGTGCGCCTGAGCCCAGCAGGCTGAGTGAGTCGACCTCGGCCAGCCGCCACTGCACACGTTGGCCAAAGCCGTTCACGAAGCTCGACTCTTGCTTGCGGCCGAGCTCGATCGCCCTTGCGAGCGCGGCATCGAAATCCGTCGACCGGAACGTGTGGACTTGGTGGTCGAACATGTCGTCGACCGGCCCGTCGATCATGCGGATCATACGGAACTTGGCGCTGTACCATGACACGCCATCGTCGACCGCACCGTCGGTCTTGATGGTCAACAATCGCTGCAGAACCGGCGCCGAATCTTCCGGATGGAAGCTCATGCCAAAGGAGCGACCCCTTCCATCGATGAACTCGGAGTGAACCTCGGCGCCATCAGGATTCTGGTTTCGCAGGACATCGAGCGTCAAGACCTGGACCAACCGCCACTCGGCGCGACGCGCCTCGGCCTCTTCTCGGCCCAGGTCTAGTTCCAGCGCCCGCCCGATTTCCAGGACCAACGGCAGCTTCGGAAAGTAGGGCGCGTAGAAAAGGACGACGTGATCGACGAGCGCCTCGCAGCCATGCGGATAGACCATCCGCGCCATTCGCAGCCGCGTGCTGGCCCACATCATATCGACAGCCTCTGCCGGCTGTTCCGTATCGCTCATGCCAGTACCCTCCGGGCCAGTGACCCAACGTTTAACCGCCCTGCCAACGTCATCCGATCAACGCCATGTTTCATTTGTCGAACCTTTTCTGCGGGAGCAACTTCTGCATCTTTTGCCCTTCGGTGGCATGATCAAGTGCTTGCCTCACCGTTCGTCCTTTCTCGAGAAGACCTGTGTCGATCTCGCGGCGTATCGAGCCTTGTTTGAACTTCGAGACGAAGTCTTCCAGATCCATGTCGAGGTTTTCTATGACTCTGCGCGTTGTTTCGCTGTCGGCGTTCATTCTGTATTTCTTGGCGAGCTGTCTGTATTTCTGCTCGGCGGCCCTTGCCGCTTCGGCCTTGTCAGCCGCTGCTTTTTCTCTCCGTTCCTTCTCTTCTGGATCCTCCTCCGGAGGCAGCGGTCGCTGGTCGGCTGGTACCCCCTGCGCCTGAAGCTTCTTATCCAGCCTCTCCCACTCACGCCTTTTCTTCTCCTCCGGCGTCATCGCCACGGCGTTCGGGGGGAATCCCGGGTTCAGTGGCGGATCGGGGTAGACTTCCGCGAGATCGCTGCGGGCGAAGCCGAGCCGGCCAACGCGCTCGTCGAAGTACTCCCAGACGCCCGGTGTCCTGACATCCTCGGCGCGCACGATGTATTGGCCGGTCCGTGGGTTGACGAAGACCTGTCGGCCCTGCGCGTCGATGGGCGCGTCGTCCGTCGGTACGAACCCCAGCTTCGCGGCCTCGGCGACCTCGTTCTTCTCCAGGATCCGCGTGAAGCGCCGTCCGGCATAGACGTAGCTCCACGCCCGCATCTGCTCCTGGACATACTCGTCGAACTCAACTGCTAGGTCATGTTCCCGGGCGGTCGCCTCCCGTGCTCTTATCGCCGCCTGCAGCGCCTGGGCAGCGTTGCTCGCCGCCAGCACATCGCCCTTGGGGATCGCTTGCGCGGCCGCGCGGGCGACCCTGACTTGAGCGTCGGCGGCGGCAAGCGCGCGCTGCGCGGCGATCACCGCGCGCTGGGTCTGCTCCATGAGCACACGCATCTGCCTGAGGGCGGCCGCACTGGGCGCCATCGCGGTGTTCCCGTCATGGACGCGATGGATGCCCGGCCGGTCTTCCTCATCGGGAGGTGGGAACGGAAAGCGTATCGGCACGAGCTCCGGCTGGTCGCGCGGGTCCCATTCGAGCGTATGCGCGGCACCCGACTCGGTCGGGACATGCCGCGCGAGCATGTCGGCGATGTCGGCGTCGCCAGGACTCTTGCCGGTGATGCGACGCTGTGTGGCGATGTCCTCGACCAGTCCGGCGCGCACGTTCGAGGCCTCGCCTTCGGCCATGTCCGCCGGCAGCATCTTGTTGGCGAGTTGCAGGCCGCGCTTGATGGCGTAGATCTGATCCTCCGTCGCGGGATCATTGCGCCGGATGCCGGCCTGCCAGTCGCGGAAGCGTTGCCATTGCGGCAGTGGCAGGTGCGCGATAGCGGGAACGAGATCGCGGCGCGCGAACTCATGCGGCGTCCGCGTCATCTGCGTCGCCAGTTCGTCGGCCAGAGCCGGGTTCTTAGCCGGCTCTGTGCCGGCGGCGTTGTGGTCGAGGCGGGTCTCGATCGCCTGACGGTGCTCGGCGTCGAGCCCCACCCACTCGCGTACCGGGATCTGCGATGGATCGGTCAGGCTGTCCTTCAGCACCCGCTCCAGCACCTGCTCGGCCAGCGCGCGGGTGCGGGCCTGCGCCTCCGCCTCGGCGCTGAGCACGCGGCGGATCGCGGCCGTCCGTACGCCCGGCTCGGTGATGGCCTCCGCCTGCCGCAGTCGCCATTGCGGCGTCGGTTGCTCGCCGTCCGGCGGCGTGGCGTTCAGAATCTCCGTACTCGCCGCCTCGACGCGCCGGCGGGTCTGGGCTTCGGCCAGCAGCGCGTCCAGCGCGGCCTGATCGGCCGCTTCGATATGCTGGGCGTAGCGCGTGCGCACGGCCTGGGCGCGGTCAGGATCACGCTCTACCGCACCCTCGATCGCCGCCACCAACGTGCGGCTGGTGTGTTGCCGCAGGGTCGCCTCGGTCAGTGCCGTGTCCCAACCCTTCCGTTCCGCCTTCTCGCGCACTTCGGCCCGTGTGGTGCCCAGCGCGCGGCGCAGCAGGGCGTCGTCGCTCCAGTGCAGCTTGGCGTCGGCCTGCATCTGCGCGATGCGGCGCTCGCCCGCCTCGTCGTACCAGCGCTGTCGCTCGGTGTCGGTATGGCGCTCGACCTGGGTGGTGAAGTCCGCCAGACGGCGCTCGTTGAGGCCCTGCAGCATCTGCCGCTGGTCGTCGTCGGCGGTCTGCGCCAGCTCGCGGTTCTGCGTCTGGGTATAGGCCTCGAGCACCGCGGGCGCATGGGTCAGCGCCGTCTGGCCCTGCGTGTTGAGATAGCCGTTTTGGGGATCGAAGAGCAGCGTCTGCTCGGCCTCGCCCAGCCGCACGTCGGCGGCCTTCACCACCGCTTCGTTGTCGTTGGCGAGATGCTCGGAGACCGCGGCGGCGATGCCGGCGGCGCCTTCGGCGGCCTGTCGGCCGAGCGACCCCAGGACCGACCCGCCGAACTGGGCGACGCTGGCGTCGACCTTGATGTAGCCGCCGCCGGGCACCGCCTGGGCGCTGACGCCCAGTGGCTTGTAGGGCGGTATCCAGATTCTGCCGGCCATCGCTGTCCCGTCGCGAAGGGCAGGACGCGGCGCCGTGGATCGGTCGCCTGTGTCGCGTCATGCCATCGACGGGAATTTTACCAAGCGCGGCGCGGAGGATCGATTTCCGCAGCTACAGGCGAGCAATTGGCCACTCTCGTCCTACGGGGAGAACAACAACGTTTGCCCCTACGGCGGTCGTTACGGCGTCCACCAATAGCGTGTGACGTGGAAAAAGATCGGTGCCGCAAAGATCACCGAGTCGAGGCGGTCGAGGATGCCGCCATGGCCCTCGATCAGGCTGCCCCAGTCCTTGACGCCCAGATCGCGCTTGATCGCCGACATCACCAGCCCACCGCAGAAGCCCATCAGGCAGATGATGAAGGCCAGCAGACCGGCATGGAACACGCTGAACGGCGTGATCCACCACAGCGCGGCGCCCAGCGCCGTGGCGCTGGCGACGGCGCCGACGAAGCCCTCGACCGTCTTCGACGGCGATAGAGAAGGCGCGATCTTGTGACGGCCGAACAGCTTGCCCCAGACATAATGCAGCACGTCGCTGGACTGCACGACGATCACCAGGAAGGCGACCAGCAGGAACTGGCGGCCCTCGTAGCCGGGGGCGCTGCTGACGCAGACGCCGTGCCGGCGCCACTACATCTTGAGGCGCTCGCCAAATTTTTTTTTCAATTGATCCCGATCCCAGTGCTCCACAATCTCGTCGGCATTGATCACGATGCCATCTGCTGGGACCTTGTCCGGCGACGGCAAGATTAGACGCACTACAACATACCAGTCGGCATATCTGTCCTTGAGCAAGGTTTGGATATCGACAACGAGCGGCAGGGTGAGAAATTCGATGTCGTGAATGACCAGTCGCAACCTGGGAAGGCCGTTGTCTTCGTCATCGACGGAGAACTGGCCCAACTCTTCCTCTGAGCTTTCCACGCCATAGGCGGATAGCAGCTTCCTCAGACGCTCGTACAATGCCAACCAATCAGTGTGATCCGTCTGCCGCCCGAACGGTTTCCACAGATCCTCATGGCCCGCCCATCCCAGATGGTAGATACCCATCGCATCCCCCGAGATCCGCTGGATGACAATGGAAATCGCCCAGCCATCGTGTCTTTCTGAAACTCTTTCAAGGATGATAGGTGCTATTTCCTTGCACGCCGCCACTATCTCTTCGTGCGTCAGCAGCCGCGTTGGACGAAGAAAAACGCGGCGCATGCCGTTCTCATCGTACTTTTCGCTGACAAATACCCCAGAAAAGTCTGATGGGAGCTGTGAGCGGAGTTCTTCTTCCAATGCTGCCCAGTCGAGATCTTTTGTCATTGTCCTTCTTTCCACATTGGATATCGCGTCTGAAACTCCAAATTGCTCTCGGCCATTCTATTACGATAGAATTGGACTTCGGGATTGTCGGTCACGACGACTTTATATAGCTTTTTTGCATCTCTTGTTTTCATTTGGACCGGGTCGATCTTGGGTGGCCCATCCAGATGCTTCTGGATGGCGGCGCTGACGAGCCTGTTGTATTCTTGGTGGTAGGTATCGAATTTGTGGTCTCCTTTCATAACTCTGATTGTTTTGCTGTCGAAATACTTCTCCGCTTCTGGCGAAAACTTCCATGGATCGCGTCGATTGGAGTTCCAATTGTCCTGGGGTATTTCGTGGTGACGGTGTGTACCAGGCGGCCCAGGAGGAGCCTTTTTCTCCCGTGGCGAGAGTGAGCGGCCCGTGCTGCCCGCAGAGGCATCTCCGATCACTTGGCCCGCAACGGTACCGGGCGGAATGCGTGTTGCTGGCGCCTTTGTCGCCGGCGAGTTCGCCGCTGGCGTTGTTGGTGTTGATTCCGGCTTGGTGGGCGACCGCCGCGGCATCGCCGGCGGAATAGGTTTCTCTGGTATCGGCGTCTGGCCGCGTTGTGGCCCGGGCCTGGTCGACAGATTCGGGAGCATGTAGAGCTCGAAAAGTAAATCGAGCAAAGACCTCTTCTCTTCTGGAGAGAGATCATCCGGCCCCGGTCTTCCCGGGCCATCTTTGGGCGTTTTCGTACCCTGAAGGCGATGAATCTCGGGTCGATTCTGGGGATCGCCTGGGCGCGAGAGTGGCGGCGAGAATCGAAGCTGCGTGATCTCGGCCCTGTCGCGAGGATTCCACTCGAGTGTATGCACCCCACCCGGCTTGGCCGGGACATGGCGCGCGAGCATGTCGGCGATGTCGGCGTCGTCCGGACTCTTGCCGGTGATGCGCTGTCGGATGGCGATCTCCTCGACCAGGCCGGCGCGCACGTTCATGGCCTCGTCTTCCGCCAAGTCCACTGGCAGCATCTTGTTGGCGAGTTGCAGGCCGCGCTTGATGGCGTAGATCTCGTCCTCGGTCGCGGGGTCGTTGCGCCGGATGCCGCCCTGCCAGTCACGAAATCGTTGCCATTGCGCCAGCGAAAGGCGCGCGATCTCGGGAACAAGATCGCGACGCGCGAACTCATGCGGTGCCCGCGTCATCTGCGTCGCCAGGTCGTCGACCAGAGCCGGCTTCTTGGACGGCTCCGTGCCGGCGGCGTTGTGGTCGAGGCGCGTTTCGATCGCCTGGCGGTGCTCGACGTCGAGATTCACCCACTCGCGTACCGGGATCTGCGAGGGGTCGGTCAGAGCGTCATTCAGCACCTTTGCCAGCACCTGCTCGGCCAGCGCTCGGGCACGGGCCTGGGTCTCGGCGGCGGCGTCAAGCACACGGCGGATTGTGGCGGCGCGCACGGCCGGCTCGGTGATCGCTTCGGCCTGTCGCAAGCGCCATTGCGGCGTCGGCTGCTCGCCGTCCGGTGGCGTAGCGTTCAGGATCGCCGCGCTCGCGGCATCTACACGCCGGCGGATCTGCGCTTCGGCCAACAGCGCATCCAGCGCAACACGATCGGGCGCTTCGATGTGCTGGTCGTAGCGCGTGCGCACAGCCTGGGCACGGTCGGGGTCGCGTTCCACCGCGCCCTCGATCGCCCCTACCAAGATGCGGCTGGTGTGCTGGCGCAGTGCCGCCTCGGTCAGCGCCTTGTCCCAGCCCTTGCGTTCGGCCTTCTCGCGCACCTCGAAGCGCGTCGTGCCTAATGCGCGGCGCAGCAGCGCGTCGTCGCTCCAGTGCAGCTTGGCGTCCGCCTGCATCTGCGCGATGCGGCGCTCGCCGGCTTGATCGTACCAGCGCTGCCGCTCGGTGTCGGTGTGGCGCTCGACCTGGGTGGTGAAGTCGGCCAGCCGGCGCTCGTTGAGGCCCTGCAGCATCTGTCGCTGATCGTCGTCGGCGGTCTGCGCCAGCTCGCGGTTCTGCGTCTGGGTATAGGCCTCGAGCACCGCGGGCGCATGGGTCAGCGCCGTCTGGCCCTGCGTGTTGAGATAGCCGTTTTGGGGATCGAAGAGCAGCGTCTGCTCGGCCTCGCCCAGCCGCACGTCGGCGGCCTTCACCACCGCTTCGTTGTCGTTGGCGAGATGCTCGGAGACCGCGGCGGCGATGCCGGCGGCGCCTTCGGCGGCCTGTCGGCCGAGCGACCCCAGGACCGACCCGCCGAACTGGGCGACGCTGGCGTCGACCTTGATGTAGCCGCCGCCGGGCACCGCCTGGGCGCTGACGCCCAGTGGCTTGTAGGGCGGTATCCAGATTCTGCCGGCCATCGCTGTCCCGTCGCGAAGGGCAGGACGCGGCGCCGTGGATCGGTCGCCTGTGTCGCGTCATGCCATCGACGGGAATTTTACCAAGCGCGGCGCGGCGGATCGATTTCCGCAGCTACGGGCGAGCAATTGGCCACTCTCGTCCTACGGGGAGAACAACAACGTTTGCCCCTACGGCGGTCGTTACGGCGTCCACCAATAGCGGGTGACGTGGAAAAAGATCGGCGCCGCGAAGATCACCGAGTCGAGGCGGTCGAGGATGCCGCCATGGCCCTCGATCAGGCTGCCCCAGTCCTTGACGCCCAGATCGCGCTTGATCGCCGACATCACCAGCCCGCCGCAGAAGCCCATCAGGCAGATGATGAAAGCCAGCAGCCCGGCGTGGAAGACGCTGAACGGCGTGATCCACCACAGCGCCGCGCCCAGCGCCGTGGCGCTGGCGACGCCGCCGACGAAGCCCTCGACGGTCTTCGACGGTGACAGTGAGGGCGCGATCTTGTGGCGCCCGAACAGCTTGCCCCAGACATATTGCAGCACGTCGCTGGACTGCACGACGATCACCAGGAAGGCGACCAGCAGGAACTGGCGGCCCTCGTAGCCGGGGATCGGCAGCATCATGATCGCCGGCACGTGCGAGACGCAGTAGATGCAGATCATCATGCTCCACTGCGTCTCCGAGATCCGCTCGAGGAAACGCGTGGTGTCGCCGCGCAGCACGGCGATGATCGGCGCGACGAGGAAGGCGTAGACCGGGATGAAGATCGAGTAGAGCCCGTACCAGTCGATGGCGATCAGCACGTACTGCGCCGGCAGCACGATGAAGAAGACGCCGGCCAGCACGAAATGATCGGCGCTGCGCGTCTGGATCAAGGTCAGCATCTCCCGCAGCGCCAGGAAGGAGCAGATCGCCATCAGCACGATGATGGCGATTCCGCCCAGCAGCACCGCCACGCCCATGAAGGCGACCATCACCCACCAGGCGCGGATGCGGGCGTTGAGGTTCTCGATCGTCGGGCTGATCACGCCGCGCGCGCGGCTGCGGCGATCGAGCACAATGCCGATCGCCGTGGCGATCACCAGCAGCACGCCGACGCCGACGAACAGGACAATCGTATGCTCGGTGGCCGTCACGGCGCGATCTCCGAGACGGCACCGGTGCCCGAGCCGATGTGGCGCGGCGCCAGCGACAGCAGGCCCTCGCGCGCGCGGGCGAGGAAGGCCTCGCGCGTCTCCTCGTCCCGCAGGGTCATCGGCGCGCCGAAGGTGACGGTGCACAGCAGCGGGATGGGCAAGAACTCGCCCTTGGGCAGCACGCGGTTGAGATTGGCGATCCACACCGGCACGCACTCGACGTCGCGGCGCATGTGCGCCAGCCAGAACAGGCCGTTGCGCAGCGGCAGCAGCTTCTGGTCGGTCATGTTGCGCGTGCCCTCGGGGAAGACGATCAGCGAGGAGCCCTCCTCGAGCGCCGTCTGCATGCGCGCGATCGCCTGGCGCGGATCGCCGACGCGCGGGATGGTGACGGCGCGAAAGACGCGGTCGACGATCCAGCGGCGCGCCTTCGTTCCATACCAGTAATCCTCGCCGGCGATCGGCCGCGTCGTGCGCCGGATGTAGCGCGGCAGCGAGGCCCACAGCAGCACGAAGTCGCCGTGGCTGGTGTGGTTGGCGAAGTAGATGCGCTGGCGCGCTTCAGGGGCGCAGCCCTTCCACAGCGCCTGCGCGCCGGTGGCCAGCCGCGCCGCCTCGATGATCGCGGTCGCCGCCGTCTCTTCCAGGAATGAACGCTGCATCAGACCGTCAGCCACCCGGCGGCAACCACCGCCGCGACCTGCAGTATGGCAACGATCGCCTGCAGACGCAGCAAGCGCAGGCAGCCCTTGGCGCGATCGGCCATCGGCCGGCCGGCACGGTCCAGCTTGATCAGGCCCAGCGTCATCAGCGCCGAGTCAAAGCGAGTCATGCCGTCGGCGTGACCGGCCATGCGGCGCAGCGCGGCGGCATCGAAGGCGACGCGCAGCGCCAGCAATGTCTCGATCAGGCCCAGCACGACCGAGACGGTCAGCACCGCCAGGGCGCCGGCCGACGGCTTGTGCAGCACCGCTAGCGCTGGCACGGCCACGGTCGTGGCGACGGTGAGCGGCGCGGCAAGGCCGTGGATCAGCCGTCCCTGATCCAGCAGGTCGGCCAGCGTCTCCTCGGTCACGGCGCCACCGGCACCGGCGGCAGGAAGCCGGCGTCGAGCACGATGCGCGGCTTGGCGGCGCGCACCATCGCCACCGCGCGCGCGGCGTCGGCGGCGCGGCCGCTGAGCAGCAGCCAGGTGGCGATCGCCGCGGCGCTGCGGCCATAGCCCAAAGCGCAGACCACGAGCACCGGCCCGTCGCGGCGCAGTGACTCGATCGACGCGGCCGCCTTCTCCAGCACCGATCGCTCGACCGGCACCAGGTCGAGCGCGGGATGCGTGCGCAGCGCCTCGAGGCCGCGCGGCGCCGGCAGCTCGGCGCAAAGGTCGACGACCCGCCGTGCCGGCAGCGCCGCGACGTCGTGCGCCAGCGGCATGCGGCCGATCCACACGCCATCGGCGACATGAACCGCCGGCGGGTCGTTGCGCGTCCACAGCCGCGCGTTGATCCAGGCGCCGAAGCGATACGGCAGGAAGAGCCACCACGCCGCCATGCTCTGCCGTCCATCCTCGTCCTTCTGGAACGCCTCGATGCCGAGGAAGGCATAGGCGGCGGCGACCAGGCCGAGCGACAGCGCCGGCCACAGGAGCCAGTATCCCGCGCCGCCCAGGGCCTGCGCCAGAGCAGCGGTGGCGATAGCCGCGAGGGCGTAGCGCAGCGCCAAGACGCGGCGGCGCGGGATCTCGGTGAGCCGGGGGCGCGCGAGCGGTGCGCGCGCCTGCCACGGCCAGACCCACACGACCAGCGCGCCCAGCAGCGCGCCGGTCGGCAGGTCGATGAAATGATGCTGCCAGGTCGTCAGCACCGAGAGCGCGACGGCCCAGAACCACAGATGCACCAGCCAGCGCCAGCGCGGCGCCACGTGGCGGCAGTAGAAGTCGGTCAGCACCACCGACAGCGCGACGTGGAGCGAGGGCGCCTGATTGAACGGCTTGTCGAAGCCACCCAGCACCTCAAAGAGGAAACCCGGCACGCCGTCGGTTGGCGGCCGATCGAAGGTCATGCGCAGTGGGAAGAGCACGAAGCAGGTCACGGCGATCGCCTGCGCCGTGATCAGGCGGCGCACCTGGATGCGCAGCTCATCCTCGTCGCGGCAGACGAAGAACGACGCGGCGTAGAAGGCATTGATCGACCAGTACGGCAGGATGCTCCAGGCGAGGAACGGGATGTGGCGTTCCCAGTCGAGCACGACCCCGCCGACATCGCTACGCCGACTCGCGAGCCAGTTGGCGCCGCCATAGCTGGCATAGAAAAACACCGCCGTGATCGCCAGCCACAGCAGCGCCTTGCGCCAGGGGCGCGCCGTGGTCATGACGCCCCCTTCCCCCGGAGGGGGAAGGTGCTCGAAGGGCGGAAGGGGGATGTCGAAGACGAAGGCGGTGTTCGTCTTCGACATCCCCCATCCGTCGCTCCGCGCCACCTTCCCCCTCCGGGGGAAGGTAAAGATGGCTCAACCCCGCTCATGCCGCGCCACGTCGGCGCGCGAGGCTGACGGTGAAGATGCCCCAGCCGTCGATGCGCTGGTCGATCTTCTCGAAGCCGGCTTCGGCGACGAGCTGGTCCATCTCCTCCTGCGTGCGCCGGCGCATCACCCAAGCTTGGCCCTGACGATGGCTGGTCAACGCGCGCGCGATCAGCTCGAGCTGCGGGTGCCAGGGCTGGCCGGTGTAGACCAGATAGCCGCCCTCGGGGATCGCGCTGGCCATGCCGGCGAGCGAGCGGCGTACCAGCTCGTTCTCGGGGAAGAGCTCGTAGAGGCCCGAGACAATGCCCAGGGTCGGCACCGGATCGAGGCCGGCGAAGCTCGCGGTCGAGAACGCATCGGCCTGCACGAAGCGCGCGACGTCCTGCAGCCCTTTGCTCTGGATCAGCTTCTGACCGGCCTCGACGTTGATCGGGCTGAAGTCGCGCAGCAGGATCGAGTCGGGGCGCTGCCCGCCTTCGGTCAACGCCTCCAGCACGTAGCGGCCATGGCCGGCGGCGATGTCGAGGATGTGTACCGGGCGCCCGTCCTTGCGCAGCTTGGCCATGGCCGAGCGGATCATCTCCTCGGCGTGGACCTTGCGCTGGCGGATGCCGCGCCAACCGATCGAGGCGAGATAGATCTTGTCGACCAGGCGACCGATCGGCCCCAGCCCCTCCGGCGTGTTGCGATAGACGTAGTCGAGGCTGGAGCCGGAATCGAAGCCGGTCTGATGGCCGACCTTGATACCGCGCGAGAACAACCCACCGACCTTCAGCCAGAACCGCGTCATCGCCCAGTAAATACCGCGCGCGGTGCCCAGCGACAGCGGCGTCGCCAGCCGGTCGGCCTCGTCGCGGGTGTGGCCCCACAGATCGGCCTCGAGCAACGTGGGCCGCTTCGGTTTCTCGAAAAAGCGCTCGAGGATGAAGCGGCGCGCATGGCCGACAGCGGAGGAGCGGTCGAGCTCGCCCAAAGTGTCGTGATAGAAGCCGGGCAGCACGCGGCGTTCCTTGATCGGCGTGCCGAGCTCCTCGAAGAACTTGTGTTGAGGGCCGGCATGCACCACCCAGTCCGAGCCGGAGATCAGCACCTGCGTCGGCACCGATATGGCGCGCGCATCCGCGACCACGCGCTCGGCCGCCTCGTAGAGCTGGGTCAGGATCTTCACCGAGATCGCGCGCGTCACCAGCGTGTCGGTGTCATAGGACGCGATACGCGCGGGATCGTGCGTCAGCAGCTTGGGCTTGACGTAGCTGTTCACGAATCGGCCGGGCCAGATCGCCTCCAGCAACTTCAGCGCCGGCCGCGCGAAGGGCACGTAGAGCTTCACCTTGAACGCCGGCGAGGCCAGCACCATGCAGCGCACTTGCGGCGCGTAGTCATGCGCCCAGGTGGCCGCCAGCACGGCGCCGACGCTCTGCGCCACCACGGCGATATCCTGCACGGCGATGCCGTAGGTCCGGGCGATGTGCTCGACGAAGACCTGCAGGTCGCGCACCGAGGCGGCGAAGCTCGGACTGTCTCCGCGCGCGCCGGGCGAGCAGCCATGGCCGCGCGCATCCCAGGCGAAGAAGGCGAAGTCCGGCAGATCGAGCTCGTCGGCAAGATGGGCGACGCGGCCGGAATGCTCATGCCCGCGATGCAACAGGATGACGGCACCGCGCGGCGTCTCTTCCGTCGGCCAGTGCCGGTAGAACAGCGCGACGCCGTCATGGGTGATGAAGGTCTTTTCCTGCGCGGTGCGCATCGTGGCCTCGGGCACTTTCTCTGGTTTGCTATGGTTTGGCCGACGCCAGGCCGGCGCGGACGCGGTTGACGATGTTCCAGGCGATCAGCACCGCGACCGCCACCCACACGAGACCGAGCCAGTCCGGCGTCGCGCCGCCCAGCCCGATCCAGGCGCCCAGCGCGCCGAAGACCAGCGCGCGATCGCTCTTGCCCATCGGCCCGTCATAGCGCCGCTCGCCGCCCACCATGGTGCCCAGCACACCCGCGAACTCGCTGACGGTGGCAAGGAAGACGACTGCCGCGACGCCGGCCACGCCCCAGGGCATTACCAACGCGAAGGGCAGATAGAGCGCGGCGTCGGCCACGACATCGCAGAGCTCGTTGAGATAGGCGCCGAGCGCGCTCTTCTGTCCGAACTCGCGCGCCAGCATGCCGTCGGCCGCATTCAGCGCCATGCGCAGCAGGAACCACACCGGGATCAGCAGGAACAGCCACGGCAGCGCCCTGCCCCACACGGCCGCCACGACGCCGACAGCGACCGAGCCGAGCGCCGCGGCCACGGTCACCTGGTTGGCCGTCACCCCCGCTTGCGCCAGCGCACTCACGGTCGGCCGCAGCAGCGCCTGGAAGCGCGGCTTCAGCGCGTACAGCGAGGTCATAATTTAACGCCGTTCATAATAAATGAGTAAATACTCTTTTTCGTGATCGCGTCAAGTGCGATCCGCGAAGCCGCCGCAGGATTCTCCGCCCAACGCGCCCATCAGCCCTGCTCTTTTCAAAGAGCGTTCCCAGACTATCCCACGGCGACGAAAACGGCGGATCCCGTCCTCTGGGAAGACCACCGGCTGCGCTGAAGGTTGCTTGCCAGCGGCCCGACACATTGCCGAGGCGACGGGCCAACGTCACCTCGATGATCTTCTGCGCGCCGACTTTCTCCCCCGTCTTCCGCTGTTGGTGGACGTCCTCTCTCCGTACGCTCGAATCGCTGCATTGCTCGCCCGTAGCGGCGGAAATCGGTGATCCGAGTCTCGCGCGGTAGAATCACCGGCGACAGCAAGACGCGCCACAGGCGACCGATCCACGGCGCCGCGTCGTGCCCGGTGAGACGGATCCCGCATGGCCGGCAGAATCAAGATTGGACCGTACAAACCGCTCGACGTGCGCACATCCGCCGTCCTGGGCGGCGGTTACATCAACGTCGATCCCAGCGCCGGCAACTTCGGCCCCTCGCCGTGGATGCAGCTCGGCCTGCAGGCCGCCGAAGGCGCCGCCGGCATCGCCGCAACAGTCTCCGAGCACCTCGCCAACGACAACGAAGCCGTGGTGAAGGCTGCCGACGTCCGGCTGGGCGAGGCCGAGCAGACGCTGCTCTTCGACCCACACAACGGCTACCTCAATACGCAGGGCCAGGTGGCGCTGACCCACGCGCCCGCGGTCCTCGAGGCCTTTCGCGGCGCGCAGGACCGCGAGTTGGCGGGAGCCGTCGACGACGATCAACGGCAGATGCTGCAAGGCCTCAACGAGCGCCGGCTGGCGGACTTCACCACCCTGGTCGAGCGCCACATCGCCGCCGAACGGCAGCGCTGGTACGACGAGGCGGGTGAGCGCCGTATCGCGCAGATGCAGGTCGACGCCAAGCTGCACTGGAGCGACGACGCGCTGCTGCGCCGCGCCTTGGGCACGACGCGCTTCGAGGTACGCGAGAAGGCGGAGCGCGAGGGCTGGGACACACCGCTGACCGAAGCCGCACTGCGCCAGCACACCAGCCGCATCCTGGTGGCGGCGATCGAGGGCGCGATCGAGCGCGATCCCGACCGCGCCCAGTCCCTGCGCACGCGCTACAACCAGCATATCGAAGCGGCCGATCAGGCCGCGCTGGACGCGCTGCTGGCCGAAGCCCAGACCCGCCGGCGCGTCGAAGCGGCGAGCGCGGAGATCCTGAACGCCGCGCCACCGGACGACGAGCAGCCGACGCCGCAATGGCGCTTGCGACAGGCCGAGGCGATCACCGAGCCGGCCGTGCGCGCCGCCACGATCCGCCGCGTCCTCAGCGCTGCTGCCGAGACCCAGGCCCACGCCCGCGCGCTGGGAGAGCAGGTGCTGGCACGGGTGCTGAAAGACGGCCTAACCGATCCCTCGCAGATTCCGGTACGCGAATGGGTGAATCTCGACGCCGAGCGTCGCCGCGCGATCGAGACACGACTCGACCACAACGCGCATGACGACGAGCCGGCGCCGAGCCCGGCGCTGGTGGACCAGCTTGCGACCCAAATGACGCAGATGCCAGAAGCCTTTTCGCGTCGCGATCTGGTGCCGTTGGTCGCCCACCTGCCACTCGACCAGTGGCAACGCTTCCGCAACTGGCAGGCTGGAATCCGCCGTAACGACCTCGCGACAGAGGAGGAACTCTACGCCATCAAGCGCGGCTTGCAGCTCGCCACGAAGATGCTGCCGCCGGACACGGATGCGGACATCGCAACAAACTATCGTGCCGACTTGGTCGAAGAGATCCGCATCCGGCGTCGCGTCACCGGCAAAAGTCCGGACGACGCCGCGATTGCGGAGATGCTTCGTCAGGTCGAGCTTCCTTCCGCGACCTTCGATCTGATTCAAGCGGGCGGAGGTCGTCCCACAGGCTACGGCGCCGCAAGAACCCCGCAGCAACGGTTGAGGGTTGAACAGTACTATCACGGGCTGCGACAGGTCCTTCAGTACAACCCAAGATACACCGAGGCCCATCCTCGGGGCTGGGTGCCCTCACGCGCGGACATCACCCGCATCAATGAAATGGCACAAGCTCTCGCAAGAGCCCATAGCAACAGCCAGATCAACCCTGCGATCCGGCGTGATCCCGGCGGAGCGGCCACCAATCCGGCGGGAGCGCGGAATCGACCGTCATCCGAAGGTGAGATTACCCCAGGTTGGCACGTCGTCGGGCGAGCCGGCGGTGCCAATCTCCAGCCGCCTCAAATCCGGCTTCCCAACGCATATCCGACGCGACGCAACTCAGTTGCCGCCCCCGGCACGGATCTGCACCACCCCTTCCCCCAGCAATGGTGGCGTCCAGGGAAGGCGGCTCCACTGCCGTTTTCCGAGGCGGCAAGAGACTATTTCGACAGCAAGATCATGCGGGTCATGAGGGGCGATCACTGGAATCAGGCGCATGCCGAATACAATGCGGCCATCGAAACCGCGATGAACAACTATTTCCGAGACAATCCCGGCATCACACCCATGACCATGACGGCAGCGCAAGCCCGAGCGTTCTATGATGCCGTCGTAACGACAAATCCTGATCCAGTGGTTCGAGCCCACCTAAGGAGAATGTCCGAAAGCCACCGCACGGTAAGGGCGCTGTACCCGATGTTGGAGAATGGACAATGAGTGAGGACATAGACTTAGCCGAGTTCGAAAGAGAGCTTCTCGCACCAATCGCGCGAGACTTCTCGACCGTACTAGTCGCCGAGAAGGATGATGATAGTGGCATGCGATTGATCTTTCTGATTCCAAAGCGGTTGCTGACGCCCAATGAGGTCCTGCCGATCTGCTCGGAACTGGTGCCGATCATCAGTCGCAGAATCCCGGAGAGGGCGGAGGGATGGGCAGCAGGTATCGTCGTCGAGCGCCTCCACGGGCCTGCCATGGGATGCTACTACCTCGGCTGGGCGGGCCATGCCGAGGGATGGATGCAATACGATCAGTCGGCGGATCACGCGGATTGGCTCGCACTGTTTCAGCGGTTGGAGCGGCTTGTCCCCCCACCCGATCACGAGGGTCGTAGCCAAGGAGGCCTCATACTGAACGATGAAGACAATGGTCTTCCCCGACAAAGGCTGAGCGTTCACCGGATCGAAGCGCTGACGGCCGACCTGGTTGCCAACATCCAGCAAGTGCTCAAAGACGGCTATTCCGAATGGTGTGTGGAGGTACGCCTCATCCTGCCCGAGGGAGTGCCAGGCGAGGGTATCGACATCTGGAGCGACGAAATCGTCGAGCACTGGGACAGACCAGACCTAGAGAGGAAGCTCGGTGATCGCCTGAAGATCTAGGTGATCGAGCCTCTCAAGAGACGACCGCCAAGCCGCCCTCTGTGGTTGGGCGGGGTCATCGCGGCGATTGACGGCGCGCTACAGCACCGCGCACTTCGCTCAGCCAGGATTATCAAAGGCCTCTCTCCGTGGGAACGAACCGCTGCATTCGTCGCCCGTAGCTGCGGAAATCGGTGATCCGAGCCTCGCGCGGTAGAATCACCGGCAACGGCATGACGCGCCACAGGCGACCGATCCACGGAGCCGCGTCCTGCCCGGTGAGACAGATCCCGCATGGCCGGCAGAATCAAGACTGGACCGTACAAACCGCTCGACATGCGCACATCCGCCGTCCTGGGCGGCGGTTACATCAACGTCGATCCCAGCGCCGGCAACTTCGGCCCCTCGCCATGGATGCAACTCGGCCAGCAGGCCGCCGAAGGCGCCGCCGGCATCGCCAGCGCGGTCTCCGAGCATCTCGCGTTCGACAACGAAGCTGCGGTGAAGGCCGCCGACGTGCGGCTGGGCGAGGCCGAGCAGATGCTGCTCTTCGACCCCCAGAACGGCTACCTCAACGCGCAGGGCCAGGTGGCGCTGACCCACGCGCCCGCGGTGATCGAGGCCTTTGGCAAGGCGCAGGACCGCGAGCTGACGAAGGCCGCTGACGACGATCAGCGACAGATGCTGCAAGGCCTCAACGAGCGCCGACTGGCGGATTTCACCACCCTGGTCGAGCGCCACACCGAGACCGAGCGGCAGCGCTGGTACGACGAGGCGGGCGAGCGGCGCATCGCGCAGATGCGGGCCGACGCCAGGCTGCACTGGAGCGACGACGCCCTGCTGCGCCGCGCCCTGGGCACCACGCGCTTCGAGGTGCGCGAAATGGCGGAGCGGAAAGGTTGGGACACGGCGCAGACCGAGGCGGCGTTGCGCCAGCACACCAGCCGCATCTTGGTGGCCGCGATCGAGGGCGCGGTGGAGCGCGGCCCCGACGCGCCCAGGCGGTGCTCACACGCTACGACCAGCATATCGAAGCGGCCGATCGGGCCGCGCTGGACGCGCTGCTGGCCGAAGCCCAGACCCGCCGGCGTGTGGACGCAGCGAGCGCGGAGATCCTGAACGCCGCGCCACCGGACGGCGAGCAGCCGACGCCGCAATGGCGCTTGCGGCAGGCCGAGGTGATCGCCGAGCCGGCCGTGCGCGCCGCCACGATCCGCCGGCTCGCCAGCGCCGCCGCAGCAGACAAAGCCCGCGCCCGCGCGCTGGCCGAGCAGGTGCTGGCGCGGGTGCTGAAGGACACCATGACCGATCCGTCGTAAATCCCCATCCGCGAGTGGGTGGTGCTTGACGCCGCGCACCGCGAGGCGATTGAGACACGCCTCAATCACAACGCCGCCGGCACCGAGCCTGCCCAGAACCCGGCTCTAGTCGACGAACTGGCGACGCAGATGACGGGGACGCCACACGAGTTCGCGCGTCGCGACCTCATCCCCACTATCGCGCAATCACCCATGAATCAGTGGCAGCGTTTCCGCGACTGGCAACCCGGCCTCCGGCGCAACGACCCCGTGACCGAGGACCAGCTCTACGCCATCAAGCGCGGCCTGCAGCTCACCGCCAAGTTGCTGCCGTCGGACATGCCTGACGACGGCGCCGCCAACTACCGCGCCGAGCTGGTCGAGGAGATCGACAGATGGCGCAGGATCAACGGCAAGAGTCCCAACGACGCTGAAATCGTCAGCATGCTCAGACGGTACGCCGTTCCGCCGAAGCATATCGTGCGCACGCTTGAAGGCAGCAACAATCCATCAGTGGCCAATGCGGAGAACGTTCAATTCAATAACAACAGGGGCATCAAGCGGCCAATGGTGACGGGTTCGTCTTCGGACCTGATCGAAGAAAAGCTTCGCAGCTTTGGACCGGTACCGATAAACCCCATTGAGAGAATGATGCCCGGCGGTACCGCCGGCAGCTTCACGTTCTGGAATCCGGGTGGTGTGCGCGGCACGCCGCCGCCAGGCACTGATCCTACGACCGGCAAAATTCCGAGCCAAGCCTCCGGCGGGCACACGCCCGGCCTCCGATATCCGAGGCCAACCCCTGCGCAAGCCGACGCGCAAGCAGCGAAACTGGGCCTTCAGAAGAGCACAACCCACCCATACGCCGCCGGGCAGACCGTCTATGTCGACCCGAAGACGGGCCACTACTACCAAGCCAATGATGATCGCACCCATCCGGGGGCGTGGAAAGCATTCGATCAGAGCGGCGCTAGCCTCGGCGTGCGCGACTCCACGATGCAGCGCGGCTTCCAATCCGCGGATGGCACAACTCCGCAGTCACGCCTGCCAACGGAATTCACGTTTCTCCCTCTGCAACTTCAGGAAAAATCTAAACATGGTCCCGATTTTGGCGTGCATTCGCGATGGAACAAGGCATATCCGGCGATCTTCGAGAAAGCTCTCCGGGACCATATGACGGCACCGGGAACAGTCGCCAAGTTCGGCACCTAGCGGAAGAACACGTTGGCGATCCATTACATTGATCCAAAGACCGGGTTGACGGTCGTCGTCAGCCGTTCGGGTGAGTACATTACAGGCTGGAAGCTGAGCGCCGATCAAATTCGCCACGTGATGTCCACGGGCAATTTAGGGGGTGGACCATGAGTGATCTGAGTAGACCGTACAGGACGCTGATCGACCTTTTCCTGAAGGGAAAGCTATCAGCCGAAGAATTCTGTGAGCAGTATTTTGCCATGATGAAGCAAGATGACAAAACACACGAAGAGCATGTGGGCTGGATACTGGATGAACTCTGCGGAGATGCCGACGCATTTACGCGCAACGCCGCTCTTGTAGCCGAGAAACCGAACCTCTTCATCAATGAGGAAGAGCTTCGGCGCAAGGCGGAACTGGCGGCCGCTCGCCTGGCCGACGCGGCGCAATCGTGAGGTGCCGATCACTCATCGATAAGCGAAGCGATCGGCCGATTGAGCGGTGGAATTCTGTTGTGCTGCCTCGGGAACACAACACGTGACTGGTCAGGCACATCCCATGATCACGGGTGGCCCATGACGAATCCCATCCCTGTCTACAGGAAGATCCTCGACCAGTTTCGCGACGGCACATTGTCGATCGAGGAATTCACCCAACGCTATCAAGCGGTGTTCCTCGAGGACTCCGGATATTACGACGATGCGCTGTGGCGGATCTTCAACGAAGCTTTCATGGCCGCCGAGTTCTACACCGACAATCCCAACTTGTTGGCACACAACCCGGAACTCTATCTCGATGAGAAGCAATTCCGACAGAAGATCGATGAGGTGGTCGCTCTCATCGACCAGTGGACCAGCCGCCACGAGGCCAGCGCCCGATTGGGTTCGCCGGCCGACCGAAGCGCGAATATTGATGTCAGATAATCTTCCGCGCCTTCAGATCGGCGATCTGTTCCTTGGTGTAGCCGATCCCAAGCAGCGCCTGCTCGTTGTGCTCGCCCAGCTCCGGCGCGATGCCCGGTTTCGCCGGGGTCTCCGAAAACTGCCAGGGCGTGCCGTGCACCTTCAGCTTCTTGCCGAGCTTGGGGTAGTCGACATGGGTGACGTAGCCGTTGGCGATCACGTC
The DNA here is from genome assembly GCA_022844045.1 of Reyranellaceae bacterium. GTDB lineage: Bacteria > Pseudomonadota > Alphaproteobacteria > Reyranellales > Reyranellaceae > JAFAZJ01. The sequence continues at coordinate 19,322 of JALHMM010000002.1, read as the reverse complement.
GGGGTCGTTCGACGCCTCGAGCAAGGTGTTGATCGGCGCCGAGACGATGTCGGCGTCGCGCAACCGCTTCACCCACTCCTCGCGCGTACCCGTGGCGAACAGTGAGTCGAGCAGCGCCAGCAGCTCGATACGCTTGGCGTCGTTATCGATGATCACGCCGAGATTCTCGAAGCCGGCCGCCTTGATGCGCGCGTCGAAGCCCAGGCCCTTCATCGCGTCGGCCCAATTCTCTGGCCCGGTGAGCTGGAAGACCAGCGGCTTGCCGTTCTTGTCGTTGAATGAGGCGCTGATGCCGGGCCGCGCCGGCGTGCCGGTGATACGTGCCTGGCCGGTGACCGGGTTCTGGTCGCGCCACATCGTCGTGGTGAAGGTCCAGCCCATCAGGCGGATCACCGCGCCCAACAGCGACAGCTCGATCTTCTGCCCCTGCCCCGTGGCGCGCGCATGCGTCAGCGCCGCGAGCGCACCACCGAAGGCCAGCATGGCGCAGCTCTCATCGGCCACCGAGGCGATGCCCGTGCGCATCGGCAGCCCTGGTGTCGAATAGGCCTCGGCGATTCCGCCCAGCGCCTGGGCCATCGAATCGGTGCCGGGCAGATGGCCGTTCGGGCCCTTGGTGCCGTAGCCGGAGATCGAGACGTAGACCAGCTTCGGGTTGATCTTGCGCAGCTCCTCGTAGCCGAAGCCGTTGCGCTCGGCCGCGCTGGGCCGGAAGTTCTGGCCGAAGATATCGGCCTGCGCGACCAGCTTGTGCAGGATGGCGCGGCCCTCGGGCTCCTTCAGGTTCAGGGTGACGCTCTTGACGCCGCGATTGTTGGTCTCGAAGAAGGTGCTGGCCATGCCCGGCAGCACGGTCATGCGCCGCGAGCTGTCGCCGCCCTCGGGCGTCTCGATCTTGATCACGTCGGCGCCGAGATCGGCCATCAGCATGTAGGGCACGGTGCCGGCCTGCGCCGTCGAGCACGACACGACCTTGACGCCCTGCAACGGACCATGCGGCATGAAACTCCTCCTCCCCTCTGTCATTCCGAGCGTAGCGAGGAATCTAGATCCCTCGCTACGCTCGGGATGACAGGGCTGCTAATCGAACAAATGACAGGCCACGGCGTGGCCCGGCGTGACGTCGCGCAACGGCGGCTCCTCCTGCGAGCAGCGCGGCATGACGTAGGGGCAGCGCGTGTGGAAGCGGCAGCCCGAGGGCGGATTGAGCGGCGACGGCACCTCGCCCTGCAAGACGATCTCCTCGTCCTCCTGGTTGGCGCGCGCGATCAGCACGGCCGAGAACAGCGCCTTGGTGTAGGGATGGCGCACGTCGTCGAACAGCGCCTGGGTCGGCGCCTTCTCGACGATCTTGCCCAGATACATCACCACGGTGTGGTCGGACATGTGCCGGACAGTGGCGAGGTCATGCGCCACCAGCAGGTAGGCGACGTTGCCTTCGGCCTGGATGTCCTTGAGCAGGTTCATCATCTGCGCGCGGATCGACACGTCGAGCGCCGAGACCGGCTCGTCGAGCACGATCAGCTTGGGCGAGGACGCCAGCGCCGCCGCCAGCGCCACGCGCTGGCGCTGGCCGCCGCTGAACTCGTGCGGATATTGCTGCGCCTGGTCGGGCCGCAGGCCGACCTGCTTCAGGAGCTCGGCCACGCGCGCGGCGATCTTCTCCTTGTCGCCCCATTTGGTGACGATCAACGACTCGGCGATGATACGGCTCGCCGTCATGCGCGGATTGAGCGACGACCAGGGGTCCTGGAAGACCGCCTGCACCTTGGTGCGATACGCCTTCAGCGCCTCGCCCTGCAGGCCGTGGATCGGCTCGCCGTCGAGCAGGATGCGGCCCTCGGTCGGCTCCTCGAGATTGAGGATCATGCGCGAGGTCGTGGTCTTGCCGCAGCCGGACTCGCCCACCAGGCCCAGCGTCTCGCCGGCGCGGATCTCGAAGGAGATGTCGTCGACCGCCTTCACATGGCCGAGCGTCCTGGAGAACAGGATGCCCTTGGTGAAGGCGAAGTGCTTGCGCACGTTCTCGACACGCAGCAGCGGTGCGGTACTCATGACAACGCTTGCCCTATCGCACGCCGGTCAGCACGGAGTCCGGCAGCCAAGTCACGAACTTGGGATACCAGATCAGCAGGCCAACGACCAGCAGCTGCAGGCCGATGAACGGCCAGATGCCGGTATACATGTGGCGCAGGGTGATCTCGGGCGGCGCGATGCCGCGGAGATAGAAGATGGAAGGCGCCATCGGCGGCGTGAGGTAGCCGGTCTGCAGCATCACCAGGAAGAGCACGCAGAACCACACCTTGTCGAAGCCGGCGGCCTCGATCAGCGGCGCGGTGATCGGCACCACCATCAGGATGATCACCAGCGGCTCGAGCATGAAGCCGGCGAGGAAGACGATGAACATCACCAGGAACAGCAGGCCCCACCGGCCGACGGCGAAGTCGCGCAGGAAGTCCTGCAGGGTCTGCAGCCCGCCCGAGCCGACGAAGACGGCGGCGAACATCTGGCCGCAGACCACGATGGTCAGGATCATCGCCGTGATGCGTACCGTGCGCATCGTCGAGTCGACCAGCACCGACCATTTCAGCCGCCCGTAGGCCAGCGCCAGCAGCACGGTGCCCAGCGCGCCGGTCGCCGAGGCCTCGGTCGGCGTGGCGATGCCCATCATCATCGAGCCGAGCACGGCGACGATCACCACCACCGGCGGCACCAGCACCTTGCCGGTCAGCAGCAGCTTGGCGCCGAAAGACGGCTCGTCGGCCGATTTCGGTACGCGCGGGCCGTACTCGGGCTTCAAGGTGCACAGGATGACGATGTAGATGATGTAGGCGATCGCCAGCATGAAGCCGGGGATGAACATGCCCAGCAGGATGTTGCCGACGGAGGCGCTGGCGACCGGGCCGATGACCACGGCCAGCACCGAGGGCGGGATGATCGTGCCGAGCGAGCCGCCGGCGCAGATCGTGCCGGAGATCAGGCTCTTGGAGTAGCCGTAGCGCAGCATCGCCGGGATCGCCAGCAGCCCGACCACGGTCTCGGTGGCGCCGACCACGCCCGACGTCGCGGCGAAGATCACGCACATGATGACCGTGCCGACGGCCATGCCGCCGGGGATACGCCGCGTCCACATGTGGATGGCGTCGAACAGGCGCGAGGCGATACCCGAGGCCTCGAACATCGCGCCCATGAAGATGAACAGCGGCACGGCGGCCAGCACCTGGGCGGTGGCCGTCTCCTCTATCTTCTGGATGAACTGGTATTGCAGACCCTCGAAGCCGAAGGAATGCAGGCCGAAGACCACCGCCAGCGCCATCATGGTCAGCGCCACCGGGAAGCCGGTGAGAATGCAGGCGATCAGAGCAGGGAACATCCACAGCGAGCTCATGCGACCCTCGATGTCGTCCTGAGCGCAGCGAAGGACCGCGCGGTGGTGCGATCAGCCACGACGTCCATGCGCAGTCGCGAGAGCGCGAGATCCTTCGCTTCGCTCAGGATGACGAGGCGACTACACACCATGCGCATCGCTGATCTCTTCCGGCGGCTCGAACGGCCTGCCGGCGAGCGAGGCGATCCGCTTGATGATCTCGGCGACGATCTGCAGCGTGAACATCGCGAAGCCGACGAACATCACCAGCTTGAACGGCCAGGTGATGGGATTCCAGCCGCCGGTCCCGGAGCGTTCGCCGCTCTTGAAGGCCGTGATGAAGTGGTCGTAGAGGCCCCAGGTGAGGAACGCCACCGTCGGCAGCACGATCAGCGCCAGCCCGACTACGTCGAAGTAGCGGATGCGCGGGCGCGTGCGCCGGTCATACAGCAGGTCGACGCGCACGTGGCTGTCGGTCGACATCGCGTAGGCGATCGACAGCACGAAAGAAGAGCCCATCAGCCAGGTATTGAGGTCGTTGCCCCAGATCGTCGGGCTGCCGAAGGCATAGCGCAGCACCACGTCGTAGAGCATCAGCACGACGAGGACGATCACGATCACCGCCGCCACCGCGCCGAAGAAACGGCTCACGCCGTCGACCGTCCGCACCAATGCACGCATGTCGGGCTGCACTCCCCCTCAGTCTTTACCTTCCCCCGCAAGCGGGGGAAGGTATTGGGTCCTGCTACCTGAACTCCGACCGGTATTGGGTGGCGCCCTTCCACCGCGCCATGAAGGCGCGCTGGTGCTCGACGACTCTCTTGAACCAGCCACCGTCGGAGGCGATGTACTTGTCCTCCCACTCGCGCGTCGCCTTGGCGACGCCGTCGATATAGGCCTGCTCGACGCGGATGATCTCGACGCCCTCGGCCTTGTACTTTTCGAGCGCGTCGGTATCCATCATGTTGATGGCCATCCACGACTCGATCGTCGAGACCTTGGCCGCGGCTTCGATCTGCCGCCTGGTGTTGGCGTCGAAGCCCTCCCACAGCGCCTTGTCGAAGACGCACTCCAGCACCGCGCCCGGCTGATGAACGCCGGGCAGGATGATGTACTTGGCGACCTTGTGGAAGCCGAGGCTGTGGTTGATGCCCGGCGTGGCCCATTCGATGGCGTCGACGACGCCGCGCTCGAGCGCCGGATAGACCTCGCCACCCGGCAGGATCACGGTCGACGCACCGAGCGTGGTGGCGATCTCGGCCCAGGCCCCTGATGTGCGCAGCTTCAGGCCCTTGAGGTCCTCCAGCGTGCGCACCGGCTTGCGCGAATGCATGTGGATCTCATCGGAGTGCGACCCGCAGGGGATGCCGACGACGCCGAACTTCTCCATGCGCCACTGCTTCCACAGATCGATGCCGCCGCCGGCATAGATCCAGTGCAGCAACGCTTCGGAGGGCGGCGAGCCGACATAGCCACCGAAGATCGCCGCTGCCTTGTCGATGCCCCAGTCATAGCCGGGCCAGGTGTGTCCGGCGGGCGCCACCTTCTTCTGCACCGACTCGGTGATCTTCAGGGGGCTGCCGATCGTGCCGGCGGGGAAGATCTGGAACTTCACCTTGCCGGCGGTCAGCGCGTCGGCCTGCTTGGCGAAGCCGTGCGCGAACTGCTCGAGATGCGGTCCGCCCGGCCATGAGGTCGCGGTGCGCACATTCTGCTGCGCGCCGACCGCGCCCATCCCCAACGTCATCGTCGCCACGGCGACGGCGGCGAACTTCGTCACCTTCATACGGTTCCTCCCTTGGTTGTTCTGGCTACTAGGCAGGGACAGCACGCATACGCGGTACAAACGAAACGTCAGACTGCAACCCGCGCACCGCCTTGGCAAGGATGGTCGCCGATCTCTTGACCTTCCCCCGGAGGGGGAAGGTGGTTCTTCAGGGTCCTATCGAGCCGATCTTCCAGCAATCGGCGGTGTGATCGGCGCCGATCTGGGTCGTGCCGGGGTATTGATCCAGACAACGCTGCTCGACATGCGCGCAGCGCGACGCGAAGCGGCAGCCCGCCGGCAGGTCCATCAGCGACGGTGGCTGGCCGTCGATCGAGTTGAGCCTGCCGCGCGCGCCCGTCATCTTGGGCACCGAGGCGATGAGCGCGCGCGTGTAGGGGTGCGAGGGCGCTTCGAAGATCTGCTTCACCGGCCCGCATTCGACGATGCGGCCGGCGTACATGACGGCGACGCGATCGCACATACGCGCCACGACGCCGAAGTCGTGGGTGATGAACAGGATCGCCATGCCGTTCTCGCGCTGCAGGCGCTTGAGCAGCTTGAGGTACTGAAGCTGGATAGTGACGTCGAGCGCCGTGGTCGGCTCGTCGGCGATCAGCACCTCCGGCTCGCCCGAGATGGCGATGGCGCCGACCACGCGCTGCTTCATGCCGCCCGACATCTGGTGAGGGTACTGGCCGATGCGTTGCTCGGGCGCGGCGATATCGACGCGGCGCAAAGCCTCCACCGCCCGCTTCATGATCTCCTTCAGCTTCGCCGGCACCTTGCGCACCAGCGCCTCGCGCAGCTGATCGCCGATGGAGAACACCGGGTTCAGCGAGGTCTGCGGATCCTGCAGCACCATCGAGATCTTGCGACCGCGGATCTCCCGCATCTGCGAGGGCGTGCGCTTCAGGATGTTTTCGCCGTCGAGGATGATCTCGCCCTGCACGGTACGCGCGGCACCCTTGGGCAGCAGGCGCATCACCGACAGCGCGGTCAGGCTCTTGCCGCAGCCGGACTCACCGACCAGCCCCAGCACCTCGCCGCGCCGCAACGTGAAGCTCACGCCGTCGACCGCCTTCACCACGCCGCGGCGGAGGAAGAAATGGGTATGAAGATCGCGGACGTCGAGGATGGTCTCGGCACTGCCACTCATAGCTGACGCAACCTCGGATCCAGCCTGTCGCGCAACCAGTCGCCGAAGAGATTCACCGACAGTACCAGCAAGGTGATGGCGATGCCGGGGATCAGCGCCACCCACCACGCCTCGGCGATGCGCCCGCGTCCCTCGGAGATCATCAGGCCCCAGGTCGGGGTCGGCGGCGGGATGCCCGCGCCGAGGAACGACAGCGAGGCTTCGGCGATGATCACCACGCCGATGTTCAAGGTCACCAACACCATGAAGGTGTTGAGCACGTTAGGCACGATGTGGGTCGCCATGATGCGCAACGAGGAGCAGCCGCGTACCTTGGCGAGCTGCACGAAGTCGCGTTGTCTGAGCGCCAGAACCTCGCCCCGAATGACGCGCGCGAAACCCGCCCATAGCAGCAGGGATATGGCGATCACCAGCGTGGCCATCCCCTGCCCCATGGTCACCGCCAGCAGCAGCGCGAAGAGAATCGCGGGGAAAGTGAACGCGGCGTCGACCAGGCGCATGAGGATCGCGTCGACCTTGCCGCCGACATAGCCCGACACGACGCCGATGACGAGGCCGACGCCGCCGCCGGCGGTCAAAGCGAGCAGCGCCACCAGCAGGCTGACCCGCGCGCCATGGATCAGGCGGCTCAGGATGTCGCGACCGAAATGATCGGTGCCGAGCAGGTACTTGTCCTTGCCGCCCTCCATCCACGCCGGCGGCAGCAGCTTGTCGCGCAGCGTCTGGTCGATCGGCGAGTACGGCGCCAGCAACGGCGCGAACAGCGCCATGACGACGATGATCGAGATGATGACGATCGGGATCCACGGCACCCGCGCCGTGCGTCGCGCGCCCGTAGCCCCGCGCAGAATGAGCAGCGAGCGCCAGAACGGACGCGGTGTGTCGCCGGCAACCGGTTGTGGTCGGTCGACTACGGCCATCCTATTTTCCCCTCCCTTCCCCCGGAGGGGGAAGGTGGCGCGGAGCGACGGATGGGGGATGTCGAAGACGAACGCAGGAGTCCGTCTTCGAGATCCCCCATCCGCCCTTCGGGCACCTTCCCCCTCCGGGGGAAGGTAGAGTTGCGAGTGACCCGCTCATGCCAGCCGGATCCTGGGGTCGACGTAGGCGTAGAGGATGTCGACGCCGAGATTGATCGTGAGGATCAGGATCGACTTCAGGATGATCACCGCCTGGAGCAGCGGGTAGTCGCGATAGATCACCGCCTCATAGGTCAGGCGCCCGATGCCCGGCCAGGCGAACACGGTCTCGGTGACGATGGCGCCGGTGATCAGATTGCCGACGAACACGCCCCAAAGGGTCAGCACCGGGATCAGCGCGTTGCGCAGGCAGTGCTTCCAGATCACCGTGGTCTCGCTCAGCCCCTTGATGCGCGCCAGCTTGACGAATTCGCTCTCCATCACCTCCAGCATCGCCGAGCGCGTGATGCGCATGAAGCCCGCGATCAGGAATGTGCCCAGTGTGATGACCGGCAGCACGTAGTGCTCCGGCCCGCCCATTCGACTCGACGGCAGCCAGCCGAGTTCCACGCTGAACACGAAGATCAGCAACACGCCCAGCCAGAAACTGGGCATCGCCACGCCCAGCACCGCCACCGTGCCGGCGAGTCTGTCGAGCAGACCGCCGCGATTGAGCGCGGCCACCACGCCCAGTGGAATACCCATGACCATGCCCAGCAGCAGCGCCCACGGGATGATAGCGAGCGTATTGGGCAGACGGTTGAAGAACGCTTCCGTCGCCGGCTGCTTCATGCGGATCGACTGGCCGAGATCGCCTTGCACCGCCTTGACGACAAAGATCACGAACTGGTCGAAGAGCGGCTCGTCGAGGCCCAGCGTCTTGATGAGCGCGGCGCGGTCCTCGGCCGTGGCGTCCTCCGGCAACATCAGGTCGACCGGATTGCCGGTGAGCCGGCCGAGGAAGAAGACGATGGTGGCGACCATGAAGAGCAGGATGACGCCCTGCATCAGTCGCCTTGCGATGAAGCGCTTCATCCTGCTCGCTCCGTCGCCGCGCCGCTAGCTCACTTCTTTGGCCACGCCTTCTGCTCAGGCCGCGGGATGCGCTCGAACACATCGCCCAGCTCGTGCCGGCCGGGGATAGCGCCGAACTGCCCGACCTTCTTGGTATTGATGGCGTAGTAGCCCATGCCCTCGATCAGTGGGATGACCACCCATGAATCGGCCACCACCCCCACCATCTTGTCGGTCAGGGCGGTCCGCTTCGCCGGATCGCGCTCGTCGAGAAGCGCCCTGTAGAGCTTGACGAACTCCTCGCAGGCGGCCCCGCATGTGTCCTTGTCGCCCAGCAGGCGTTGGCTGGAACCGTCGGGCTGGAAGGCGGAATTGTATCGCCACTGCGCGTCCGGCCGGCCCGCGGTGCGGTACATCGTGGCCCAGCCGGTGAGTTGCGCCTGGTCTCCGCGCTCCAGCGGCACGAAGGCACCGTACTCGTAGTGTTTGGTCGTCACCTTGACGCCGATCTTGGTCCACATGTCGACGATGGCGGTGCCGATATCGACCATGAACTGCGTGCCGGGCAGCGCCATGTTGCCGAACTTCAGCTCGAAGCCGTTGGGATAGCCCTCCTCGGCCAGGATCTTCTTCGCCAGCGCCGGGTCATAGCGATAGTTCTCCTGCGCCCACTTCTCCCATTTGGCGGCGCTGAAGTAGTCGGTGTACTCGAACGTCGAGAACGGGTACGGGATGCGCGCCTTGCCGTTCATGACGTGCTCGATCAGCTGCTTGCGATCGATCGCCAGCGACAGCGCCTGGCGCACGCGAACCTTGGCGATCGGCGAATCCTTCACCTCGGGCCGGTAGCTGCCGTAGAACTGGAAGATCGCCTGCATCGTGCCCGGCACCGACAGCACCTCGAGGCCGGCGCGAGACGCGCTCTGCATGGTCTCCGGCCCGATCGAGGCGATCGCCGCCTCGCCGGTGCGCACCATGGCGACGCGCGTGCTTTCCTCCGGCACCAGCAGCACATGCAGTTCCTTGAAGTGCGGCCGGCCGCGCCAATGGTTGTGCGTCACCGCCTCGAATTCGATGCGATCGCCCGGCACGTTGCGCTTGAACTTCCATGGCCCGCTGCCGACCGGCGCCTTGCGGAAGCCTTCGTCGCCCACCTTCTCGATGTAGTTCTTGGGCATGATCGAGCCTTCGGGCGCCACGGCGCGCGACAGGCTCGCGGGCAGGCCGATCTGCGGCGCGCTGGTGGTCACCTTCACGGTGAGATCGTCGACCACGTCGATGCTCTTGATGGTGCGCCGCATCGTGGCCGCCATCGACGCCACCGAGCCGGGACTCATCTGCCGCTCGAGGCTGAACTTCACGTCGTGGGCGGTGAGCTTGTCGCCGTTGTGGAAGATCTGGCCGGGCCGCAGGAAGAAGGTCCAGGTCAGGCCGTCGGCCGACATCTCCCAGCGTTCCGCGACGCCTGGCCCTACGCCGCCCTTCTCGAAATTGAAGCCGACCAGCGAGTCGTACATCACCGCCTGGTAGACGGCGTTGCCGGGCCGCGCCTCGAGAATCGGATCAAGGGTCTGCGCGCCGAGCGACTCGACGGCGAAGACCAACGTGCCTTTCTGTTCCTGGGCGGCCGACGGCACGACGGCTGCGAACAACAGGGCCAGTGTCAGAGTCGCAATTCGGGCGACACCACGAATCATCGTTTCCTCCCAAAACACACCCAAAGTTCTTGTGCTAGGTTCTTGATTTCAGGAGTTCGACTATCGGGCGCGCGTCGAAGCCTTGTCAACGTGCGTGACGCGCCGCAATGCTGCTCGGCGCGGCCCGTGCCACAGCTCGCGCTCTTGTCCGTCGTAGGTGAAGCGCAGGCGAACATTGACGATGCTGCGCGCATCGTCGACCCCGCGCGCCGCCGAAACCGACGCGGGTTGGTCCGCCCGCACGACATGGACGCAATGGGCGCGTGACAGCATGTACTCGCAGGACATCTTCACGACGCCGTCGCGAGTCTCGGCCGTGGCGTCGAAGTCCTGCGGGTCGCGCTCGACGTCGCCGCGCTGGATGAAGACACACCGCAACCCGATCGGCTGCGCCGCCTCGACACTCGGCGTCCAGCGCTCGCCGCGCCACGTCGCCGGATTCCATAGCGCGAACGCCACGCGCTGCCGCCGCTCGGTGCGGAACTGGAATCCTGCCTCGTGGAAGAACGGCAGGTGCGCGCAGATCGTCGAGATCACCAGGCGTTCGTCGCCGCCTGTCGCGAGATATGTCCCGACGGCCATGCCCGCACCGGCGCGTCGCTAGGCCTTCACGGCCTTGCGCTGCGGCATGCGATAGCGGTCCTGCGGATCCTTCCAGCCCTTGAAGTTAGGCTTTCGCTTCTCGGCGAAGGCGGCGCGCGACTCCATCAGGTCGCTCTTGTCGCCGTGATCGTGCAACTCGTCGGCCAGCGCCTTCATGTCGGGGCCGGGCTCGGGCCGCATCTGCCGCATCATGTAGACGGTGTTGACGCGCGAGGCCGGCGGCAGGGTCAGTAGATGCTCGGCCATGCCCATCGCCTCGGGCATCAGCTGCTCGGGCTCGACCAGGCGGTTGACGAAGCCGATCTGGTGGAAGCGCTCGGCGGTGAAACGGAAGCCCATCGCCATCTCCATCGCGATGGGATAGGGCAAGTTGGCGATGTGGCCGTGGTTGTAGCCGCCCAACAGCCAGCGTTTGGCTTCCGATACCTCGAACACCGCGCTGCGCACGGCGACGCGCAGATCGGTGCGCTCGACCAGCATGAAGCCGCCGCCCATGGCGAAGCCGTTGATCGCGGCGATCACCGGCTTTTCCAGCTTGCCGGTCATGAACGGATCCTCGATGTCGATCTTCTTTCCGCCCGGCGTCTTGTTGGCCAGCGTCTCCTTCATATCCTCGCCGGCGCAGAAGCCGCGGCCGGCGCCGGTGAAGATCGCCACCTCCAGCCCATCGTCGTGACGAAACGCCGTCCACGCCTTGGCCAGCTCGGTGCGCATCTCCTGGTTCAGCGCGTTCAGCCGGTCGGGCCGGTTCATGCGCACCACGAAGATCTGTCCGTGGCGTTCGGTCTCGACGACGCTCATACAATCCCTCCCTCGATCGGCAATGGCCCGGGACTGTAGGGCCGGCGCTTGCTATCGACAATCTCAGGATGCCCGGGGGTGATGCGGTCCTGCGTTGCGTATTGTCGATTGCGGGTCATCTCGACCGAGCACCAGCGTTGGGGAACGCCATGCACGCGCGTCTTGTCCTTCTCGTCGTGGTCGCCGCCCTGGCCGCGTCGGCGCCGGCCGTCGCCGAGCAGAAGCCGCTCGGCAAGCCAGCGCCGGCCAAGTCGCTTTGGGAAGATCATTTTGCGGTCAAGGACGGCAAAGGTGGAGCCAAAGGTGGCGTCACGCACGAGGACACCCGCGAGCAGAACAGGACCAAAGGCACCAAGGGCGCCGTCCAGAAGTGACGGCATCGCGCTTCGGCATCGGCGTCGCGCTCGCGCCGGGTGACAAGGTCGCGGGCGCCGAGGGCGCCCCCACGTTGCGGACTGCCCTCGCCCGCCGGAATTCGAGGCGTTGGACAAACTTGCCGGAGAAGTCGGGGATACTCCGGCAATTGGTTGAGTATGATCCGATGCGGGTTCGTGGATGCACTGCATGTCCAAGGGGGAAATCTCATGCGTTTACGAGCTGCCATTGCCGCGGCGATCATCGCGGCGGTCAGCCTCACCGCCGTCGGCCCGGCTTTCGCCGAGCAGAGCAAGCCAGCTGGCAAACCCGCTAGCGGCGCAAGCAAGGGTGGGCGCGTCGAAAACCAGGACCCGCCGGGCGCCAGGGCCGCGGGAAGCGACAAGAGCCGCCCAAGCCCTGCGCCGAAAAGCGGCCTTAAGGGTCCTGGTTCAGGGTACTGGGAACTCGGCGAAGACGGCATCAGGTGGTAGTGATCGCGTATGGTCCGATGTCCGTTCGTGCATGCTCCGCATGTCCAAGGGCGGAATCTGATGGGTCAACGTACCGCCATCGTCGCGGCGATCATGGCGGCGGTCAGTCTCGTCGCCTCTGGACCGGTCGCGGCGGAACAAGACAGGAAGGGCAGCAAGGCTCCGGCCTCTTTCGACAGCCCCAAGCTCGACAAAGACAGCGGTCTCGAGCGTGATCCAAAGGCGGTGCGGAAACCCCACCTCGATGAATCGCGAGGCCAAGGCGGCACCAAGGCCGGCGCGAAGTAACGGATTTCGCCTTTGATCGCGCTCCCCGGTGGTGCAGGCTGGCGGCCACGCACATCAGGAGGAACGCAGCCATGAAGATCGGAGTCTTCGCCACCTTCATGTCGCCCCAGGCGACGCCCGCGATGATCAAGGACTTCGGCAAGCGCGCCGAGGGCATGGGGCTGGACTCGATCTGGATGGGCGAGCACGTGGCACTGTTCGACAAGAACACCTACGGCTATCCCGGCTCCAAGGACGGTCGCATCCCGGTGCCCGACGGCGGCGGCATGCTCGACGTCACCGCGACCTTCGGCTACCTCGCGGCCGTCACCAGCAAGTTGCGCTTCGGCACTGGCGTGGCGCTCGTGCCGCAGCGCAACCCGATCTACACCGCCAAGGAAGTGGTGACGCTCGACTGGCTGAGCGACGGCCGCTTCGATTTCGGCATCGGCGTCGGCTGGAACAAGGAAGAGGTCGAGGGCTGCGGCTATCGCTGGGAGGACCGCGGCGCACGTTGCGACGAGTTCCTCACCGTGATGCGCCGGCTGTGGACCGAGCCGGTGGTCGACTTCAAGGGCAAATGGGTGCAGTTCGAGACCATGCGGCTGGATCCCAAGCCGATCCAGAAGCCGCACGTGCCGATCATCGTCGGCGGCTATGCCGACGCCGCCTTCCGCCGCGCGGTGCGTTTCGGCGCCGGCTGGTACGGCTTCAACCTCGACCCGGCGCGCACCAAGGGCATGCTGGAGAAGCTCGACGCCGCCTTCGCCAAGGAAGGCCGCAAGCGCTCGCCCGACTACCAGATCATCATCACGCCGCCGATGACTATGAGCACCGATGCGATGCAGGGCTATGCCGAGCTGGGTGTGCACCGGCTGGTGTTGAATCTGGGGAGCCAGAAGCCGGAGCGGGTGGATCAGCGGTTGCCGGAGATTGGGAGTTTGGTGAAGAAGGCGGCGTAACAGAAGTCCCGTGTAGCTGCCCTGCGTACCGGTCGCTTGACGCGACAGCGGTCGGTCGGGGCACAATCCGCCATCACGGGAGGAAACGAATGAAAATCGGCGGGGTGATGTTCTTCACCACGGAGTCGATGCAGCCGGCGCCGTTGGCGAAGGCGCTCGAGGATCGTGGCTTCGAGTCGTTGTGGGTGCCCGAGCACACCCACATCCCCTCCTCCCGCAAATCGGAGTATCCCGCCGGCGGGCCGCTGATCCGGCCCTACTACGACATCATGGATCCGTTCCTGGTGCTCAACACCGCGGCGACCGTGACGACGAAGCTGAAGGTCGGTACCGGCATCGCTCTGCTGACCCAGCGCGATCCGATCGTGACGGCCAAGATGGTCTCCTCGATCGACCAGCTCTCCAACGGTCGTTTCCTGTTCGGCGTCGGCAATGGCTGGAACCAGGACGAGATCGAGAACCACGGCACCATCTTCGAAAGCCGCCACAAGCTGGCGCGCGAGCGCATCGAGGCGATGAAGACGATCTGGACGCAGGACGAGCCGGAGTATCACGGTGAGTTCGTGAACTTCGACAAGATGAAGCAGTGGCCCAAACCCAAGCAGAAGCCCTACCCGCCGATCATCGTCGGCGGCGCCTTCCCCTATGCCGCGCGGCGCGCCATCCGCTACGGCGACGGCTGGATCCCACGCGCCGACCGGCTCGAGCAGGACGGCGTCGGCAAGGTGATCGACAAGTTCCGCGCCATGGCCAAGGAGGCCGGGCGCGACCCGGCCTCGCTGCCGATCAGCATCTTCCGCGTGCCCGACGATATCGAGAAGCTGCGCTTCTGCCAGTCGATCGGCGTCGATCGCGTCGTCTTCACCTTGCCGGCGGAGAAGGAGGATAAGCTGCTGCCTATCCTCGATCGCTGGGCCGACCTGCAACGCCAGCTGGCGAAAGGCTGAATCATGAGCATGCCTCGCCGCCGCATCGGCAAGACCGCGCTGGAAGTCACCGAGCTCGGCCTCGGCGGCGCGCCGCTGGGCGGCTTCCGCGCCACCATCCCCGATGCCGACGCCGCCGCTCTGGTGAGCGCCAGCTACGATGCCGGCATCAACCTCTTCGACACCTCGCCTTATTACGGCTACGGCCGCAGCGAGTTGCGCTTCGGCGCGGCGCTGCGCGAGAAGCCGCGCGAGAGCTACGTGCTGTCGACCAAGATCGGCCGCATCCTGCATGCGCAGAAGCCGGGCGAGACGCCGCCGCCGGAGTTCCGCGAGAACGGGCTGCCCGGCTTCCTGCCGACCTTCGACTACAGTTACGACGGCGTGATGCGCTCGCTCGAGCACTCGCACCTCAGACTCGGCATCGCCCGCATCGACGTGGCGCTGGTGCACGACGTCGATTTCTGGACGACGCAGGATCGCGACGTGCTGGAGCAGCGCTTCAAGCAGGTGATGGATGGCGGCTTCCGCGCGCTCGACGAGCTGCGCCGTGCCGGCATCGTCGGCGCCATCGGCGTGGGCCTGAACGAGGCCGACATGAGCATGCGCTTCCTCAAGGCCGGCGATTTCGACTGTGTGCTGCTGGCCGGCCGCTACACCCTGCTGGAGCAAGGCGCGCTAGCCGAGTTCATGCCCGAGTGTGTGAAGCGCAACGCCTCGGTGATCCTCGGCGGGCCGCTCAATTCAGGTATCCTCGCCGGCGGCGACACCTACAACTATGTCGCCGCGCCACCCGCGATGATGGAACGCGCGCGCAGGATCAAGGCGGTGTGCGATCGCCACAAGGTGCCGCTGACGGCGGCGGCACTGCAATTCCCGCTGGCGCACGAGGCGGTGTGCTCGGTGATCCCCGGTGCGCTGAGCGCTGCGGAGGTCACCGACAACGTCGCCCATATGCGCCGACGCATTCCCGTAGACCTGTGGGCCGAGCTGGTACGCGAAGGCCTGCTCGATCCCGCCGCACCCGTGCCAACGCAGTAACCTGATACCTTCCCCCGCTGGCGGGGGAAGGTGGTGCGAAGCGCCGGATGGGGGTGGCTGGTGCGACACCTCCGACCATTGTGACTGACCGCTATGCCGGCACCCCATCCGCCCTTTGGGCACCTTCCCCCGCAAAGCGGGGGAAGGTAGTTGATCAAGGAGTAAGCCCATGCCCCGCATGACCGGCGGCGACGCCATCGTCGATTCCCTGCTCAAGCACGGCGTCGAGACCATCTACGGCCTGCCCGGCGTGCAGATGTACGGGCTGTTCGACGCCTTCGCACGCAACGCCAACCGCATGACGGTGATCAACGCGCGCCACGAGCAGACCACCGCCTACATGGCGCTGGGCTCGGCGCTCAGCACCGGCAAGCCCTCAGCCTTCACCGTGGTGCCCGGCCCTGGTGTGATGAACACCATGGGCGCGCTGACCACGGCCTGGGGCGTCAACGCGCCGGTCATGTGCATCACCGGTCAGGTGCCCAGCGCCATGATCGGCCGCGGCCGCGGGCAGCTGCACGAGATGCCGGACCAGCTGGCGACGCTCAAGACGCTGCTGAAGTTCGCGGAACGCATCGAGCATCCCACCGAAGCGCCGCAGGTCATGGCGCGCGCCTTCCAGGCGATGCTCTCAGGCCGGCCAGGTCCGGTGGCGGTCGAGATGCCCTGGGACATGTTCGCGGCCAGCGCCGACGTCACGCCTGTTGATCCGCTGGGCAAGCGCGCCAACCCGGTGCCCGATCCCGAGAAGATCGCCGCGCTCACCAAGCTGATCGGCGAGGCCAAGGCGCCGATGATCTGGGTCGGCGGCGGCGCGGTCGATGCCGGCAAGGAGGTGCTGGAGCTGGCCGAGAAGATCGGCGCGGCCGTGGTGTCGTTCCGCACCGGCAAGGGCGTCGTCGACTCGCGCCACGCACTGTCGCTCAACACCGTCGAGGGCTTCCATCTCTGGGACAAGACCGACCTGCTGATCGGTATCGGCTCACGGATCGATGTGCCGCTATCGCGCTGGGCACCGTCGCCCGCAGGCCTGACGGTGGCGCGCATCGACATCGATCCCACCGAGCACCGCAAGCTGCCGGTCGGTGTCGCCATCGTCGCCGACGCCGCCGAGGGCACGCGCGCGCTGATCGACGCGGTATCGAAGAAGGCCGACACCAAGGCCTGGCGCGACGAGATCGCCGCCGCCAAGGAGGCCGGCCGGGCGCAAATCCGCAAAGCGCAGCCGCAATACGGCATGGTCGAGGTGATCCGGGACGCGCTGGGCGAGGACGGCATCATCGTCGACGAGGTCACGCAGGTCGCCTACATCGTCTGGTACGGCTATCCGGTCTACCGCCCGCGCACGCTGATCTCCTCGGGTTTCTCCGGCACCTTGGGCTACGGCTTCCCGACGGCGCTGGGCGTCAAGGCAGCCAACCCCGACCGGCCAGTCGTCTCCGTCACCGGCGACGGCGGCTTCCTGTTCGGCGGCTCCGACCTCGCCACCGCCGTGCAGTTCGGCATCAACCTGGTCACCGTCGTGGTCAACAACGCCAGCTACGGCAACGTGCTGCGCGACCAGCAACGCCTCTTCGACGGCCGCCACTCGGGCTCGGTGCTGACCAACCCCGACTTCCAGGGCTACGCCAAAGCCTTCGGCGTGCCGTCGTGGCAGGTCAAGGATGCCGCCGGCCTGAAGGGCGCGCTCAAGGAAGCCTTGGCGGCCAACGCGCCGGCGATCGTCGAGGTCGTGTCGGACATCAAGGCCGACTATCCGCCCTACGAGTTCCACGCGCCCCGGACGAAGGTGATGCCGCGCTGACAGCGATGGCGCGGCAGCGCGTCGTCTGTGGCAAGGTGAGCTTCGAACCGGTCGAGCGGTTCTCTCGCCTGCGGCGAGCGCCCTCCGATTGCTGGCCCTTCGACAGCGACGGCGAGTTCTCGTCGTGCTCAGAGACCTTGCTGCGGCGCCGTCGGACGCCGATCGCCCGAGTCTACGCCGCGTGGCCCGGCTTGTGGATCACCATCCCGATCGACGTCGTTACGTAACCATATAGCTGCAGCCGCAGATGGTCGTAGGGGGAATAGGGCGGGACGTCGACATGCTGGTCCAGGGGATCGCCCGCGACCGCCAAGGTCAGCGCCGTGCGGTAGCCCTTGCGCGTGAGGCGTTCGAGGAAGCCCACGATGTCGCGGCGACGGTAGATGACCGTCTCACCGCGACTCACTGTCTTGCGGTCCGACGAACAGTTGAACTCCGTCGTGTGAACGGCAATGCCGCCGGGTTTCAGGGTGTCGAGGGACGCGTCGACGAAACGAAGGCCGTGCTTGAGCGAACCGAGGTGCTCCAAAGCGCAGGATGACCAGGTGAAGTCGAAGTCCCTTAGTCGCGCGGGCACCGCGTTCATGTCGATCGGCTCGAAGCTCACCAAACGACGAAAGCTTTCTTCGTCGCAAATCTGGCGCGCGTTCAATTCCTCCAAGGCCGCCAGGTGCTGATTCGTCGCCACCCAGCCCTTGAGCTTCGCCTGTTCCAGCTCAAGATCCGTGGCATGAACCGCGACCCCGGACGACGCCATGAGCGCCGGCAAGGGCTCGGTGCCGACGCCGAAACCGAGTCCCCTGCGGCCCGGCCGCAGCATGTCATGTTCGGACAGCACCTGCAGAATGTAGGCGAACTCCCACAGCTTGCGATGCCTGCGGGGCGCCTCCTTCATGCGCGACAGCCAGTGTTGGTAAGTCGCCGACTCGATCTGCGCGTGCGTGCAAAGCTGCGAGATCGGCGCGTCGAGCCGCGGCAGATCGTGGCGCAAATCCAGTCTTGGTCGAGAGAACAACCGCGCGAGCGATTCCACTATGGCCACCATGCCGCGCTCCTTGACCATCATGTAATCGGCGACGATTTCCTCGGGCCAATTCGACTTATTCGGTCCGGTGCCCGGTGGCAAGCGTCGCCAAACTGACCGATACCAAGGCAACAGCCGAGGCGGTGTGGCGCAGCGTCCGGCCGTTACAGTCGTAGGTGTGGTCCGCTGAGACACAACAACCACCCGGCACCTCGTAAAGCGTAACGCGCGCCGTCAGGGTTGAATGTGAGTCGAATGCGACTCAGTTCGGTCATGTGGCGAAGCGGTGTGGATTCTGACATCCTTTTGATGCCGCAGACGACCTCTGCACGACGCAGCGAGAGAGCCGCAGAAAGAGCGCGCTCAATGGCATAGCGCCACCCACGCCGCATTGAATTGCCGCACCTGCGTCACCGTCTCCGGGCTGTCCATCTTCGGGCTGTAAGTGATCGGCACGAAGGCGGTGCACGCCGTGTCCACGGTCCGCCAACAGCCGGTCAGCAGCAGGATCAGGCTAGCGGCGATCGCGGTTGAACGGATCAGCATCCATCGCTCCTTGGTCGTTGGCTCTCACCCTCGCCCGCGCCCGCGCCGCTGCCGCCGTGCGCTCCAGCGCCACCGTGGCCGCCGCAGCCGCAGCCGCCGCCTCACCTTGCCGATAGATCAACAGAGCGGCCAGCGCGAGCGCCAGCGCCGCCGCCCCGCCGATCAGCAGGGCTTGGCCCAGCCGCGTACCGAGGAAGGCCATGATCATGCCGGCACCCGGCGATCCTGGATCACGCGCCAGATCGCGTAGCCCGCACCGGTCACCGTCAGGCCGATGGCGAGCCACATCACCGCGCCGCCAACCGACGCATAGCCGATGATCTTCGCCGCCGCCGCCGACAGCGCCTCGGAAATCGCGCCATCTGCCGCCTTGTCGGCCAAAGTCGCCGCACCACCAGCCGCCGCCGTCGCCGCCGCCTTCAGCGTGCGCGACTTGGCGGCCGGCTTCGGCGCCGGTGCCACCGGCTCGGGTTTGACCGTGCCGCCGAGCACGACGTGCTGCGGCAGGACCGGCATGGCCGCCATCCACGGCGCCCACC
>JALHMM010000001.1:119486-198211 GCA_022844045.1 Reyranellaceae bacterium | reverse complement strand
GCCGCACCGCCTCCGCCGCCCCCGCAGACGGTGGTGGCCCGCCCGGCACCCGCTCCGGCGCCCTCGACGCCCGTCATCGCCGCGGGCGCGGCGCCGGTGGGGCCCGGCTTCTTCGTGCAAGCCGGCGCCTTCAGCACCGTCGACGGCGCCGAGCGCGTGCGCGCCAACTTGGCGCGCTTCGGCGACAGCGCCGTCAGCCAGACCAGCTTCGGGCCGACCAGCCTCTATCGCGTGCGGCTGGGCCCCTATGCCAGCGCCGACGCCGCGCAATCGGCGATGGGGCGCGTGCAGCAGGCCGGCTATCGCGACGCCCGCGTGGTCAACGAGTAATCTCGCCAGGGAGTCCGGCGCATGCCCTCTTGGTCGCGGTTTCTGATGGGTGGCGCGGCGCTCGCCGTGGCGGCGTCGCTGGTTCTCGCCGTGGCCTCCGCGCAGCAGCCGGGCACGCCCAAGCCCACAAAGCCGGCACCGACCAAGCCGACGAAGCCGCCGCGCCAGCCGCCCAACTTCGACGCGCTGCCGCCGTCGCAGATCGGCATCGGCACACTCGCCAAGACGGCCTATGTGATCGACGCCGTCACCGACACGGTGCTGCTGTTCAAGGACGCCGACCAGCGCACGGCGCCCTCGTCGATGGCCAAGATGATGACGGTGTACATCCTCTTCGAGGAGCTCAAGGCCGGCCGCTTGAAGCTCGACAGCAAGTTCCGGGTCAGCGAGCGCGCGCGCTCGATGGGTGGCTCGCGCATGTTCGTCGAGCTAGGCACGGAGATCACTGTCGAGGACCTGCTCAAGGGCATCATCACGCTCTCGGGCAACGACGCCTGCGTAGTTGTCGCCGAAGGGCTGAGCGGCACCGAGGACAACTTCGCCGCGCGCATGACCAAGAAGGCGCGTGACATCGGCATGCCCAATTCGGTGTTTCGCAACGCCAGCGGCTGGCCGGCCGACGGCCAATACACCACGGCGCGCGATCTCGCCGTGCTGGCGCGGCGTACCATCCTGGACTTCCCGGAGTACTACAAATACTACGCGGTCACCGACTTCACCTGGAACAACATCCGCCAGGAAAACCGCAACCGCCTGCTCAGCATCACCCCGGGCACCGACGGTTTGAAGACCGGCCACACCGAGGAGGGCGGCTACGGCCTGGCGTCGTCCACGATACGCGATGGTCGGCGCATCATCCTGGTCGTCAACGGTCTGGCCGACATGCGCCAGCGCGCCAGCGAGTCGGCGCGGCTCACCGAGTGGGCATTCCGCGAGTATACCAACAAGGTGGCCTTTCGCGCCGGCGACAAGGTGGTCGATGGCGAGGTCTGGCTGGGTGATCAGCGCACCGTGCCGCTGGTCACGCCGCGCGCCATCGCCGCCACCGTGCCGGTCGGCCAGGACGCCAATGTCCGCGTCACCGTGCAGTATGACGGGCCGATCCGCGCGCCGATCCGCAAGGGCGACCAGATCGGCAAGGTGATGGTCTCCGCCGCGCCAGGGGCGCGCGCCGTCGAATATCCGCTCTATGCCGGCGCCGACGTGCCCAGGCTGGGCGCCTTCGGTCGGGCCGTGGGCGTGATCAAGCATTACCTGTTCGGCTGGATGGCGTGAGCCTGCGCGGCCGGTTCATCACGCTGGAGGGCGGCGAGGGCGCCGGCAAGTCGACGCAGATCGGCCTGCTCGCGGCGTTCCTGCGCGGCCAGGGCAGGGAGGTCGTCACCAGCCGCGAACCGGGTGGGTCGCCGGGCGCGGAGATGATTCGCAAGCTGCTGGTCGAAGGCCCGACCGACGCCTGGGACGGGCCGACCGAGGCGCTGCTGATGTTCGCCGCGCGGCGCGACCATCTCGTGCGCACGGTGTGGCCGGCGATCGAGCGCGGCGCCTGGGTGATCTCCGACCGCTTCGCCGATTCGACGCGCGCCTATCAAGGCCATGGCCACGGCCTGCCGCTGGACCGTATCGAGCTGCTCTATACGGTGGCGGTTGGCGATTTCGCGCCCGACCTCACGTTGATCCTAGACCTGCCTGTCGATGTCGGCCTCGCGCGCGCGGCCGCACGACGCGGCGCCGAGACACGGTTCGAGGGGCTGGGCCCAGGCTTCCACGAACGCGTGCGCTCCGGCTTCCGCGCCATCGCCTCGGCGGAGCCGAAACGCTGCGCGCTGATCGACGCGTCGGGCGACGTCGATGCCGTGCATCGCGCGATCGTGCGCGTGGTGCGCGAGCGGCTGGAGCTCGTCTGATGGCGCGCAAGCCCGAGAAGGTCGACGAGGCGTTGCCCTGGCCGTCGCCACGCACCAACACGCGGCTAGTCGGCCATGAAGAGGCCGAGCGCGCGCTGCTCGATTCATTCAGTTCCGGCAAGCTGCCGCACGCTTGGCTGATCTCGGGCCCGCGCGGCATCGGCAAGGCGACCTTGGCGCATCGCTTCGCCCGCTTCTTGCTGGCGGGCGATCACGGCGGCGGGTTGTTCGGTGCGCCCGCCTCGCTCGATGTCAATCTCGATAGCCCGCCGGCGCGGCGTATCCTGGCCGGCGGCCATGCCGACATGCGCAGCATCGAGATCGGCATAAACGAGCGTACCGGCCGGCGGCGTACGGAAATCATTGTCGACGACGTACGCGACCTCGGCTCCTTCATGCGGCTGACGCCGGCGGAGGGTGGCTATCGCATCGCTGTGATCGACGCCGCCGACGAGATGAACCGCAACGCCATGAACGCGGTGCTCAAGCTGCTCGAGGAGCCGCCGCCGCGCGCCGTGCTGCTGCTCGTGGCGCACGCACCGGGTGGATTGCTGCCCACCATCCGCTCGCGCTGCCGGCGGCTATCCTTGAAGGCGTTGCCCGAGCCCGTCGCCGGCGAGTTGGTGGGCGGCTACATGCCCGATCTACCGGCGGCCGAACGCGCAAGCCTGGTGCGACTCACCGAGGGCAGCGTTGGCCGGGCGCTGGAACTCGCGCGCGCCGGCGGGCTGGCGCTCTATGGCGATCTCTTCGGGTTGCTCGCCGGGCTGCCGCGGCTGGATGCCAACGCCGCCCACAGCTTCGCTGAGAAGGTGGCGCGGCGTGGCGATGACGGCGAGCGCGATTTCCGCACGGTCGCCTTCCTGCTGGACTGGTGGCTGAAGTCGCTGCTGCGCCAGGGTGCGACGGGCGAGGTGTCGCCCGATCTCGTGGCCAATGAGGGCGCACTGCGTCTGCGTTTGCTGCAGGGCGCTGGCCTTGATCGCTGGATGCAGGTGTGGGAGAAGGTCGCGCACCTGTTCGCTCGCGCTGATGCGGTGAATCTCGACCGAAAGCAGGTCGTCCTCGGCAGCCTGTTCGCCTTCCAGTCGGCGATCCGCTGATCGCGCGCCGGACAGGCGAAAGCAGGCGGAGCATGAGCGACAACAGGTTCTACATCACGACGCCGATCTATTACGTGAACGACGTGCCCCATATCGGCCACGCGTACACGACGCTTGCGTGCGATGTGATGGCCCGTTTCATGCGCCTCGACGGCAAGGATGTGCGCTTCCTCACCGGCACCGACGAGCACGGCCAGAAGGTCGAGCAGGCGGCGGCCAATGCCGGCATGGAGCCCAAGGCGTTCACCGACAAGGTGAGCCAGTCCTTCCGCGATCTCGTTCCGGCGATGGGCTACAGCCCCGACAACTTCATCCGCACGACGGAGCCGCGCCACTACGCGGCCTGCCAGGCGCTGTGGAACAAGGTGCTGGCGGCGGGCGACATCTATCTCGGCAAGTACGCCGGCTGGTACTCGGTGCGCGACGAGGCGTTCTACGCCGAGAGCGAGACCGAGCTCGGACCGGACAAGAAGCGTCGCGCCACCGCGAGCGGCGCCGAGGTCGCGTGGGTCGAGGAGCCGAGCTACTTCTTCCGGCTATCGGCCTGGCCGGATCGGCTGCTGAAGTTCTACGAGGACAATCCACGCTTCATCGCGCCGTTGAGCCGGCGCAACGAGGTGATCAGCTTCGTGAAGGGCGGATTGCAGGACCTCTCAGTGTCGCGCACCACCTTCAAGTGGGGCGTGCCGGTGCCGAACGATCCGGCGCACATCATGTACGTGTGGTTCGACGCGCTGACGAACTACATCACGGAGTGCGGCTACCCCGACACCAACGCGCCTACCTGGAAGTACTGGCCGGCCGACCTGCACATGGTGGGCAAGGACATCGTGCGCTTCCACACGGTGTATTGGCCGGCCTTCCTGATGGCCGCCGGTATCGCGCCGCCCCAGCGCGTCTTCGCCCATGGCTGGTGGACTAACGAGGGCCAGAAGATTTCAAAGTCGCTGGGCAACGTGATCGATCCACTGGCCCTGGTGAAGGATTTCGGCCTCGACCAGACGCGCTACTTCCTGATGCGCGAAGTGCCGTTCGGCAACGATGGCGACTTCCGCCGCGCCGCTATGGTGCAGCGGATGAACTCGGATCTCGCCAACGACTACGGCAATCTCTGCCAGCGTGTGCTGTCGATCGTGGGCAAGAGCTGCGGCGGCGTCGTGCCGGCCAAGGGACCGCTGACCGACGCCGACAACGCCCTGCTCGGCAAGGCGCGCGGTGCGCTGGCCGTTGTTCGCGAGAAGATCAACGACCAGGCCTTCAACGAGGCACTGGCGGCGATCTGGGACGTGATCGGCGATGGCAATCGCTATGTCGACGCGCAGGCGCCGTGGGCGCTGGCGAAAACCGACCCGGTGCGGCGCGACCATGTGCTGTGGGTGCTGGCCGAGACGATCCGGCGCGTGACCTTGCTGGTGCAACCCTTCATGCCGGGCTCTACCGCGCGCATCCTCGACCAACTCTCGGTGCCGGCCGATCGCCGCGATTTCGCCGCCTTTGACCGCGAGATGGTGGGCGGAACCGTGCTGCCGCCGCCGCAGGGCGTGTTCCCGCGTTACGTCGACCCCGACGCGCCGGTGCAGGCTCCCAAGCAGGCGCGCAAGAAGGCGTAGGCGTCCTCATGCTGGTCGACAGTCACTGCCATCTCGATTTCCCCGAGCTGGCGAGCGAACAGGACGCCGTCGTCGCGCGCGCGCGCGACGCTGGCGTCGGTGCCATGCTGACCATCGGTACCCGCCTTGATCGCTTCGAGGGCGTGCTGGCCATCGCCGAACGTCACGCGAACATCTGGTGCAGCGTCGGCGTGCATCCGCACGAGGCCAAGGAGGAGGGGCAGCGCGTCCCCGATCGCCTTGTCGCGCTCGCGCAACATGCTCGCGTCGTCGGCATCGGCGAGACCGGGCTCGACTATTTTTACGAGCACAGCCCGCGCCAGGAGCAGGCCGAGAGCTTTCGCGCCCATATCGCGGCGTCGCGGGCCACGGGGTTGCCACTGATCGTCCATACCCGCGACGCCGACGACGACACCATCGCCATCCTGCGCGAAGAGCAGGCGGCGGGAGCCTTCCCCGGCTTGATCCACTGTTTCTCCTCGGGCCGCGCCGTGGCCGAGGCGGCGCTGGCGCTGGGCATGTATGTCTCGATCTCCGGCATCGTGACCTTCAAGGCGGCCGAAGACCTGCGCAGCATCGTGCGCGACATCCCGATGGACCGGCTGCTGGTCGAGACCGACGCGCCCTACCTCGCGCCGATCCCCAAGCGCGGCAAGCGTAACGAGCCGGCCTTTGTCGCCCACACCGCGGCCAAGGTCGCCGAGATCAAGGGTTTGAGCATGGCCGAGCTGTCGGTGGCGACGACTGACAACTTCTTCCGGCTGTTCGGCAAGACCGATCGCGCGGCGGCCATCGAGCGCACGGCGTGACGACCAAGGTCACGATCCTCGGCTGCGGCACGTCGGGCGGCGTGCCGCGTCCCGGCGGTCCGGGCGGCACAGGCGCTTGGGGCGCTTGCGATCCCAAGAACCCGAAGAACGTGCGCCGGCGGTGCTCGATCCTGGTGGAGGAGGCGGGCAAGACGATCCTGGTCGATACCTCGCCCGATCTGCAGCGACAGCTCATCGACGCCCGCGTCACGCGGCTCGACGCCGTGCTCTGGACGCACGACCACGCCGACCAGACGCACGGCATCGACGACGTGCGGCCGCTGGCGATCCACCAGGGGCCGATTGACGCCTGGGCGTCGAAGAAGACGCTGGCCTCGTTGCGCACGCGCTTCGGTTACGTCTTCGCGCAGCCCGATGTCAGCGTCTACTCGACGCTCTATCAGGCTCACGAGATCGGGGAGGGGCCGTTCACCGCCGCTGGCGTGCGCGTGGTGCCGTTCGAGATGGACCATGGCTCGACCATCGCCCTGGGCTTTCGCTTCGGCGGCATCGCGTACTGCAACGACGTGGTGCGGCTCGACGAGCGGGCCTTCAAGGCGCTGGAAGGGGTCGACACGCTGATCGTCGACGCCATGCGCTACCGGCCGCATCCCACGCACGCCCATCTCGACCTGACCCTGGACTGGATCGCGCGCGTCAAGCCGCGCCGCGCCGTGCTCACCAACATGCATGTCGACATGGACTATGATGAGGTGAACCGCGTAACGCCGGCGCATGTCGAGCCGGCCTATGACGGGCTTGTGCTCGAGGCTTGATGTGTTTATATTATGGAAAATAATGCATCGAGCCGTCCTGGCGTTCGCGCTGGCATGGCCGGCCGCGGCGCAGGACACCGGCCGCTTCAGCGGACCGACCACGACCTTCCGGACCTATTCGCTCGACAGCACGCCCCGCACGCTGATCGACGCCGACGAGACGTTGAACCGGCAGTACACCGGCCAGACGGCTGAGAGCCTGCTGGAGCTGATCACGGTCGTCACGGAAGAAGGCTACGCCCGGATGCGGTCCAAGGCGGTGGACGCCGAGCTTGCCGTCCCGCTGGGCTGGCACGCCATCGAGGACAATGAGCGGGTGGCGATCTTCAACCCCCGGCGCTCGGTCCGCGTGATCCTGTGGCGGGTCGACCTCGAGTACGAGGGCGCGGCCGATATCGACAAGTTCCTC
Source organism: Reyranellaceae bacterium (assembly GCA_022844045.1). Lineage (GTDB taxonomy): Bacteria > Pseudomonadota > Alphaproteobacteria > Reyranellales > Reyranellaceae > JAFAZJ01. Next base: position 191,267 of record JALHMM010000001.1, on the reverse strand, counting down.
ATCGCCAAGGCGGCGGCTTTGCGGACCCGGTTCCCGACGATCAAGGCGAGCTTCGAGACGCTGTCCACGGGTGAGCGGATCGGGCTGTTCGAGAACGTACCGCCCAGGCGTGGGGATCGGGAACAGCGGGTCGTGGCCGATCTGCTGATCCCAAATCCGCAGAACGACAAACGCGCGTTCCTGGTGACCCTCGGGGCGCCACAGAGCGAGGCGGAGCTGTATCTGCCATTGCTGATCTTGATAAAACGCGATCTACAAATCGTTTGGCGAAAAGATCGGTGATTTAAGATGAGATAAGATAAATATCTGATTATACCTAAATCAAGTTATATAATTTACCATAATATATATTATACGATAATCTGATTTGGACCTTTCAGTCGAGAACCTGCGATGGACAAGCCGACGCCCGACGACCTGCCGTCCGACCCAATGGAGCGGCTGATTGCGATCATGGCCTGGCTGCGCCACCCAGAGCGCGGCTGCCCTTGGGATCGCGAGCAAGACTTCGCGAGCATCGCCCCCTATACCATTGAAGAAGCGTACGAAGTCGCCGACGCGATCGGCCGCGCGGATATGACGGATCTGCGCGAGGAATTGGGCGATCTACTGCTCCAGGTGGTCTACCATGCCCGCATGGCCGAAGAAGCCAGCGCCTTCGCTTTCCCCGACGTCGCGGCCGCCATCAATCGCAAGATGATCGACCGCCATCCTCATGTTTTTGGCTCGGAATCCGTCCGCGACGCCGCCGCCCAGACGTCCGCTTGGGAAACCGCCAAGGCCGCCGAGCGCGCGAGCAAAGCGCAGCCAGAGGGTAGCGTCCTGGATGGGGTCGCGCTCGCCCTGCCCGCACTCCTGCGCGCCGAGAAGCTGCAGAAGCGTGCTGCCCGGGTCGGCTTCGACTGGGGCGCGCCCGGGCCGGTGATCGACAAGATCGAGGAGGAGATTGGCGAGGTGCGCGCCGAGATCGCGGCGGGTGCCCCGGTCGAGCGCTTGACCGACGAGATCGGCGACGTGCTGTTCGCCGTCGCCAACCTGGCGCGCCACCTCCAGATCGATCCCGAGGCCGCGCTGCGCGCCACCAACGACAAGTTCACCCGCCGCTTCCGACACGTTGAGCGCTCGCTGAAGGCGCAGGGACGCTCCCCTGAAACGGCCAGCCTCGAGGAGATGGAAGCCCTGTGGGTGGAGGCGAAGCGGGCCGAGCGAGCCTAGTCGGCCGCCGCGGCCGTCGACCTCAGCCGGCGCGCATAGGCCGGATCGGCCAGCTTCTTGGAGCTGAAGCGCTCATCGCCGCGGGCGACCAGGAACTCGATATAGGGTGCGAGAAGCGCGGGCGGGGCCGGCGGCTCCTCCCTGCCCTCCGGCATCTCGACCTCGGCGAGCGCGAAATAGGTCCGCCCCTCGTCCTTGAAGAAGTCGATGTCCCACAGGCATTCGCCATCGGGGATCGTGAACCGCACCTTCTCCAGCGATTCGCGGCGCAAGGTCCACAGGCGCTCGAAATCCAGGGCATCGATCTCGCGCTCGATCTCGACCATCACCTCGCCGACCGGCCGCTTGTACGAGAAGACATGGCTCACCGTCCCGTCGCGGTCGAAGCGGCGGATCCGCAGGCCCACCGTATCGAGATAGGCCTGGCGGATCGCGGCGCGCCTAATCGCCGGCTTCGCGGCTGCCAATTGGCGTTCCAGCTCGCCGCGGGGGTCGTCGAGGACGAATTTGCGTTCGTTTTCGATCGGCATGGGAGCGATCCTAGTCTGACGTCATATTGACAGGCGACGCACTTGTTGACGCAGGCTGGGGATTGCAAGGACTAGGCCGGCGTACTTGGGGCTTCGCGCCGAAAGCGTCATATCCTTGCGTAGGATACGGGCGGCGTGGCCTGATGGATCAACCCACCCACAACGGCCGTACCATGAGCGAGACGCTGGATAGCCTGCCGACCCCGGCTTTGATCCTCGACCGCGCCGTCCTGCTGCGCAACACCAGGCGCATGAGCCAGCGGCTGGCGGCCGCCGGCGTGGCCCTGCGCCCGCATGTGAAGACCGCGAAGTCGCTGGAGGTGGCGCGGCTGGCGACCGAGGGCCATGACGGGCGCATCACCGTCTCGACCTTGGCCGAGGCGCGCTATTTCGCAGCGGGCGGCTTCAAGGACATCTTCTACGCCGTGGGCATCGTGCCCTCGAAGCTGCCGGCGATCAGCGCGCTGCGCCGTCAGGGCGTGAACCTGCGTGTGGTGACCGACAACCTGCCGGTGGCGCGCGCCATCGCCGAGTCCGGGAGCGCCGGCAACTCCTTCTCCGTCTTCATCGAGATCGACAGCGGCGCCGGCCGCGCCGGCCTGCCCTATCCCGATCTCTCGGCGCTGGTTGAGATCGCGCGCACCCTGCACGACGCGCCCAACATCGAACTCGCCGGCGTCATGACACATGGCGGGCACTCGTATCACGAGAACACGGTCGCGGGGATCCGGCGCGCCGCCGACCAGGAACGCATCGCGGTGACGGCGGCGGCGAAGATGCTGCGCGACGCCGGCCTGCCCTGCCCGATCGTCAGCGCCGGCTCGACGCCCACGACGATGCATGCGGCCGGCTTCGAGGGCATCACCGAGATGCGCCCCGGCGTCTACGTCTTCAACGACCTCGACCAGGTCGGCATCGGCTCCTGCGGCGCGGGCGACATGGCGCTGTCGGTGATGGCCTCGGTGATCGGCCACTATCCGCATCGCAACCAACTCCTGATCGACGCCGGCGCGCTGGCGCTGTCGAAGGACATCAGCGCCCAGGAGTTCATGCCCAAGGCGGGCTACGGCACGATCAAGGACTCGCCGGTGCCGGAGCTGGCGGTCGTCGCCTGCTCGCAGGAGCACGGCTTCGTCGGCGCCGACGCCGCCCTGCCCTACGACAAGCTGCCGATCGGCTCGCGCGTGCGCATCATGCCCAACCATGCCTGCATCACCGCGGCGGCCTACGACCGCTATTATGTCGTCGACAGCGAGCAGGGCGACGGCCGCACCGTCATCGCGACCTACGATCGGGTCAATGGCTGGTAGCCTGACGCGCCGGGCGCTCGCCGGCGCTTTGCTTCTGCCGTTCGCCGCACCGGCTCTCGCGCAGCCACGCTACGACGTCGGCGCCCGGGTGATGACGGTGCCGCATCCGGGCCTCGCCTCGATCCCGGTCACCGTGTGGTTTCCGGCGCCGGCGAGCAGCGCCGTCGCCAAGCAGGACCGCAAGCCGGCACCGGGCAAGCGCCGCCTGATCGTGATCTCGCACGGCTCCGGCGGCGGTCTCGACAATCACGGCGACACGATCCACGCGCTGGTCTCGGCCGGCCTGCTGGTCGCCACACCCGTGCATCCCTACGACAACCGCCAGGACATGAGCGGTATCGGTAGCGACCTCCAACTGCTGGGTCGCCCGAACCACATCGTGCGGGTGCTCGACGCCATCCTGACCGATCCAGTGTTGGCGCCGGTGATCGACCCCTCGCGTATCGGCTTCATGGGCTTTTCCGCTGGCGGCTACACCGGCCTGGTGCTGGCCGGCGCCGTCCCGGATTTCCGGCTCGGCCTGGCGCATTGCGCACAGAGCGACAACGACTCCTTCTTCTGCAATTCGATGGGCCGCGGCGGCGTGCGGCGCGCGCGCAGCGAGCTGAAGGTCGCGCACGACAAGCGCATCCGCGCCGCCGTGCTGCTGGCGCCGGCCTACAGCATCTTTTTCGACCGTCACGGACTGGCCGACGTGACCATCCCGCTGCGCATCTATCGCGCAGCCAACGACACGACGGTCCGCGCCGCCACCGGCGAGGAACATCTGCTGAAGCTGCTGCCGCAGCCGCCCGAATACGTCGTGATCCCCGGCGGCGACCACAATGTCTTCTTGGCACCCTGCGGCCCGGGCATGCGCGGCCCCGCCTGCATCGATCCCAAGGGCGTCGACCGCGTGGCGATCCATCGGGCCATGAACGCTGAGATCCTCGACTTCTTCGACCGCACCTTGGGCAAGGACCCATGAAACAGGCGCTCCTTATCATCGATATGCAGCAAGGCTCGTTCACACCGCTGACGACACGGCACGACGCCGTCGCGCTGGTGGTGCGGCTCAACCGGCTGGCGGAGTCCGTGCGCCGCCGCCGTGGCATCGTCGTCTTCATCCAGCATGACGGGCCCGAGGGCGATCCGCATCATCCCTCGCTGCCGGGTTGGCGCCTGCTGCGCGAGCTCGATGCGCAGGTCACCGACACCGTGATCCGCAAGCACGCCTGCGATTCCTTCCTCGACACCGGCCTCGACGAGTTCCTCCGGCAGCAGGGCGTCGAGCAGCTGATCGTCACGGGCTGCGCGACGGACTACTGCGTCGACACCACGGTGCGCAGCGCATTGGCGCGACGCTGGCCGACCATCGTGCCGTCGGACGGGCACACCACATCGGACCGCCCGCACCTGCCGGCGACGAAGATCATCGAACACCACAACGCGATCTGGGCTGATTTCATCGCGCCCGCCGGCCCGGCGGTGATCCGCCGCTGCGCCGACGTGTGACTGTCATTCCGAGCGCAGCGAGGAATCTCGGGATCCCTCGCTGCGTTCGGGATGACAGAGAGGCCGCTATAGCGAATTCACCGTGTGGCCGCCGTCGACGGTGATGTCGGCGCCGGTCATGAAGGCGCCGGCGTCGGAGGCCAGCAGCAGCAGCGGCCCGTCGAGATCGGCGGGCTTGCCCAGCCGGCGCTGCGGCACGCGCGCGATCAGCCGCTTGCCCGGCTCGGTCTGCCAGAACGCCGCGTTCATCTCGGTCTCGATGTAGCCCGGCGAGATGGCGTTGACCTGGATCTGATAGCGCGCCCATTCCATCGCCAGCACGCGTGTCAAATGCAGCAGCCCGGCCTTGGCGGCGTTGTAGGGCGCGACCTGGCCGATGGTGCGCAGGCCGAGGATCGAGGCGATGTTGATCAGGCGGCCGGGCTTCTTCGCCTTCACCCAGCGCTGCGCCGCCGTCTGCGCCACCAGCCAGGCGCCGCGCAGATTGGTGTTGCTGACCTCGTCCCAGTCCGTCTCCGGCATCTCCAGCGCCGGCTTGACGATGCTGATGCCGGCGTTGTTGACGACGATGTCGCAGACGCCCAGCGCCGCTTCGGCGTCGTCGAAGGCGGCGCGGACCTGCTCGCCCGACAGCACGTCCATCGCCACAGCATGCGCACGCTGGCCCTTGCCCTTCAGTTCGGCCACCAGATCGGCCAGGCGATCGGCGCGTCGCGCGGTGATCACGACCGATGCGCCGTGCGCCGCCAGCGTGCGTGCGAAATGCAGGCCCAGCCCTGACGAGGCGCCGGTGACCATCGCGACCTTGCCGGTGAGGTCGAAAGTCTTGGACATGCGCTGGACTCCCGCGTTCTGATGCGCGCGCCGTTATAGGCGAGCGTCACAGCGGGGGAAACCATGGACCTGGGTCTCAAGGGCAAGCGCGTGCTGGTCACCGGCGGGACCAAGAGCATCGGCCGGGCCATCGTCGACACCTTCGTCGCCGAGGGCGCCATCGTCGGCTTCTGCGCCCGCGACGCCGCGCTGGTAACGCAGCGTGAGGGCGAGTGGCGCAACAGCGGCTTCAAGGTCACCGGCAGCGCGCTCGACGTGACCGACTCCGCCAAGCTCAAGGCCTGGATCGACGGCTTCGCGCGCGAGCACCAGGGCATCGACCATTTCGTGGCCAATGTCAGTGCGCTGGGCAGCCCCAACACCGCCGAGGGCTGGCGCCAAGCCGTCGAGGTCGACCTGCTGTCCACGGTCGACGCGCTCGCCATCGTGCAGCCGCACCTGGAGAAGAGTGCGCCCGGCTCGACCGCCTGCGTCATCGGCACGGTGGCCCTGGTCGAGGTCTCGACCCCGACCTCGCCCTATCGCTCGGTGAAGGCGGCGCTCACGCCCCTGGTCAAGTCACTGGCCATCGACCTCGCGCCCAAGGGCGTGCGCGTCAACATGGTCTCGCCCGGCACGATCATCGAGGACGGCAATACCTGGGGCCGCCAGCGCGACGCCAACACGCCACGCTACCAGGACTCGATGAAGCGCAACCCGACCGGGCGCATGGGCACGCCGCAAGAGATCGCCAACACCGTCGTGTTCCTCGCCAGCGAACGCTCCAGCTTCACGACGGGCATCAACATGGTCGTCGACGGCGGCATCACCAAGCGTATCCAGTATTGAGTCTTTACCTTCCCCCGGAGGGGGAAGGTGGCGCGTAGCGACGGAAGGGGGATGTCGAAGACGGACACCGAGCGCGTTGAGACATCCCCCATCCGCCCTTCGGGCACCTTCCCCCTCCGGGGGAAGGGAAGAAGCTACTATTTTGGCCGATTGAAATGGTCGGCGATGACCTGGGCCATCGCCATGGTGACGCGTTTGCCGGTGGGGATGTGCAGGAACTCGTTGGGGCCGTGCGCGTTGGAGTGCGGGCCGAGCACGCCGGTGATGACGAACTGCACGCCGGGAAATTTCTCGCCCAGCATGGCCATGAACGGGATCGAGCCGCCCTCGCCCATATAGGCCGGCGGCTTGCCGAAGGCGTCGGTCGAGGCCTTGGCGAGTGACGCCTCCAGCCACGGCGCCAGTTCCGGTGCGTTCCATCCGGTCGAGCCTTCGCCGAACTTGACCTCGACCTCCGCATCGTTGGGCGCGGCCGCGCTCAGCGCCTTGGTCACCGCTTCGACGGCTTGTCCGCCATCAAGCGTCGGCGGCAGGCGCAGGCTGAGCTTCAGTTTGGTGTAGGGCAGCAGCACATTGCCCGCCTCCTCCACCGGCGTCAGGCCCTCGCCGCCGACCACAGCGAGCTGCGGCCGCCAGGTGCGGTTCAGCACCAGGTCGGCGCGATCGCTGCCCATCGGCTTGGTTCCGCCGGCGAACGGGTACATCGCCGAGACCTGCTCGCCGAGAATCTCCGCAGCCGCACGGGCCTGGGCGATGCGCGCTGGCGGCACCTGGACATAGAGGTCGTCGAGCAGGATGCGGCCGGTGTCCTCATCCTCGATGCGCGATAGCAGCTGGCGCGCGATGCGGAAGCTCGAGGGCACGATGCCCGACGCGGCGCCGGAATGGACGCCCTCGGTCAGCACGCGCACGGTCAGGGTCCCGTTCGCCAGGCCGCGCAGCGACGTGGTCATCCAGAGCTGGTCGTAGTTGCCGGCGCCGGAGTCGAGGCAGATCACCAGTGACGGCTTGCCGATCCGCGCCGCCAGATGGTCGATATAGAACGGCAGGTCGTAGCTGCCCGATTCCTCGCAGGCCTCGATCAGCACGATGCAGCGCGCGAAGGGCACGTTCTGCTCCTTCAACGCCATCAGCGCTGTGAGCGAGCTGAACATGGCGTAGCCATCGTCGGCGCCGCCGCGACCGTAGAGCTTGTCGTCCTTGATCAGCGGGATCCAAGGGCCAAAACCCTCGAACCAGCCCTTCATCTCGGGCTGCTTGTCGAGATGGCCGTAGAGCATCACGCAATCGGATCCTGTGCCTGGGATGTCGATGAAGATCAGCGGCGTGCGGCCGGGCAGTCGCTCGACCGTGAGCGTGGCGCCGGGAAACTTCCCGAGATGGCGTCGCGCCCAGCCCTCGAACATCGTCACGGCCTGTTCCATGTAGCCGTGCTTCTCCCAATCCTTGTCGAAGCTCGGCGACTTGTTGGGAATCTTGATGTACTCGAACAGCGTCGGCACGATCTCGTCGTCCCACATGGCATCGACGAATGTCTTGAGCGACTGGGGATTGGGCATCTCGGCAACCTTGCGATATCAGGCGGGCGCGAGACTCGCGCATGGACGCAACGGTGGCAATAGGGCCATGGTGCCGGCGTGAATCCGCCGTCTCGCCCCTCCACCGATTGGAAGCTCGCCACCTTGCTGATCGTCGCCGGCATCGCTGCGGCGACGCAGATCGGCAAGGTGCCCCCCGCCCTGCCGGCGATCCGCGCCGAGCTCGACATCGACCTGCGCGCCGCCGGCTGGTTTGTGTCGCTCGTCAACCTGATGACCGCGCTGATCGGCATCCTGATCGCGCTCGCCGCCGATCGCATCGGCCATCGCCGCCTGGTGATCTTCGGCCTGCTGCTGGGCAGCGCCGCGAGCGCGGCGGGCGCCGTGACGCACTCCGCCACCCTGCTCTTCACGCTGCGCATCCTCGAGGGTCTGGGATTCCTGTCGGTCGCCGTGCCGGTGCCCGCCCTGATCCTACGTGTGACAGCCTCAGCCGATACAAGGCGCATGATGGGCTATTGGGGCGCTTATCTGCCGGCGGGTGCCGGCGCCATGGCCTTCGCCTCCGCCGGGCTGCTGCCCTGGATGGGTTGGCACGGCGTGTGGTGGGCGAGCGCGCTGCTGCTGCTGGTTATCGCGCTCGCCGTCCTCGCCTCGAAGGCGGGCCTGGGCGACAACGCGCTACCGCCGGTGCCTGGCCGATCGCTCCGGCGCGATATCACCACGACCGCCGGCTCGGCTGGCCCGCTCGCCATTGGCATCTGCTTCGGCCTCTATTCGGGCGCGTGGTTCGCGTTGATCGGCTTCCTGCCGACCCTGCAGGTCGAGACCTTGGGCTTCTCCATCTCGCTGGCGGCCGCGATCGGCGCCGGCGTCATCGCCATCAATGTCTGCGGCAGCCTTGTCGCCGGCCATCTGCTGCATCGCGGCGTGCCGCGCTTCGCGGTACTCGCGGGCACGGCGCTTATTATGGCCGCGACAGCGGCACTGGTGTTCCTCGACTGGTTGCCGCCGCTGGCCCGGCTGGCGATGGCGTTCGTTTTCTCGGCCTCGGCCAGCGCCATTCCCGGCGCGTTGTTCGGCGCCGTCCCGGTGCATGCGCCGCGTCCCGACCTGATCGGCGCCACCACTGGCGTGCTGATGCAGTGCTCCAACATCGGCTCGCTGCTCGGCCCGCCGATCGTCGCCGCGCTGGTCTCGGCCGGCGGCTGGTCGTGGGCGACGCTCTACACCACGCCGGCCCTGCTCGCCTCGATCGCCGCCGCCTGGGTGCTGCACAGGCGCGAGGCCGTGAAGGCGAAGTGACAGGAACGCCATACCGGCGTAGCCTTGCTTACCCCCTGCGGCGTGGAGTTGCCGTCATGTTGATCGATATCGTCTCCGACACGATTTGCCCCTGGTGCTACATCGGCAAGAAGCGCTTCGAGCGCGCCGTGGCCGAAAGCGGCCGCACCGACATCATGGTCGCGTGGCGCCCGTTCCAGCTCAATCCCGACATGCCGGCCGACGGCATGGCGCGCGAGGCCTATCTGAAGCTGAAATTCGGCGGCGGCGACCGGTCGCGGCAGATCTACCGCGCCATCGCCGAGAACGGCGCCGAGGAAGGCATCAGCTTCCAGTTCGACCGCATCCAGCGCACGCCCAACACGGTGAACTCGCACCGCCTGATCCACTGGTCCGGCCCCAAGGGCTTCCAGGACGAGGTCGTCGACTCGATGTTCAAAGCCTATTTCGAGGAAGGCCAGGACATCGGCTCGGTCGGCACGCTGATCGAGTGCGCGGTGCGCGCCGGTGTCGATGAGAAGGAAGTCCGCGACTTCCTCGAAAGCGACGAGATCCGCCAGGAGGTCGTCGCCGCCGACGTCTATGCCCGGCGCATGGGCGTGAGCGGCGTGCCCTGCTTCATCGTGAACCGCAAATACGCGGTCTCCGGTGCCCAGCCGCCGGCGGCATTCGCCGAGGTGTTCAACCTGGTGGCGCAGGAAGAGCGTACGGCGGCGGCCGGACAGGCGCAGTCGGTTTAGCTCTTGCCGTCGTCCTGAGCTAAGCGTAGTACCTTGCGGTGGTGCGAACGGACACACCGCTTTGAGGTGACCGCGATACCGCTAGATCCTTCGCTTCGCTCAGGACGACGAGTGCGTTACGCCGCCATCTTCGCGAGCGCGCCGACGACGCGGCTGACGCCGTTGAGCCGCGCGGTGTCCTCTTCCCAGGCGCGGCTCAGCACGACCTTCTGGTCGGGCCGTACCTTCAGCAGCGGCGCGTTGCGCTGGATGTAGGCGATCAGCTTCTCCGGCCGTGCGAAGACGTTGTCGCGGAAAGCGAACAGCACGCCCTTGGGCCCGGCATCGACCTTCTCCACGCCAGCGGCGCGGCACAGCGCCTTGAGCGCGATGGTGCGCAGCAGGTTGTCCACCTCGGCCGGCATCTTGCCGAAGCGGTCGACCAGCTCGGCGGCGAACGAGTCGATCTCCTGCTGGTCGCGCAGCGCCGCGGCGCGGCGATAGAGCGACATGCGCACGCCGAGGTCGGCGACGTAGGTTTCGGGGATCATGACCGGCAGGCCGAGATTGATCTGCGGCGACCAGTCGGTGGCGCGACGCTGCGACTCCTGCGCCTGGCCGCGCGCCGCCTCGACCGCCTCCTCCAGGAGCTGCTGGTAGAGCTCGATGCCGACCTCGCGGATATGGCCGGACTGCTCCTCGCCCAGCAGGTTGCCGGCGCCTCTGATATCGAGATCGTGGCTCGCGAGCTGGAAGCCGGCACCCAGCGTGTCGAGTGTCTGCATCACCTCCAGCCGCTTGGATGCCGCCTCGTTGAGCGCGCGGCCCGGCGGCACGGTGAGATAGCAATAGGCGCGGGTCTTGCCGCGGCCGACGCGGCCGCGCAGCTGGTAGAGCTGCGCCAAGCCGAACATGTCGGCGCGATGGATGATCAGCGTGTTGGCGTTGCGGATATCCAGGCCGCTTTCGACGATGTTGGTCGACAGCAGCAGGTCGAACTTGCCTTCGGTGAAGTCCTGCATGGTGTCTTCGAGCGTCGTCGGCGCCAGTCGGCCATGCGCCATGGCGAAGCGAATCTCCGGCACCAGCTCGCGGATCGAGGCGGCCACGCCATCGAGATCCTCGATACGCGGGCACACGTAGAAGCTCTGGCCGCCGCGATACTGCTCACGCAGCAACGCCTCGCGGATCGCCACGGGATCGACCGGGGTGACGAAGGTACGCACGGCGAGGCGGTCGACCGGCGGCGTGGCGATCAGGCTCATGTCGCGCACACCCGTCAGGGCGAGCTGCAGGGTGCGCGGGATCGGCGTCGCGGTCAGGGTCAGCACATGGACGTCGGCCTTGAGCTCCTTCAGGCGCTCCTTGTGGGCGACGCCGAAATGCTGCTCCTCGTCGACCACCAGCAGGCCCAGATTGGGAATCTCGACGCTCTTGCTCAGAAGCGCGTGGGTGCCGATGACGATGTCGACCGTGCCGTCCTTCAGCCCTTTGCGTGTCTCGCTCGCCTCCTTGGCCGGCACCAGCCGCGACAGGCGGCCGATGCGCACCGGGAAGCCGGCGAAGCGCTCGAGGAAGACGCGGTGATGCTGGCGCGCCAGCAAGGTGGTCGGCGCCACGACCGCGACCTGCCGACCCGACATCGCCGCGACGAAGGCGGCGCGCAGCGCCACCTCGGTCTTGCCGAAGCCGACGTCGCCGCAGACCAGACGGTCCATTGGCTTGCCGCCGCCGAGATCCTCGATCGCGTCAGAAATGGCGTTGAGCTGATCGTCGGTCTCGGCATAGGGGAAGCGTGCGCAGAACTCGTCGTAGAGGCCCTCGGGCGGCCCCATCACCTCGCCGCTCTTCACCGCGCGCTCGGCGGCGATCTTGATCAGGCGCTCGGCCATGTCGGCGATGCGCTGCTTCAGCCGCGCCGAGCGCGACTGCCAGCCCGCGCCGCCCAGCCGGTCCAGCGCCACCGGTCCGTCAGAGGCGCCGTAGCGGCTCAACACATCGATGTTCTCGACCGGCACGAAAAGCTTGTCGCCGCCGTCATAGACCAGCTTCAGGCAGTCGTGCCGCGCGCCGCCGACCTCGATCGCGACCAGGCCCTCGTAGCGGCCGATGCCGTGCTCGCGATGCACGATCAGGTCGCTCTCGGCCAGGGCGGAGGCCTCGGCGATGAAGCGCTCGGACGGCCGGCGCTTGGGCTTGGGACGCGACAGGCGATCGCCGAGAATGTCCTCCTCGCCGATCACTTCCAGCGCATCCAGGGTGAAACCGTTCTCGATCGGCAGGATCGCCATGCCGACAGCGCCGGCAGGCAAGTTGACCGCAGTCGGATAGTCGACGACCGCCGTCGGCGCGGCGACACCGTGGTCGCGCAGCAAGGTGCGCAGGCGTTCGACCGAACCCTCGCTGTAGCCGGCGATCAGCACGCGCCTTTTCGCCTTGTGCGCCTGCTCGATATGGCTGGCCACGGCCTCGAACAGGTTGACGTTCTGCGCCTTGCGCGCGTCTGCGAATCCGGCGTGACGCCGCCCGCCTAGATCGATGCTCGTGGCTGAAGCCGCCGTATCGGCGGCATCGAAGCTCGACATCGCCACGATGGTCCGCTCCGCCAGCAGCGTGTTCCATTCCTTCTCGTGCAGGTACAGGCGCTCGGGCGGCACCGGCCGATAGGGCGCGGCGCCGGCGAAGCCGCCCTTCTTGCCGCCGCCGCCCAGCGCCGCCTTGCGCGCCTGGTAGTAGTCGCGGATCAGCTCGAGGCGCGAGGCGCGCGCCTCCTCCATCTGCTGGTCGAGCACGACCACGGCGCCGGGCAGGTAGTCGAACAGCGTGTCGAGCCCGTCGTGAAACAATGTCAGCCAATGCTCCATGCCGGGATAGCGCTGCCCCGCCGACACGGCCTCGTAAAGCGGATCGTCGTCGCCCGCGCCCATGGTGCCGAACAGCTCGCGATAGCCGGTGCGGAAGCGCTGGATCGACTCGGCGGTCAGCACGATCTCGCTCACCGGCCGCAAGGTGATCGACCTGATCGAGCCCGTCGTGCGCTGGCTCATCGGATCGAAGCTGCGGATGCTTTCCAGCGTGTCGCCGAACAGGTCCAGCCGCAGCGGCTCGGCGGCGCCCGGCGGGTAGAGATCGATCAGGCCGCCGCGCACCGCGAACTCGCCCGGCTCCATCACCGTCTCGCCGCGCGAATAACCGTTGTCGCCCAGGAAACGCTGCAGGGCGGCGACGTCGATCGGCTTGCCGGCGCTGATCTCGAATCCGAGACCGGCATAGAGCGCGCGTCGAGGCACGCGCTGCAGCACGGCACCGATCGAGGCCAGCACGATGCGCGCCGGGGTTCCGGTCGGCTTGTCCGAGGCCAGCCGGGTAAGCGTGTCGAGGCGTTCGCCGACGATGTCGGGGTGCGGCGACTGGCGGTCGTAGGGCAGGCAGTCCCAGGCCGGGAAGCTCAGGACTTCGCGGCCGGGCGCGAAAAAACCCAGCGCCTCCTCCAGTCGTTCCAGCCGATTGCCGTCGCGCACGACGTAGAGGACGTCGGTGCCGCCCGACGAGCGCGCCAGCTCCGACAGCAGCAGCGCGTCGGCACCCTCCGGCGCGCCGAAGAGCTGCCAATGCGCCCGACGCGCGTGGATACGGGGCAGGATGTCGGCGAAGGCGGCCACACTGAACCTCTATCGAATTCGAGTCTGTCATCCCGAGCGCAGCGAGGGATCTAGGATGGCCCTGGATCCCTCGCTGCGCTCGGGATGACAGAAAGGGGCATATCTAGAATGTCACCTGGAACGCCAGCAGCAGGCGCAGCACGTCGGAGTCCTTCTCGGCCGGGATCTCCGCGCGGCCGGCGACCCAGTCGAAGATGTCGTTGTCGCTCTCCTCGAGCAGCGCCTCGTAGCGGTCGAGCTGGGCGGCATCGAAGCCCTGCAGATGCGCCTTGGCGAACTGGCCGAGCAGGATGTCGTTCTCTTTGACGCCGCGATGATCGCTGCGATAGATCAGCCGCCGGCGGCGGCGCTCCAGCGCCTCGTCCTCGGTGATCTCCCCGCTCATCGCCCACGCTCCGCAGAATCGACTGCCTCCCACCGGCCTGCGGGGGTGCTCCTCGCAGACCGGCCGGGATGGTCGGAGCGCTATATAGGGTGGAAGCGCGTCGGAGTCAGCGGCCATCCACATGCCCCGGATGCTAGGCTGCCGGCAGAACCATGCGTCCCGCCCTCCTCAACCCCCTCTTCGCCGGCCCAACCTCGCTGCCCGGCATCGGCGACAAGCTCGGCCGCCTGGTCGAGAAGCTGGTCGGCCCGCGTGTCGGCGACCTGCTGTGGCATTTGCCGCAGGGGCTGATCGACCGGCGCCATTCGCCCAAGATCGCCGAGGCGCGGGTGGGCGAGATGGTAACGCTCACGGTCACGGTGTCCGAGCACCAGGTGCCGCGCGGTCGGCGACAGCCCTATCGCGTGTGGTGTCACGACGAGGGCGGCACGATCTCGCTGGTCTACTTCCACGGCCACAGCGAGTACATCCAGAAGCTCTTGCCGCCCGGCGAGCAGCGGATCATCAGTGGCCGGATCGAGATGTACCAGGGCCTGCCGCAGATCACCCATCCCGACCATGTCGTCACCCTGGCCGAGCGCGAGAAGGTGATGCGCGTCGAACCGGTCTACGGGCTGACCGCGGGGCTGACCGCCAGGCCACTGCAGAAGGCGATCGAGGCGGCGCTGGAGCGGGCGCCTGATATGCCGGAATGGCTCGATCCAGCATGGAAGCAGCGCAACGGCTGGGCCGACTGGAAGAGCGCACTGCTTCAGGCGCACCATCCCGAGAGCGAGAAGGATCTCGAGCCGACGACGCTGGCGCGCCGGCGGCTGGCCTATGACGAGCTGCTGGCCAGCCAGCTGGCGATCTCGCTGGGGCGGGAGCAGCAGCGCGAAGTGCCGGGCCGCTCGATCCGGGGTGACGGGCGCCTGCGCGACAAGGTGCTGGCCGCCCTGCCCTACCGCCTGACACCCAGCCAGGTGATGGCCGGCGCCGAGATCGCCGGCGACATGGCCTCGGACTCGCGCATGGTGCGCATGCTCCAAGGCGATGTCGGCAGCGGCAAGACCGTGGTGGCGTTCCTGGCCATGCTCACCGCGGTCGAGGCCGGCTGCCAGGCAGCGCTGATGGCGCCGACCGAGATCCTGGCGCGCCAGCATTTCGCCACCATGGCGCCGCTCGCCGAACTGGCCGGAGTCCAGCTCACCCTGCTGACCGGCCGCGACACGGCCAAACGCAAGGCGCAGATCTACGAGGGCCTGGCCAGCGGCTCGATCCAGCTGATCGTCGGCACGCATGCGCTGGTGCAGGAGGACGTGGCGTTCGCCGACCTGGCGCTGGCGGTGATCGACGAACAGCATCGCTTCGGCGTGCATCAGCGGCTGACGCTCTCGGCCAAGGGCCGGGCCGTCGACATGCTGGTCATGAGCGCCACGCCGATCCCGCGCACCCTGATGCTGGCGGTCTATGGCGATCTCGATGTCTCGCGGCTGACCGAGAAGCCGGCCGGTCGCAAGCCGATCGACACCCGCACTGTGCCGCTCGACCGCCTCGACGAGGTGGTGGGCGCGGTCGGCCGGCGCATCGCGTCGGGCGGCCGGGTCTACTGGGTCTGCCCGCTGGTCGAGGAGTCGGAGGTCGTCGACCTCGCCGCCGCCGAGGATCGCTTCGCGACGTTGGTGGCGCGTTTCGGCGACAGAGTGGCGATGGTGCACGGACAGATGAAGGCGACCGAGCGCGACAAGGCCATGGCTGCGTTCTCCTCGGGTGCGGCGCAGTTGCTGGTGGCGACGACAGTGATCGAGGTCGGCGTCGACGTGCCGGCGGCCACCGTGATGGTGATCGAGCACGCCGAGCGCTTCGGCCTGGCGCAGTTGCACCAGCTGCGCGGGCGTGTCGGCCGCGGCGAGGAAGCCTCGTCCTGCCTGCTGCTCTACGGCTCGCCGCTGTCGGAGAGCGCCCGCGCGCGCCTGGCCATCATGCGCGAGACCGAGGACGGCTTCCGCATTGCCGAGGAGGATCTGCGCCTGCGCGGCGGCGGTGAGGTTCTCGGCACGCGCCAGAGCGGCCTGCCCGAGATGCGGCTGGCCAACCTGGCGCTGCACGGCGACCTGCTACAGGCGGCACGCGACGATTCGAAGCTGATCATCGAACGCGATCCGACGCTCGCCACGCCACGCGGCGAGGCGCTGCGCACCCTGCTCTATCTCTTCGAGCGCGACGCCGCCGTGCGCACTTTGCGGTCAGGCTAGCGCATGCCCGGTCGACCGCACTCATCTGTCATCCCGAGCGCAGCGAGGGATCTAGGGCAATCCTGGATTCCTCGCTGCGCTCGGGATGACAGAACACGCCACGCGCCGCAGTGACCGCCGCGCCGCGCCTGGGGGTGCTGCTCAACCGCTTCGGCGGTCGCGACCGGCGCGCGCTCCGGCGTTTGCGCGTGGCGCTTGCCGAGGCCGGCGACCGGGTGGTCGTGCGTGAATCCGAAAGCGCGCGGCGTTGCGGCGGCCCGCTCGAGGCGTTGCTGGACGAGGGTGTGGTGGCAGTCGCCGTGGCCGGCGGCGACGGCACGCTGCATCACGCCATCACCTACTTGCTGAACCGAGCGCCGGGTGCGCGATTGGCCCCGCTGGCGATCCTACCGACCGGCACCACCAATGTCGTGGCGCACGACATCGGCGCCGACATGTCGCCCGCCGGCGAGCTACGCGCGCTGTTGAACCGGATCGCTGCCGATCGCCTGTCGGCAGGCTTTGTCAGCCGTCGCACGATGGCGGTGCGAATCGGCGATGCGGTCGCGCCACGCTACGGCCTGATGGCCGGCGGCGCCGGCATCTATCAGGGCACGGTGCTGATCCGCCGTCATCTGCGCCGATGGGGCGCGCGCGGCGCGCTGGGCCCGATCGCCGGCATGGCCCGCATGATCGGTCCATTGCTGATCGGCCGTAACCCGATCACGCCGGTCGCCGCCGATATCTCATCGCTTCCGCCAAGCCGCTACCTCATGATCCTGCTGTCGACGCTGCACAGCCTGTCGCCCGGCGTGACGCCGTTCTGGGGCACGGGGGGCGGCGCGCTACGCCTGACCGTGGTACATGAGGCACCACGACGCTTCGCGCGCGCGATCTGGCCCGCCCTGCGCGGACGGCCCGGGGCACTTACGACGCCGGAGAACGGCTACATCAGTCTCAACGCCGACAGCATCGAGATCCGCATGAATGGCGGCTTCGTGCTCGATGGCGAGATCCTCGAGCTGCGCGAGGATCAACCGGTGCGCATCACCGCCGGCCCCGAGCTGGTCTTCCTGCGCGGCTGAGGCTCAGCTCGCGAAGAAGGCGCGCATCGCCTCGAAGGTCTCGCGCGGCGCCTCCTCGGCGACGAAGTGGCCGCAGGGCAGCGCCATGCCAACCACGTCGTCGGCCCACTCCTTCCACACCTTCACCGGTTCGTGGGCACGGCCGACACCACTATTCGCGCCCCAGATCGCCAGCAGCGGACAGGCGATCTTGCGGCCGTTATCGGCCTTGTGGTGATCGAGGTCGATATAGGCGGCGGCGCGGTAATCCTCGCAGCTCGCGTGGATGCGTTCCTTCTGGATGAAGCAACGCATGTACTCCGCCCGCGCCTCGGGCGTGAAGGCGTCGGCGCCGGCCGACAGCAGGCGGTCGAGGTAGTACTCGGGATCGCCGCCGATCATCCGCTCCGGCAGGTCGAAGGGCTGGGCGAGGAAGTACCAATGCCAGCCACCCAGCGCCGCGGCGCGGTTGACGGTGGCGAACATATGCGGCGTGGGCACGATATCGAGCACGGCGGCGCGCGTAACCTTGTCGGCGTGATCGAGACACAGGCGATGCGTCACGCGCCCGCCGCGGTCATGGCCGGCGATCATGAACTTGCGATGGCCGAGCTTGTCCATGACCTTCACCAGGTCGGCGGCGACGGCGCGCTTGGAATAGCTGAAATGGTCCGTCGTCGTGGCCGGCACCGAGCTGTCGCCGTAGCCGCGCATGTCGCAGCAGACGACGCTGAAGTGCTCGGCGAGGCGCGGCGCGATCTTGTGCCACATGACATGGGTCTGCGGGTAGCCGTGCACCAGCAGCAGCGGCGCGCCCTTTCCCGCGGTCAACGTGTTGATGCGCGCCTCGCCGACATCGATCATCTGGCGCTTGAAGCCCTCGAACATCCCCGCCTCCTACTTCACTATCAGGTCGAGCGACCGGCGTGAGAGCACCTCGTTGCCGCCGCCGCCGACCAGGACGGTCGTGCCCGGGCACATCGCCCTGGCGCTGCCGCCATCGACCAGGATCATGTGCAAGAAGAACACCATGCCCGGCTCGGCGAGCACCGGATTGCCCGCATAGAACATCGGCCAATCCATCCAGTTGGGTGAGAAGGTCGTGCCCAGGCTGTAACCGCAGGCGTTGAACCGGAAATCGGCCATGCCATGGCGCGCCGCGGTCCCGGCATAGGCTTCGAACACCGTGCCGATCGGCTCACCAGGCTTGAGCGCATCGAGGCAGGCATGCAGCGCTTCGATCGCCACCTTGTGCATCTCCCGATGCAGCGGCCGCGCACGGCCCACCGGAATCGTACGCATCAGGCAGGAATGGTAGTGGCGATCGACGCCGGCGAACTCTAGCGTGATCTGATCCTCGGCGTCGAGATGGCGCCGGCCGCTGAAATAGCGACAGAGCAGCCCGTCGCGGCCCGAGCCGATGATGAATTCGTTGCCGGGATAGTCGCCGCCGCCCCGGAACACCGCGCCTTGCATGGCCGCAAGAATGTCACCCTCGAAAGCGCCAGGCGCGATGGTCGCGTACGCCGCGTCGAGCGCGTCGTCGGCCAGCGCGGCGGCACGGAGGACATAGGCGATCTCGGCCGGGCTTTTGCGCACGCGCTGTTTCGTGACGAGATCAGAGGCGTCGAGCAAGGTGGCGAAACCATCCATGGCCGCGTCGAGTCGGCGACCATTGGCGGCGGTGAGGCCGTAGGCGTCGTATTCGACACCGAGCTTACGCCCCGCCACGCCAAACGCGCGCAGGATCTCGCGCAACTCGACCGCCGGCGTCGCATCGGGCCCGTCGACCCAGATGCGGATGTCCTCGACGGTCGAGGTGTGCATGGCCTGCAGCCGGTCGGGCGTGCGCGTCAGCAGCATCAGGCGGCCGTCGGCGCCGAGATAAAGGCACTGGAAGAAGACGTAGCCGAAGGTGTCGTAACCCGTCAGGTAGTACATGCTCTCCTGGCGGAACATCAGCAGGCCGTCGAGCCCGCGGCGCCGCAACTCAGCGATGGAGGCGGCCTGACGCTGTCCGAATTCCTCCCGGCTGAAATGCAGCGCCACGGTGTCAGCTCCCGGTGATCTCTTTCAGGTAACCGAAGAAGGCACGCTTGCGCAGTGAGTTGATGCCCCAGTCGACCGGCAGCGATTGATAGCCGTCGGTGAAGCGCTCGGAAATGCGGCGATAGTCGAAGAAGCCCCAGCTCGCATAGGTGCTCAGCGCGGCGCGGAAATTGTTGTCCTTGCCCTCGAAATCGTAGTGGTCGTCCTCGTTGAAGACGATCGGCTGGCCGCGATAGGCCTTGCTGGCGCGCGTATCGGCGACAACGCGGCGGATGCCCTCCGGTGACTCGACGTGGTTGCCGTGCACCAGCAGGTAGTCGGCGGCGGCGATCACGTTGTCGGGGGGCACCGCGCCGCCACTGAAGCTGGTGCTGACCTTCAGCCGGCCAATCGACCGCGTCTTCACCAGTTCGATCAGCTCGTGCCCGCGCGGCGCCTGGATGATGTCGTGATCGAACCACGGCAGGTCGACCTCGTTGCCGATCTCGATCAGCGCGTTGGTGACGCCGCGCGCCGCGAGCAGGTCGACGACCTCGCTGACCGCGCGCTTCACCGCCGCCTCGTCCTTCAGGTGCGGCGTCTGGCGGCCGTAGAAACAGCCCAGGATCACGGCCATGCCGTTGCGATCCGCGGCCTCCAGGACGTTCAACAGCCGATTGGCGTAGGCCGGCTTGAGCGCGCCTTCGGCGGCGAAGCCCGACATGATCCAGGGCTGGTTCCAGCTATAGCCTTGCGGGCTGCCGCCCTGCAGGTTGACGCTGACCGCCAATAGGCCGTGCGCGCGGTAGCTGGGCAACTGCGCAACGAACTCCCGCGTGCTGCGCTCGGCGTCCCACGGGCCGTCGGCATAGGCCCACACACCTACGGTCGACGGGTTCTCGTCGTCGATGATGGCGTTGGCCATGCGGGAGTTCAGCAGCAGGCCCTCGATCTTGTGCGCGCGCCAGCGCTTGCCGGCGTAGGTCGGCTGGCCGTTTATGGTGAAGCCGTCGCCCTTGATACCGATGACCGTCGCGCCCGCCATCATCCCCTCCTCTAGATCATCGACGGATCGGTCGGCAGCCCGAGCACGACGCGGCCGGCCAGCTCGTAGCTCGGCGGCGCTACCATCATGTGCTGGGTGATGACATGCGCGTCGCGGAAGCGCCGCTGCAGCGGGCTCTTGCGATAGACCGAGGTGCCGCCGCCAAGGGTGTAGCAGATGTCCACCACCTTGGCCGATTCGTTGGCGGCATGCGTCGAGGCGAGGCGCACGGCGGCGCGCTTCTCGACGCTGATCGCGCCGCGCTCCGCCTCTTCCCAGGCCTCGAGGATCGCCTCGACCAGGAAGGCGCGGGCCGACCGCAGCATCGCCTCGGCGCGCGCCACGTCGCCCTGCGTGGCACCCCGTTCGGCCAGAGCGCGGTTCGACAGGGTCGGCTTCTTGGCACCGGCCAGCTCGACGATGTCGGAAATCGCGCCGCGTGCGATGCCCAGCGCGGTCATGGCGCAGATCATGCCCAGCAGGCCGAACATCGGAAATACGTAGAGCGGCGTCTGGATGCGCGGCTTGTCGCGCGTCAGCGAGATGGTGTGCGTGGCGGGCACGAAGATATCGTTGACCTTGATATCGCACGACGCCGTGCCGCAGAGCCCCGAGGTGTACCAGTTGTCAACGAACTCGATCTTGTCGCGCGGGAAGTAGACGGTCAGCACCTCGGGCACGCCGTCGCGGATCATGCGCGGCTTGCCGTCCTCGTACGCGACGCATCCCCCCTTGATCCAGGCGCAATGCGGGCTGCCGCTGGCCCATTGCCAGTGACCGGTGACGCGATAGCCGTCGCCCTCGCGCACCGCCTTGCCGCGCGGCGCGAAGATCCCGCCGGTCACGGCGTCGGGCGATCCGTGGATCAGCTGCGCCACATCAGGGGTAAGATAGGCGGCGGTGCTGCCGGAGCTGGCGCCAATGGCGACGTTCCAGCCGGCCGAGCCGTCGGCGGCGGCCGTCTCCTCGATTGCCTGCATCAGCACCAGGGGATGGGCTTCCTCGCCGCCCACGGCCTTGGGCACGCAGAGCTTGAAGACCTTGGTGCCGATCAGGGTGCGCGCGAGGTCGGGCGGCAGCTGCCTGGCCTGTTCAATCTCGTCAGCGCGTCGAATGACCTCGGGCAGTACCGGCCGCAAGCGGTCGAGGACAGGATGCGAGGGCCAGGTGGTCATGCGAGTCTCGCCAGGGGCCGGCCGAAGATCTCACCGCGCAGCTGGGCGCAGAACAGCGCCGGCAGCGCGTCCAGGCCCTCGACGATGTGCTCGCGGAATTTCAGACGTCCGTCGCGGATCCAGCCGACCATCGCCTCGGTCGCATCGTCGTAGCGCTCGGCGTAGTCGAACACGACCAGGCCCTCCATGCGCAGGCGCTTACCGATGAACTCATAGACTCGGCGCGTGCCGTAGCGTGCTGACGCCTCGGCATTGTAATCGGCGATCTGGCCTGACACGACGATGCGGCCTTTGGGCTTCATGCTGGCGATGGCGGCGTCGAGCGTGACGCCGCCGACATTATCGAAATACACGTCGACGCCGTCGGGCGCGACCTTGGCGATGCGCTCGGCCATGGAATCGACGGTGTTGGCGCCGGCTCGGTCGATCACCGCGTCGAAGCCCGCCTCTTCGCGCAGCCAGCGCAGCTTCTCGGCGCCGCTGGCGATGCCGATCGCGCGGCAGCCCATGATGCGCGCGACCTGTCCGGCCGTCGCGCCGACGGGCCCCGCGGCCGAGGATATCAGGACCGTCTCATCTGCTTTCGCGAGGCCCACGTCACGCAGGCCGAAATACCCGGTGAGGCCGGGAATGCTGAGGATGCCGGCCCAGGCGCTGATCGAGGGCGTGTCGGCGGGAATGCGGCGCATGCCGCGGCCACTGATCTGCACATGCTCGGCCCAACCGAACGGGCCGCTCAGCAGCTCGCTCACCTTGAACGCAGGATTGCGCGACTCGATTACGCGACCAACCGCCGGGCCTTCCATGGTCTCGCCCAGCTCCATGCCGCGCGCGTAGCTCGCGCCACCACCGCCCAGCCGGTTGCGGCTGCCGGGATTGGCCGTCGCGTAGAGCACCTGCACCAGCACGCGGCCCTCGGGCAGCGGCGGCAGCTCGCGCGTCTCCACACGGAAATCCTCGGGCACCGGCGCGCCGTCGGGGCGGCGCGCCAGCACGACGTGACGGCTTTTCACCTACTCGCCGCCGGTGCCGATGACGCCGCCATCGGCGACGATCATCTGCGCGGTGACGAAGGCGCCGGCCTTCGAGGCCAGGAACACGGCGACACCGCCGATGTCGTCGGGATCGCCGATACGCTTGAGCGCCGCCTTGTTCTCGGCCGAGGCGCGGATCGTCGGGTTGTCCCACAGCGCCTTGGCGAAGTCGGTCTTGATCAGGCCCGGCGCGATGGCGTTGACGCGGATGTTGTGCTTGCCCCACTCCGCCGCCAGCGACTTCACCAGCGACAGGTCGGCGGCCTTGGAGATGTTGTAGGCGGCGATATGCAGCGAGGCGGTCAGCGCGCCGATCGACGACACGATGATGAAGGCGCCGTCCTTGCGCTCGGCCATTTCAGGGCAGACCATGTTGGCCAGCCACAGATTGCTGAGCACGTTGTTCTGCATGATCTTGGCGAACACCTCGTCCTTCAGCCCGGTGAGCGGCCCGAAATACGGGTTGCTGGCGGCGTTGCAGACCATGATGTCGATGCGGCCATAGATCTTGCGCGCCTGCGCCACGAGATTCTCGAGCTGCGCCTTGTCGGAGATGCTGGCGGCGACCGCCGCGGCCTCGCCGCCCTTCGCCTTGATGCCGGCGACGACTTCCTCGCAGGCCGGCAGCTTGCGGCTCGACACGATGACCTTGGCGCCCTGCTCGGCCATGCGCTCGCAGATCGAGCGGCCGATGCCGCGGCTGCCGCCGGTCACCACCGCGACCTTGCCCGTGAGATCGAACATCGACATCTGCGCTTCTCCCGTTTCCGTCCTGCCGCAGCCTAGCCGCTGGCGATTCGCCGGAACAGGGCAATGAGTTCGATGTGTGTCGACCAGAGAAACTGATCGATAGGCAGCAGTCGTTCCAGGCGGCAGCCACCGTCGATCAGCACGCGCGCATCGGCGGCGAAGCTCCACGGGTCGCACGAGGCATACACGACGGTCGAAATTCGACTTTGCGCTAGCTCTCGCGCCTGCGCCATGGCACCCGCTGCCGGCGGATCGAGGATCGCGAGGTCGAAGGCGTCAAGTTCGTCGGTCGAAAGCGGCTCGCGCTTCAGGTCGCGCGTCACGGCCTGCGCCACGCCCGCCAAGATCGCCTTACGCAGTGCGGCGTTGACGGCGTCGACTCCGGAAGCATTACCTTCGACGATCGTCAGTCGGGCCTCGGGCAATAGTGGCAACGAGAGCGTACCGAGACCGCCATAGAGGTCGACGATGCGCTTGGCACCGCCCGACCAGGCCTTCACCGCGGCGCGCAATGTGGCCTCGCCGGCGAAGCTCGCTTGCAGGAAGGCGCCCGGCGATGGTTCGACCTCGACGGCGCCGAAGCGCAGCTTCGGCGGCCGGCGCGTCAGCACGATCTCCGGTTTGGCCCGCGAACCCCAGGACACGCGCGCGACGTCAGTCGTCTCGGCGAAGGTCGCGATGGCCTCGCGGCGGGGTAGATCGAGCGCCAAACGCACCGCCGGCGCCAGCAACAGATCGGCGCCGGTGTCGGTCCAGTTGATCACCGCTTCGGCCTCGCCGTTGACCGGCAGGACCGCCTCGACCAGTCGGCGTAACGGCGCGGTCATGGCGACGATGGCCGGCAGCAGCACCGGGCATTCGCCGAGATCGACGAGGTCGTGCGATCGGCGTTGGGCGTAGCCGACGATCGCGCCCTCGCGCGTATGGCGCAGCGTCAGGTCGGCGCGGCGACGCCCGCCCGGCGGCGTGCGCGCCATCGGCATGAGGGTCGCCGGCGCGACACTCGCCGCGTCCAACACCTCGCGCAGCCGGTCGAGCTTCCAACGCGCATAGAGATCGTCGGGATAGTGCTGCAGCGCGCAGCCGCCGCAGACACCGAAATGCCGGCAGGCCGGTTCGCGGGTCCGGGGCGGCGGCTCGACGGCGGCTAGGCCGCGACGCCGAGCCATGAGGCCGCTGGACGGATGTCACCGACGCGTGCACCGACCACGCTGAGGATCGGCGGGTTGATCACGTCGGCGTAGCGCTTGGCGTCGAGCAGGCCGAGATGGCGCAGGATGCTGGCCATCGCCGCTTCAGCGGCGCGGCCGGTACCGTCCCAGATCTTCAGGGCTACGCCGAAGCCCAAGGTCGGCAACATCCCGCAATAGACGCCTTCGGCGCCTGTCTTGATCTGCGCCACACCCGGCAGCGCCCCATTGATGCGCGTGCAGAAGCGGCCGGTGCCGGCCATGAAGAACGGCTCGGCGTTCATCGCCGCGCGGATGCGCACGATGGCCGCCACCCGCGACTGCTTCAGCCGCGACGGGTCGGCCATCACCGCCATCGCCGTCGCCATGGCGCGCAAGGGCACGCCCATCGTGGGAATACCGCAACCGTCGCTGCCAGACGGCGCGCGCGATGGATCGAAGCGACCGAGTTCGCCATAAATCGAGGCGATGCGCTTCTGCACCGGATGGCCCGCGCCGATGTATCCCTTGGTCGGCTCGCCGAGATGAACCGCCGTGGTGAGGAAGCCGGTGTGCTTGCCGGAGCAGTTGTTGAAGGCTGGCGTGAGCGGGGCGCCCTCCTTCACGAACCGCTCGAAGATCGGCAGGCGTGTCGGAGCGTGCGTACCGCATTCGAGATCCGCTTCGGACAGCCCGATCTTCGTCAACCAGTCGCGTACGGCCGCCACGTGCTGCGGCTCGCCGTTGTGCGAGGCGCATGCCAGCGCGAGATGGACATCGCTGAGCCCGAAGCGGTCGGCCGCGCCGCTCTCGACCAGCGGGATGGCCTGGATCGGCTTGATCGCCGAGCGAGCCATCACAGGAGCGTCGGTGTCGCCCCAGGATTCCACGACCTTGCCGTCGGGACGCATGATGGCGGCGGCGCCGAGGTGGCGGCTCTCCACCATGGCGCCCCGCGTCACCTCGATGACGACGGGCTTCTCGTTCGACATCAACGCTACTCGTCGGTCAGTGCCAGGTCGCCGGCAGGTTGGTCAGCCCGCGCAGGGTGAAGCTGCGGCGCCACGCCGGATTGGTCAACTCGGCGATCTTCAGGTTGGGCAGACGCCGCGCCAGGCCGGCGAAGGCCTCGTGCGCCTCGATCCGGGCGAGCTGCGCGCCCAGGCAATGATGGATGCCGCCGCCAAAGGACAGCGGGCGGATGTTCTGGCGCTTGACGTCGAGCTTGTCGGGATCGGCGTAGGTCGCCGGATCGCGGTTGGCAGCCCCGAGGAAGCAGACCACAGACGCGCCCTTGTCGAGCTTCACGCCACCCACCTCGACCGGCTCCAGCGCGACGCGGCCGGTCATCTGCACCGATGAGTCGAAGCGCAGCAGCTCGTCCATGGCATTGGGGATCAGCGAAGGATCGGCCTT
The DNA here is from genome assembly GCA_022844045.1 of Reyranellaceae bacterium. Taxonomy (GTDB): domain Bacteria; phylum Pseudomonadota; class Alphaproteobacteria; order Reyranellales; family Reyranellaceae; genus JAFAZJ01. Next base: position 165,574 of record JALHMM010000001.1, on the reverse strand, counting down.
CAGCGCTTCCCATTGCTCGGGGTTGCGCTGCAGCGCCAGCAAGCCGTTGCCGATCAGATTGGCCGTGGTCTCGTGGCCGGCGGCGAAGAGCAGGCCGACATTGGCGCGCAGTTCCTCGGTCGTCAGCCGATCGCCCGCCTCCTCCGCCTGGACGAGCTGGGTCGTCAGATCGTCCTTCGGCTCGCGGCGGCGACGCTCGAACAGCGAGTCGAAATAGGCGCCGACCACTTTGCCGTTCTCGTTGACCGCATCCATTTCCTCGCGGCTGAGCGGCACGGGATCGATCAGCCGGCCATTGACCTTGTACTGATCGAAGAACTGGCCGCGATCCTCCTCGGGGATGCCCAGCATGTCGCAGATCACGATCACCGGCAGGCGGTGGGCGAAGTCCTGGATCACGTCCATCGCGCCCTTCGCGGCGACGCGGTCGATGAGCTGATCGACGACAGAGGCGATACGCGGACGCATCTCCTCGACGCGCCGCGCGGTGAAGGCCTTGGTCACCAGGCCGCGCAAGCGGGTGTGATCGGGCGGATCGAGCACCAGCATGGTGCGTGCCAGGCTGGCCACCGCGGGCTCGTTAAGCGCGTTCTCGCCGTAGCGGCGCTTCATGTTCTCGGCGTAGTTCTTGCCGAAACGCTTGTCGCGCAGCACCAGGGCGACGTCCTCGTAGCGGGTCATCACCCACTGGCCGAGCGGCGACAGCCAGACCGGCGCGGCGGCGCGGAGTTGGTGATAGATGGGGTACGGATCGGCGATAAAGGCCGGGTCCAGCGGATTGAAGACGGGCACCTGTGGCGCCAGCGAGTCGGGCATGAGGGATTCCCAATGTTGATGGTGCCACCATAGCGTAACGCGACACGCCGCACTACCCGCCGCGCGCGGGCTGTCTTACGGTCGCTATCGCAAGAACCTCACCCTGAGGAGCGCCCAACGGGCGCGTCTCGAAGGGTGGGCAACGCACTGTGCGGTTGCCCATGCTTCGAGACGGCTGCTGCGCAGCCTCCTCAGCATGAGGTGGGTTAGGAAGAGCATTGAGGACGACATGTACCTAACGCAGGGATTGCGCCGCGCCGCACGGATCAAGCCGAACGGCCCGTCAACCGTGTTCCGGGACCGCCGCCGCACGTGGCGCGAGACGGCCGAGCGCGTGGCGCGGGTCGCCGGCGGCATGCGCGGCCTGGGCGTGGCAAAGGGCGAACGCATCGCGATCCTGGCGCTCAACAGCGATCGCTATTTCGAGCTGATGTACGCGATCCCGTGGCTCGGCGCGGCGATGGTGCCGCTGAACACCAGGCTGGCGACGCCGGAGATCGAGTACATCCTGGAAGACTCCGGCTCGACCACGCTGTTCGTCGACGGCGCGATGAAGCATCACGCCGAGGCGCTGGCCGGCAAGCTGCCGGCGCTCAAGCACCTGGTCTATCTCGATGACGATATCGTGCCGCCGGGCATGACCGCCTACGAGGCGTTGGCCAAGACGGCGCCCGTCGGCGATGTCGGTGCCGGCGGCGAGACGCTGGCCGGGCTGTTCTACACCGGCGGCACCACCGGCCGATCCAAGGGCGTGATGCTGAGCCACAACAACCTGGTGTGGAACGCGATGAACGCCATCGCCGGTATCGGCTTCGATGGCGACACGACCTACATCCACTCCGGCCCGATGTTCCATCTCGCCGACGGCGCCTCGAGCTTCGGCGTCACCGTGGTCGCAGGCATCCACGCCTTCGTGCCCCGTTTCGATCCGCTCGACTGCCTGCAGACCATCGAGCGCGAGAAGGTCACGCACGCGCAGTACGTGCCGACCATGATCAACATGATCTGCAACCACCCCCGCATGGCCGAGTTCGATATCTCGACCCTGAAGCTGATCCTCTACGGCGCCTCGCCGATGCCCGAAGGCGTGCTGCGCAAAGCGTTGGAGGTGATGCCGAATTGCCGCTTCATGCACGCCTACGGCATGACCGAGGCGGCGCCGATCCTCACCTTGCTGCCGACGCGCTACACCACGCTCGACGGCCCCTATGCCGGCCGCATCAAGTCTTGCGGCCTGCCCGCGCATACCGCCGAGCTGAAGATCGTCGGTCCCGACCGCAAGGAAGTGCCGCGTGGCACGTCGGGCGAGATCGCCGCCAAGGGGCCGATGATCATGCAGGGCTACTGGAATAAGCCGCAGGAGACGGCGGCCGTGCTGGAGGACGGCTGGTACTATTCCGGCGACGCCGGCTACATGGACGACGAGGGTTTCGTCTTCATCGTCGACCGGCTGAAGGACATGATCATCAGCGGCGGCGAGAACGTCTATTCGGCCGAGGTCGAAAACGCGATCTCATTGTTGCCGGGCGTCGCCGAGGTCGCGGTGATCGGCATCCCCGACGCGCGCTGGGGCGAGACCATCCACGCTATCATCGTGCCGCGCGCCGGCGCCAACCTCACATCGGAGGCGGTGATCGAGCACTGCCGCACGCAGATCGCCGGCTACAAGATCCCGCGCAGCGTCGCCTTCCGCGACCAGCCGTTGCCGCTGTCGGGCGCCGGCAAGGTGCTGAAGCGCGACTTGCGCGAGCCGTTCTGGAAGGGCTTCGAGAAGCGCGTGAACTGACAGCGCGGCTGTCATCCTGAGCGACGCGAAGGATCTCTAGATTCCTCGCTGCGCTCGGAATGACAGAGGAATCCCTAGGCCCGTTTACGGCCCATGTACACGCAGCCCAACCCGGCGATCACGGCCACCACGCCAGCGATCGCCGGAATCGGGATCACACGCTCCTGCTGGGCATCAATCTTGAGCGGCCCGGCATCGACCACCCGGCGTGTTTCCGTGAATGAGATATAGGGGACCACAAGCGCTAGGATGCCGGCGACGATCAGCACGGCGCCAAGGATGGCGATAGGGCGCATGTTGCTCCTGCAGGAATAGCCTTCTGGCGATGAAACGCCCTGCGCGGCGAGAAGTTCCCTCCGCATTCCGCCAATCGCGAGGACACAGGGCTTACCGCCATACCTCCTCGGCCAGCTCGACGAGCATGCGCAGCTTGGCCCATTGCTCGTCCTCGGCCAGCGTGTTGCCCTCCTCGGTGCTGGCGAAGCCGCATTGCGGGCTGAGACAGATCTGCTCGAGCGCGACGTGCTTGCTGGCCTCGTCGAGGCGGCGCTTGATCTCGTCCCTCGACTCCAGCGCCCCGCTCTTGCTGGTGACCAGACCGAGTACGACCTGCTTGCCCGGCGGCAGGAAGCGCAACGGTTCGAAGCCACCGGCACGCTCGCTGTCGTATTCCATGAAATAGGCGTCGACACCGATCTGGTTGAACAGCACGTCGGCGACGCGCTCGTAGCCGCCTTTGGCCATCCAGGTTGAGCGGAAATTGCCGCGGCACAGATGCATGGTGACGATCATGTCGGCCGGCCGCCCCGCCACCGCCGTGTCGATCAGCTTGGCGTAGACGCCCAGCAGCTTCTCCGGATCGTCGCCCCGGTCGCGCAGATAGCCGCGCTGCTCCTCGTCGCAGAGATAGGCGATGTAGACCTCGTCCATCTGCAGGTAGCGGCAGCCGGCATCGGCGAACCCCCGCACCGCGGCGCGATAGGCCTGCGCCAGGTCGGCGAAGAACATCTCCATATCGGGGTAGAGATCCATGTCGATCATCGGCCGGCCGCCGCGATAGTGCAGCGCGCTCGGGGCCGGGATGGTCATCTTCGCCGTCGCCGATGTGATCGAGCGCAGATAGCGGTAGTGATCGAGCATCGGATGATCGGAGAAGCCGAGCTTGCCGGTGACCTTGATGCCCTTGGGCTTGAGCGCCGCGCCCTTGAACTGTACGGCGGTCTCGACATCGGTCCATTCGACGCCGTCGAGGCCGGCGAGGAAGTCATAGTGCCAGAAGGCGCGGCGGTACTCGCCATCGGTCACCGATTTCAGGCCGACCGATTCCTGCTTGGCCACGATCTTCTGGATCTCGACATCCTCGACCGAGCGCAGGGTCTCGTCGTCGATCTCGCCGCGCTCGCGCTGCGCCCGCGCCTCCTTCAAGGGCGCGCTGCGTAGCAGGGAACCGACATGATCGGCGCGAAACGGCGGGATCGGGCGCTGCATTGGGGTTCTCTCTGCGCGAGGCGATTACACTTCTCCTACCTTCCCCCGCCCCGCGGGGGAAGGTGCCCGAAGGGCGGATGGGGGGTGCCGGCATCGCGGCCAGTCGCGACGACGTGAGTCGACGCGCCAGCCACCCCCATCCGGCGCTTCGCGCCACCTTCCCCCGCCAGCGGGGGAAGGTAAAATCGTGGCATGAGCGCCATCCCCTATTTTGACTGGATCGTCCACCACGCTGGCCGTCGCCCCGCGACCCTGGCGATCCATGATCTGCACACTGGCCGACGGCTGAGCTACGCGCAGCTCGACGAGCGCGCGCGCCGGCTGGCCGCGCACTTGCAGGCCAACGGCATCGGTCGCGGCGATCGTGTGGCCCTGCTGTCGCCGAACTGCCCGGAGTACTTCGAGCTGCAATTCGCCGCCGGCAAGATCGGCGCGATCATGCTGCCGCTGAACTGGCGACTGACCGTCGCGGAGCTCGACTACATCCTCAGGGATGCCGGCCCGAAGATACTGGTGCACGACACCGCCTTCGCGGCGCAGGCGCGCGAGCTGAAGGGGCTCGCCGGCATCGCGCACCTGCTGGAGATCGACATCGATCGCGCCGACAGCGCCTATGAGCGCGCCCTGATGGCCGCGTCGCCCACGCCGCGCACTGCCGCGCTGACCCACGACGACTATGCCATGGTCATGTACACGTCAGGCACGACCGGGCACCCCAAGGGCGCGATCATCACCCACGGGATGAACTTCTGGAACTGCGTGAACCTCGGAATCCCGGCACTGATCTCGCCGCGCACGGTGCAGCTTATCGTGCTGCCGCTGTTCCATACCGGCGGGCTGAACTGCTACGCCAACCCTGTCCTGCATGCCGGCGGCACGATCCTGATCATGCGCGCTTTCGATCCCGGCCAGGCGCTCGACCATATCGCCAACCCCGATCTGGGCATCACCCACTTCTTCGCCGTGCCGGCACCCTACCAGTTCATGATGCAGCATCCGAAGTTTCAGGGCTGCGACCTGTCACGGCTGCAGATCGCCGGCGTCGGCGGCGCCCCTTGCGCGCTTCCCATCCTCGAAGGCTGGGCGGCGCGCGGCGTGCCCCTGGTACAGGGCTGGGGCATGACCGAGACCAGCCCGGCCGGCACCATGCTCGACGCCGCCGATGCGCTGCGCAAGCTCGGCTCGGCTGGCAAGGCGCTGATGCACACGGCGGTACGGATCGTCGACGATGGCGGCCGCGACGTGCCACGTGGCGCGATCGGTGAGTTGTGGACCAAGGGCCCCCACATCACGCCAGGCTACTGGAACAACCCGGAGGCCACCGCGAAAGCCTTCACCGACGGCTGGCTGCATACCGGCGACGCGGCGCGCGAGGACGAGGACGGTTTCATCTTCATCGTCGATCGCTGGAAGGACATGTACATCTCGGGCGGCGAGAACGTGTATCCGGCCGAGGTCGAGAACGTGCTGTTCCAGCTGCCGCAGGTGGCGGACGCCGCGGTGATCGGCGTGCCCAGCGAGCGCTGGGGCGAGGTCGGCAAGGCGGTGCTGGTGCTGAAACCCGATCAGGCCTTGACGGAGGACGATGTCATCCGCCATTGCCTGCCGCGGCTGGCGAAGTTCAAGGTGCCGCAGTCGGTCGAGTTCGTCGAGGCGCTGCCGCGCAACGCCACCGGCAAGGTGTTGAAGCGCGAGCTGCGTACGATGTATGTCGGCGCCGCAACCCCGGCGATCACCTGATCGGCCAATAGGAGAAGAACAACATGGCTATCCGCAAGATCAAGAGCAGCGCCGAGAAGATCAAGGCGCTCGACGAGCGCATCGCCGCCGCCAAGGCCGACGCCTCCCCGGCCAAGCAGCGCCAGGCCAAGAAGATCGCCCGCTCCCGCGCCGTGCTCGCCCACAAGACCGCCAAGGCCAAGCCGAAGGCGGCCAAGAAGTAACCGGGAGCGCCGCCGCTCCGACAGAGCTCACGCCGCTCGATGCTGCGTGCCGGCGCCTGGTGTGATGAACACCAGCTTGCCGGGCTCGCGCGCCAGCCCGCGATGCCATAGCCCCTTGGGCACGACGCAGGTCGTACCGGCGCGCATTTCGATCGTCTCGACCGTGCCGTCGGCCCGCTCGATCTGCAGGCCGAAGGCGCCCGACATCAGGATCAGGATTTCGTCGCCGTTGGGATGCATCTCCCACTGCGGCCAGTCCTTCGTCTGCGCCGTGGCGCCCAGCAGGCGCCCGCCATGCAGCTCCGGCCGGCTGGCCAAGGTCGACCAGAAGGCGTCGCCGCCTTCCATGACCAGGGCCGTACCGTCGTCGCGCAACTGCGCATACGTGCTCATCAGGTCGAACGCGTCCGCCATATCGGTCTCCCTCGCGCGGGACTCACACCGACATGATCATCCGCTGTGTCGAAGGCGAGAAGCCGAAAGATTCGTAGAAGCGGATCGCCTCGGCGTTGAAGCTGTGCGCCACCAGCTCGACATGCGTGGCGCGGCGCTGGCGGGCCCATTCGATGCAGGCCGCCAGCAGGCGTCGGCCGACGCGGCGGCGGCGGTGGCGCTCGCGTACCACCAGCGTGTCGATCTCGACGACCAGCCGCGGCACGGCGCCGGTGAACTCCGATGGCGGGCGGATCAGCAGCACGGCCAGACCGGCCAGGTCGTCCGCCGACGCCGCCACCAGCATGTTCGAGGCTGGGCCGCACAAGATGCGCTCTATATGCGCGGGTGAGCGCGCCGGGCCGTCGAATTCCTGGAACATATCGGGCCGCGCCGCGCGGTGCAGCGCGTCGATCTCGGCGAACAGCGCGTTCATGCCGTCGTAGTCGCGCGGCGATCCGGCGCGAATGGTGATCGGCAACGGCGGCAGCGCCGCCGTGTCGGTATCCTCGATCTTTTCCGCGAGCATGGTGCTCTCCTCCGGTTGCAGGGTCTTGCCGCCGCGGGCCCGGAGGTGAGGTGTTGAAACAACAAAGCCGCCGGATCGCGGCGGCTTTGTCTGGTCGTGACCGAACGCGCCGCCTATGGAAGCGACGTAAAATACCAGCGCGAGGCGATGGAGCGTCCGTTCATGGACGATCCTATACAGGGCCGCGCTATGCTGGTCAACGGACCTCACGGGAAACCACGCATGCGCATCGGCATCGACCTCGGCGGCACCAAGATCGAAGGCATCGTGCTCGGGCCATCGGGCGCGGAGATGGCGCGCGAACGCGTCGATACCCCGCAAGGTCCCTACGAAGACACCATCGAGGCGATCCGTGCGCTCGTCGATCGACTCGAGCAGGCCGTCGGCCGGCGTTGCGGCGTCGGCGTGGCGACACCCGGGGCGATCTCGCCGGCCACAGGGCTGATCAAGAACGCCAACTCGGTGCGGCTCAACGGTCGCCCGCTCGACGCCGATCTCGCCCGCGCGCTCGGTCGGCCGGTGCGGCTGGCCAACGACGCCAATTGCTTCGCCGTGTCGGAAGCCGCCGATGGCGCGGCCGCCGGCGCTCCCGTCGTGTTCGGTGTCATCCTCGGCACCGGCGTCGGCGGCGGTGTGGTGATCGATGGCCGTCCGCTGACCGGCCTGCACGCGATCGCCGGTGAATGGGGGCACAACCCGCTGCCAGTGCCACAGGACGACGAGCGTCCTGGCGCCGCCTGCTACTGTGGGCGGCAGGGCTGCGTCGAGACCTGGCTCAGCGGCCCCGCCCTCTCCCGCCAGTTCCAGGAGCTGACTGGCCGAAGCCTGCGCCCCACCGAAATCGCCCAGGCGGCCGAGGCCGGCGACAAACAGGCGGCGGCGATGATGGAGCGCTATTGCGATCGCCTGGCGCGCGCGCTGGGCAGTGTGATCAATCTGATCGATCCTGATGCCATCGTGCTCGGCGGTGGGCTGTCGCGTATCGCCCTGCTCTACCGCCGCGTTCCCGAGCTATGGGACGCCAGCGTCTTCAGCGAGCCCGGCCATATCCGCACGCGCCTGTTGCCACCCAAGCACGGCGACTCCAGCGGCGTACGCGGCGCCGCGTGGCTGTGGCCTCCTGACGCTGGATGATTCATTGCAGTTCGCTTCGATCCTGCCCTAGGCTCGCCGCGCCTCGATGCCGTTGAAGGATCAAGCGAAATGCCCGCCGAGAGTCTGCCTGCCGATCCCGCCACCCTCGATGCTCTGCGGTGGCGCTGCATCGGCCCGCCGCGCGGCGGCCGCGTCGTCGCCGTGGCCGGCGACTACAGCAATCCCATGACGTTCTATTTCGGCGCCTGCGCCGGGGGTATCTGGAAGACCACCGATGGCGGCGTCTACTGGCGCAACGTCTCCGACGGCTTTTTGTCGAGCTCCTCGGTCGGCGCCATCGCCGTCGCGCGCTCCGACTCCAACGTGATCTACGCCGGCATGGGCGAGACGACGATCCGTCTCGACGTCTCCTATGGCGACGGCGTCTACAAGTCGACCGATGCCGGCCGCACCTGGGCCCATGTCGGCCTGCGCAATTCCAAGCATATCGGCCGCGTCTGCATCCACCCGAAGGATCCCGACCTCGTCTACCTCGCGGTGCTGGGCGACATCTTCGGCCCCAGCGAGGAGCGCGGCGTCTACCGCAGCAAGGATGGTGGCAAGAGCTGGGAGCGCGTGCTGTTCCGCAACGCCGATAGCGGCGCCGTCGACCTGTCGATGGATCCCAATAATCCCCGTATCCTGTTCGCGACGACTTGGGAGACGCGGCGCAATTTCTGGAACATCTCCAGCGGCGGCCCCGGCAGCGGCCTGTTCCGCTCGATGGACGGCGGCGATACCTGGCAGGAGATCTCGCGCAATACCGGCCTGCCCGACGGCATGCTCGGCAAGATCGGCGTCTCCGTGTCGCCGGCCCGCCCCGGACGGGTCTGGGCGCTGATCGAGACCACGGCCGAGAAGACCGGGCTCTATCGCTCCGAAGACTATGGCGCGAGCTGGAAGGTCCTTTCCACGCATCGCGACCTGATGCATCGCCCCTGGTACTACACCCATGTCTTCGCCGACACCGGCCATGCCGACACGGTCTACGTGACCAATCTGCAGATGTGGAAGTCGACCGATGGCGGCACGAGCTTCGGCGAGATCACGACGCCGCATGGCGACAACCACGATCTGTGGATCGACCCGGCCAACCCCAGCCGCATGATCGAAGGCAATGACGGTGGCGCCAACGTCTCGTTCAACGGCGGCGACACCTGGTCGTCGATCTACAATCAGCTGACGGGACAATTCTATCGCATCGACGTCGACAACCAGTATCCCTACCGCGTCTACGGCACGCAGCAGGACAACACCTCGATATCGGCGCCCAGCGCCACCGAATGGGGCGCGATCACCCTGGGCGATTGCATTTATCCCGGCACCGGCGAGAGCGGCTTCATCGCGGTGAAGCCCGATGATCCCAACATCGTCTATTGCGGCGCCGTCGGCTCGAGCCCGGGCGGCGCTGGCGCCCTGCAGCGCTACGACCTGCGCACCCGGCAGATGCAGTTGGTCAATGTCTGGCCAGAGGAATCGACGGGCATCGCACCCAAGGATCTGAAGTATCGCTTCGCCTGGACGTTTCCGATCGTCTTCTCGCCGCATGACACCGGCGTGCTCTATGCCGGCGGCAACTGCGTCTTCCGCACGCGTGACGAAGGCATGAGCTGGGAAGCGATCTCGCCCGACCTCAGCCTCAACGACATCTCGCGCCAGGGCGCGTCAGGCGGGCCGATCACGCGCGAGAGCGCCGGCGCGGAGATCCACGCGACCTGCGCCAGCGTCGTGGAGTCGCCGCATCGCAAGGGCGAGATCTGGGCCTCGACCGACGACGGCCTCGTGCATGTCACGCGCGACGACGGCAAGACCTGGACCAACGTCACGCCCAAGGACATGCCGCCTCTGGCCTATGTCGGCTGCGTCGAGATTTCGCGGCACAACCCCGATACGATCTATCTCGCCGCCACCCGCTACAAGCTGGCGGACTACCGCCCTCACCTGTTCAAGAGCAGCGACGGCGGCAAGAGCTGGACGTCGATCGTCGGCGACTTCCCGTCGGACGAGATCAGCCGCGTCGTTCGGGCCGATCCGGTGCGGCCGGGCCTGCTGTTCGTCGGCACCGAGACCGGCGTGTTCTACAGCCTCGATGATGGCCGGCACTGGTCGCGGCAGCCCGGCGGACTGCCGGTGGTTCCCGTCTACGATCTGAAGATCAAGGGCGCCGACCTCGTGGCCGGCACGCATGGCCGCTCGTTCTGGATCCTCGACGACATCACACCGCTGCGTGAGATGGCCGCCGAGCGACACGCCACACGGCTCTTCACGCCGCGCGATACGGTGCGGCAGAAGCTGACATTCAGCGCATTGGCCGGTCTGCGCACCGGCACCGGCTACCAGCTCTCCTTCGGCATCGGCGGCGCCATCCTGAGCACCGACAAGCCGGATGGCACCAAGGGACGCGAGTACCTCGATGTCGGCGAGAATCCGCCGAACGGTGCCATCATCTACTACTGGCTGGCCGATGCCGGCGACGCGCCGGTCACGCTCACGATCCGCGATGCGGCGGGCGCGACCGTGGCCTCGTTCCGCAGCGACGACCAGGCGCTGACGGCCGCGCGCCGCCCCTCGACGAAGGCGGGGCTCAACCGCTTCATCTGGGACCTCAAGCACAGCGGCCCGACCAAGCTCGACCCGGCGCTCGCGCCGGCGCGCAACAAGCCGCTGGCGATCGAGCCGGATGGCGTAGCCGGCCCCGCCGCCGTACCGGGCGGCTACACCGTCGAGCTTTCCGCCGGCGGCTACAGCGGCACGGCGCCGTTCCGCGTTGTGAAGGATCCCCGCGTCAGCACCAGCGACGAGGCGTTCGCCAAGCAGTACGCCCTGCATCGCAAGCTGGTCGACTGCGCCGGGCGGTTGCACGAGGGCGTCAACCGCGTCCGCCGCATCCGTCGCCAGATCGGCGACTTGACCAGCCGCGCCAGCGGTCTGCCGGACGGCTTCGGGCTCAGCGCCAAGACGCTGAGCGATGGCTTGTCGGCGATCGAGGGCGTACTGGTCGACGTCAATCGGCAATCGGTGCGCGACGTGCTGCGCAATCCGGCGGGGCTCAACGACACGCTGGCCGACATGATCAACATGGTCATCATCGCCGATGCCGCGCCGACCACGCAGACCGAGGCGGTGTCGAAGGAAACCATGAGCCGCGTCGACGGTGAGCTGGCGAAGCTCGAGTCGCTGATCGTCAACGAGCTGGCGGCGCTCAATGGCACGATCGGCCAGTCGGCGGCTTACGCGATCGGCTGAGGAGGCGGCATGTGGCGTCAGCCATCGGGCTTTTGGCCTCTGTTTGTCACCGATCTGATCGTCCGCGCGGGCTATCAGATGGTCAAGAGCCCGGTGCTGCCGCTGCTGGCGGCATCGCTGGGCGCCAACAAGGTCATGATCGGCCTGATCGTTGGCGCCTCGACGCTCACCGGCACGGTGTTCAAGCCGTTCGTCGGCGCGCTATCGGATCGCTGGGGGCGCAAGATCTGGTTCTTCACGGCGCTGCTGCTGTTCGCCGCCTTCCCGTTCCTCTACCGCTTTGTCGAAACGCCCGATCAGCTGATGGTACTGCGCATCATCCACGGCTCGGCGACGGCGATCTTCGGCCCCGTGACCCTGGCGATTGTTGCGGAGTTCGGCCACCACAACCGGGCGACACGGCTGGGCATCTACGAGATGGCGCGCGGCGCCGGCCATCTGATCGCGCCCGCCGCGGCCGGCTTTCTGCTTGCGTTCACTGACCCGTCGACGGTCTTCACGGTGGTCGGCTTGCTGAGCTGCGCGGCGATGGTGCCGGCGGTGTTCGTGCCCTTCGACTCCAGTCGTGCGCAAGCGGTGCGGCGAGCGGGCGTGTTGCGCCAGCTTGCCGATGGCTTTCGCCACGCCGCCGGACGCGCCGAGATCTGGGGTGTCGGCGCGCTGGAGTTCGCGGTCTATGGCGCGCTGTACTCTCTCAAAGCGTTCCTGCCGATCTTCGCGCTCCAGGCCGGCTATGGCGTGTGGGCCGCCGGCCTGTTCTTCACCCTGCAGGAAAGCGCGCACCTGCTGGTGCGGCCCTTCGGCGGGCGTACGGCCGATCGTCACGGCGCCGCGCCGACCATCGCCATCGGCATGGTCGCGATCGGCACCGCGCTGATCCTGCTGCCCTACGCGCCCACCGCCACCACGCTGCTGATCCTCGCGGTGCTCGTCGGAATCGGCCAAGGGCTCACCTTCCCCGCCACGGTATCGGTGATCAGCAACACCATCTCGGCCGATCACATCGGCCTGGGGATGGGCGTCTATGGCGCCTTACGCAACCTCGGCAAGGTAGCCGGACCGGTTGCCATCGGCGCGCTGCTGGAGTTCCTGCCGGCCAAGGCGGTGTTCCCCGGCCTCGGCGCCACGGCGCTGGTGATCTGCGTCGCGCTGGCCGTCGGCTACGTCCAGCGGCGGCGTGTGCGGTTGGGGTCCTGAGCGGACCTCAGCGCTTTGGCCCTCAGCACTTTGGCCCTCAGCACTTGGGCATCGCCACCTTCTCGATGCGCTCGATGACGTATTCGAAGCGCAACGAACCCGCCGTTTGCACGCCCAGGATCTCGACGCCATTCTCGAGCATCGCCGCGCCCCAGGTGTGCGACGGCTCCATCGCGTCCTGCTCCTTGCTGTCGAAGAACGACATGTGCATGTAGAACGGCTCCATGCCGGCGACGAGGTCGCCGTCGCCGGGCGGTGGCGGCAACTCGCGCGCCCGTCGCGGCGCGACGCCGAGAATACCGGTCATGCGATAGGGCGGCTCGGCCTTCTCACCGATGAACACCCGGTAGTCGAAGCCGTCGCGCCCCGCCTTGCGATCGGCGATGCCCTTGGCCAGCGCCGCCATCGGAAACAGCGTCTCGGCCGGCAGAGCGACCGTGCGCGTCGCGGGCGACGTGAACTTCGCCTCGCCTGTGCCATCCTCCTTCAACTCGGCGCTACCGCGGATCACCGGCTGCGTCGTGCCATCGTGCTTGCTGCGCGTCTCGAAGCGATAGCGCTTGCCGTCGAGCGACTCCGAGCCGCTCCAAGTCTGCTCGAGGCGGATATCCTGGCCGCCACCCGAGGCGGTCAGATCCATGTGCTGGCGCCACTCCAACCCATCGCAGGTGCGCGTCAGCTCGTACGCCATGGTACCCGAGGCGTTGAGCGGCAGCGCGCCGGCGGCGGCGGGCGCCGGGCGGATCTTGTACAGCGCGCGGTGCGGCACGAGGTCCTGGATCTGTGCCGTCGCGGGCAGCGACAGCGCGCAGGCCACGGCGAGCGCGCCGAAGAAGCGGCCGATCAGCATCGTGGCCGCGGCAGCGTTTCGATGCGCTGCAGTCGCGCGTTGATAGCGAGGTCGCCGTAGTCCAGGACCATCGAGCGCGCGATACCGTTGGCTTGCAGATCCATCGCCACCTCGTACTCGGGTTGCCCTTCCTGATCATTGGCGGCGTAGAACGCCAACCGCACCGACCAGGCCTGCTGGTTGCGCAACAATGACAGATCGCCACGCGGCGTCGGCGACAGCTGCCGACGCGGCGATGGGCCGATCACCGCGTTGACCTTGAACGCGCCGTCCAGCCGCGCGCCATCGAACAGGCTGTAGGACTTCACCGTCTCGCCGGCGCGCGCATCGTCGATCAGCCGCGAGAGGTGATGCACCGGGAAGATCGTGCCCTGCGGCAGCGGGAACTCGCGCTCTTCCGGTTGGGTGAAGCGCGCCTTGCCGGTGCCATCGGGCGACAGGACGGCGATGCCGCGCAACTCGTCCTCGAGCTCGCCATTCTGGGCGTTGCGCACGCTGAACTGCAGGTTCGTGCCATCCTTGCTCTCGAGGCTGGCGAAGGTCGAGTCGGTCGTGAACTCGTCGCTGTCGGTGCGCAGGAAGGTGAGCTGGATGCGTTGCTTGGTTTCCCAGGATTCGCAGGCGTCGACCGTTTCGAGGATCATGGTGCCGCGCACGTCCACGACACCGCTGGAGCGCTTGGCGGTGCTCAGACGCATTTCGTACGTCGCCCGGTGGGCTACGAGGTCAGCCGCCGCCGCGCCACCGACGATAACGACGGTAGCGGCGCCGGCGATCAGGCTACCGCCGAGCGTCCGACAAATTGTGGTAAGAAACGACACTCCGAACGCCGGATGTTGGGGGCTGCGCCGAGGAGGCAGCCTATAGACCACCATCGCCAAAAGTCGAGTCGCAACACGCCGCAGGGGAGAGACCAGGCATCATGATCCACAGGAAACCACGCATATTGGCGACCCGACTGTTTCCGCCCGCCGTCGAGGCGCGGCTCACCGGCGGTTTCGATGCCATCTTGAACCCCGATGACCAGGTACGGGACGGCCCCGCCGTCGTCAGATTGGCCCAGGGGTGCGACGGCGTCATGTGCGCCGCTGGCGATCCCTTCAGCGCCGCGACCATCGATTCCCTGCCGGCCTCGGTGAAGATCATCGCCACATTCTCCGTCGGCTACGAGCATGTCGATGTCACGGCGGCCGCTCGTCGTGGCATCGTTGTGACCAACACCCCTGACGTGCTCACCGACGCCACCGCCGATATCGCGCTCCTCTGCATGCTGGGCGCCGCGCGCCGGGCGCAGGAGGCCGAGGCCATGCTGCGCGAGCGCCGCTGGGTCGGCTGGGCGCCGACCCAGTTCATGGGCACGCATCTGGGGGCCAAGAGGCTGGGCATCTTCGGCATGGGCCGCATCGGCCAAGCGACCGCCGATCGCGCCCGCGCCTTTGGCATGGAGATCCACTACAGCAACCGCTCGCGCCTGCCGACAGCGCAGGAAAAGGGCGCGACCTTCCACGCTGACGCCGAGGCGATGCTGCCGTTCTGCCAGTTCCTGTCGATCAACGCACCGATGACGCCGCGGACGCGCAAATGGCTCGACGCCAGGCGAATCGCGCTGCTGCCCGACGGTGCGATCGTGGTGAATACGGCGCGCGGCGGCATTGTCGACGACGAGGCGCTGATCGACGCGCTCAAGAGCGGCAAGCTGGCAGCGGCCGGCCTCGACGTCTTCGACGGCGAGCCACGGATCCATGAAGGGTACTACAGCGCGCCCAACACCTTCCTGCTGCCGCATCTTGGTTCAGGCACGATCGAGACGCGCAACGCCATGGGCTTCAAAGCCCTGGATAATCTCGAGGCGATGCTGTTGCGCGGCGAACGGCCGCCCAACCAGGTGGGCGCCTAGCGCCGAGGCTTCAGACGAGAACCCGCCGCCGCGACTCCAGCCCCCTCAGGTGTCGGCGCGACGGCGGGTTGACCGGCCGAGCCGAAGCGTGCCTCGCCAGGCACTGCCGCGGCGGCGGTCATCGGCGTGGGCGGCGCGTCGAAGACCGGCGCCTTGTGCGTCGCCAGGGTCTGTCGGGCATCATCGCCAATCAACAAGTCGCCGCCATCGCGGCCGGAACGAACGACCTCCAAGCCGCTCTCGCCATTGGTGCGGAAGGGGGCTTTGGGGTCGACGTTGTATGGGTCGGGCGCCCCCTCGGGCCGGTCCTTGCACAGCGGGCCGCCCTTGACGATCGCCCGGAAGGCCCCGCAGTCGCGCTGGGTATTCATCGACACGAGGTGATCCGTGCTCGACTTGCCGGTGCCGATGAGCAGGCCGCCATCGGCCGCATAACTGCCAACCGCCACGGCGACCGGCAGGGCACAGCCAGGCAGAAGACCGGATATGCCGATCAGGAGGGTCGCTGAAAGAGGGAGTTTCATTATTGGTTTAAGACTCTACTCTATTAATTTGAAATATATTCCTTAATCTCAAAATTCTCAACTGAAATATCAGGGTGCTGTCCTGACGAAGCGCCGATAGCACTCCAGCAGATGACCCCCCGCCTGCTTGCTGCCTTCGAGCGAAACCCGATAGCTGTCGCCGCTCGGGAAGGCGATGCGCAGCCAACCGCCCGAGCGCATCTGCTCCAACAGGCGACGCGCCTCGGCATCAAAGCGGGCGTCAATGAACACGGTATCGGACGCGGTGGGCGAGCGCCGGGCCATCACCTCCCAGGCGCCGCGCCGGTCGACCTGCAGCTGGATGGCTGCGCTGGCACCGGCGGGAATGCGCCACTGGGAATTCTGCAGGACCAGACGCTGCACGTCGCCGGGCGAGATGGCGTAGGCCACACCCGAGCCCTCGCCGATATTGCTCATCAGGCATTGCGCCGGGCCGCTGAAGCCGGAGCCGATGGCCTTGACGGTCCAGCGCCCGACTTTCGGCGCTTCCCAGATCGTATGGGGCGCCGCCCCCTGCCCCAGCGCCGGTAGGCTTCCGAGCACGGCGATGAGACCCGCCATGACCGGAAGCCCGCGCATGTCAGTCGGCTTTCTTCGGCGGCAGGACCACGCGCAGGCTGAGCTCGCGCAGGCGTTCGGCCGGCACCTCGGCCGGCGCCTCCATCATCAGGTCCATCGCCTGCTGGTTCATCGGGAAGGCGATGACCTCGCGCAGGTTCGGCTCGTCGGCCAGCAGCATGACGATGCGATCGACGCCCGGCGCCGAGCCGCCATGCGGCGGCGCGCCATACTTGAAGGCGTTGAGCATGCCGCCGAAGCGCTGCTCGACCTCCTCGCTGCTGTACCCCGCGATGCCAAAGGCCTTGTACATGATCTCCGGCCGATGGTTGCGGATCGCCCCGGAGGACAGCTCGACGCCGTTGCAGACGATATCGTACTGGTAGGCCTTGATGGTCAGCGGATCCTGCGACTCCAGCGCCTCGAGCCCGCCCTGCGGCATCGAGAACGGGTTGTGGCTGAAGTCGATCTTCTTGGCCTTCTCGTCATACTCGAACATCGGGAAATCGACGATCCAGCAGAAGCGGAACGCGCCCTTCTCGACGATGTCCATGTCGGTGCCGATCCGGGTGCGGGCCTGGCCGGCGAACTTCCACGCCGCCTCCGGCTTGTCGGCGACGAAGAACACCGCGTCACCGTCGACCGCGCCGGTCAGCGCCTTGAGCCTGGCCAACCGCGGCTCGTCGACGAATTTGGCGATCGGCCCCTTCCCCGCGCCGCCTTCGAGCACGATGTAGCCCAGGCCGGGCTTGCCCTCGCCCTGCGCCCAGGAATTCAGCTTGTCGAAGAAGCTGCGCGGCTGGCCGCCGGCGCCCGGCGCGCGGATCGCGCGCACCACGCCGCCGGCGGCGACGATCGAGGCGAAGACCTTGAAGGTCGAGCCGGCGAAGACCTCGCCGATGTCGCTGATCACCAGCGGGTTGCGCAGATCGGGCTTGTCGGAGCCGTACTTCAGCAGCGCTTCATCATAGGGGATGCGCGGAAACGCCCCCGACGTGACCGTCCACGGCTTGTCCTTCGAATAGCCCGCGAACTCCTCGAACACGCCGCGCAGCACCGGCTCGATGGCGGCGAACACGTCCTCCTGGGTGACGTAGCTCATCTCGAAATCGAGCTGGTAGAACTCGCCCGGCGCGCGGTCGGCGCGCGCGTCCTCGTCGCGGAAGCAGGGCGCGATCTGGAAGTAGCGGTCGAAGCCCGACACCATCAGCAGCTGCTTGAACATCTGCGGCGCCTGCGGCAGGGCGTAGAACTTGCCGGGATGGATGCGGCTGGGCACCAGGTACGACCGCGCGCCCTCGGGGCTGTCGGCGGTCAGGATCGGCGTCTGGAACTCGGTGAAGCCCTGCTCGATCATGCGCCGGCGCAGCGACGCGATGACCTGGCTGCGCAGCATGATGTTGCGATGCAGCTTGTCCTTGCGCAGGTCGAGGAAGCGGTACTTCAGCCGCAGATCCTCGGGCGTCGTGTCGTTCTCGGCGTAGACCGGGATCGGCAGGCCCTCGGCCATCGACTGGATGACCATCTCGGCGGCGCGCACCTCGACGGCGCCGGTGGGCAGGCGCGAATTGACCGTCGAGGCCTCGCGCGCCACGACAGGGCCGGTAACGGTGATCACGCTTTCGGTGCGCACCGCCTCGGCATTGGCGAAGGCCTGGGCCGCCGAGGTATCGAACACCACCTGGGTGACGCCGTAATGGTCGCGCAGATCGATGAACAGCAGCCCGCCATGGTCGCGCTTGCGCTGCACCCAGCCGGACAGGCGAACGGTCTGGCCGACATGCTCCGGGCGGAGCTGCCCGCAGGTATGGGAGCGGTAGGCGTGCATGGGGCGGATTCCTGAAAAACGCGTCCGGCGGCGCGGGAAAAGGCACGGTTTGGCGGCCAAAGTCAACCGAATGGCCGAACTGCGGCCTTCGGCGCTTGGCCCTGGCCGGGCCATCGGTCTATACAGCCAGCCGACCATGCAAATGATAACGACAACGGCCGAACTGGCCGCGTTCTGTGAGCGTCTGTCGACAGCGGAATTCGTCACCGTCGACACGGAGTTCATGCGGGAGCGTACCTACTGGCCCCAGCTCTGCCTGGTGCAGATCGGCGGGCCGGAAGAAGCCGCGGCGATCGATTCGATGGCCGAGGGCATCGACCTCTCGCCGCTGTTCACCCTGTTCGACAATCCCACCGTGCTGAAGGTCTTCCACGCCGCGCGGCAGGACCTCGAGATCTTCCTCAAGCTGATGGGCCATCTGCCCCAGCCGCTGTTCGACACCCAGGTCGCCGCCATGGTCTGCGGCTTCGGCGAGCAGGTCGCCTACGACACGCTGGCCGCGCGCATGGCCAAGGCCAAGATCGACAAGTCCAGCCGCTTCACCGACTGGAGCCGCCGGCCGCTGTCGGAGAAGCAGTTGCACTACGCGCTGGCCGACGTGACGCATCTGCGGGTCGTCTACGAGAAGCTGCACGATCGGCTGGTACGCACCGGCCGCGAGGCATGGATCGCCGAGGAAATGGCGATCCTGCGCGATCCGTCGATCTATGTCGTCGAACCGGAGGATGCCTGGCGGCGGCTGAAGCCGCGCAACCCGAGCCCTCGGCAGATCGCCATTCTGCGCGAGCTGGCGGCGTGGCGCGAGCGCGAGGCGCAGCGGGTCAACGTTCCACGCCAGCGCATCCTGCGCGACGAGCAGGTGCTGGAGATCGCCGCCCACGCGCCGGCCAATATCGCCGATCTCGGCACGACACGCGGCCTGGGCAAGGGCTTCGTCGAGGGCAAGCAGGGCCAGGCGGTGCTCGGCGCCGTCGCGCGCGCGCTGGCCATCCCCGACAGCGAATTGCCGAGCCGCGAGCGCGGGCCGGAGCCGCTCCAGGTGCCGGGCGCCGTGGTCGATTTGCTGCGGGTCCTGCTGCGACTGCGCTGCGACGCCACCGGGGTCGCCTACCGCCTGGTCGCGGCGAGCGACGAGCTCGATCGCCTCGCCGCCGGCAAACGCGACGTGCCCTGCCTGCAGGGCTGGCGGGCGGAGATTTTCGGCAACGATGCGCTGCGGCTGATCGCCGGCGAGCTGGCGCTGGTGCTGAAAAACGACCAGATCCGCGTCATCGACGTGGTCGAGGCCCAGCCGGCCTGACTTCCCTCTGTCATTCCGAGCGCAGCGAGGAATCTTGAAGATGTCTCGCTACGCTCGACATGACGGGCGGGTCGTTCAGACGATCCGGACCTCGTGCTTGAGGTCGAAGGCCGAAGCGACGGCGGCCAAACGGCGCTCGGTGACATCGCCGAGCTGATTGCGCAGCGCCGCCGGCACCAGCAGCTCGAGCTGCTTCTCGGTCCGCCGCAATCCGACCCGTGGCAGCAGGCCCGGCGCGCCCCCCGAAAGGTTGTAGGACAGCCGCAGCGCTGTCCCGAGCCTGCGCGCGAAGCTTTGCGCGGCCGCGTCCGCCAGCGCGGTCGCTGTCTCGGTCCACGGCACGCGCGGGATGCTGTCGTAGCGCCACGCCATCGCCAGCGCGAGGGTTGCGCGTTCGCGGTGGTCCATGCCCGGCGCCGGCATGTGCAGCACGCGCGAGTGCGCCTGCTCGGCGCGGTAGTCGGGATGATCGTCCCAGGCGATATCGCTGATGTGGCACGCCGCCAGTCGCAGCATGCGCTCGCCCGCCGTCTCGCCGGCGAAGATCGGCGTCAGCCAGTCGAAGACCTCGACCGGCGAGAGGTCGAAGCGGCGCCAGGCGACGCCCTCGTCTTCGGCGAAGGCAAGCAGCGGATGGCGCGCCTTCTCGGAGTCCGGCAACTGGGTGAAGTAGAAGCCCTCGCGCAGGCCGAAGGCCGAGAACACCACGCGGCGCGGCCGCAGCACCGCCAGCACCCGCTCGAACGCCACGCAGGCCAGCGGCAACGACTCGGTGCGCCGGCGCGACACGCCGGCCATCTTCTCAAGCGATTTCGGGCTCTGCGCCGCGATGAAGCGGGCCCAGTCGCGCGCCTCGTCGCCGGGCACGGTGTAGTGATGAATGATGTGCAGCGGGTACTTCTTGTACTCCATGTGCAGGCGCGCGAAGGCACGCCAGGCGCCGCCCACGGGATAGAAGGTGCGGCCGGCATATCGCGACAGCCAGTCGACGCCGGCGATCGCCGTCTCGACCGCCTGGCGCGGCTCGCGCTTGGCCGTCAATAATCGCAGCGGGCCGATCGGCAAGGTCACCCACGGCCCCAACCCGGACTCCGACAACGCCACCAGCTCCAGGCTGCCGCCGCCGAGATCGCCCATCACGCCGTCGACGCCGGGCATACCGCACATCACGCCCAGGCCCGAGAGCTTGGCCTCCTCCTCGCCGCTGATCAGCTGCGGCGTCTTGCCAGCGATACGCCCGATTCGGTCGATGAACTGCGCGCCGTCGGCGGCGTCGCGTACCGCCGCGGTGGCCAGCAGGTCGAGCCGCGCCACCTTCATGTTGCGCGCGAGGTTGGCGAAGCGCTCGATATTGCCGACCGCCATCTCGACGCCCGGCGGGTAGAGATGGCCGGTGATGTCGAGCTCGCGCGCCAGCCCGCACAGCACTTTCTCGTTGAACACCGGCAGTGGCGAGCGCGTGGCGCGCTCGTACACCACGAGGCGGATCGAGTTCGATCCGATATCGATGATGGCGACGCGGCCGCTGCTCTGCATGCGCGCCCCGTGTAGCCGAAGCGCGCCTGTAATGCAGCCGAAAAACTACGCCCCAACCTCACCCTGGGGAGCGCTCAACGGGCGCGTCTCGAAGGGTGGGCAATCCGCACAGCGTGTGTTGCCCATGCTTCGAGACGGCCGCTTGCGCGGCCTCCTCAGCATGAGGTGGGGGTCTTCACGCCGCGACCTTCGGCGCCGGCCCGATATAGCGCGACAGCGGCCGCACCAGGCGTCCGTGGCGTTCCTGCTCCATGACATGCGCCGACCAGCCGACTGAGCGGCCGACGGCGAAGAGCGGCGTGAACGCCTCGCGCGGGATGCCGACCGCCTCGAGCATCAGGGCGGTGTAGAACTCGACATTGGTGTCGAGCCGGCGGCCGGGCTTCAGCCGGCGGAGCGCGGCGATCACCGCGCGCTCGACGGCGGCGGCGAAGGCCAGGCGGCCGGCATGCGAGCCGAGGTCGCGCACGACGTTCTTCAGCACATCGGCGCGCGGGTCACGCACCTTGTAGACGCGGTGGCCGAAGCCCATCAGGCGGTCGCCGGCGAGGATCGCCTCCTCCACCCAGGGCACGATGCGCGCGTCCGTGCCGATCTCGTCGAGCATGTCGAGCACCGGCCCCGGCGCGCCGCCATGCAGCGGTCCCTTGAGCGCGCAGAGCCCGGCGATCAGCGACGAGATCATGCCGGCCTGGGTCGAGGCGACAACGCGCGCGGCGAAGGTCGAGGCGTTGAAGCCGTGATCGGCGATGGTGGTGAGGTAGGTGTCGAGCGCCCGCACGTGGCTCGCCGAGGCCGGCTGCCCGCGCAGGCACCGCAGGAGGTCGGCCGCCGTGCCCAGCGATGGATCGGGGGCGATCGGCGCCTTGCCCTCGGCCCGCCGCAGCAGCGCCGGCAGGAAGACCGGCAACGCACCGCAGGCGCGGATGTGAGCCGGGAGAGTCGCCTTGTCCGGCAGCATGCCCAGCCCGGCGCGCAGCGCCTCGATCGGCGTCAGGCCCTGGGTCACCTGCAGCAAGCCGGGCACCAGGGCGAAGGCCGCGACCCGAGCCTGTCCGAGCAGGCCGAGCACTGTGTCGCGGTCATAGCCGTTGTCGTCGAGACCATCCCAGAGCAGCGCCGCGATGCCCTCGAAGCCGATGCGGCCGGCGATCTCCTCCAGGAAATGGCCGCGCAGGATCAGGGTTCCGGCTTCGCCATCGACGTGGCTGAGCACCGTCGCACCAGCGACCACGCCGTCGAGGCCATTGTTTTCGTCGATGAGCGCTTGCATGGATCCCTCCTTCGCAGCTGCGAAGAGGATTCGGCCTGATGATCAATCTTGTCAATTTGGATAATATTGATCAATATACAGACATGATTGATCAACAATTGATTACCGCCCTTGAGGCATCCGAGCGGCTGGGCGTCAGCCGCGAGACGCTCTACGCCTATGTCAGCCGCGGCATGATCCGCTCCGACCCCGAGCCGGGTCCGGGACGCCGCCGGCGCTACAACGCCGAGGACGTCCAGGCCCTGCTCGATCGCAAGGCGCGCGGGCGCGGCGCCGAGGCGGTGGCCTCGCAGGCGATGAACTTCGGCGCGCCGGTGCTCGAGTCCGGCCTGACACTGATCGACGACGACCGCCTGCTCTATCGCGGCAAGGACGCCTGCGCGCTGGCCGCCGAGGCCAGCCTGGAGGACGTGGCGCGCCTGCTCTGGAACATCGACTCCGACCCCTTCGCCGACGCCGCTCTGCCGGAGATCGACGAGTCGCTGCGTCGCGGCTGGATCGCCAGCGCCCGCCTGGCGCCGATGGACCGCTGCCTCGCCATGCTGCCGCTGGCCGCGGCGCAGGACACGCGCGCCTGGAGTCGCGACTCCAAGGCGCTGGCCGTGACCGGCACGCGCGTCGCGCGCCTGCTCGCAGCGATCGTCGCCGCGCGACCGCCCGCCGCCGCGCCGCTGCATCGCCAGATCGCCACGGCCTGGAAGCTCGACGAGCACGGCGCCGACCTCGTGCGCGCCGCTTTGGTGCTGTCGGCCGACCACGAGCTCAACGCCTCGACCTTCGCCGTGCGCATCGCCGCCTCGACCGGCGCCACGCCCTGGGGCGCGACGGTGGCCGGGCTGGCCGTGCTGCAGGGCCCCTATCACGGCGGCATGACGCGCCGCGTCGCCTCGATGATGGAGGCGCTACGCGGCGCGACGGATCTCGATCGCGCCGTCGCCGAGCGCATCGAAAGCGGCGCGCGCATCCCCGGCTTCGGGCATCGGCTCTATCCCGACGGCGACGTGCGCGCGCAATTCCTGCTGGAGCGGCTGAGCCATCGCCTGGGCGATCGCGAGGAGGTGCGCTATGCGCGCCGGCTGATTACCTCTGTGACGAAGGTGACCGGCCTGAAGCCGACGATCGACGTCGCCACGGTGGCGATCGAGCGCGCCTGCGGCATGCCCAAAGGCGCGGCGCTGGGCCTATTCCTGCTCGGCCGCTCGATCGGCTGGATCGCGCATTTCATCGAGCAGACCGAGAGCGGCACGCTGATCCGCCCGCGCGCGCGTTACGTCGGACCGGAAGCGCCGGCTTTCGCTTGAACGTCGCTACGCCACCAGCGCATCTAGCAGCGTGCGCGACAGCCATTTCTCGTATCGGTCGGGGCTCCAGCCGCCCTCGTGCACCAGCATGCGATAGATATCCCGGCTGGTGAACATCCAGAGGATTCGACGAGCCTCTTCGAGTTCCAGGCCCTTCTTGTTCCGCGACTGCGCGAAGAGCAGCCGCAGGCGCGCCTCCTGCATCTCGTACCGGATGGTCTCGAACTCCCGCTCCAGCTTCCTCAATGCGGGAGAGAAGCTGGACGATCCGCGCAGCAACCCCAGATCGGCGCTTTCGCTCTCATAGATCGCCCGCGCGACGGGCCCCGTCAGCTCGATCAGGCGGACCGGGTCGGTGACGCCTTCGAGGAGCGCCTGCGCGGACCGGTACCTCGAGCCGAAGAGCGACGCCCGCATCAGCTCGCGCAGGATGCCTTCCTTGGACTTGTAGAGAGTGTAGACGGTCGAGGCCGCGACCCCGGCCCTTTCGCCGATCTGCGCGATCGTGACCTTGTCGATGCCGCGGCGGGCGAATAGCGATCGCGCCGCTCGCAGGATGGCCGCCCTGGTCGCTTCCGCGCCTTCCGCACGGATGGCCGACGCGTAACGGCGTTTCCGCGTGCTTGACTTTTTCATTGTAGTTTACTATCTCCAATTTAACTCCCGGACCACCTCGTTTTGACGCAGGCCCCGCCCCATGACGTTCCAGGCGTACATAGACAATATCAAAGCCAAGACCGGCCTCTCGCCCGCGGCGTTCAAGAAACGCGCGGAGGCCAAGGGCTTTGTGAAGAACGGAAAGCTCAATCCGGAGGTCAAGGCAACCCAGATCACCAACTGGCTCAAGCAGGAGTTCGGCCTGGGGCACGGCCATGCCATGGCCATATACGCGACGTTCAAGGGCCGCGACTCATGACCCGGGTGCATCGTTCGGCGCCGGCGGCTGTGATCGCCATCCTCGCGACGGCGGTGTCCGCGGTGTCGCTCGTCTTGCTCCATCTCCTCAGTCCGGAGTTCGCGCCATCCTGGCGGATGGTCAGTGAATACGCCAACGGGCGCCATCCATGGCTCCTGACGATCGTCTTTCTGGGATGGGCGGTCGGGTCCTTCGCGCTGCTCGCGGCATTGCGGCCATTGTCGGCCAGCAAGCTCGGCAGAGCGGGACTGATATTCCTGTTCCTCGCCGGCGTCGGACAGGTGATGGGCGCGATGTTCGACATCAATCACGCGCTGCACGGACCCGCCGCGATGATCGGGATACCGGGTCTCTGCGTTGCCGCTGTTCTTCTGACCATGGCCCTTGCACGCCGAACCGGCGCGACCGCGCCTCCGACCTGGTCGGCGCATCTGCCGTGGATCAGCTTCGTCCTGATGCTCGGCGCCTTCGCGCTGTTCGTGTCGTCGCTCAAGTCGGCCGGCGTGGACGTGTCTAACCAGACCAGCCCGCTGACGGAGCTGCCGCAAGGCGTGTCCGGCTATGTCGGATGGGCCAACCGCCTTCTATTCGGCGCGTCGTTTCTCTGGGTCGTGCTCGCGTCACGCGCGATTCTGAAGCGCGACGCCGCGCCGTCGATCACGAGCTGAGGTTTGACGCGGCCGCCTTCGCCTGACGCTTGCCCTCGCGGCCGGGGATCAGCTTGGGGATCGCGCCCGGCTGGCGCAGCGCGCTGCCGCGGCCCGAGAGCGACGGGTTGGTCATGAACCAGGTGTGGGCGCTGAACGCGTCGGGCCCGGCCTTGCGCCTGACGTAGACGCCCTCGCCATCGAGATCCCAGGACTGCGCCTCGTCCTTCAAGGTGGCGACCATGATCTGGTCGAGGATCTGGCGATGCACCGTGGGGTTCTCGATCGGCACCAGCAGCTCGACGCGGCGGTCGAGATTGCGCGGCATCCAGTCGGCCGAGGAGATGAAGACCTTCGCCTCGGGCGACGGCAGCGGATGGCCGTTGGCGAAGCAGACGATGCGGGAGTGCTCGAGGAAGCGGCCGATGACGCTCTTGACCCGGATGTTCTCGCTCAGGCCCCTCACGCCCGGCCGCAGGCAGCAGATGCCGCGCACGACCAACTCGATCGGCACGCCGGCCGTCGACGCCTCGTAGAGCTTGTCGATGATGCGCGCGTCCACCAGCGAGTTCATCTTCGCCCAGATGCCTGAAGGCTTGCCCGCGGCCGCGTTGGCGATCTCGCGATCGATATTGGCCACCAGGGTGGCGCGCAGGGTCGCCGGCGCGACCGACAGCCTCTCCATCGCGTCGGGCTGGGCGTAGCCGGTCATGTAGTTGAACACCCGCGCCGCGTCGCGGCCCATCGCCGGATCGCAGGTGAAGAACGAGGTGTCGGTATAGATGCGCGCGGTGATCGGATGGTAGTTGCCGGTGCCGAAATGCACGTAGGTGCGGATCGATCCGCTCTCGCGCCGCACCACCATCGAGACCTTGGCGTGCGTCTTCAGATCGAGGAAGCCGTAGACCACCTGCACGCCGGCGCGCTCCATGTCGAGCGCCCAGCGGATATTCGCTTCCTCGTCAAAACGCGCCTTGAGCTCGACCAGCGCCGTCACCGTCTTGCCCGCCTCGGCCGCCTCGATCAGCGCCTTGACGATCGGCGAGTCCTTGCTGGTGCGGTACAGCGTCTGCTTGATCGCCACCACGGCCGGATCGCGCGCCGCCTGGCGCAGGAACTGCACCACGACGTCGAAGCTCTCGTAGGGATGATGGACGACGATGTCCTTGGCGCGGATCGCCGCGAAGCAGTCGCCGCCGTAGTCGCGGATGCGTTCGGGAAAGCGCGGTTCGTAGGGCGGGAATTTCAGGTCGGGCCGGTCATTGACGATCAACGCGCTGACGTCGCCGATATTGAGGATGCGATCGAGGTCGAAGATGTCGACGTCGCCGGCGACCAGCTCGAGCTGGTCGAACAGGAAGGCGCGCAGTTCCTCGTTCATGTCGGTATCCAGCGCGACCGACACCAGGTCGCCGCGACGGCGGCGCTTGAGCGCGGTCTGGAACACCTGGACGAGGTCTTCGGCCTCCTCGGCGATCTCCACGTCGCTGTCGCGGATGACGCGGAAATGGCCGCGCGCCTCGACGGCGTAGCCCGGAAACAGGCGGTCGAGGAACAGGTCGATCAGGGTTTCCAGCGGCAGGAAGCGCACGGCGGCACCGGGCAGGCGCACGAACCGATCGATCTGCGGCGGCAACGGCAGGAGCGCCATCATGGTGCGGTTGCCCGAGACCCTGCGCAGCTTCAGGATCTCCGAGAAGCCGAGATTCTGCAGGAACGGGAACGGGTGCGACGGGTCGATCGCCAGCGGCGTGAGCACCGGGAAGACCTGGCCGATGAAATACTGGTCGAGCCAGGCGCGCTCGGCCTCGGTGAGCTCACCCTGATCGAGCACGGCGATGTCGTGCCGGCGCAACTCGTCGCGCAGCTGCGACCACACCGTCTGTTGCGTCTTCATCAGCCTGCTGGCCGCCTCGCGGATCGCCGCGAGTTGCTCGGCCGGGGTCAGGCCGTCGTCGCTGAGCTGGCTGGCGCGGGTCGGCAGCATGTCGCGCAGGCCCGCGACGCGCACCATGTAGAACTCGTCGAGATTGTTGGCGCTGATCGACAGGAACCGCACGCGCTCGAGCACGGGATGGTTGGGATTGCTCGCCTCCTCCAGCACGCGGGTGTTGAAGGCGAGCCAGGAAAGCTCGCGGTTGATCAGCCGGCTGTGCCCCATTCGCGCGTCAGAGGGCCGCGCGTCGGTCGCGCCTGCGGTGGTGGACGGCGACGGCTGCACGCTGGCGTTCATGGTCCAAACGGGCGTCTACCCGTCCTCCCTGTATCTGGCGAGGGTAACCAGAATCACCCACCGTCGCCCATGAAATTCTGATTACACGTTCTTAACGTATTGAAAATACAACCGAATACGGCGAGTGTGTGGCATGGATCGCGACATCGTCCTCTATCGCCACGCCAAAGCCGGCATCAGCAAAGCCGGCGGCTCCGACCATGACCGGCCGCTGACGGGGCGAGGCCGACGGGCCGCCGTGGCGATCGCGGCCGCGCTTGTCGCGCGGGGCGCGCCGCCCGACCTGATCCTGTGCTCGACCGCGCTGCGCACGCGCGAGACGCTCGAGCCCCTGCTCGCGCGCCTCAAACCCGCGCCGCCGGTATCCATCGAGCCTGGCCTGTATCTCGCCAGCGCGCCGTCGCTTCTCGCGCGCCTGCGGCAACTGCCCGGAGACGTCGAGCGGGTGATTCTGATCGGGCACAATGACGGCATGGCCGAACTCGCCCGCCAGCTGGCGACCGATGGCGATCCGGCCGCGCTGGTGGCGATGAGCAGCAAGTACCCGACCGGCGCCGCGGCCTGCCTGCGCGCGACTCTCGACGACTGGTCCGATCTTGGGCGTAGCGGCGTATATCTGCAGGCGTTCCTGCGGCCGCGCGATCTCATGACCGGTGCCATCAACCCATGAAGACCTTCCGCTCCATCGTCATCACCGGCGCATCCTCGGGCATCGGCGAGGCGCTGGCCCTCGACTACGCCACATCAGGCACCCGCCTGGCGCTGGGCGGTCGCGACACGCCGCGGCTGGAAGCGGTCGCCGCCGCCTGCCGCGCGCGCGGCGCCGAGGTCGATGCGCGCACGATCGATATCGCCGACCGCGAGGCCATGGCCCAGTGGCTGGGCGCGCAGGACGCGGCGCGCCCGGTCGATCTGGTGATCGCCAATGCCGGCATCTCGATCGAGAAGGGCAAGGGCCAGGGCATCGACGAGGAGCGCACGCGGCGCACCTTCGCGGTCAATGTCGAGGGCACCTTCAACACGGTGTTCCCGTTGCTCGAGGCGATGCGCGCGCGCCGCACCGGCCAGATCGGCCTCGTCGCTTCGCTCGCCGGCTTCATCGGCCTGCCGCGCGCCGCGGCCTACAACGGCAGCAAGGCGGCGGTACGCGTCTGGGGCGAGTCGATCCGCCACCAGCTGCTTGCCGACAATGTCGGGGTCAGCGTGATCTGCCCGGGCTTCGTCGAAAGCCGCATCACCGTGGGCAACGATTTCCCCATGCCCTTCATGATGACCGCCGCCCGCGCCTCGGCGATCATCCGCAACGGCCTCGCCAACGACCGCGCCCGCATCGCGTTTCCCCTGGGCACGAAAGCCGCCATCTGGTTCGGCGCCACCCTTCCCGGCAACGCCACCGATCGCTTGTTACGAAGGTTCTCGCGCTAACCTCTTACCTTCCCCCGGAGGGGGAAGGTGCCCGAAGGGCGGATGGGGGATGTCGAAGACGGACTCGGTGTGGCCACTACTGTCCGATCGCTGAGTAAACCATTTCCACTACAGATTCAGGCCGCGCGAGCATGTCGTTGTTCCAGACACGCAGCACGCGAAAGCCTCGCTCCTGGAGAAATGCAGTCCGCCTCGCGTCGTAGCCAGCGGCGTCAACGTGCTGGCTGCCGTCAACCTCGATGATCAGCTTGATCTTGAAGCATGCAAAGTCAGCGATGTAGGGACCGATCGGTACCTGGCGGCGGAAACGCACACCGGCAACCTGATCAAACCGCAGGTAGCGCCAAAGCGCGCGTTCCGCCTCGGTCATGCCGCGCCGAAGGGTACGTGCGGATATGGATGCGGTGCGCGTTGCTTCCGGTCGCATTGACGGAGCTTGGCGCGGATCTATGGCGAGAAGATGTCTCTGGTTGTTCTACCGGTAGGCGTCCGTCTTCGACATCCCCCATCCGCCCTTCGGGCACCTTCCCCCTCCGGAGGAAGGTAAGACCAAGTCAGACAGGCCATCTGCGATAGCCCCGCTGTCCGAGGGAAGGTAAAGAGGAATGAATCAAACGCCGCCGAACACCACACTGGCGTTGGTGCCGCCGAAGCCGAAGGAGTTCGACAGCGCGTAGCGGACCTTGCGTTGCTTGGCGACCTTGGGCACGAGGTCGATGTCGCAGCCGTCGGACGGGTCGTCGAGGTTGAGCGTCGGCGGCACGACCTGGTCGGTGATCGACTTGATGGCGAAGATCGCCTCGATCGCGCCGGCGGCGCCCAGCAGGTGGCCGGTGGCCGACTTGGTCGAGGACATCGACATCTTGTAGGCGTCGGCGCCGAACAGACGCTTGACCGCACCGAGCTCGATCTCGTCGCCCAGCGGCGTGCTGGTGCCGTGCGCGTTGACGTAGTCGATCTTGTCGGTCGAGAGGCCGGCGCGCTTCAGCGCCGCGCGCATCGAGCGGAAGCCGCCATCGCCATCCTCGGCCGGCGCCGTGATGTGATAGGCGTCGCCCGACAGGCCGTAGCCGACGATCTCGGCATAGATCTTCGCGCCGCGCTTCCTGGCGTGCTCGTATTCCTCGAGCACGACGGCGCCGGCGCCCTCGCCCATGACGAAGCCGTCGCGGCCCTTGTCCCACGGCCGCGAGGCGCGCTCGGGCGTGTCGTTGTAGGCGGTCGACAGCGCCTTGCAGGCGTTGAAGCCGGCGATGCCGATGCGGCACACCGTGGCTTCGGCGCCGCCGGCGACCATGACGTCGGCGTCGTCGAACGCGATCAGCCGCGCGGCGTCGCCGATGGCGTGCGCGCCGGTCGAGCACGCGGTGACGACGGCGTGATTGGGCCCCTTGAAGCCGAACTTGATCGAGACCTGGCCCGAAACGAGGTTGATCAGCGCCGAGGGGATGAAGAACGGGCTCAGCCGTCGCGGGCCGCGCTCCTTCAGGGTTATCGAGGCCTCGCAGATCGTCTGCAGGCCGCCGATGCCCGAGCCGATCATGACGCCGGTGCGTTCCTTCTCCTCGTCGCTCGGCGAGGCCCAGCCCGCGTCAGCGACGGCCTGCGCCGCCGCGGCGACGCCGTAGATGATGAACGGGTCGACCTTCCGCTGGTCCTTGGGCAGCATGTAGAGGTCGGCGTTGAAATGGCCGTTGGCCTTGTCGCCGCGCGGCACGCCGCCGGCGATCTTGGTCGGCAGGTCCGACACGTCGAAATCCTGGACCGAGCGGATGCCGGACTTCGATTCCAGCAATCCGCGCCACGTCGTGTCGACGCCGTCGCCCAGCGGCGTCACCATACCCATGCCCGTCACGACCACGCGTCGCATCGGCTCTCCTCAGTCCCTCGATAGATCCAGCCAGACGCGCGAACGCCGGCCATCGGCGATGGCCGGCGCTCGCGCTAATCCGATCAGGAGTTGGCCTCGATGAACTTGATGGCGTCGCCGACGGTCTGGATCTTCTCCGCCGCGTCGTCGGGGATCTCCACGCCGAACTCTTCCTCGAAGGCCATGACCAGCTCGACGGTATCGAGGCTGTCGGCGCCCAGATCGTCGATGAACTTCGCCTCCGGCTTCACCTGGCCGTCCTCGACACCGAGATGCTCGATGACGATCTTCTTCACGCGGTCGGCGACGTCGCTCATTGGTCTTCCCTCACTCAGGATCTCTCGTCGCCGTTGGCTTCGGCGCCGTTCACAAGATGCGACCGCCGACGGCGGGTCGGCGGCGATAACGGCGCTTGGTAACACGTTTCCCCGGGCAAGGCCAGCGGCCGAGAGCGGAGCGAAATCAAGGAGATGCGGTGATTCCCACTGCCTGCCGGATCCCTTCCCTCGGAGCGGCGGCGCGATCGCAAGTGGCTGCGTACCATACTTACCTTCCCCCGCTGGCGGGGGAAGGTGGCAGCGCGAAGCGCTGACGGATGGGGGTGGCTCTCGCGGCCAGACGTGGTCTGCCTTGAGACATCTCGTTCGTCTTCGACAGCCACCCCCATCCGGCGCTTCGCGCCACCTTCCCCCGCCAGCGGGGGAAGGTATTTGGTCGTCAGCCGAGGCTGGCGACGTACCTGGACACCGCGTCGCGGGCGGTCTGGACGGCGGTCTCGGCGTCGCCGCGGCGCTTGGCTAGCGCCTCGAGCTCGGTTTCCTGGCGATCGAGCGTCGCCAGGTAGCGCCGATGCAGGTCGGTGCCCGAGGGCACGCGGGCGAGGTTGTCGCGGATGCGGGCCTGCTCCTGCACGATGCGCTGACGCTGGCCGTCGATCTCGCCCAGCACCTTCTCGGCGGCGACGACGGCGCCCTGCAGCTGGATCACGCGGGTGAGCGCGTCGCGCGTCTTCTGGTCGAACTCGCGCGCGCGGGCGTAGAAGCCGACCTGCTCGACATCGGCATCGACCAGCCGCAGCTCCTGCGAGACGGTCTGCTCCTGCACGACCTCGAAGGTGTAGGCCTCGCCGCCCTTCAGCTCGAAGGGCACGCGATACTTGCCCTCGATCTGGCCGATATCCGGGTTGACCGGCTTGGTGAGCTTCCAGCCGGCCAGACGCGGCGTCTCGACCAGCAGCTGGCGGCCTTCGCGCGCCGGCGCGCGCACCCGGTAGGTCATGGTGGCGCGCTGCAGGGTCTCGTACTTCAGCACGCCGCCGGCGATGCTGCCGCGCACCAGGGTCTCGCTGCGCGCCTGGTCGCGCTCGACGGCGATCTTCTGATCCAGCGCATAGGACAGCAGGCGGTTCTCGCCCGGCGGCAGCGCGCCCAGGCGGGCGTCGCCGACATAGGTGATGTCGCCCGAACCCGGCGCGCCCTGGCGCTCGTAGATGGTGATCACGCCGGGCGGCAGGCCGCTGCCGCCGTCATTCGCCATGCGCACCGAGGCCAGCGGATGGCGCGCGCTGGTTTCCGGCTGATAAAGCGCCTGGCGCTTGATCGGCACGTCGCCGTTGATGATCGGCACCGACAGCGTGCGCCCGTTGCCCACGGTCACCGGCGTCGGGAAGCGGAACAGCACCTGGGTCAGCGCTTCCTGGGCCGCGACAGCCTCGGCCGGCGCCGCCATGTTGGTCGGCACGGTGCGCTCCGTGTCGCGCGCGCCCGGCGCGCCCATGCCCACCGCGCGGCCGTCGGCGCGGGTCTGGGCCGGTGGCGCCATCGTCGGCCGCGGCATCGCCGCTGCCGGTGGGGGTGGTGGCGGTGGCGGAAACGCCGCCTGGCCCTGATCGACGTTGGGCAGCAGGCGGCCGACGACCTCGACCGGCACCTCCGGCCGCTCGACGTAGTACGCGCGATAGAGCGCTTGGCGGAACATCACCGGCTGACCCGACACCAGGGTGAGCTCGACGTTCTTCCAGTCCTGGCCGCTGAGATTCTCGACCACCGCCCAGCCCTGCAGCTGCGCCTTGGTCGCGGCGTCGTCGGCCGGAATGGTCAGGCGGTACGACGCCTTCCACAGCGGCGCGCTGACGATATAGGCGACGCGCACCGTGCGCCGGTCCTTGCCCTTCGAGGTCAGCTCGATGGTGCGCGCGTCCTTCGCCCGGTTGTTGGCGACGGCGGTCAGCGCGCGCCGCACCTGCTCCCGTAGCGCGGGATCCGCAAACTGCAGGTTCTCCGCCTCCTCCAGCACGAATTGCTGCAGGCCCTTCTCGGTCATCATGGTGACGCGGTTGCGCGTCTGCAGCGCGCGGCCCTCGGGCGTCATGATCGTCTCGGGCGTCACCGCCACGACCCGGCCGGTCATGGCGCGCTCGCCGCCGACGCTGATCTCAGCACCACGCAGCGCGTTGAGCAGCGCCGCCGGCGAGCCCAGCGCGCCCTGATCGAACGGCAGGTCCTTGAAGGTCTGCGACAGCGGCTCGCGGCCGGCGAGGTTCAGGCCGCCCACCCCGCCCTTGTCGTCATAGACGACCAGGCTCTTGAGCACGTCGTCGACCTGCTCCAGCCCGACCGTGAGCTTCAGCGCGGCGTCGCCCTCGACCGAGGCCTCGTACTCGAAATAGCCGACGCCGCCGGAGGACAGCATCACGCGCTTGAGCGCCAGTTCCTGGGCCAGCGCGGAGGTCGACATCAAAAGGGCGGCTCCCAGGGCCGCCAGTCCAAGCACGCGAGGAACACGGGTCATGGCGGCGGCAATCATAGGATCTCCCCGATAACGACAATGCCTGAAGATGATTGCGCGGCGATATTGGCACCTTTGCGGCGCGGCGGCGATAAAGCCGTGCAACGCTTGACCCTCTTGCAAGGCGCACTTATACCCCGAAGCGCCTGTGCCGGTCCGATGGCAGAGTGGCTATGCAGCGGACTGCAAATCCGCGTATGCCGGTTCGATTCCGGCTCGGACCTCCAGCGCCTCCTCAGGGGAGAATCCGCTTGCAAGCGCCTCTGGCGTCTGCAAGAAACCGCCCCGCGCTGGGTGGACGCGACGACGTCCGCCACTGCCGTGATCCGGAGTAGCTCAGTGGTAGAGCAGGCGGCTGTTAACCGCCGGGTCGGGGGTTCGAATCCCTCCTCCGGAGCCAGGGCGACATCCTCTGACTTGCGCTCAGCCAAGCATTCTGTTCGCTTGGACGTGCTCAATCAGAACAGTCCGCTTCGTACCCGAGGCAGACCAGCGGGAAGTGCTGGGGCTGAAAACCGGAGCGCACCGAAACTGCTTCACGCCCCTTTTCAGCGCTTGTCCGCTGCCCCCTCAGCGCGGGGTACATGCCCCGAATTGCAGGCATGACAAAGGCCGGGATTCCACCGGCCTCGCCTTGCCTACAACTGGTGCTTTAAGCGCCGGGAGAAAACGTGCGCGCACGTTCTGGTAGTGTCAAGATGCCGAGAAGGGGAGCCCTGATGCCAACGCAAGAAGAAACACGGAGAGGTGTGCAAGCGGCCTTAGATCTAGTTCTAAAGGCACCACTTTATGACCCACGACCAGCCGATCCCGCTGCGGGCGAGCAACTCGCAATGGTGACATTCCTTCGGCGCCGCGGCTTTCAGTTCGATTGCCACTGCATTTACTGCAACAAGGAAACGACCTTTAGGAGCACGTCAGACCGCCCCTACCTGAGAGGAGAGGATGAAGATTGGGCGTTCGGTGTTACGGAGTTCGAAGTTACGTTTTCATGCCAACGCATCAGCAGCCACAAGTACACCTATTACTTTCATCGGACAAACTCGACGGTAGTTAAGGTAGGACAGTACCCCTCACTTGAGGATATTTCGTCAGCGGATATTCTGCGGTTCAAATCATTATTGGGCCAGGCCAACTACAGCGAACTGCACAGGGCGGGAGGGCTGGCCGCCCATGGCGTCGGTATCGGCTCGTTCGTCTACCTGCGGCGAATCTTCGAGCGTCTCATCGTTCAGCATCACAGCGCTCTGCCCCAGCCCATCGACGGCTTTGAGCGCATGCGGATGGATGAGAAAATCAAAGCATTGGAACCGATCCTCCCGCCGGCGCTCGTCAAGAACCGGGCAGTCTACGGTATCCTCAGTGTCGGACTACATGAGCTCACAGAGGATGCGTGTCGTAAGCACTTCCCTGTAGTCAGGGCTGCGATCATCCAGATCCTCGAGCAGGATCTACAGGCGCAGCAGCGCGAGCAAGCTGCCAAAGATTTGGAGAAGGCGATTCAAGATGCCGCCCTCGACCTTAGGTCGGCACCGCCAGGTCGCGGCTGAAGTCGTAGTTTGCTAATCGTGCCGATGAGGCCCCGGACCGTTGGCTTGCGGCCGTCTCCAGCCACCACAACTTGATCGCTTCCATCCTGCGATCGATGGATCCGGCGTTTGGTTTCGAGCAATTGCTGGGCTTGCGGACTCCCGACCTGTTCGAGGTGGAACTCGACGCCGGCCGGCCGATCAGCTTCGCGCGACTGGACGCCCTGTAAGGGTGAAGGATGTGAAGGATTCTTCCATATCGGCGTCACGCGCGCGGACGGTCGATATGGAAGAATCCTTCACATCCTTCACCCCTGCCAAGATCAGCCGCCGTAACGGGGATCGTCGGTGTCGTCGGGGCGGGTGAGGCGCACGCTATCGAATCCGGTCTTGCCGGTTCGCGCTTGCCGTCGGGCTTCAAACCCGCGATCGATCATCGTCTGGCTGAAGCGCTTGAGGCTGCCCGCGTTTTCGCCGGCGCGGTCGGCCCAGGTCTTCCATGACGCGAAGAGATCGGCGGTCAGTTCGTAGGCGGTCTCGCGGCGCTGGACGCATTCGCCGAGCCACAGGCCGAAGGCGTCCTCGGACTCGATGTATTGCGCGGTGGCGGCCTGGACGGCGGACGGCACCATGAGGCCGTGCCGCTGCCACTCGACGCAGCCCTCGATCATCCAGGCGAGGATGGCGGGCCATTCGTGCCTGAGCTTGTCGGACAGCGACGGGTCGCGTTCGGCGGGCGGGATGGTGACGCTGAACGGGATCAGGTGCAGGCGCCGGCGGATGGCTTCGTCGACGCTGCGCAGGCTCGGCTTGTGGTTGCCGGCGATCAGCAACTTGAACTGCGGGACGTACTCGAAGAAGTCCTGGCGCATGAAGCGCGCCGCCACCTTGTCGCCGCCGGTCAGCGCCTTCACACGCGACTCGGCCCAGCGGCGCCCCTGCTCGGTCTCGACCGCGCTCACGAGGCGGGCGCCGCGCAGCATGGCGAGCTCGGTCGGGTGGCGCTCGACCGCGCTCTCGGTGAAGGTCTCGATCGGCGCCGAGCGGGCGTAGTCGCCGAGGATGCCTGATATCGTGTTGATGAAGACGCTCTTGCCGTTGGCGCCGGTGCCGTAGGCGAAGGCGAGGATCTGCTCGTCGGTGCGCCCGGTGAGCATGTAGCCGCACAGACGCTTGAGGTAGCCGATCAGCGCGGCGTCGTCGCCGGTGACGCGGCGCAGGAAGGCCGCCCATGTCGGCGCGGTCGATGCGCGGTCGGGCGCGACCGCCGTGATCTTGGTCAGGCAGTCCTGGGGATCGTGCGGGCGCAAGAAGCCGGTCTTCAGATGAACCACGCCCTGGGGCGTGTTGAGCAGCATCGGGTCGACGTCCCATTGCTCGACGGTGGCCGCCAGCCGGCGATCGGATTGCGCCATGCGCTCGACCGCGGCGACGGTCTTGGCCGAGGTGAGCCCGATGGCGACGCGGCTGTCGGTGACCGAGGTGGCGCGCCAGCGGCAGACGCGGCGCGCCTGGTTGAAGGCGAACAGCGTGCCCTCCTGCCGCCAGCGGCCCTCGTCGTAGCGCATCCACGCGCCCCAGCTCGCGACGTAGCGCAGGAGATCGGCGTGGATCGTCGCGAAGTCGAGGGCCAGCGCGTCGTCCGACAGCGCGGGCGCGTCGCTCTCCAGGTCCAGCTCGGCGCGCGAAGCGGCGTCGGCGCTCATCGGGCGCTCGCCTCGATGCGCGCGACGATCGCCTCGAGCCAGGCGCGCTGCTTGGCGCTGAGCGGATAGCGCGCCTGGGCGATGTCCTGGAGGAACTTGCGCTCGCGCGCCTTCAGCGTCGAGGCGCCGACGCGCAGACACCAGGCGGCCTCACCTTGCGGCGACGGCGCCTCGTTGGCCGGCTTGGGCGGTGTCTCGCCGGCGGCCGCGCGTCGGACGATATCCGCCAGGGCGTGCAGGTCGAGGCCGGCGGACCCCAGGGTGCGCAGGATCGCGCCACAGGCGGCGACCTTCTCGCCGTCATGGGGCGAGGCCAGCAGCAGGATCAACTGGCCGAGCCGCTCGACGATCCGCGGCGTCAGGGGGGCGGTGGTAGGCATCCGATCACCATCGATTTGACCCGAGGTGATGTCGCTCAATCGCCCTTGTCCGAGGAAGGGGCGGCGGCGTTACCAAAACCACCCCGCAGCAAACGGTACGTCGAAACCGGCAGGTACAGGTCGAGCTGGTCACCGACCGCCTTGCGCGCCGCCGTCACCTTCTGGCGCAACGCGTCGGGCTTCTTGATCGACTGGAAGCGCCGGGGCAGCTCCCGCCGCGCCACCTCCGGCCTTGTCAGCGTCTTGGTCGGCAGCCTGCCCTTGAAGTGCTCGACCGCGCGCAGCAGCCAGGCCTGCGCGATGCGGTCGGGCCACAGCAGGACGGGCAGCAGACCGGCGCCACTCTGCAGGCCGGCGCGGAACACGTCGGTCATTTCCTGATCCGTCAGCCATTGCTCGCGCTTGCGGCCGCCCCGGCGAAACTCGGGCGCGTACTCGTGCAGCAACATGACCGCCAGGTCGCTCCACGCCGCCAGCCTGCGCTCGGTCGATCCGTCCGGGCCGTGCGCCTCGGCGAACCGATCCGCCAGGTCGAGGCGCGTCAGCACCGCCAGCAAACGGGGATCCGGCTTGCTCACGACGCCCTCGGCATCGCTGTCATCTCCTCAGCTTCGGGTCCTGTTGCAGCCAGCTTGATTCCGCATCGTCGTGTTCGAGATGGAAACGGCGGCGAATACCGTATCAGCCGATCGTGATTTCCCGCCAACCAAGCCGAATGATAGCGTTCGCACGCTTCCATGGATCATTTGGGGAATGGCGGCTCACGTGGGGAGGACGTCATGGTGATCGTATTCGAGAACAAGAAAGGGCAGTACGACTTCGTGATCCAGACCAGCGTAGCCTTTGCGCTGTCCAAGCTGAACTACAGCCAGACCGTGCCCGACAACCAGGTGGTGCCATTTTCGTCCACGCTCAACCTGTCGGCAGTGACCGGGCTGGCGCTGTGTGGGCACGGTAGCCCCGGCGCCATCGAGCGCTGGTCCGCCGAGGAAATCGGCAACGCGCTGGCCCGTCCGACGCTGGGCGTGACCGGCGCGCTGAAGAAGCTGATCGTGACGTCCTGCTATGCCGGCGTCCAGGTGGGGGGCAAGCCCGGCACCTCCACGGTCGAGGTGCTAGCCAGCAAGCTGCGCGGTCGCGGCGTGGGTGGGCTGGAGATCGTCGGCTACAACGGGCCGAGCATTAAGAATGGCGAACTGGGCTTCTTTGCCAAAGTTGTGAACGACCCGACACCGGGCGCCACCACCAATTCCGCTGAGCTGCAAAAGGCCATCAACCTACAGACGACCGCCCAAACAGGCTTCGCGTTTCCGTCGACGGTCAACACCACCACCAACCTCGGCAGCCTGGGCCCGATCGCCGCCACGGCCACCAAGGGCTTCTACACGAAATTCATCGATATGCTCGACAAAGCCAGCCTGACGCTGAAGGGCGACGACGTGGCGCGTGTGTGCGTGGTGATCGACTAAGCCCACGTCGTCGGGCTCCGGCGCCCGCTTGACACCGTCGACCATGGCGCGCGGCTCATGCGCCATCCGCTGGGGGCGTACAAGTGGCCGCGCTTGGCGCAGATCGAGCTAGTGCGGCGCGTCAGCGCCTCGGGCAGGTCGCCGTCGATCTCGAAACTGTTGCCTGTGCTGCGAATCGGAACGGCGCCGCCTTGACTCGCCTCGTGTCAAGTGTATATTTAACTCACCAGTTAATTGACCAAGCGCATCATGCCCGCCGACCAGCTCAGCACCACCTTCGCCGCCCTCGCCGACCCGACGCGCCGGGCCATCCTCGCCCGCCTGGTGAGTGGCGAAGCCTCCGTCACCGAGCTGGCCGAGCCGTTCGACATGAGCCTCCCCGCGGTCTCCAAGCATCTCAAGGTGCTGGAAAGCGCCGGGCTGATCACACGCAGTCGCGAGGCGCAGTGGCGCCCGTGCAAGCTGGAGGCCGCCCCGTTGAAGGACGCCACCGACTGGCTCGACCAGTACCGCCGCTTCTGGGAACAGAGCTTCGATCGCCTCGAGGCGCATCTGCGCGTCCTGCAAGCCAAGGGGAAGAAGCGTGGCCGCCGAAAGTAGGATCCCCGCCCGGCCAGGCGAGCGCGAGCTCGTCCTCACCCGCACCTTCGACGCCCCGCGCTCGATGGTCTACCGCGCCTGGGTCGAGATCGGTCAGGTCCAGGAATGGTGGGGGCCGCAGGGCTTCACCGTGGTCTCGTGCGAGATGGACGTGCGGCCTGGCGGCAAATGGCGCAAGGAGATCAAGTCGCCCGAGGGCCAGGTCTTCCTGCGCTATGGCGTCTATCACGAGGTCGTCGAGCCGGAGCGCCTGGTCTTCAGTTACGTGACCGACGATGTCGGCGGCGCGCGCGATCACGAGACCACCGTGACGGTGCTGTTCGCCGACGCCGGCAAGGGCAAGACGCGTCTCACCTTGTGGCAGACCGGCTTCGACACGGTCGTGTCCGCCGGCTCGCACAAGGACGGCTGGACCAGCACGATGGAGCGCTTTGGCGAATACCTGAAGGCGGTGTGAGCGCGGTAGGTATCCATCGTCAGCGGTGGAACGCGTCGCCCGGCAACTCGCTCGTCGTCCTTGAGCAGTCAATAAACGCAGCCCAATCCAGGAACGCTCAACCATGCTCACCGTCTATGGCGAAGGTCGTGGCTTCCGTGTTGTCTGGCTGCTCGAGGAATTGGGGTTGGCGTATCGGCTACGCCCGGTTGATCTGCTCGCGCCCGACGACGATCGCGAGTTCCTCGCGATAAACCCAGCCGGCTTCATTCCTGCGCTGCAAGACGGCGAGACGATCATGGTCGAATCGATCGCGATTCTCGAATACCTGCTTGCCCGCCACGACTCGGGCTCGCTTGCCGTCGCCCCCGACGATCCCGCCTTCGCCATCTATCTGCAGTTTCTCCACTTGGGAGAGGCCGGGCTCGCTGGGCCGATGAACGCCGTCTTGGTCGGTCGCCAACTGGCGCCCGAGGCCGAGCGGGAAGCCCACGTTACCCGCTGGGCGTTCCAAACCTTCGAGAGCCGGCTGGGGTTGGTCACCCGCCGCCTCGCGGATCGCCCCTATCTCGCCGGCGACAGATTCACGGCTGCCGACATTTCGGTGAGCTACGCCCTGCTGCTCGGCCTGCGAACTGGCAACTACATCCCTGGACCTGTCGAGCGCGACTATCTCGCCCGCACGACGGCCCGCCCCGCCTACGTCCGAGCGATGGAAAGCTGCCAGGCCACCAAGGCCTGGGCGGCGAGATCACCGGGGTTGTAGTGCTCGCCTAGAGCATCGAGCGGCCAATCAGACGCACCCGTCATCCCGATCCGTTCAAACTGATCATCCCGCAAACCATAGCTTTTCATCGCGAAGCCCTCCATCTGAAGGCTCGCTATGAATCACGCTTCAACTGATTGGCGAATCCCCTAATTGAGCGCAGGCCCTAGCCTGTTGCGTTGACTTGCCGATGAGATATGCGCGCACAGCCTCATCCTCCGTCAGGCCGATGGCCCGCCTGAAAGCCGTTGCAGTGGCTTGTTGGTCGGCGCCCAGCTGCTGCAGCAATTGCGCCTTGAGCGCCCAGAACGGCTGATAGTCCCCCGTCACCGCATCGGGCAGCTGCGCCAGTTCATTGAGGCCCGTTTCAGGGCCATGCACCTCGGCCGTGGCTGCAGCCAGCCCCACTAGATTGCCGATCGTGGGTGCTTTCTGCGCCAATAGCCCATGGAGCGTCCACATCGGCAGGCGCATATCCGCGCCCGTCAAGCGCGAATGCACCAGCGCCGACTGGATCGCCGCCTCCAGCTGGAAACGCCCCGGCTGCTTGAGCCCGCCGGCCGTCCGCAGTTTTTCCTCAGCCTCACGCGCCATCGGCAGATTCCAGAGCGCCGTATCCTGGTCGGCCAGCGGCACATAGCGCCCCTCCGCCCGCCGCGCGGCGCTACGGCTTTGGCAAAACAGCATCAGCGCCAGAAGGCCCAGCGCCTCGGTGTCTTCTGGCCGCAGCTCCACCAGAACCCGCGCCAGCCATATCGCTTCTTCGGTCAGCCCCTTGCGCGTCTGGTCGTCGCTACCCGTGCTGTCCCAGCCCTGCCCATAGGCGGCATAGATGGCCTCGAGCACATTGCCCACGCGCTCGCCTAGCTCGTCTTTCCCCGGCACTTCGAAGGCAATCCCGGTGTCCTTGATGCGCGCCTTGGCCCGGCTCAGCCGCCGTCCCATCGTGTCGGGCGAAACAAGGAACGAAGCGGCGATGCGCTCGGCCGTCAGCCCCAGCACGGTTTGCAGCATCAGCGGCGTGCGCGCGGCAGCATCGATTGCCGGGTGGCCGCACACAAACATCAGCTCCAGCCGCTTGTCGGCAATCACGGGTATTTCCTCGGTTTCTGTCGGTGCCAGCACCAGGAGGTTGTTGGTCGTTTGTTCGTGTGTTTTCCGCGCCCGCGCGCCATCACGCAGCCGGTTTCGTGCCGCTACCATCAGCCAGGCATCGGGGTTGGCCGGCACGCCTTGTGTAGGCCAGATGTCTAGCGCCCGGGCAAAGGCCTCGGCCAGGGCGTCTTCGGCCGCGGCCACGTCCCGCCATTGCCGGGCAAGATACGCGAGAAGGCGCCCGTAAGAGGTGCGGGCAGCGTTCTCCGCCGCCCGCCGCCCGTGTTCTTGAAGGCTGCCGCCCACCGCTCAGCCTTAATTGGGCGGAGGCAGCGTGGGGCGCACTTCAGTAGCCCCGTAAGAAGATGAAGGGCTGCGCGCCGCCCAGGACAGCGCCGCATCGAGGTCCGGTACCTCGATTACGACAAAACCGGCCAGTTGTTCCTTGGTAACCGCCACGGGTCCGTCCTGCACCATGCGGTTGCCGCCTTCAAGCCGCACCGTGGTTGCCGTCGCAGGGGGCAGGAGCCCGTCGCCCTTAAGGACGACGCCTGCCTGGTACAGCGCACCAATATAGGCGTTCCAGGCGTCCCAATAGGGTCCGGTACGTTCGGCGCGGTCGCGCAGGGGAGCGACCTTTGCCTCGTTCTCATAAAACATCAACATGTATTGCATTTTGTCGTCCTAGTCCTTGGTTGCAGAGGCGGCTCATCCGGCTCTGCAACACTGACGCGGCTAGAGCTGCTATTCGGACAGAGCCTAAAACTTTCTTCGGCCAATAGAAACGCCACCGGCGAACCAAGCGCTCATGACGACGGACGCGCCTGTCCGGAATCATGTGCGCTTTGCCGGTTCGCTCGCTACTGAAAGCCTCAACCGCAACCCAGGAG
The DNA here is from genome assembly GCA_022844045.1 of Reyranellaceae bacterium. Classification (GTDB taxonomy): domain Bacteria; phylum Pseudomonadota; class Alphaproteobacteria; order Reyranellales; family Reyranellaceae; genus JAFAZJ01. Next base: position 123,166 of record JALHMM010000001.1, on the reverse strand, counting down.
AGAGCCATGAAACACAAGCGACTTGGCATGGCTCAAATGAGGACAGGCCCTAGTCCGGCAGCGGGATGAATTCCTTGTTGTCGTTGGGCGGCAGCATGATGCGGCCGGCTTTCCAGTCGGCCTTGGCCTGCTCGATGCGCTCCTTGCGCGACGACACGAAGTTCCACCAGATGTGACGCGGCCCCAGCGCCTCGCCGCCCAGCAGCATCAGGGTCGCGGCGTCGAGCGCGCGGATCACCGGATCGTCGGCGCCGCCGAACACCAGCAGTTGGCCGGCCTCGTAAACGCGGCCATCGACCTCGACGCGGCCCTTGGCGATGTAGGCACCGCGCTCCGCGTGCTCGGCCGGCAGCTTCAGCTCGGCCGACGGCCGCAGCGCGACGTGCAGATAGAAGAGCGGCGAGCGCACCGCGACGGGACTCTTCAGGCCATAGGCCGCGCCGGCGATCAGCCGCATCCACACGCCATCGGCGTCACCCACCGGCAAGTCGCTGGCGCGATAATTGGCGAAAGCCGGCTCGACCTCCTCATCGGCCTCCGGCAGCGCGCACCAGCTCTGGAGCAGCTCGATCGGCCGTGCCTCGCCCGAGGGCGGCAGTTCGAACCGCTCGGAATGCGATATGCCGCGGCCGGCGGTCATCCAGTTGACCTCGCCCGGCAAGATCACCTGCTCGATGCCGAGGCTGTCGCGATGGGTGATCTGGCCGTCGAACAGATAGCTCACCGTGGCCAGGCCGATATGGGGATGCGGCCGCACGTCGGCCTTGCGCCGCCGCTCGCCCGGCAGGTCGAGCGGGCCGGCATGATCGAGGAAGATGAACGGCCCGATCATGCGGCGCTTATGGAACGGCAGGATACGGCGCACGGCCAAGCCGTGGCCCAGATCGTGCGGGCGGTGGTCGATCACCAGGTCGAGCATGGCCTGCGTCCTCCCTTGGTCGGCACGTCGATGTCTGCTACCGCTCGGCACATCGCGCAAGTGCGAAGCAAGCCGGAGTCGAGGGATGAGCGAGGAACGGGTGGTCTCGGTCGAGAAGCGCACCGCCTTCAAGGGCTATTTCGAGATCGGCGAATACCGTTTCCGCCACACGCTGTTCGGCGGCGGCGTCGGCCCGGAGGTCAAGCGCGAGATCTTCGAGCGCGGCCACGCCGCCACCGTGCTGCCCTACGATCCGGTGCGCGACGCCGTGGTGCTGATCCGCCAGTTCCGGCCCGGCGCGCATGTCGCGGGCCGCCACGCCTGGATCTGGGAGATTGTCGCCGGCATCATCGATGACGGCGAGACGACCGAGGATGTCGCGCGGCGCGAGGCGCGCGAGGAGGCCGACCTCGACATCCTCGAGCTGATGCCGATGCACAGCTTCCTGGTCAGCCCCGGCGGCACGTCGGAGACCGTGACGCAGTATCTCGGCCGGGTCGACTCGAGCAAAGCAGGCGGCGTGCACGGCCTCGCCACCGAAGGCGAGGACATCCTCGTCGGCGTCTTCAGCCTCGACGAGGCGCGCGCGATGCTCGAGCGCGGTGAGATCGCCAGCGCCAGCGGGCTGGCCTCGATGCTGTGGCTGCTGCTCCACCGCGAGACAGTGCGCGAGCGCTGGCGATGAGCGGCCGCGTCATCGTCGCCGGCAGCCTCAACATGGATCTGGTCGCCGAGGCGCCGTCGCTGCCGCGCGCCGGCGAGACCGTCATGGGCACGGCCTTCCACACCCTGCCCGGCGGCAAGGGCCTGAACCAGGCGGTGGCGGCGGCGCGCCTCGGTGCCGAGGTCGCGATGATCGGCTGTGTCGGCCGCGATGCCTTCGGCGCGCGGTTGCTCGACGTGATGCGAGCCGACCGCGTCGATGCCTCCGGCGTGCGCCAAACCGACGATGCGCCCACCGGCATCGCCCAGATCGTCGTCAGTGCCGGTGAGAACTGCATTGTCGTCGTGCCCGGCGCCAACATGACCCTGACCGATGCCGACGTGTCGTCGACCAGGATCGATGGCGGCGATGTCGTCGTCGCCCAGCTCGAAACGCCGATCGCGGTCACCGAGCGACTCTTCGCGCGCGCCCGAGACGCCACGACCATCCTCAACGCCGCGCCGGCGGCCGTAGTCCCCGACAGCCTGCTGGCGCTGACCGATCTGCTGGTGGTCAACGAGACCGAGCTCGCGACCCTGTCGGGCGCGACGCTGCGCGACGACAGCGCCCTGGCCGATATCGTGGCGGCGGCGCGCGCGCTGCGGCGTCCGGCCATGACGGTGATCGTCACGCTCGGCCGACGCGGTGCGGTCATGCTGGCTGGCGACGCGCCGCCGCACGCCATCGACGGCCACGCCGTCGAGGCGATCGACAGCACCGGCGCCGGCGATTGCTTCGTCGGCGCCTATGCCGCGGCGCTGGCGACCGGTCGGCCAGGATCGGCGCTCGCCTTCGCCAACGCCGCCGCCGCGCTCGCGGTCACACGGCGCGGCGCGGCCCCGTCGATGCCGCGCCTCGCCGAGGTCGAAGCGCTCATGCTGATATGAGGTTGTTCGGGTTGCCGGGCCGTGGCGCATGGCGCTAGGTTCCCGCCACTTTCCCCTCCCCTTGGGCACCGCGACCATGGACGTCCGTTCCGGCTTCATTGACACCATCGGCAACACGCCGTTGATCCGCCTCAAGGCCGCCTCCGAGGCCACCGGTTGCGAGATCTACGGCAAGGCCGAGTTCCTCAACCCCGGCGGCTCGGTGAAGGATCGCGCGGCACTGGCGATCGTCGAGGACGCCGAGAAGCGCGGGCAGCTGCGGCCCGGCGGCGTGATCGTCGAGGGCACCGCCGGCAATACGGGGATCGGCCTGGCGCTGGTCGGCAACGCCAAGGGCTATCGCACCGTGATCGTGATGCCCGAGACGCAGAGCCAGGAAAAGAAGGACATGCTCCGGCTGTGCGGCGCCGATCTGCGCCTCGTGCCCGCTTTGCCCTACGCCAATCCCGGCAACTACGTGCGCTATTCCGGCCGCCTCGCCGAGGAGCTGGCGAAGTCCGAGCCCAACGGCGCGATCTGGGCCAACCAGTTCGACAACGTCGCCAACCGTGACGGCCACTACAAGACGACCGGCCCCGAGATCTGGCAGCAGACCGACGGCAAGGTCGACGGCTTCACCTGCGCGGTGGGCAGCGGCGGCACCCTGGGCGGCGTGTCGCTGGCGCTGAAGGAGCGCAATCCCGCCATCCAGATCGCGCTCGCCGACCCGATGGGCGCGGCGCTCTACAGCTGGTACACGCGCGGCGAGCTGAAGGCCGAGGGCAATTCGATCACCGAAGGCATCGGCCAGGGCCGCGTCACCGCCAACCTGGAAGGCGTCGCCGTCGACATGGCCTTCCAGATCCGCGACGAGGACGCGCTGCCGCTGATCTTCGATCTGCTGCAGCATGAAGGTCTTTGTCTCGGCAGCTCCTCGGCGATCAACATCGCCGGCGCGATTCAATTGGCCAAGGCGATGGGGCCGGGCAAGACCATCGTCACCATCCTGTGCGACGGCGGCCAGCGCTATCAAAGCAAGCTGTTCAACCCCGCCTTCCTGCGCGAGAAGAACCTGCCCGTGCCGAAGTGGATGAGCTGAGATGCGTTGTCTTCCTTCTCCCCGCGAAGGGCAGGGCGATCGCATGTGGCCTCGAGACGCTGGGGGCGGGGGCCCCCAACTGGCCGGCGGGGC
>JALHMM010000001.1:0-119476 GCA_022844045.1 Reyranellaceae bacterium | reverse complement strand
CCAGTGGCGCGTCGGCCGATCGACAAGACGCGCCACTGGAGTGGCGCGCCCCGACCGGGCAGCGACTTTCAAGGCGTTCGGGCCGCGTCGCTCCAGCGACGCATCATGAGCGCCGCTGGAGCGGCGCGGCCCCAGGCCAATCCAAATCCATATGCGATCGCCCTGCCCTCCGGGGGAAGGTGCCCGAAGGGCGGATGGGGGATGTCGAAGCCGGACTCCGAGTTTGTTGAAACATCCCCCATCCGTCGCGCTTCGCGCGCCACCTTCCCCCTCCGGGGGAAGGTATGTGCAATTCCGTATGTGATCTTCCTCACAAGCGTAGCCCTGCTCAACGCTGCGACATCGGGCATGACAATGAACCCATTTCGCATCCCCTGAGGGTGCGCTATGCGTTGGGCATGACCGAAGAACTCTTCCGCCAGGATTCGTATCTCAAGAGCTGTGAAGCCACCGTCGTCGGCGTCGACGACAGGGGCGTGCGGCTGGATCGTACCGTGTTCTATCCCACGGGCGGCGGTCAGCCCGGCGACAGCGGGACGTTGACCTTCGCCGACGGCCGCGTCGCCAAAGTCGCCGACGCGGTGAAGGGCGATGGCGTCGTCCATGTGCTGGCGCCGGACGCACCGCGGCCCGCCATCGGCGACAAGGTCACCGCCACGCTCGACTGGGAGCGCCGCTACCGCCACATGCGCATGCACACCGCGCTGCACGTGATGTCGGCGGTGATCAAGGGCAACGTCACCGGCGGTCAGGTCAACGCCGACAAGAGCCGGCTCGACTTCAATCTCGAGGGCGAAGTTCCGACCAAGGAGTTCGTCACCGACGAGATGGCCAAGCTGATCGGGCTCGACCGTCCCGTCGCCGCGCAATGGATCACCGACGAAGAGCTCGAGGCGCGGCCGGAGCTGGTGAAGACCATGAGCGTGCGGCCGCCCTCCGGCGCCGGCAAGGTGCGGCTGCTGTCGATCGAAGGCGTCGACCTGCAGGCCTGCGGCGGCACGCATGTGGCGCGCACGTCAGAGATCGGCCGCGTCGAATGTGTGAAGGTCGAGAACAAAGGCAAGATGAACCGCCGCTTCATCGTCCAGCTCGTCGATTAATTCGAATTCCCTCTCCCCGCGAGCGGGGAGAGGGAGATTGAGACTCAGAGGAACCCGTTCATGTCCTACGCGCGCCCCGACGCTCTCGTCAGCACCGAGTGGCTGGCCGCCCATCTCGACGCGCCCGATGTGCGGGTGGTCGACGGCTCGTTCTACCTGCCGGCGCAGAAGCGTGACGCCAAGGCGGAATATGCCGCGCGCCACATCCCCGGCGCGGTGTTCTTCGACATCGAGGAGATTTCCGACGTCGACAATCCGCTGCCGCACATGATGCCCGCGCCGGAGAAGTTCAGTTCGCGCGTGCGCAAGCTCGGACTGGGCGACGGCAACCGCATCGTCGTCTATGACGGCAGCCCGATGATGGGCGCGACCCGCGTGTGGTGGATGTTCCGCGCCTTCGGCCATAGGGACGTCGCCGTGCTCGATGGCGGGCTGCCCAAGTGGATCGCCGAGGGAAGGCCGGTGACCGACGAGCCGCCGCAGCCCCGTGAGCGGCATTTCACCGCCCGGCTCGACACCACGCTGATCCGCGACGTCGGCCAGGTGACGCGGCTGATCGACAGCAAGGCCGAGCAGATCGTCGATGCCCGCGCGGCGCCACGCTTCCGCGGCGAAGCGCCCGAGCCGCGCCCCAACCTGCGGCTGGGCCACATGCCGGGCGCGCTCAACATGCCCTACACCGAGCTGATCGATCCCAGGACCGGCACCATGCTGCCGGATGCCGAGCTCAGGGCGAAGCTCGCCGCCGCCGGGATCGATCCGGCGAAGAAGGTGACGGCGAGCTGCGGCTCGGGCGTCAGCGCCTGTGTCGTCGCCCTGGCGCTCTATCTCACCGGCGCCAGGGAAGCGGCGATCTACGACGGCTCGTGGGCCGAATGGGGCGCGCGTCCGGATACGCCGATCGTCACCGGCCCCTAGACATGGGTCACCATCCGCCGCCGCGCGCCGACGGCAAGCTGCCGACGACGCTGACCTTCCTCGAGATGCTGGCGCCACCCGCGCGGCCGCCGGTCGCCGAGCGGCCGGCGCCAAACGCCTCGTTGCGCCTCGTTCAACCGCCTGATCTCGCGCTCAACCGCTATCTCTACGACGCGGTCGGCCGCACCTGGCTGTGGTACGAGCGCAAGCTGAAGCCGGACGAAGAGGTCCTCGCCTATCTCGCCGATCCCAAGGTCGAGATGCACGTGCTCTACGAGGGCGACACCGTCGCCGGCTATGCCGAGCTCGATTGGCGGCAATGGCCCGATGTCGAGCTGGCGTATTTCGGCCTGCTGCCGGTGAGTATCGGCAAGGGCTACGGCCCGTGGATGCTCGACCGCCTCGCCGACATGGTCTGGGCGCGCGGGCCGAAACGCTACTGGGTCTACACCAACCTGCTCGATCATCCCAAGGCGCTCGACCGCTACGTCCGCTCGGGCTTCACGATCTACAAGCGCATGGACACGCTGTACGACGATCCGCGCGTGCTGTGGCCCGATGAGTATCCGCCCGATGCACAGCCGCGCGTGCGCTGATCACGTCGCTGTCTCAAAACCGAGACGCAATCGTCACATAGACGGTTTATCGCGCTGCACCATGCCGCGTCGCGCCGCGACGCTCGTGGAGGTTTCACGATGATCCGGTTCCTTTCCATCATTGCCGCGCTCGGCATCGCGACGTCCGCCGCCGCGCAGGAGCGGCAGAAATTCGAGTACTGGTACGGGCTGACCGGCCAGCTCGGCGAGGTCATGGCCGAGCACTGCAAGCGCTTCAACGCCAGCCAGAGCAATTACGAGGCGGTCTGCGTCGGCCAGGGCGGCTACGACCGCGCCGAGCAGAACACCATCGCCGCCTTCCGCGCCAAGCAGCACCCGACGATCGTGCAGATCTACGACGCCGGCACCGTGAACTTCATGCTCTCGGGCGCCACCTACAACGCCGTGGATTTCGCCCGCGATTTCAAGATGAAGATCAAGTGGGACGACTACTTCCCCGGCATCGCCTCCTACTACGCGACGTCGAAGGGCGAGATGTGGTCCTTCCCCTACAACTCCTCGACCGCGGTCATGTACTGGAACAAGGCCGAGTGGGCGAAGATCGGTCGGACCGAGCCGCCGGCGACCTGGGAGCAGTTCGAGAAGGACATGCGCGCCATGAAGGCCGCCGGTCACGCCTGCCCCTACACCTTCGACTTCGACACCTGGCAGAGCGTCGAGCAGATGTCGGCGATCCACAATTCGCCGATCGCCAGCATGGGCAACGGCTATGAGGGGCTGGGCGCCGAGCTGCAGGTCAACAAGGGCCTGATGCCCAAGCATATCGGCAACCTCAAGCGCTGGCTCGACGAGGGCCTGGCGAAGATCAACACGGCGCAGACAGGCCGCACCATCCTGCAGGCTTTCTCCGACGGCACCTGCGCCTCGATGCTGAGCTCGATCGCCAACCACGGCGTCGTCGGCTCGACCGTCAAGCCGGGCATCGACTGGGACGTGGCGATGATCCCGATCTACGACGGCGCGACGCGGCACAACTCGCTGGTCGGCGGCGCCTCGCTGTGGGTGCTGCAAGGCAAGTCCAAGGCCGAGTACGAGGCGGCCGCGGCGTTCCTCGACTTCGTCCTGACACCCGCCGAGGTGAAGTGGATGCCCTCGGTGACCGGCTACATTCCGATCACCGCGCCGGCCTTCCGCGAGATGGTCGATGAAGGCTTCTACACCAAGGCGCCGTTCAAGGGCCGCGAACTGGCGATGAAGTCGCTGACCTTCACGCCGCCGACCGCCTACACCCGCGGCATCCGCCTGGGCAACTTCACCTCGATCCGCGCCGAGATGCGTTCCGAGCTCGAGGCGATCATGAACGGCAACAAGAGCGTGCAGGCCGGCCTCGACGACGCCGTCAGCCGCTCCAACCAGATCCTGCGCCGCTTCGAGCAGACCTTCCGCGGCAAGCAGCTGCCGTAGTTTTTCCTTCTCCCCGCGACAGCCTGGGCTATCGCATATGGCCAGTTTGGCTCGGTCTTACCTTCCCCCGGAGGGGGAAGGTGCCCGAAGGGCGGATGGGGGATGTCGAAGACGGACACCGAGTTGGTTGAAACATCCCCCATCCGTCGCGCTTCGCGCGCCACCTTCCCCCTCCGGGGGAAGGTAGATGCAATTCCATATGCGATCGCCCTGCCGCGAAGGCGGGGAGAAGGATCGGGAATGACATGACCGGCAAACGCGTCACCTTCGACAACCTGTGGCTGGCGGGGCTGCTGATCGCCCCCCAGCTGCTGCTGGTCTTCACCTTCTTCTACTGGCCCGCCGGCGAGGCGCTGTATTGGGCCTTCACGCTCGAGCCGCCCTTCGGCGGCGGCAACCAGTGGGTCGGCTGGCAGAACTTCGAGACCGTGCTCGGCGACAAGCTGTACTGGAGCTCGGTGCGCATCTCGGTGCTCTTCGCGCTCGCCAGCACGGCGACGGCGATGGCGATCGCGCTGATCCTGGCGATGTTCGTCGACCGCCAGCTGCCCGGCTACCGCGCCTATCGTTTCATGTACTTCTGGCCCTACGCCGTGGCCGCGCCCGCCGTGGGCCTGGCCTTCCGCTTCATCTTCGCGCCCGACGCCGGCTTCCTGTCGGCGGTGAATCAATGGTTCCCCGGCCTGTGGAACCCGGCGCGCGACGGCCTCGACGCCATGATCCTGATCGTGCTGGCCAATGCCTGGAGCATGGTCGCCTACAACTTCATCTTCTTCCTCGCCGGCCTGCAGTCGATCCCGCGCACGCTCACCGAGGCGGCGGCGATGGATGGCGCCAGCGCCTTGCGCCGCATGCGTGACCTGCAGCTGCCGCTGCTGGCACCGACCCTGTTCTTCCTGATCGTGATCAACATCACCGATTCCTTCGTGCATTCCTTCGGCATCATCGACATCACGACGGGCGGCGGGCCGGCGCGCGCCACCGAGCTGATGGTCTACAAGATCTATTCCGACGGCTTCAAAGGGAAGGACTACTCGCTCGCTGCCGCGCAATCGATCGTGCTGATGGGCCTGGTGATGCTGCTGACTTTCGTGCAGTTCCGCTACGTCGAGCGGCGCGTGCATTACGCCTGAGGCACGCACCGTGGTCGAACGCACCCCCTGGTTCAACGCCATCACCCATCTCGTGATGGCCTCCGGCGTGATCCTGCTGCTGCTGCCGCTCTACATCGTGCTGGTCGCCTCGACGCACGACTTCCGCGCCGTCAACACGGTGCCGATGTCGCTGTGGCCGGGCGACCAGATGCTGGTCAACTTCGCCGCCGCCTGGAAGCAATCAGACTTCGGCCCGAAGATGCTCAACAGCTTCCTCATGGCCATAGGCGTGACGACGGGCAAGATCGTCATCGCAGCCCTGTCGGCCTTCTCCATCGTCTATTTCCGCTACCGCCTGCGCACGCTGCTGTTCTGGCTGATCTTCGTCACCCTGATGCTGCCGCTCGAGGTGCGGATCGTGCCGACCTATGCCGTGGCGGCCAATGCGCTGCGACCGGCGCAGGCCATCCTCGACATCGTCGGCATCAACGCCCTGCTCGATCTCGTCACCGGACTGCGGATCACCTTGCCGGAATGGAGCATGCTGAACTCCTATACCGGCCTGATCTTGCCGCTGATCGCCACGGCCACCGGCACCTTCCTGTACCGCCAGTTCTTCATGACCGTGCCGGACGAGCTGGCCGAAGCCGCCAAGATGGACGGCGCCGGCGCCCTGCGCTTCTTCATCGACGTGCTGATGCCGCTGTCGAAGACCAACATGGCGGCGCTCGGCACCATCATGTTCGTCTACGCCTGGAACCAATACCTCTGGCCGCTGCTGATCATCACCGACCACGCCAATTACGGCACCGCGGTGATGCAGCTGCAGCGCATCGTGCCCGGCCCGCTCTTCGGCGAGCCGCCGCGCTGGCACATCGCCATGGCCGGCACCCTGATCGTCATGCTGCCGCCGCTCATGGTGGTGGTCTTCATGCAGCGCTGGTTCGTGCGCGGCCTGGTCTCCACCGACAAGTGAGCGTGTGATGTCCGACATCTCGATCCGCGGCGTGCGCAAGAGCTACGGCAAGACCGAGGTCGTGCACGGCGTCGACCTGGAGATCGTCAACGGCGAGTTCGTGGTGATCCTGGGTCCCTCGGGCTGCGGCAAATCCACCTTGCTGCGCATGATCGCCGGGCTGGAGGAGATCACCTCGGGCGAGATCGCCATCGCCGGCCGCGTGGTCAACAAGCTCGAGCCACGCGAGCGCGGCTGCGCCATGGTGTTCCAGAACTACGCGCTCTATCCGCATATGACGGTGGCGCAGAACATCGGCTACTCGCTGAAGGTCGCCGGCGTGGCGCGCGCCGAGCGCGACACGCGCATCGCCGCCATTGCCGCCATCGTCGGCTTGACCGACTTCCTCGATCGCCGGCCGGCTCAGCTCTCCGGCGGCCAGCGCCAGCGTGTCGCCATGGCGCGGGCGATGATCAAGGAACCCAAGGTCTTCCTGTTCGACGAGCCGCTCAGCAATCTCGACGCCAAGCTGCGCGTGCAGATGCGGGTGGAGATCCGCAAGCTGCATCAGCGCCTGGGCGCGACCTCGATCTTCGTCACCCACGACCAGGTCGAGGCCATGACCTTGGCCGACCGGCTGGTCGTGATGAACGCCGGCAATGTCGAGCAGGTCGGCACCCCGGCCGAGATCTACCGTCGGCCGGCCAGCCGCTATGTCGGCGGCTTCATCGGCGCGCCGGGCATGAACTTCCTCTCGGCCACGCTGGAGGGCGACGTTCTGCGCCTCGGCGATGGCCAGACGCTGTCGCTCGATCGCCGCCGATACGCCGCCCAGCAAGCCGGCCCGGTCACCCTCGGCATCCGCGCCGAGCAGATCGAGGTCGGCGCCACGGGCCTGAACGCGACCTTCGACTTCGCCGAGGAACTCGGCGCCGGCCGCTTGATCCACAGCGAGATCGCCGGCGAGAGCCTGATCGCCCAGATCAGCGACGATCGCAGCTTCACGCCCGGTACCGCGCTGCGCCTCGCGGTGCCATCGGCTAAGGTCCAGCTCTTCGACACCACCACCGGCAAGCGCATCGAGGAGACGGTGTCGGCCGAACGCCCTGCCCTGCAGGTCGTCTCGGCCTAGCCGTTGTAGAACGGCCGCCCCTCGTTCCGGAGCCACAGCCGCACCAACAGGCGCTTGCGCTCGGCCTCGGGCCAGTCCTCGAAACCGGTGCGGCGGTGGCCGATGCGGCGGTTGTCGAGGAACTGCATCTCGCCGGGCTTGAAGTGGAAATCCACGCCCATACCTGGCGCGTTCATCACCTCTTCCAGCGCGGCCATGGCGGCGGCGCCATCGGCATCGAGTTCGGCGCCGGCGAGCCTGTAGCCATTGACCACCTGGAAGCGCGACAGGCGCGCGCGCAGCCGGCCGTCGTGATCCTCGAACATCGCGTGCCAGCTCGTCTTGACGTCGCCGGGCGCGTGCTCGCGCTGGCGGTCGAAATGGAACGGCTGGTAGAGGCGCGGCAGCAGATTGCCGTGACGCCGGCGCAGCGCGTTATGCGCGGCGGCGAAGCTCACGATGTGGCTGACGCCGCCTGATCTGGCGGTGCGCACGCACAGCAGCCCGACATAGGCCGGCGAGCGGTTGTTGTAGCTGTTGTCGGTGTGGAAGTTCTGCTCGGCGTTGGTCTGGTCGGGGCGCACGCCGTTGCCCGGCGGCCGGCCGGTGTCGTGCACGTCGTAGATCATGGTGCCGTCCCATTTCTGGGCGACGGGTCGGGCGATCATAGAGCCCAGCAGCCAGTAGATCGCGCGGGCCGTGTCGAGCGCCAGGCGCTCGATGGGCAGGCGGTCGAGGATGACGAAGCCGTGCCCCTCCTCCAGCTCGTGCGACACACGGGCCATCAGCGCGGACAGGCGCGGCAGGTCGAAATCGCCGGGACGCAGCGCCGCCAGCGGCAGCGGATTGGCCTCGAGCTCGGCGGCCAGCGCGTCGATCTCGGCCAGGGCATCGGCCTCGATGCGGATGCGGCCCGGGTCGGCGCCCAGCTCGGCGCCGCGCCAGGCGATCGGGCCGGTGATGTCGCGGTCAATCATGGCTACCATGTTGGGATACAAGATCGGCGCGGACAACATGGCTCCTCGATTGGCCGCCATGCGATAGTCGCCGATGGATAACGGAAAGCCGTGGGAGTCATGAGCAAGAAGGGCAAGTTCACCAAGCCGGATACGATCCTCACCGTCGCGGGGCGCGATCCTGATAACAACTTCGGCATCGTCAATCCGCCGGTCTACCACGCCTCGACCATCCTCTTTCCCACGGTCGAGAAGCTCAATCACCGGGTGCCCTTCGAAGGCGTCAGCTACGGCCGCAACGGCACGCCGACCCAGTTCGCGCTGGAGGAGGCTTTCGCCGAGCTCGAGGGCGCGCATCGCTGCGTCGCCGTGCAGTCCGGCCTGGCGGCGGTCACCGGCGGCGTCACCGGATTCCTGAAGGCGGGCGACCACATGCTGGTCACCGACAGCGCCTATGGGCCGACGCGCAAATACGCCAACACCTTCCTGCAGCGCTTCGGCGTTGAGACCACCTACTACGATCCACTGATCGGCGCTGGCATCGCCGGCCTGATGCGGCCCAACACCAAGGTGGTGTTCGTCGAGTCGCCGGGATCGCAGACCTTCGAGGTGCAGGACATCCCGGCGATCGCCGCCGTCGCGCACAAGTCGGGCGCCACGGTGGTGATGGACAACACCTGGGCGACGCCGCTGTTCTTCCGGCCCTTCGACAAGGGCGTCGACGTCGTCGTGCACGCCGCCACCAAGTACGTCGTCGGCCACTCCGACGCCATGCTCGGCCTGATCAACTGCCGCGACCGCGCGACCTTCGAGACGGTGAAGAACACCTGCATGACGCTGGGCTTCCACGCGGCGCCCGATGACGTCTATCTCGGCCTGCGCGGCTTGCGCTCGATGGGCGTGCGCCTGCGCCAGCACGAGAAGAGCGGCCTGGACATCGCACGCTGGCTCAAGACGCGGCCCGAGGTCGACAAGGTGCTGCACCCCGCCCTCCCCGACTGTCCGGGCCACGCCCATTTCAAGCGCGACTTCACGGGCTCCTCCGGCCTGTTCGCCTTCACGCTCAAGGGCGAGTGGAGCGACGAGGCCGAGGCGCGCATGCTCGACGGGCTCGGCATCTTCGGCATGGGCTACAGCTGGGGCGGCTACGAGAGCCTGATGATCCCCGCCCATCCCGGCCAGTTCCGCACCGCCGTGCCGTGGAACGAGCGCACGCGCATCTACCGCGTCCATATCGGGCTGGAGGACGTCGAGGACCTGCGCCAAGATTTGGCCGACGGCCTCGATCGATTGAAGGCCAACACCTGATGGCCCTCGCAATCCGAATTGTCCGCGAAACGCCCGACCAGCCCGACGTGCACGCCGAGCTGAAGGCGTTTGACGACTGGTATCACGCCACCTACCCGGCCGAGAGCATCCACACCCTCGACCTCGCCGAGTTGATGGCGCCCAACGTCACCTTCTTCGCGGCGCGCAACCGGGACGGCCAGTTACTGGGCTTCGGTGCGCTCCTGGAGTGCGGCGACTATGCCGAGATCAAGCGCATGTATGTCAGCCAGACGGCGCGCGGCATGAAGGTCAGCCGGCGCATCCTCGAACGCCTGGAGGCGCACGCGATATCGCGCGGCTTCAAGGTGATGCGGCTGGAGACCGGCCCACTGCAGCCCGAGGCGCTGGGACTCTACCGCACGCATGGCTACCAGCCGATCCCGCACTACGGCGACTACGACCCGACCGATCCCAATAGCCTGTGCTTCGAGAAGCGGTTGGGCGACTAGACAGCTTCCGCGCCAGCGCGACGATCAACCGCTCAGGAGGCGACGGTGACGGGCTTTCTTCATCACTGGCTAGCGTTGTCGAACGAGCCTCCTTCGGTCCCGTCCTGGCGTCCACGTCAGCCGTTCGTCGTCGCCACGTCTGCACGATCGCCGGGCTGATGCCTTAGCGCTCGGCGAACCGCCTCCTTCGTGGTGGCGCAGCCGTGCGGAAACTGGCCCATAGTCCGTCCTTCCAAGTATGGCGACCGACTGCGTCACCACACTGCGGGACCGAACACCGAGGACCACGCCCAGGAGGAATCTCCATGAAGCCACAAGATGTACTCAAGCATCCGACCCGCGTGCTGACCACCGACCAGCGCGCCGCTTACTTCCGCGACGGCTATCTCGTGCTGCCGGATTACGTGCCGGCGGCGTGGCTCGACCGGCTGCGCGCGGCGATGTCGGAACTGATCGAGCGCAGCCGCGGCATCTCGCAGTCCGACGCCATCTACGTGCTCGAGCAAGGTCACTCGGCGGACGATCCGCGGCTCCACCGCATCAGCAGCCCGCAGGACCAGCACCCGGCGTTCTGGGATTTCATGGCCGATCCGGTCATGACCGATCTCGCGGCCGACGTTGTCGGGCCCGACGTGAAGTTCCACCACGCCAAGCTCAACGTGAAATCGGGCAAGGGCACGCAGGGCTTCGGCTGGCACCAGGACATTCCGGCGTGGCCACACACCGACTACAGCCCGGTGACAATCGGCATCTACATCGACGGCTGCACGCCCGAGCAGGGCCCGCTCAGCGTCGCCGCCGGCAGCCACGAGGGGCCCACTTTCTCGATGTACGACGACGCGGGCAACTTCGTCGTAAGAATCCGCGACAACGATCTCGCCTGGCTGAAGGACGACATGATCCGCAGCCTGACCGGCGGTCCGGGCACGACCCTGCTGCTCAACTGCCGCGCCGTACACGGTTCGATGCCCAACAGGTCGGCGGCGGCGCGGCCGCTGCTCCTTCCGGTCTATTCCTCGGCCGACTCTTTTCCCTACACGCCAAGCCCGATTCCCAGCCCTCACCAGGGTGACATCGTGCGCGGCACGGCGGCGCGATTCGCGAGCTTCGACACGCGGCCGTTGGAGATGCCGCCCGACTGGCGGTTCGGCTACAAGCCGGTGTGGGCACACAAGAAGCCCGCCTACTGACGACAAAGGTTCCAGGGGGAAATACGCCGGTGTGCGACGCCATCGCTTCGCAGACCGTGCGCAAGGCCGCTCATCTGAAGCCCGCTTTCGTGCACGCCGCCGACGTCGAGGTCGCGGCGCGCAAGCACGCGACCCGGACAAAGACGCCCAACATCCTGATCTACCTGACGGACGAGGAGATCTTCGCGTTCGCCGCCTATCAGCGCAATATCACGGCCCCAGGGCCGATCGCGCAAATCAGCAAGACGACCTGAATCAAGCCACTACCCGGCAACTCGCGCAGGTACCGGCGACCTCCAAGGTGGTATGCCGGGCGGTGAAGCCGCGGGCTTCGGCGGCGTGGACGATGCTCGCGTTGAGGCCAGCGTCGTCGAGCTCCTCGGCGTTGCCGCATTGCTTGCAGATCAGGAAGAAGCCGCGATGGCTGTCGCCGGGATGGGCGCAGCCGACGAAGGCGTTGAGCGATTCGATGCGGTGCACCAGCTCGTGCTCGAGCAGGAAGTCGAGCGCGCGATAGACCGTGGGCGGCGCCGAGCCCAAACCCTCGGTGCGCAGGATCTCCAGGATGGCGTAGGCGCCGACCGGCTTGTGGCTGGCCCAGACCAGTTCGAAGACGCGCCGGCGTAGATCGGTAAAACGGATGCCGCGCTCGCTGCACACCCGGTCGGCGACCGTGAGCGCGTCGGCGACACACAGACGGTGGTCGTGCGCAGGGTCGGCCGGCGCCGGGTGGCCGTGGTGCGAGCGGGCGTGCGCCATGCGCTAGCGCGCGGCGTCCTTTGGCGGCTCCAGCCGCAGGCGGCAGCCGCAAACCGGACAGCCGATGACCGGCTCAGGCGCGCGATCGAACTGGCCGGCGCTCGAGAGTTTGCGCTGGAGATCGTCGAGCAGCTGCTGGTGATAGGTGACCGGCCCGCAGGCCTGATGGTAGAGGGCCTGTATGTCGGGATCGGCGTCGACGAGGCTGATCGCCCCGGCGCGGCGCGCGGCGAGGGCCACGCCCGCGGTCGCGAGCAGCGCGCCACCGGCCCAGATCAGCGCCCGCCGGCGGTCGCCATCGATCGCTTCCGTCCGCGCCACCGCGCCCTTGGTCCTGGTCCGCATCGCCGGCTCCCGCATTGAGTTCCGTCCGCATCGCGACTATACGCGCCGCTGGCCCGAACAGCCAAGCCCGGCACGGAGGCATTATCATGGCGGTCACGCCAGCCATCTATCCGCCAGCCGCCATCGCCCAGGCCTTGGCGGCCATCCATTTCGACGCCCAGGGCCTGGTCGCCTGCGTCGCCCAGCAGCACGACAGCGGCGAGGTGCTGATGATGGCGTGGATGAACCGCGAGTCGGTGACAGAGACCTTGAGCACCGGCCGCGTCTGCTACTGGTCGCGCTCGCGCGGCAGGCTGTGGCGCAAGGGCGAGGAATCCGGCCATGTGCAGACCCTGGTCGATCTGCGCATCGACTGCGACGGCGACACCCTGCTGGCGCTGGTCGAGCAGCGCGGCGTCGCTTGCCACACCGGCCGCCACAACTGCTTCTTCCGCGCGCTGCGCGAGGAGACGTTGGCCGAGATCGCCCCGGTGATTGTACCGCCGCAGCAGATGTATGGCCCGGGCTGACGGGCCGAGCCCCATCAGGTATGATGCGCGGCAATGAATGAACCCCTCTCGACGCCGCGCCGGCGTCTGGTGCTGGCCACGTTGCTGGCCAGCCCCCTCGGCGCCTGCACGATGCCGGAATGGCTCGGCCAGTCGCGCCCGCCCGTCGCGGGCCGCCCCGAACGGCTGATCCGCATGGTCAACCGCGAGGGCGCCGACAAGATGTTCGCGCCCGACGCGCTCAGCGTCATGGGCCTGAACAACGGCACACGCGACATCCCGGTGAAGCAGCTGGCGAAGGACGATCCCAGGGGTCGTCACGTCGTCAGCGTCACCAACATCCGCGGTCGCGCCGAGGTGATCTTCCATCGCCGCCAGGGCGACCTGCTGGTCTTCCACCTCGCCAACTCGGCGCTGGTGCGCGCGGGCAGCGCCACCTATCCACGCCATGGCCGGCCGGCACGCATGAACGATGGCGCCGGCGAGATGGACTACCAGAACCAGCTTGCCTTCTGGATGGAGCGCATCCCGGGGCGATGACGGCCCGGCGACCGTACATCCTGATCGTCGGCGCCGGCATCATCGGCGCGTCCATCGCCTGGCATGCCGCGCGCAGCGGCGCGCGCGTCACCGTCGTCGATGGCGGCGAACCGGGCGGCATCGCCACCCGTCAGTCGCTGGCCTGGATCAACGCAAGCTGGGGCAACGCGCACGACTACTTCCGGCTGCGCGTCAGCGCGATGGAGGAGTGGCGGCGGTTGGAGCGCGACCTGCCGGAAATTCGTGTCGGCTGGGTCGGCGGGCTTCTATGGGATCTGTCGCCCGATCGGCTGCGGGCCTTCGTGGCCGAGCATCAGTCCTGGGGTTACGGCATCCGCCTGATCGATCGCGCCGAGGCACAGCGCATTGAACCGCACCTTGCGGAGCCACCCGAGGTCGCCATTCACGTCGCCGAGGAAGGTGCCATCGAGCCGCTCGACGCCACGCTGGCGTTGCTCGCCGCCGCGGCGGATCTCGGCGCTACGGTGGTTGGCCACACTCCAGTGCGCCGGATCGCGCTCAAGGACGATCGCGCAACCGGCATCGTCACGGACGAGGGTACCCTCGACGCCGACGTTATCGTGATCGCGGCCGGCGCGGAGACCCCGGCCCTAGCGGCGACCGCCGGACTGTCGCTCACCGTGAGCGCGCCGGCCAATCTGCTGGTCGTCACCGCGCCGCACGCGCGCTTGCTGCGCGGACTCGTCATGGCGCCGGCGCTGCACATCAGACAGACCGCTGATGGCCGCTTGATGGCCGCAACTGACGTCGACGATCGTGATCCCGATGTCGCCGCGCGATCCTTGCTGGAAACCATGTCCGGCCTCTTCCGCTCGAAGCCCGCGCTCTCGATGGAGTCGCATGCGCTGGCTCGCAGACCGATTCCCGACGGTGGCCTGCCGGTCATCGGCTACGCCGATGGGGTCGAGGGGCTCTACGTCGCGGTGACGCATTCCGGCGTCACCCTCGCCCCGGCGGTCGGCCGCTTTGCCACCCGCGAGATCATCGACGGCATCCGTGATCCGCTGCTGGCGCCGTTCGGTGTCGCTGGCTCGCGGGCGCGTGCCAAGGCTACACTCGCGCCGCGTTCTTGAACGGGAGGCCATCATGCGAGGGTGGATCATCACGGCGCTGCTGCTTCCGATCGCCGGCTGCCAGCCGGCGCCGCCGCCCAGCCGCGACCTCGCGTACTGCGAGGCGTTGTTCGCGACCCACGAACGCTATCTGTTGCCGCTCGGTTTCGACGGCAACGAGCGACGCGATCCGATGGCCGACCTCGCGGTCGATCTGTGCCGCCGCGACCGCACGCAGGAAGGCATCCCGATTCTCGAAGGCAAATTGCGACGCGCCCGCTGGCCGTTGCCCGAGCGCTAGGGAGCCGTGGAGACCTGTTACCGCAGCGGCCCCAACGGCCGGAGCTTCATGCCCTTGCGCAGCTGCTGGTACGGATACTCGACCGGGTCGGTGATGTGCGCGCCGGGTGATTGCACGACCAGGATGGTCTCGGCGATCGGCTGGAAGTCGGCGCGGAAATGCACGGTCGATTTCAGGCCGAGGATCGGCGTCTTGCCGGGCTCGACGCCGACATGGCGGAACATCTCCTGGTCGGCCGCCTGCACGCGCTTGCAGGCGAGCACGACGGAGACGCCGCTCTCCTCGTGGGTGAGCAGCGCCATCGGGCCGATCTGGAACTTGGCACCGCCGTAGAACGGGCCGGTGCCGGTGAAGACGCCGTTGCCCAGCTTCACCACGCGCCAATCGGCTTCGACCGGCGTCTCGCCGGCATAGCCTACGACCGCGCCGATGCCGCGACGCAGGATATTGCCCTCGCCTGTCTCGACCGCCGCCGCCGCCGAGGGTGGATCGACCAGCATGCCGATCACCGCGCCTTTCGCCTTGGCCTTCATCAGCGCGCGCAACAGGCCGACCATATCGGAGGTGCCGCCGGCACCGGGGTTGTCCTGCACGTCGGCCAGCACGATCGGCTTGCTCGCGCCCTTCGACAGCTTGATCGCTTCCAGTGCCGCCTCGTCGGGCGACCACAGCTTGCCGGCGAAGGCCGCCTCCTTGGCGCGGATCGCGTCGGCCAGTCGATCGGCCGCCGCTTCGGCCGCCGCCTTGTCGTGGCCGTAGACCACCAGTGCCGGGCCGCATTGCGCGATGTCGGCGGGCGGAAAGCCTGGCGTGTGCGTGACGCTGACGATGCCCTGGTTGTGCGAGCCGCCGGGCGCGCCCTTGCCGCCGGTCTCGATCTCGTCGAGCAGGTCGAACAGGCCTTTGGCCGGCTCGAGATAGGTGCACTGCCAGACCAGTGGGATGAGGAAGTCGACCTGGCGGTAGGCCTTGTAGAGTGGCCGTCCGTCCTTCAGCAGCCGATCGAGCAGCTCGGCCGCGCGCCGCCCGGTGGCGGCCATGTCGACATGCGGGTAGGTGCGATAGCCGATCATCGCCGTCGAATGGCGCACCATCTCGGCCGTCATGTTGGTGTGGTAGTCGAGGCTGGCGACCAGTGGGATGGTCTCGCCAACCACGCCGCGCACGCGGCGCATCAGCTCGCCCTCGCCGTCCTCGTGATGCTCGGCGACCATGGCGCCGTGCAGGTCAAGATAGACCGCGTCGAACGGCCCGAGCTTCTTGAGATCCTCGATCAGCCAGCCCGCGACTTTCTCGTAGGCGTCCCTGGTGACGTAGGAACTGGGCGGCGCCGAGCACCAGCTGAGCGGCACGACCTCGTGCCCCCGCTCCTTCAGCGCAGCGACCGCGCCGGCTATGGGGATGTTGAAGCCCTCGACGGCGGCGATCAGCTCGGCGCCACGCACGAAGGGCGGCCAGGCGTCGGCCCGCTCGAATTCTTCCCAGGTCGCCTTCTGCGGCGCGAACGTGTTCGTCTCGTGCTGGAAACCACCGACCGCGATACGCGCCATATCATTGCCCCCGACCATCCCTTGGCGGCCGGGACGTTAGCAAACCCGCGCAGGCTATTGATAGCGGACGCCGACCCGCTCGCTGGCGGTGGAGCCATGCTTGAAGTTCACGGCGGTAATGGTCGAGATGCTGGCGAAACAGAGGATAGCGACGACCAGGCAATACTCGACGGCGTGGCTCTGGCGGCGCGCGACAGGCCGGCCGGCCGGCGATGACGCCGCCTCCCAGGGCCATGTCGGTCGCGCGATTTTCATCTTCGGGTCCATAATCCGCATATGCCGTGAAAACATTGGATGCGGCGGGCGCTGAAATCAATCCTGCGAATCCAATTAAAGAATTGTATATATCTTATTGTTTGTACGAACAATTGTCAATGCATGTGACGTGAACAGGGATCCCTCTTCACATCGAGCTTCAAGCGGTTGATAGTGTGGATGAGGGACGACGAAGCGCCCGCGATCTCCCGGGACGGAGGGTAGACATGCGCGCGATGTCAGGTTTCCTGGCACTAGCCGCGATCGGCCTGCTGGCCAGCGGTTGCGGACCGGCGATGCGCTGGGACAGGTCCGACGCGACTGCCGAGACAGTTCAAGCCGACCAGATCGACTGCCGGAGGGCGGCGGCCAGCGAGGCCTTCCGCAGCTACGCCTTTCATTCCGGCTTCGGCATAATGGGTCCACCCTTCTGGGGCTATCGCCACCGGCCAGACTACTTCCAGTGGCGCCAGCGGCTCGAGACCGAGCGCGCCTTCTACGAGATGCGCCTGGCCAGCTTCTGCATGCGCAACAAAGGCTATACCCAGGTGCCGGTCAACGAGCAGGCGCCCGCGCGGTAGGACAATCCACCGCTTGTCATGACGCCGTCACCCTGCGCCTTTACCCGGCGCTTGGAGGTACCGTGATGGCCGCGTCCCTGAAGCTTGCCGGTGTGCGTGCGCTGGTCGATGGCGCGCTGACCGCGCCGACGACGATCGACATCGACGATAGCGCGATCGCCGCCATCGGCCGTGACGGCGCTGCGCGGCGCGAGATCCGCGCCGACGGGTTGCTCGCTTTGCCCGGCATCGTCGACCTGCACGGCGACGCCTTCGAGCGGCAGATGATGCCCAGACCGGGCGTCTATTTCCGTGAGGATCTGGCGCTGCTCGATACCGACCGCCAGCTCGTCGCCAATGGCGTCACCACCGCCTATCACGGGCTGACCTGGTCGTGGGAGCCGGGCCTGCGTGGCACCGAGCGCGCGCGTGCCATCGCCGACACGCTCGACCGGCTGCGCCCGCGCCTGGCCTGTGACACACGCCTGCATCTGCGCTGGGAAACCTACAATCTCGACGCGGTGCCCACAGTGCTCGACTGGCTGGCGCGCGGCCGCATCCACCTGCTGGCCTTCAACGACCACACGCCGGCGATGCTGCGGCGGGCCGAGGATCCGGTCGCCGTCCTGAAGTATGTCGAGCGCGCCGGCGTGCCGGTGGCGCAATTCCAGGCGCTGCTGCGCGACGTGGGCGCGCGCGCCGCCGACGTGCCCGGCGCCATCGCCACCCTGGCCGCCGCGGCGCGCGAGCGCGGCATCCCGCTGGCGAGTCACGACGACAAGTCGCCCGACATGACGCGGCAGTTCCAGGCGCTGGGCTGCAGGCTGTGCGAGTTCCCGCTGACCGAGGACACCGCGCGCACCGGCCGCGAGGGCGATGGCCACGTGCTGATGGGCGCGCCCAACGTCGTGCGCGGCGGCAGCCACCTCAACCTCGTCTCGGCGGCGAGCATGGTGCGCGCCGGGCTGTGCGACGTGCTGACCTCGGACTACTACTACGCCGCCCTGCCCCGCGCGCCGTTCCAGCTCGCACGCGAGGATGGACGCGACGTCGCCGGATACTGGCCACTGGTCTCGACCAATCCGGCGCGCGCCGCGGGGCTGACGGATCGCGGCGAGATCGCCCCGGGCCAGCGCGCCGACATCGTGCTGCTGGACGCCACCGACAGCGACGGCCCGTTCGTGGTGGCGACCATCGTCGCCGGCCGCCTGGTGCACCACGACCGGCGCCACGAGGCCGCGCTGCCCGGCTGACGCCAGGGCGGCTTTCCCGACCGGAAACATGAACTGCCGCCACGACTCGCGGTCAGTATGGCATTACGATATAGTGTTACATCCCCGTGCCGTCACTCATAGCTCGCGCCAGGTTCCCGGCATGATCGCGTACGCCTCGTCTCTCAACCTCCCTAGGGTCCGCGCCATCGCTGTCGCCGTCACGGTGACAGTGCTGCCGCTGCTGGCCTTCGCCCAGGGCGTCACGCCGGTCCCCGCGCCTCCCGTGCCCATGCCCTCGCCGCCGATCATGCACCTGCCGAGCGGGCTGTCACCCTGGGGGATGTTTCTCGGCGCCGATCCTGTCGTGAAGGCGGTGATGATCGGCCTGGCCTTCGCCTCCGTCGTGACCTGGACAGTGTGGCTGGCCAAGTCGATCGAACTGACGCTGGCCAAGCGCCGCAGCGCCGAAGCGCTGCGCCGTCTCGCCACCGCGCCGTCGCTGCCCGAAGCGCAACTGCGTCTCGGCGCCGACCGCTCGCCCGTCGCATCCCTGCTGCGGGCCGCCAGCGAGGAGATCCGCCTGTCCGGCGATCTGCCAGCGGCGGGCATCAAGCAGCGCACCGCCAGTCGCCTCGAGCGCATCGAGGCCGCCGCCGGTCGCAGCATGGCGCGCGGCACCGGTCTGCTCGCCACGATCGGTTCGACGGCGCCCTTCGTCGGCCTGTTCGGCACCGTGTGGGGCATCATGAACAGCTTCATCGGCATCTCGAAGGCGCAGACCACCAGCCTCGCCGTCGTCGCGCCCGGCATCGCCGAGGCGCTGCTCGCCACCGCCATCGGCCTGGTCGCCGCGATCCCGGCTGTGGTGATCTACAACGTCTTCGCGCGCGCCATCGGCGGCTACCGCGCACTGCTCGGCGACGGCTCGGCCGAGGTGCTGCGCATCGTCGGCCGCGATCTCGATCGCCATCACCCGCGCCTGGCCGAAGCGGCGGCGTAGACCATGGCGAGCCGACTCGACGACAACGACGATCTCGTCGAGACCCACGAGATCAACGTCACGCCGTTCATCGACGTGATCCTGGTGCTGCTGATCATCTTCATGGTCGCGGCGCCGTTGGCCACGGTCGACGTGCCGGTCGATCTGCCGGTCTCGACCGCGACCCGCACCCCGCGCCCCGCCACGCCGCTGTTCCTGACGCTGAAGGAAGACCGCTCGGTGATCGTCGGCGAGAGGGCGGTGTCGCGCGCCGATCTCGGCGCCGCGCTCGATGCCGCCACCAGCCGTGATCGCGAGCAGCGCGTCTTCGTGCGCGCCGCGCGCACGGTCGACTACGGCCAGCTCACGGACCTGATGAACGATCTGCGCAAGGCGGGTTACCTGAAGATCGCGCTGGTCGGCCTCGAGGGCGACGCGAAGTGACGGGCGCACGCCCACCCGATGATCGAGACGGCGCCTGGCGTGGCCTGGGGCGCTGGGGTGCCAGCCTGATCGTGGTGCTGGCCGCGCACGGCGCGGTCGCCGCCGGGCTCATGGCGTGGCCCGAGCCTAACGATCACGGCGCGCCGCCGCCGTCGCCGATCCTGATCGACCTGACACCGGCGGCCACGCCAACGGCCTCGATCGAGGATGTCTCGAAACTGGTCCCCGAGCCTGAAATGCCCGAGCCGCCGCTGGCGGTGCGCAATCCGGTGCTCGACATGCTGCCGACGCCGGAGCCGCCGCCCGAGGTGAAGATCGAGATCGCGATCGAGATTCCACCATCCGAGCCGCCGCCGCCGGTCGACCTCAAGCCGCCGCCGCCGCCGAAGGTCGTCCAGACACCGCCGCCGAAGCCGCCAGAGAAGGTTGCGCCCAAGCGTACCGAGCCATCGCGCGCACCGCCCAGCCCGGCGCCTGCGGCGGCGGCGGCGGGCGCGCCCTCGCCCGCATCGCCGGCACCCGCACCGCAAGCCAATCCGCAGGCCGTGGTGGCGTGGAGAGGCGCGATGCTGGCGCATCTCGCGCGCCACAAGCGTTACCCGCGCGCGGCGCAAAGCCGGGGCGACGAAGGCGTGGTCTATCTGCGCTTCACCATGACGCGTCAGGGCGCGGTCACGGCGCAGAGCGTCGAGAGGCCGTCGGGGCATGAGCTGCTCGACATCGAAGCCTCGGACCTCGTGCGCCGCGCGCAGCCACTGCCCGCACCACCCGCCGATATGCCGGGGGAGCGGTTCGAGCTCGTCGTGCCGATTCAGTTCCGCTTGCGCTGACCGACGCGGCCGGCTCCGCCATTGTCACGGACGACGCACGCCCGCATTCTTGACCGCCACCTGCGAGGACGACATGCGCACAACGCTTCCGCTGGCGACGATCATCCTCGTATCGCTCGCCGGCGGCGACGCGATCGCCCAGGGCGTCCCCGGGGGATGCATGGATGCGGCCGAGAAGGACGTCAAAGCCCGGCGCGACCTGCCGACTGCCGCGCGCGTGCTGCCCTGCACAGCGGCCGCCAATGGCGGCAAGGCGTGCACCCCGCAGGATCGCGTCATCGAGGTCGACGCGACGCGCGGCGCCAGCAAGATGACGCATATCTACATCTGCAACTTCCCGGCGGTACGCCTGCTGTCGACGCGCTGAGCACAGGCGGGTCTGTTCCGCCCTACCGGATCGACAGGCGCGCCAGCGGCGCGGTGCCGGCGTAGTCGCGCAGCAGGTCGCCGAATACCGCGTGGAAGCGCGCGAGGTCGGCGCCGCGCAGCATGTCGCGCACCGATGCCGCGTGGCTCAGCGGATCGACCGCTTCGCCGTCGACCAGCACCTCGTAGTGCAGATGCGGTCCCGTCGAGTCGCCGGTGTCGCCAGTGAAGCCGATGATGTCGCCCTGCGCCACGCGCGCGCCGGGCACGATGTGGGGCGTAAAGGATTCGAGATGGGCATAGGCCGTCGCCAAGCCGGTCCCGTGCTCGATCAGCACCCATTTGCCGTAGCCGCCATTGGGTTCGGCCGCCTTGACGACGCCAGCGGCGGCGGCGGGCACCGGTGTGCGGGGCGGCAGCGCGTAGTCGACGCCGGTGTGCATCGCGTCGCGCTTGCCGAGGACCGGGCCCTCGCGTTTACCGAAGGGCGAAGAGACCAGGGCGGCGGCGGCCGGCGCCTTCAGCGGCGCCTTGGTGACGCTCAAGCCATCGGCGAGCCAGAACCGCTCGGCGCCGCCCTCGGGCCGGAAACGATGGATCGCCACCGCGCGCCGGTCATGCAGCCGGAGTTCCGCCCAGATGACGCGATCCTCGCCGATACGGCGGCCGCCGGCATCGAAGCGCCGTTCGACAAGCGCGGCGAAGCGATCACCGCCCCGCACGACGCGGCTCACGGCGATCTCGTGCTCGAAGGCGCGCACCGCTTCGTTGGTCGCCGCGGTCGAGATGCCCGCGGCCACGAACGAGGACGCCAGCGAGCCGCGCACGAATCCTTGAGCGCGAAAGACATGCGTGGTGACGCCCACGTCGGGGCCGGTGTCGCCCAAGCGCAGCCAGTCGAGGCCGCGCGCGACCTGGCCGCGCAAGGTCACGACCGGCGTGAGGCCGGCGGCCAGCGCTTCGTAATCAAGAGCGGGGATCGGCAGCAGGCCGTCGCGCTCGCCGTCGTCGGAGCGCAGGAAGGCGTGGCTGAGCGGCAGGCCGCGCGGATGCGATGTCGACCGGGAATCGGGCCGGTTGTGGCCCGTGAACGGCCGGGGCGCATCGCGATGGGTGACAAAGCCGTGCTCTGACAACGCGCCTTGCGCGGAGAGCGGCATTTGGGCGGCGGCCCCGGTCGCGCCCAGGGCGAGCGCGAGGCCAGCAGCGAGACGCGGAACGATCAGGCGAAGGCGGGCGTGCCGGCCCAGGCGTGTCGTGCGCGCGACGTGAAGAGCGACCTCACATCGGGTCTGCCCCGCTGCGCACTTGGACGGCGCCGACCGCGCCAGTCGCCGCGCAGGCCCGGCGGCGGCTCCCGGCTATCGAGCTGCCTATAGATGTAGTCGGCCTTGCACGGGCCCGGCGATCCATCACGCGCAGTGAAGATTTCGACGTGATCGCCCGGCTCGACGACGAGAAGGATGCCGGGTTCGTACCACAGGCCATCGCAGCGAGCGAAAAGGCCCGGCTCGAGAAAGAATGACTTGGGCAACCGAATTACTCCTTCACAATAAGATCAATCATCCTCACTAAACCCCTCTCTGTAAATGGTCTTCTTACCCCCGTTATGAGATTTCACGATTCTCGTCAAAGCCATGTTCTAACTCATTAATTGACCGGTCAGAATCGCCCAACGACCCGGCGACAGCCCGTAAGTACGATGGAAATGACGTGTCATGTGACTCTGGTCGGAGAAGCCGCTGGCGGCCGCGGCATTGGCCAGTGCGGCACCCTGTCGGATCAGCGTGCGGGCGTGGTCAAGGCGGCGCATGACGAGGTAGCGATACGGGCTGGTGCCGAGGCAGGCACGGAAGTGGCGCGCCAGCGCGTATCGTGACTGCCCGGTCGCCGCCTCCAGCGCGACCGAGGCGACGCCTTCCGCCAGATTGGCGTCGAGCATCGCACGCGCCCGGCCGACCGCACGCCAGTCGCGTGCGGAGAGCCGACGGGGCGGCATCGACGGGTCGGCCGCGGCCAGCGCGTCGGCCAGAGCGAGGATGACCTGGTCGCGCTCCAGATCTTCGAGCGGCCGCGCCAATCCGTTCAACGCCGGCGCGATCGCGGCCACGATACGGCGGTTGTTCGAGACGGTGTCGCGCACGAAAGGCAGCGTGCGGCGCGTACCACCCAGCGCGTCGCATATGGCGCCCGGCTCGACGTAGAGGATGCGGTAGTGGAAGCCCTCCTCCGTGCCGGCATGGCCGTCATGGGTCTCGTCGGGATGCAGCACGAAGACCTGGCCAGCCGTGCTGTTTTCGCTGCTGCCGCGATAACGGAACGACTGCACGCCCTCCAGCGTGTAGCCGATCGCGTAGGTGTCGTGGCGGTGCGGGTCGTAAGCGTGGCCGGCGAAATACGCTTCGACGCGCTCCAGCCCCGAGACAGGCGGCGCGATGCGGATCCAGTCGCCGCACGATCGTTCAAGACCCGCGGGCGTATGCGCATCCATATGCGAGGCCATGCCCACCCATAGCAGAGAGCGCTGAGATGGAGGAGTTGCCGGGCTTCGTGCTAGCCGGCCTGGCGCTGGCCGGCAGTCCCGGCCCCGCCGTGCTCAGCCTCGCCGCATCGGGTGCCGCCTTTGGCGCGCGGCGCAGCCTCAATTATCTCGCGGGTATCGTGGCGGGCATGGTCGGCGTGATGGCGATCACCGCGAGCGGCATGGTCGGGCTGCTGCTGGCTGTCCCTGGCGCCACCTCGGTGGTGGCGATCCTCGCCGCCGCCTATTTCGCCTACCTTGCCTGGAAGATCGCCACGGCGCCGCCGCTCAGCCAGGCGTCGGCCGAGCAGCGCCAGCCTTCCTTTCTCGCCGGGCTGCTGCTGTCGCTGATCAACCCCAAAGGTTACGCGGCGATGGCGGCACTGTTCTCCGGTTTCACGCTGGTGCGCGGGTCGCTCGTCCTCGACATCGCGGCCAAGATGGCGGTGCTGCTGCTGATCATATCGGCGTCGAGCATCGCCTGGCTGCTCGCCGGCAGGGCGCTCACCCGCTTCTTCCGCGAGAAGCGCAGCAACCGCATCATCAACATCGTTTTCGCCGCTCTGCTGCTGGTCTCCGTCGTCGCCGCCCTGCCGCTCTGAAGCGCGACGCCTCGCCGTTCAGGCGGCTCGGCGCCCGAGCACGGTCGTGTCGAGAAAGGCCGCGATGTCGGCGGCGACCCGGTGCGGGGCCTCCCAGTGTGGGCTGTGGCCGATGCCGCCATAGACCGTCAGCCTGGCATCGCGGATCGAGGTGACGATCTGCGTCTGCTGCTCGTGCGAACCAATGGTGTCCTTGTCGCCCCACAGCACCAGCGTCGGCGCGGTGATGGCCGCGTGATCGGCCGCGCAGTCCTCGGCGATCTGCGCATCGAGCGCCGACCGCCAGACATACGCCGGCACCTTCAGGCTCTCGGCCACGACCGTCTCGAAAAACCATGACGGCACCGGCCGGGCGAGCGTGCCGCGCTGGAATTCGCGCGCGAAGACTGGATCAACGGGATCGCCCAGCGTGGCGACGCCTTCTCGCAGCGCGCCAACCGCGGCATGTCCGGTCAAGGTCGTGAAGGCGCCGATGAGGATCAGCGCCCGCGTCCGATCGGGATACCGCGCGGCGAAACGCTGCGCGAGCTGGCTGCTCATCGAGTGGCCGACGATCACGGCGCGATCGATACCCAGCGCGTCCATGAAGTGACCGACATCGGCGACGAGCTCGCCCGCGTCGTAGCGCGAGGCCGGCTTGTCCGAGTCGCCATGGCCGCGATGGGAGACGGCGATCAGCCGCAGATCGGGGGGCAGCGTGGCCAGCAGCGGCTGGTAGGATTGCCGCGAATCTGTGTAGCCGTGCAGCAACACGACCGGCAAACCCGCCGGGTCGCCCCGCTCGAGGTAGTCGAGGGCGACGCCGGAGGCGATCGTGACCTTTGCCATGAACAGACTCCATCTCAGTGGTGCGCTGACGATAGGCCCACGGCCGGTCGGAGGCTGTTCCCGGGGTGACAAACCCCTATGCTCCGTGGGTCAATTCTCCTCGGTCAGAACCCCAAGACACGCCGCAGGGAGTTGATTTCACGCCACTTTCGCATTTTGTGAGTGCCCGTTTAACAGCCGCTCGAACGATTGTGGTGTTTCCTAGGCATTGGTCGATCGGGGAGATGCATGTCCAGCGGACACAACGTTGACAGCGAGCTGCGGGAAATTGCCCAGGCGCTAGCGGATTCGGGAAGCTACGAAGATTCCTGGGACATCGAGATGGCATTGCTGGCCCGTGGTCATTCGCCGGCGGTCGCCCGCCGCGTCACGGCCGACGACGCGGTGCGCGCCAGCCTTGATGAGCGCTGCTTCAACGCGGTGCGCCGAAGGGCCTGACGGGAATACCCTCCTCGACAAGGCGTTCTGTCAGGCTCGATCCAGGGGCCGCCAGGATCGCGGCCTCATTGCCCGGGTACGGCGCTACCAGGGCACAGACTTGTCGACGCCAAGCTCCTTCGGATTGTATTGCTGTTTCGGCTGACCGGCCTTCTCCGGAGCCGGCATTGTCGGCGGTGCGGCCGGTTTCGAGCCTTTGCCAGGCGCGTCACCTCCCTTCTGCGTTACGCGACCAGCCGGCCGCCGATCTTGCTCGGCGCGCAGGGCTCCACCCGTGCACACCCATGCCAGAATCGAGAGCGTCAACGATCGCCGCATGCAAGCCATGGGATTCTTCCTCACATCCGCCTTGGACAGGATACGTCGATCCCGGTCGCGGCATCCCTGTGAATCGATAGCCCTGCGCGGGCCGTTCGACCGAGACTTGATGTTCGCCATCGCGATTTCCGCCAACATCGGCATTCATCGTCGCAGCCGCGTTCCGCCGGTCGCGCTCGACGGCGCCGCCTAGCCGCTATGGACAAGGCGTTTGCCCGTGTCGAGGTCGAAAGCCGCGCGCAATGGAGCACATGGCTGAAGAGAAACCATCGTCAAGCCCAGTCGATCTGGCTGGTCTATTGGAAGAAGGGCGATGTGCGCCACGTGCCCTATGGCGACCTCGTCGAGGAAGCGCTTTGCTTCGGCTGGGTCGACAGTCTGCCGCGCAAGCTGGACGCGGCGCGTTCCATGTTGCTGATCTCACCCCGGCGCCCGGGCAGCGCGTGGTCGAAGCTCAACAAGGACCGCGCCGAACGCCTGATCGCGGCGGGCAAGATGGCGGCGGCCGGACTGGCGAAGATCGAGGCGGCCAAGCGCGACGGGCAATGGACGCGACTCGACACAGTCGATGCGCTGATTGTCCCGCCCGACCTGAAGGCGGCGTTCGCATCTCACTTGCCCGCGGCAGAGGTCTGGAAGACATTCCCCCGATCGGTTCAGCGCGGCATCCTCGAATGGATCCTGCAAGCGAAACGTCCCGAGACACGCGCCCGCCGGATCCTCGCAACAGCCCAGAGCGCCGCACGCGGCGAGCGCGCGAATCAATGGCGACAACAGCCCGCGCGCGATGGCTGAGACCAATCTCGCGGGTTCTCACCTACACTGATGCACTCATCTCATCGACATCGAGGAGACCCGTCGTGAGCTTGCCCGTCATTCGCGTCTCGATCCTGCGCTGCCAGGGCGAGCAGTTTGCGCTGTTCCACGCCATGATGGTCGAGGCCGAGCCGGTGCTCGTCCCCGGCATCCAGGCCATGCGCGGCCTTATCAGCTACTGGGCCGGCGCCGACCAGGCGACCTCGTCGCTTACCAATGTCAGCGTCTGGCGCACGCTTGACGAGGCGAAGCAGATGGACCGCTTCCAGCCGATGCTCGATCTCGGCAAGCGCTTCGCCGAGAAAGGCGCCGTCTTCGAGCGGCCCATCATGAACTACGCGGCGCTCTGGCAGATTCCCGCCGCGGACCGTTGAGGCACGCCGCGCCACGGCAACGAATGCCGATCGGCGGCTACGCCAGCAGCTAGGCGAGCTTCAACGGCAACGCGCGCGGTGTTTGGCCCGTCAGTTTCGCGACGGCATTGGCGATCGCCGGCGCCAGCGGCGGCAACCCCGGCTCGCCGACGCCCGTTGGCGGATCCGCGCTCGGCACGATGTGCACATCGATCGGCGGCAGGTGTCGCATGCGGGCCACCGTGTACTCGCTGAAGTAGCTTTGCTCGACAACACCGTCCTTCAGCGTGATTTCCGAACCCGGCAGTGTCGTGCCGATGGCCATGAGCGCCGCACCCTGCACCTGTGTCTCGACGGAGCGCGGGTTGATGCACAGGTTGCAATGCACGCCGGCGGTGATCCGGTGGAGGACTGGCGCTTTGGCTTCGATGGACGCCTCGACGACGTAGGCGACCACGGTGTCGAAAGACTCGTGCACCGCCACACCCCACGCGCGACCCGCCGCCAGCTGGCGTTGCCCGTAGCCGGATTTCGCGACGGCGAGATCGAGCGCCGCGAGGTGCCGCTTGTGCTTCGCGCCGAGCAGCTCGCGCCTGAGCGCGACGGGATCCTTGCCCGTGGCACGCGCGATCTCGTCGATCAACGTCTCCATGACGTAAGCCGTATGCGTGTGACCGACGCTGCGCCACCAGAGCACGGGAACGTTGGCCTTGGCGTTGTGGACCTCGAGCGCGATCGGCAGCGCATAGGGTGTGTCGGCGATGCCCTCGACGGTGGTCGCATCGATGCCGTCCTTCACCATGAAGGACTCGAACGGCGAGCCGGTCAGGATCGACTGGCTGACGATGACATGCTTCCAGCCGATCACGTTTCCCGCGGAGTCGAGACCGATCTCGGCGCGATGCAGCGCCGAGGGACGGTAGTAGCCACCCTTCATGTCGTCTTCCCGGGTCCACATCACGCGCAGCGGTCCCGAACGCCCGGCTGCCCGGTAGGCTTTGGCGATCTGCGCGGCCTCCACGGCGTAATCCGACGACGGCACGGCGCGCCGACCGAAGCCGCCACCTGATGGCAGCGAGTTGATGGCCACATCCTTGGCGTCGATACCGAGCACCTTGGCGACGCTCGCCGCGTCGACGTTGTGCATCTGCGCGCCATACCAGAGCGTGCACTTGGCGCCGTCGAACTGGATCGTGCAGTTCAGCGGTTCCATCGCGCCGTGCGCCAGGTACGGGAACACGTACTCGGCCGAGATCTTGCGCGCCGCGCCGGCGACTTTCGAAGCATCCGCTTTCGTCGCCTTGACGCCTGGCTTTCCGGCCAGCTCGCGGTACTCGGCGAGTTGCTTCGCCGAATCGGTTCGCTCCAGCCCGGCCAGATCCCAATCGACTTGCAGCGCGTCGCGCCCCTGCGAAGCCGACCAGAAACCGTCGGCCACGATCGCGACGGCCTGGGCGCCACGATCGAGGCCCTCGATCCGCAGCACATCGCTCACGCCCTTGATCGAGCGGACCTTGGTGTCGTCGACCTTGGCCACCTTTCCGCCGAACACCGGCGGGCGCGCGACCAGAACGGTCTTCATGCCCGGCAGGTCCATGTCGACGCCGTAGCGCTTCGCGCCGCGGGCCACATCGCCGGCATCGATACGCGACTGTGGCTGACCGATCAGCTTGAACGTCGCGGGATCCTTCAACGTCACCTTGTCGGGAACCGGAAGCTTCATCGCGGCGTCGGCAAGCGCGCCGAAGTCGGTCGACCGATTGCCCGATGTGAGCCGTCCGGCGCTGACGGTGATCTGTTCCGGTCGCACGCCCCACGCGGCGGCGGCAGCCGAGATCAGCATGGCGCGGGCGCGGGCGCCAAGCTCACGATACTGCTTGTAGCTGTTCTTGATCGCCGTGGATCCGCCGGTGAGATGCATGCCGAAGGCTGGATCGATATAGGCGGCGCCGAGAGGCGCCGGCACCGCGCGAACCTTGCTCCAGTCGGCATCGAGCTCCTCTGCAAGCACCATGGCGAGGCCGGTCTCGGTGCCCTGCCCCATATCCAGGCGATTGCTCTGAATGGTCACCCACCCGTCCTTGGCGATCTCGACAAAGGCCGCCGGCATGTCGGTCGGCTTGAGCGCCGCGGCGGCGGCCCCCGCCGGCGTCTGCGCTTCGGCCTGCCACGCCCCGGCCACTGGCAGGATCGCGAGCGCGAAGCCCGAAGCCGTCGCCCGCTTGACGAATTGGCGCCGGCCGGGATCCGCCGCTGGGGATGGGCTGAAAGCCGCGTCCGCCGCGCCGCTGGCCTGGGCCTTGCCGACTCGGCGCATGATCATCTCGAATGACATGGTCTTGCTCCCTAGCCGATCGCCTTGGCTGCGTCCTTGATGGCGGCCCGGATGCGGGCATAGGTGCCGCAGCGGCAAATGTTGTCGTTCATCGCTTCATCGATGGCGCCGTCGGTCGGCTGCTTGTTCTCGCGCAGCAAAGCGGTCGCCTGCATGATCTGGCCGCTCTGGCAGTAGCCGCATTGCGCGACGTCGTGCTTGATCCAGGCGTCTTGCACGGCCTTGCCGATCTTGTCGCTCGCCACGCCCTCGATCGTCGTGATCGCGCCCTTCGCGTCGCCGACAGCCGTCGCGCAAGCCCGCGCCGGCTGGCCGTCGATGTGAACCGTGCACGCCCCGCAGGCGGCGACGCCGCAGCCGTACTTCGTTCCCGACAGTTTCAGCACATCGCGCAATGCCCACAAAAGCGGCATGTCGGGCGCGGCATCAACTTGTACGTTCCGTCCATTCACATTGAGCGCGATCATGCGGTGTTCCCTTCGAGGTCCTGATCGGTTCGTAGGTGCAAAAACCGTGCAACACGACGTTGCTGTTGGTGGGGTGTTTCGGCCGGCACCAGCCGTGTGTCGCAGGACCGCGCCGCGATATGCCCGCTATCGCGCCGGCGACCGTGCCTCCGTTGCCCAGATGTTGTCGCGCGCTCACCTTTTCAAGAAGCTGGAGCGACTCACACATCCTTTGACGGAAGTTTCCGGCCGTGCGCGCGCCTGCAGGTTGGTTCGTCACTTGGGCGATTGCATGCCCCTGCCATCTGGCGTCGTGTCGTCGACCACACCCACCGTCGAAGCAGGCCAATGCGCCTGGATGATCTCCATCATCCCCTTGCCATACGGCCCGGCAAAGTCCGTGCCCAGCTCAGTCAGGGCGTTCAACCAGCTGACCGGCACGGCACCAGCCTGAATGAGTCGTTGAATCGCTGCATCCTCAGCAAGCTTGCTGTTAGTGCTCGACACGTCGACGACAACGAAGACGTTGTAGCCATTGCGCAAGAGGTCGAGCGACGTATGCAACGTGCAATTGTCAATCGAGATCCCGCCAATAACGACGTTCCGACGCCCTGTAGACTTAAGCCAGGCGGCGAAATCCGGCGTGTAGGCCGTCGGCGTGGATCGCGGCGCGAACGTCACGCCGCCCTCGCCGACCAGCTTCTTGATCTCGGGCAGGAACGTTCCGTAGTAGTTGTTCTCCTCGCCGAGTATGGCCGTGGGCATCTTAAACAGAGTGCTGAACTTCGCGAACGCCGCGATGTTGTTGCGATACTGCTTCCCGGGAATGGTCGTCATCAGGTTGTCGAGGCCGGTCACATAGTCGACGTAGACCAGTACGGCGTTGGCCGGGGAGAATCCACTGAGGGCCGGGCTCGTGCTTGCCGACCGACTCGCTGGCTGAGCCTGAACAACCGCTCCACTCCACGCTGTCATTGCAACGGCTGCGACGGCAGCCAGAATGGTCGACCTCGCTCGCGCATACTTGTCAGCGGCCATGCTTAGCTCCGATATCGAGAGGAATCCTTACTGCGGATCGGTCGATAGGTAGAGCGTGCGACAGAGCTACAAAAGTGGGACAATACGGAACTCTATGTCCCATATTTGGAATATTCGATGAATCCCGCCGATCTCCTGTTGCTCGATGCGATCGTCAGGGAGGGCGGCATCACTGGGGCTGCGCGAAAGCTCGGAGAAGCCAAAGCAACAATCAGCCGACGGCTGCGACGGCTCGAGAAGGACGCAGGCGCGCCGCTGTTCGACCGCACATCGCGGCGGCTCCGGCCAACCGCTCTCGGGGAAGGCCTCTCCGGTCCGGCCGCGACCATCAGGGTCGCGATGGCGGCCGCGCGCTCCATAGCGGATGCGACGCGCAACGGTGACAGCGGCACACTGCGGATCGCCTCGCCGTTCTTGTTCGGCCGGCTCGTGCTGGCACCGCTTGTTGGGCGGTTCGTGGCCAATCATGCACGCGTGAAGGTCAGCCTGAAGTTCTCGAACGAGCCTGTCGATCCGCTTCGAGACGAGTTCGACCTCGCCATCCTAGTCGCAGCGCCCACGGCGCCTTATCTGGTTCGCACCAAGCTCGCCACGGCGAATCTGAAGCTGTATGCCGCCCCGCAGGTTGCCAAGTTAATTGCGCGCGCAAGCGACCTGGAAAAATACCCAACCATCAAGACGTCGAATGACGCCTCGGAGGAGCTATCCCTGCTTCTCAATGACGGGCGTCGATCTTGGGAACAGCGCTTGCGCGTCATCTGCACAGTCAACGATCCCGAGGCTGCTTGCTTCGTGGCTTCAAGAGGAAAAGCAATCGCGGCCTTACCTGAATTCCTCGCCAACGGGTTCGTGGCAAGAGGCGAACTGATGCCTGTTTTGCCAAGCATTCGCTCGGGCAGCGTCGCAATCTTTGCTGCATCGCCGGAAGGTCGGCTTGGAGTCCCGCTCGTGCGCACGTTCATGATGGCACTGAAGAAGGAGCTGAGGACCTTACGCTTTGGGGAGGCCCTGGCGTAGTCTTGTTTGTCGACCGTGGCTTCATCACCATGCGCCACCGACCAGCCATCATATCCCGCGCGCTACACCTTCGAGACCGAAGCTGAACCATCTCAGCTTGAGGTCGGGCGCTGATTCGTCGTCATGGCTTCGCCGTTCTGGCGGGCGAAGCTTGGGTGATCACGCCGCCAGCGGGAAACCGAACGTCTTGGCGTAGATCGCGGGCTTCATGAAGGCGAGGTATTCGGTCTGCATCTCGCGGGTCAGCACTTCGAGCAGGAAGCGGTTTTCGACCCAGAATTCGATGACGTGGAAGCAGCCGCCGCGATCGCATTTCGCGGCATGCCAGCCTTCACGTTTGGCGATCGCCAACACTTCATCCTCGCCGAGCGGCGTGGCGATCGCGAAGTGGCAGGCGGACGCGCCGGTCGCGCCCGCGTTCACGCGGGTCGCGACCTCAGTTGCGCCGATCACGTTCTCTTGCGTCGCGGGCACGACTTCGATCTCGGTCCCGCGCTCATCGGCGGCGAGCGCGATGAACGCGTCGGGAAACGGCGGGAAGGGAAACGAGACACCGCACCATAGCTCCGCGATCACTTTCGCGACGTGTTCCGGATTTCGCGCCGGCATCGAGGCGTGGAACATCATGACTTCGATCCTTTCTTGTTTGCGCGGCGGCGGGCCGCGTCGAAGAGCAGTCGCAGAATGAACGAAGAGGCCTTGCCCGCTTCCTCACCCGAGAAACCCCAATAGTCCTTCATGGTCTGCCAGGCGGCGCCCGAATAGAGTAGCTGGGCGGTCGCGGTGACCCAGCGGGCCTCGTTCGCGGGCAGGTCCTTGACGACGTCGGCGACGGCCTCGCGGATCGCCGCCTTACGCTTATCGTTGACGCGCAGGCGAAACTCACGACCCTGTGGCGTCGACCAGAAGGCGCGCATCAGATTCTCGTTGTCGTCGAAGGCCGGGAAGACGCGGCGCGGCGCTTCGACGAGCGCGGTCTCGGAGCGCGGGAAGCTGCCCGTTCCGATGCGCGGATCCAGCGTATCCCACAATGCGTCGAGCAACTCGTCCTTGGTCGCGAAGTGGCGGTAGACCGTACGCTCCCGCACGCCCGCCTCGCGCGCGACGGCCGCGAACGTGAGATCGCCGAGGCCGGCATCCTGCATCAGCCGCTCGGCCGCCGTCACGATGCGGCGGCGCGTTTCAGCCTTTTGATCGTCCCGCAAGGGACTTTCGTATCTGACGGCAGACTTCATGACATCACAACACTATTGAAGTCATGTATACTGACACCAACATGGTTCGTCAAGACGCCCGGAGCGTGACCGCTGGCTTTCGAGAACCCATTCCCTGGCGTCGCCGATATCCGACCCCATCTGATCGCTCCGAACACGCCCGCTGTACTGGATCCTTTGTTCGCGGTCGAATCTCTCACTATCGTCGGCGACGTTTTCGACTATCGTTGTGCCGGGCCGATAACGAGTCACGCATGGATGATCAGATATGCTCGATGGGCGCCTACCATCCTGGACCTGGCTTGGTCCGCTTGTCGGCTGGATTCTCCTTGCCGCTTCCCTGTTCTTCAAGATCCCTTTGTTCGACGTGGCCTTGGGCGCAGGGTTGGTCGCCTGCGTGCTGGCCGCCGTGCATCATGCCGAGGTCGTAGCCCATAGAGTCGGCGAGCCCTTTGGCACGCTGGTGTTGGCGCTCGCGGTGACCGTGATCGAGGCCTCGCTTATCGTCTCCCTGATGTTGGCCGGCGGCGAAGCCGCGGCCGCGTTGGCCCGCGACACGATCTTCGCCGCGATCATGATCATCCTTAACGGTATGGTCGGATTGTGCTTGCTCATAGGCGGGTCGAGACACGGCGAGCAGGTATTCGGCCTGTATGGAGTGAACGCGGCGCTCGCGACCTTGGCCGCCTTGTCCGTGATTGTTCTCATCCTCCCTAACACCACGACAACCGTCGCCGGGCCGATCTACTCGACGAGCCAGCTCGTGCTGATCGCCATCGCGTCGCTCGTGCTCTACGGCGCCTTCGTGCTCATACAAACAGTCCGGCACCGGGATTATTTTCTTCCTCAAGGCGACGCGGCGCATGACCCTGAAGCGCACGCGGCCCTGCCAAGCAATCGGATGGCGGCGATAAGCGCCGCCTTGCTCCTCGCCGGTCTCGGCGCGGTGGTGCTCCTGGCCAAGACACTTTCCCCGACCATCGAGGCGGCGGTCGCCGCCGCCGGCGCCCCCAAGGCCATCGTCGGGATCATCATCGCCGCCATCGTGCTCCTGCCCGAGAGCTTGGCGGCGTTGAATGCCGCCCGCTCCAACAGGCTGCAAACGAGCCTCAATCTCGCCCTCGGCTCGGCGCTCGCGACAATCGGATTGACGATCCCCGTCGTCGCCCTTGTTTCTCTCGCGACCGGCTGGACGCTGGTGCTCGGGCTTGATCTCAAAGGGACCGTGCTGCTTGCCCTTTCGCTCCTTGTTGCGACGCTGTCCCTCGGCACCGGCCGGACAACCGTTCTGCAAGGAGCCGTCCATCTTGTGATCTTCGCCGTTTACCTGTTCACGACGATCGTGCCTTAGCGGGTCGGACGAAGTTGAAGACTTGGCCTCGATATGTCGCGTGGATCGCCACGTGGCATATCGCGCGCCTCCCGTTCAAAACTCTGGTCTGACGATACTCAGCGGGGAATACGGGCGATGACCTTGATCTCGAAGTCGAACCCGGAGAGCCAGTTGACGCCGATCGCCGTCCAATTCGGGTAGGGCGCTTTCGGGAAGACGTCGCTTTTGACAGCCATGACCGTGCCGAACTGATGTTCAGGATCGGTATGAAAGGTCGTGACATCGACGATGTCGTCGAGCCCGCATCCTCCCGCTCGCAGGGTCGCCTCGAGGTTGGCGAACGCCAGCCGAACCTGAGCCTCGAAATCCGGTTCGGGCGAGCCATCGGCGCGACTGCCGACCTGGCCGGAGACGAACAGGAGATCATCCGATCTGATCGCCGCGGAGTAGCTATGCGCCGCATAAAGTTCATGCCGACCGGCGGGGAAAACGGCGTCACGCTGGGCCATATGGAAGTCTCCTGTTGTGAATCACCGGAAGGCGGGGCCGACGAACAAATGTCCGTCTCGCAGCCTTGGCGCGGCGCACTGTCCGTCAGGCGCGCGCCTCGCGCTTGAAGAAGTAATGCAGCACGAAGTGCGCCGGAGAGACGACCGCGACGAGCTCCCACTCTTCAGCCCCCAGCTTTGCGAGGTCACCGGACTCCAAGGTTCTTTCGACCACCAGATATTCCCAACGCATGGCGCATTCTCCAATTTGCTTTGGGTGCATCATTAGGCAGCGCGGACATGCACTTCACGCCAGATGGTCGATACGCTATCGTCTCGACGGCATATGGGATGGCTTGGGTGAAGCGCAAGAGTATCGACGGATCCGGCAGGCGGAAGCCATCGGGCGCCGCCGTCCTGCGCAGCGAACTAACCGATGCCTTGTTTCGAGCGCTATTCGAGGAGTGGGCTCGGACCGGCTACGCGGCGATCAGCCTCGAGCGCGTGGCCGCACAGGCCGGCGCGGGCAAGGCCGCCATCTACCGCCGCTGGCCATCGAGGCGCGACTTCGCCTCCGAGGCGATCGAGACTGTCGGGCTCAGTCTCTCGGACTTTCCCGACCATGGATCGCTGGAGGCGGACATTATCGCCTTTCTCGTGGCGATCCGCCGAACGCTGCGCCATCGACTGGCTCGTCGGATCCTCCCCGATCTGTTCGCTGAACGCATGCGGTCCGGAGATCTGTCGCCGGTGCTCGAACGGTTGTCGGCCGCCCGCCGTCGCCGCGGCGCGGAAATCCTCGATCGGGCGGTGGCGCGCGGTGAGCTTCGCGCCGATCTCGACCGCGAGCTCGCGCTCGATCTGATCCCGTCCGCCCTCTTTTGGCGCATGGTCATCTTGGGCAAACCCGTCGCGAAGGCCAGCCTGCGCCGGCAGGCCGTCGCCATTCTGGCCGCGTTGAGGGCGTGCTAGGTTCAGTCCCCGCGAGCTTCGAATCGCCGTTCCGCTATTGGTGGCCG
This sequence comes from Reyranellaceae bacterium, assembly GCA_022844045.1. GTDB lineage: Bacteria > Pseudomonadota > Alphaproteobacteria > Reyranellales > Reyranellaceae > JAFAZJ01. Next base: position 83,883 of record JALHMM010000001.1, on the reverse strand, counting down.
TCCCCTCTGGCCGGTGTAGCCGTGGCTTCGCCGGAATAGGAAACGCCAGCGGAAGGCGGAGTTTGGCGCGCCCGGTTGGATTCGAACCAACGACCTACCGCTTAGAAGGCGGTTGCTCTCATCCCCTGAGCTACGGGCGCCTCAATGGGTCCAGCGGCCGACGCGGGTGTAGGCGAAGTTGTCGGCGTAGGCCTTGGGTCTGATGGCGCGGGCCTTGGGCTCGTCGATCGTGTACTGCCAGCCCTGCTTCTGGGCGTGCGCGACCGCCTCTTCCTTGCTGGCGAAGTACAGCCGCACCTGGCCCATCGTGTCGCGCGAGCTGGTCCAGCCCATCAGCGGGTCGATCTCCTTGCGCGACGGCTCGCTCTCGAGCACCCATTCGCGGGTGTTGCCGACGCCCGACTGCATCGCCGTCTTCGCGGGCTTGAAGATCCTGACCAGCATCGACACCCATCCCCAAAGCGTTGTCGTCCCAGCATCCGGGGCAGCTGGTCGGGGCGGCCGGATTCGAACCGACGGCCTCTTGCGCCCAAGGCAAGCGCTCTACCAGGCTGAGCTACGCCCCGATGCCCCCCGGACAATTGCTCCCGATACTTGGGACCCGGAAACCCTTGAAGGCGCACGGGTTTTATCAGCGACGACGCGGCCCTGGAAGGGATAAGTTCAGGTCAACCCGCCCATCATGCCGGCTGCGGCCGCGACGGCCACGGCCGTCTCGCCTGAGCGTCTGGCGGGGCGGCGCCCGAACTCAGTCCAGCATGCCGAAGAAGTAGCTTCTCTTCAGCAGATCGATCTCCATCTGGTTGAGATTGTCACGAAGATCGGCCTTCGCGTCCGTCACCTCAGCCATGATGTTCTTTTCATCAGCGGTCGCGGAATCCGTCAGATCGCGGTTGGCCATATAGTGCTGCATGTCCGCGCAATGGCCGACCTCGTGCAGCATCGTCGTTTTCGCGGCAGCCGAGATTTTCACGATACAGTAATAGGGGAAGTTGCTGTTGACCTCGGTATAGCCGCGGGAACCCTGCGCGCTCGCGTCGCCGAACAGGACAACGGCCCTATTGGTATTCCCGGTCATCTTCGCTTGGACCTCGGTGCGCGCCGTGATGCCGCCGGGCCCTCGCGACTGCGTTCGACCGTACGAGTCCTTGAACTCCTCGTAGAGCGATCCGGTATGTGCGAAGACCCCGATATGCTCTCGGCTGCTCACGCCGCCGGGTGGAATGACCGCAAGGCCGATGCCGCTCTTGGCGAGAATCTTGCGGCCGATAGAAACAGAGTCCCGAATCAGCTGGACGTCGCTGCTCGAGAAGTTCGCCTTGACGAACAGCGTCACCATGATCTGCGGTGTGAAGCTACCGATGATGATCGGCAGGCCGAGTTCCGGCATGATGGTGACTCCCCCCTTGCTGCGATCGGCGCGTTGCACGCCAGGAGATCAGCATAAGCGTGGCGCCGGCATGCGTGCGTGACGCGCACGAAAACGTGATCTGCTCCCATCTGCCGACGCCAGTGCACCTTGGGCACAGGTACGTCGCCAGGGCGTTGAGCGAAGCCTGACGACGGCGTGCTCCTGGAGGTGCATAAGGTGGATGGCATTCCGTGAGGCATCGAGGCCCAGCATGTTCGACCAGGCGCAAGAACCCGGCCGCCGCGCGGCGATCAACGTGCTGGGCGGGCCGTTGCGGCCGTGCTCGACCGAGCCGCTCACCGGCTTCTACCGCGACGCCTGCTGCAACACCGGCGACGAGGATCGCGGCCTCCATACGGTGTGCGCGATCATGACCGCGGAATTCCTCGCCTTCTCCCGCTCGGCCGGCAACGACCTCAGCACGCCCCTGCCCGATTACGGCTTTCCCGGCCTCAAGCCGGGTGATCGCTGGTGCCTGTGCGCCGCGCGCTGGAAGGAGGCGCTCGACGCCGGTCAGGCGCCCTACGTCGTGCTGGAGTCGACCCACGCCGCGACCCTGCAGGTCGTCACCCTGGCCGCCCTGCGCCGCTACGCCTGGCAGCCAAATTAGATATTGACGCAATTTCGCGAAAAGACGAAATTATTGCCGTTTCGTCAGCACGCCCGGAAGCGTGCATATACCGGCCGACGACCACCGCCACCGTGGCCCTGATCATAGAGGGCGCACGGATGCCGAGCCGGGGACCGCCAGCGTCAGTGACGCCGTTCGCGGGGCCGACGAATCCGGATCAAGATCCGTGAAGTCTCAGGATATGCCGTCGTGCGCCGTTCATCGTGGGCGCCGACGGTTTGGGCGCTACAACCATGCCCAGGCCGTTCCACACGGGGACGGTGCGCCGACAGCCCAACCCCGGTGCCGAGCCCCGCTCGCTGGCCACGATGATTGCCGACGAAGCCTGACGGGACCCGATGAACAGAGCTTATGGTGGGCCCATCGCGGCCCCCATCTGCGTCCTCGGCCACCCCGATGAACACTTCATCTCTTCCTGGCCTTTCAAATCATCCCATAAGCGGAGCGCAGCGACGCCGCCGAAGGCGGAACTCTTTCCTTTCCCTTCCCTCATCGAGACGTGCGCGCGCGTGACATGTCTAAGCTTGAGCACGACATGTCAAAGCATGCGCTCGTCATGGACGAGTCCACGACTCGTCAAGGAGTCGTCCTTGACGCGTCGAGCACGCGTGCGAGGTCGGTCGGTGACGGCATGTCGGGCGTGCCGAGCACGACGATGTCGCTGTGGCGGAAGACGAGGCCCCACGGTGCGCCGGGTTCGAGGGTCAGGCGGCGGCCGACGCGGTGGATAATGGTCTGTGCTGTCGGCGAGTCGGCGAGGTCGACGATGCCTTTGACGCGGATGACCGATGCCGGCAGCGCGGTGAGGGCGTGTTCGAGCGCGGCGCGGTCGAGCGGTGCGCGGGCGGTGAAGTGCCAGCGGCGGAGCGCGATGTCGTGTGAAGCCTGCGCGGGCGCGCCCGAGGGTGCGAGGCCGAAGAGCAGGTCGAGCGGCACGTCGGCGTGGCGGGCCTGCAGGATGGGGCGTCCTGGCGGCAGGTCGGCGAGGACGGGCGCCGGATCGTCGATCAGGTCGAGCTTGTTGAGCACGATCAGGTCGGCGCCGGCGAGCTGGCGCTGCACGGTGTCTCCCACGTAGCGGTCGGTCAGCTGGGCGCGCAACGATGCGGCGTCGGCCAGCACGATGACCCCGTCGAGCGTGAAGTCGGGCTCGATGCGGATCAGGTCGGCGACGCGCGCCGGATCGGCGATGCCGCTGGTCTCGATCACCATGTGATCGAAATCGCCGCGACGCTGCGCGATGTCGATCAGCGCCGTCACCAGCGAGTCGCCGATCGAGCAGCACAGGCAGCCATTGGCCAAGGTCATGGTGCGGCCGTCGTGCGCGACGATCAGGCGACTATCGATGTCGATCTCGCCGAAATCGTTGACCAGGACAGCGAAGCGCCGGCCGGCCTTCTCGCGCAGCAGGCGGTTGAGCAGGGTCGTCTTGCCCGAGCCGAGGAAGCCGCCGATCACGCTGACCGGCAAGCGCTGATCTCTCACCGGTCGGAGCGCGCCACTCCAGTGGCGCGTCTTCTCGCTCGTCCGGCGCGCCACTGGAGTGGCGCGCTCCCAGCTTTCGCCCCGCTCACCGCTTCGGTGCCTCGAAGACCTTGCCGCCCAGCACCGTGCCCCACACGCCGACATCCTTCAGCGCCTCGGGCGGCACAGCGAGCGGATCGTCGTCGAGCACCGCGAAGTCGGCGCGCTTGCCGGTCTCGATGCTGCCGATCTCCTCATCCAAACGCAGCGTCCACGCCGCGCCGAGCGTGATGGCGCGCAGCGCGTCGGGCACGGAGATGCGCTCGCGCGCGCCCAGCACGCGGCCGGACGCGGTCAGCCGGTTGACCGCGCACCAGGCGGTGAACAGCGGACCGATCGGCGTCACCGGCGCGTCGCAATGGATGGCGAAGGGCACGCCGCAAGCGATCGCCGTCGCACACGCATCCATGCGCTCGGCGCGCTCCGGCCCCAGGGTCTTGGCGTAGTGGATGTCGCCCCAGTAGTAGATGTGGTTGGCGAACAGGTTGACGCCGACGCCCAGCGCCGCCATGCGCCGGAACTGCGACGCCGGCGCCATCTGGCAATGCTGCAAGGTGTGGCGATGATCCGGCCGCGGCATCTGCGTCACGACGTTCTCGATGGCGTTGAGCGCCACCTCCGAGGCCTCGTCGCCGTTGGTGTGGATATGCACCTGGAAGCCGGCGCGATGATAGGCGCCGAGGATCCGCTCGATGTCCTGCGGCCCGATGTTCCACACGCCGTTGGGCGTGCCGTCGTAATAGCCCGGCCAGAGCATGCGCGCCGACAGGCCCTGGATCGAGCCATCGGTGACGATCTTGATCAGGCCGAAGCGCAGCCGCTCGTTGTTGCGTCCAATCAAGGCCTTGATGCGCGCCACGCCCTGCTCCGGCGGCACCGACGCCGCGCCAAAGGCCGGCAACAGGCGGATCGGGAACTCGGCGCTGGCGCTGGCGCGCAGATAGCCGTCGACCGTGCTCTCCGGCAGCTCGTTGTGCAGGTCGGTCGCCGTGGTCACACCGGCGAGCTGCGCCACGCGCGCGAAGCGCCAGACCGCGGCCTCGTCCGACAGCACGGCGGCGATGTTGATGCCGCTGGCGCGGTAGGCCATGTACTTCGCGGTCATCTCCTGCAGCTCGCCGGTGGGCTCGCCGCCCCAGTCCTTGACCACGCCGTGCACGTTGCTGCGCCGGTCGATATTGGCCGCGCGCAGCACCGGCGTATTGACGTTGAGCACGTGGAAGTTGGAGTGGATCACCAGCACCGGCCGCTCGGTGGTGACCTGGTCGAGGTCGTCGATCTCCATGCGCCGGCCGCCGAAATAGATCGGGTCGAAGCCCCAGGCGAGCAGCGGCTTGCCGTCCCTGGGCATCGCCGCCTCGATCTCGCGCAGCCGGGCCGTGACCTCCGCGATGTTCTTCAGCCCCGTGTGCCGCGTACCGTCAGGCGCGAACCGATCGAAGAAGCCCACGTAAGGATACGCCCACACGCCACCCTCATAGGCATGGCTGTGACCCTCGACGAAGCCCGGCATCAGCACCTTATCGGCGAAACGCTCATCAAGCGTGTGCTCGCCCCAGCCCTTGAGATCCTCGAGCGGCCCGGCGCCAAGGATCCGCCCATCGCGTACCGCGACGTGCGTCGCCTCGGGGTTCGAGGGATTCATCGTCAGGATGCGCCGCGCGCGGTAGATGGTGGTGTTGGACATGGGGATTCACCTCTGGCATCCCGAACACAGCGCGGATTAGTAGCAGACTCGGGATCGTGCTTCAGCGCCGCGCCGCCGCGTGGACCGCGGCCCGGCGGGCGCGCGTGACCTTGGCCCACGCCCAGGTGAATTCTGCACCAAGCAGGAAGATCTGCGCCGAGTAGAATATCCACAGCAGCAGCACGATCAGCGCACCGGCGGCGCCGAAGCTCGAGGCGATGTCGCTGCGGCCGATGTAGAGCGCGATGAGGTACCGGCCAACCTGGAACAGGCCCGTGGTAATCAGCGCGCCCACGACTACTTCGCTCCAGGCAACCGGCGCGTCCGGCAGCACCTTGTACATGGCGGCGAACAGCGCCGCAGTCAGACCGATAGACAGCACGAAGTCGACGATGCCCAGGACGATTTCCAGAGCCGGGAACTGCGCCCGCGCATAGTCCGACAGCGCCGCCAAGGCCGCATTGGTGGCCAGCGAGACGATCAGCACGAAGCCGAAGCCGACGACCAACCCCAGGCTGAGAGCACGCGCGCGCAGCAGGCGCGAGAGTCCGTTACGAGGCTTGCCTGTGGCTTGCCAGACTTTGTTGAGGCTTGACTGCACCTCGCCGAAGACGCCCGACGTCGCCAGCACAATGCTGACCAAGCCGATAACCGTCGCCCACACGCCGTTCATGCTTTCGTCGGCGCTGCGGATCATCTCCTGCAGGGCCTGGGCGGTCTTCACACCCATCAGTCCGGCGAGTTGTTCGACGACGGCACCCTGCGAAGCCTCGCGGCCGAACACCAGCCCGGCAACGGCGATCACCACCAGCAGCACGGGTGCGATGGAGAACAGCGTGAAATAGGCGATCGCCGCGCCGCGGCTCCAGGCGTCGTCCTCGATGAACGCCTCACCCGCCAAGCGCGTAATGCGCCATAGCCGTCCCAGCCGCGTCGCTGGGACGTCATCGACCAAGGTCATTGGCTCGACAGCGAGCGTATCGGCCTTGTCATCCGAGGCCGGCACGCCCGCTGGGCTCAATGCATGTGCCAGGCTTCCGGTAGCCGCAGCCACTCGGCGTCGGCTTCGTCATCGGCCATCGGCTCCAGCTTGAGGACGTCGAAAGCCTCGCGGTGCGCGGGCGGGAGGTTGGTCTGCACGTTCCCGGCGCGGTTGGGAGAATCGATGGGCATGGCCTTCTCGCTTGCGATTTCTTGTCAGGCAGAACGGCGCAAGCGCGCGCGAGTTGCATGCCGGGCGCCTTCTGGAACTCTCGGCAGAGCGTTGACCACCAAAACGGCTGCCGCTGGAACACATCGCTCGAACTCTTTGCGTCTGCCACGCGGCGATCGGCAACATTAGCGCCGGCGCACTGTTTGTTCCGCCTGGGACGGACCGAGCAGGGCTCGCATTGCCATTCCCTGCGGGGCAGTCGGCAGCGATACTCGGCCCGAAATGGCGTAGCAGGCCGAACTCGACAAACGCCAGGATTGCAGAACGACCCCAGGGCGCGGATCGTCGGCGCGGCCTCGATATGCGGCCGCCGGCTCGGATGCCTGGTCGGCGCGCGCCACGGGACAGGGGCGCCCTCAGCGCCGGCGGACCATAGTCCAAGCCCCTGCCAGCGCGAGGGCGGGTCGCCGGCTAGAAAATCCCGTCGATCTCGCCGTCGGCGAGCAGCCGGATCCGCTCCGCCGCCGGCACGCGCGGCAGGCCGGGCATGCTCATGATCTCGCCGGCCATGGCGACGACAAAGCCGGCGCCGGCGCTCAGGCGCAGCTCGCGGATCGGCAGCGAATGGCCTGACGGCGCGCCGCGCAATTCGGGGTCGGCGGAGAAGCTATACTGCGTCTTGGCGATGCAGACCGGGAGCTTGCCGTAGCCGGCGTCCTCCAGCGCCTTGGCGCGCTTGCGCACCGCCGAGGTCGGCGCGATCGAGCCGGCGCGATAGATCTCCTTCGCGATGGTCTCGATCTTCGACAGCAACGGCTGATCGTCACCGTAGAGCGGCTTGAAGTTGGCGCGTCCGCTGTCGATCACCGCCACAGCCTCGCGTGCCAACGCCTCGGCGCCGGCGCCGCCCTTTGCCCAGTGCTCGCAGAGAATCGCGCGCGCGCCCGCCTTGGCGCAGGCGCTCTCGATCAGCGCCAGTTCCGCCAGCGTATCCGACGTGAAGCGGTTGATCGCCACCAGCACCGGCAGGCCGAACTTGCCGAGATTCTCGACATGACGCAGCAGGTTGGCGATGCCGCGCTCGACGGCGCCGACGTCCTCGGTGCCGAGCTGCTTGGCATCGGCGCCGCCATGCAGCTTCAGCGCGCGCACCGTGGCGACGACCACCGCGAGGTCGGGCTTCAGTCCGGCGGCGCGGCATTTGATGTCGAGGAATTTTTCCGCGCCGAGATCGGCGCCGAAGCCGGCTTCGGTGACGACATAGTCGGCCAGGCGCAGCGCCGCCGTCGTGGCGATCACCGAGTTGCAGCCATGCGCGATGTTGGCGAAGGGCCCGCCATGGATCAGCACGGGATTGCCTTCGAGGGTCTGCACGATGTTGGGCTTCACCGCCTCCTTGAGGATCGCCGCCATCGCCGAGGCGGCCTTCAGGTCGGCGGCGGTGATCGGCTTGCCGTCGCGCGTCTCGGCCACGACGATGCGCGCCAGCCGCGCTTCGAGATCGGCGAGATCACGCGCCATGCAGAGGATCGCCATCACCTCGGACGCCGTGGTGATGTCGAAGCGGCCCTGGCGCGGGAAGCCGTTGGCGACGCCGCCCAGGCTCAGCACCAGATCGCGCAGCGCGCGGTCGTTCATGTCCATGACGCGCGGCCAGTAGACGCGGCGCGAATCGATGCCCAGCGCGTTGCCCCAGTAGATGTGGTTGTCGAGCATCGCGGCGAGCAGATTGTGCGCCGTGGTGATGGCGTGGAAGTCCCCGGTGAAATGCAGGTTGATCTCGGCCATCGGGATCACCTGGGCGTAACCGCCGCCGGTGGCGCCGCCCTTCTGGCCGAAGCACGGCCCCAGCGACGGCTCGCGCAGCGCGATCGCCGTCTTCTTGCCGATGCGGTTGAGCGCGTCGCCCAGGCCGATGGTCGTGGTCGTCTTGCCCTCGCCCGCCGCCGTCGGGTTGATCGCGGTGACCAGGATCAGCTTGCCGCTCTTGGCGGTGGCAAGGTCGGGCATGGCGGCGAGATCGAGCTTGGCCTTGGTGCGGCCATAGGGCTCCAGCGCGGCCGCGGGAATCGCGAGCTTCGCGGCGACCTCGGGGATCGCCCGCGGCGTGGCCCGGCGGGCGATCTCGATGTCGGTCAACGTCTCGGCCATGCGCTCCCCCAAGTCTCGTTCGCGCGCGGATGCTAGCGGGCGTAGCGGGCACATGCCAGTGTGCCAACACACCCGTCATCCTGAGCGCAGCGAAGGATCCAGCGGTATCGCGGTCACACACTTGCGCCGTGTCCGTTGACACTACCGCCAGGTCCTTCGCTGCGCTCAGGACGACGCTGGGGAGGATCACCATGCCCAAACGCACCCTGCTCACCGGCGCGCTCGACGATTACGCCACCGCCAACTGGCTGCGCGACAGCGACCTGAAGAAGCGGCTGCGCGAGGAAACCACGCGGCTGCCCTGGGGCATGATGCAGATCGCCGCCGACCAGGGGCAATTCATGGCACTGCTGACCCGCGCCATCGGCGCCAAGCGCGCGCTGGAGATCGGCGTGTTCACCGGCTACTCCGCGCTCTGCGTCGCCGAGGCGCTGCCTTCGGACGGGAAGCTGATCGCCTGCGACGTCAGCGACGAATGGACCGCGATCGGCCGGCGCTACTGGCAAGAGGCCGGTCTCGTCCACAAGATCGATCTGCGCATCGCGCCGGCGCTCGACACGCTCGATGCGCTGCTACGCGAGGGCCAGGCCGGCACCTTCGACATGGCCTTCGTCGACGCCGACAAGAGCAACTACGACGGCTACTACGAACGCTGCCTCAAGCTGCTGCGCACCGGCGGGCTGATGATGTTCGACAACGTGCTGTGGAACGGCCAGGTCGCCGAGGGCGAGAGCAGTTCGGAAGACACCCGGGCCTTGCAGGCCCTGAATGCCAAGCTGCACGCCGACCAGCGCATCGACCTGGCGCTCGTGCCGTTGGGCGACGGCATCACCCTGGCGGTGAAGCGCTGAGCTCCCTATCTCCCGGACGTCCACAAAGCAACGGGAGGAACCGATGGCCAACGACATTGTCTTCTATCACGCGCCGCAATCGCGCTCGATCATCGTGCAGTGGATGCTGGAGGAACTCGGTCAACCCTTCGACATGCATGTGCTCAACCTGAAGAAGAACGAGCACAAGACGCCGGGCTACCTCGCGATCAATCCCATGGGCAAGGTGCCAGCGATCAGTCACAAAGGCGTCGTGATCACCGAGGCCGCGGCGATCTGCGCTTATCTCGCGGACGCCTATCCCAAGGCGCAGCTCGCGCCAGCCTTGGGCGATTCACGTCGCGGCCCCTACCTTCGCTGGATGTTCTTCGGCCCCAGCTGCATGGAGCCGGCGATCATCGATCGCATGTTCAAGCGCGAGGGCGCGGAACCCGGTGCGCTGGGTTACGGCAGCTTCGACACGACGATGGAGGTGGCGGCCGCAGCGGTGTCCGAGGGCCCATGGATCCTGGGCGATACCTTTACCGCCGCCGACGTCATCATCGGCTCCAACATCCAGTGGGGCACGATGACGAAAGCCATTCCGGCCCGGAAGGAGTTCGAGGCCTACGGCCACCGCCTCATGGAACGGCCGGCGCTGAAGCGCGTGTTCGAGAAGGATGCCGAACTGGTGAAGGCAGCGGCCTAGGTCGCTACATGTTTAGGTTGGTGGTCAGTCCATAATATTCTCGGTATTATAGTAGTCATGAACTCATCCGAGAAACCGCCATCTGACGAGCTGCCGCGCGAAATCGGGAGCGTTTCCGTTGGCCTGAGGCGGCAGGTTCCACCGCGGGCCGAAGCACCACGGTCCTGGCTTGGCGGCTTGCCGATGATGCCCGAGCATGTCGCGTGGCCGCGATCGATCTCGGCCGAGTATCCGCAGAGGGGCGAACGCCCCCTGCATTTCGTCGCCCAGATCGCCTGCGCCGACCTTCCGCCGCAACTCTGGGGTGGGCTCGGACCCCGTCACGGATGGCTGCTACTGTTCATCGATCCAAATCACTTCCCGCCGCTTGGGCCCGATGCCCTAAGCGTGCTGCACATTGAATCGCTTGGGCCGGAGCGCGCGGCGCCGGTCGATCTCGGTCCCGTGGACGATGGCAAGCATCGCGGGTCGGACGGCTACGGATATTGCCGCTCACCGGCCGACATACCGTCGGCCTGGCGGCGCTGGCCGGTGGATCTGGTTCCTATGGCCGACGAGGCGCTAGAGGAAGAAGACGACCCAACGCGCGACACCGCCTCCGACTTGGAGATCCTCCAGGACGAGGGGCTGCCCGTTGCACACCAGGCGCCACGGGATCCGCAGCCGTTTACCTGGCGGGGCGCTCTCTATGTGCTGAACGTCTGCGAACGACCTCTCGCTGGGTCCCTATCCAACTTGGAGCTCGACGAGGGCTTCGTCTCGCAGCTGCGCGAGCCGGGCCATGTCAAGACCATCCTGGCCGAGTTCGACGAACAGTACGCCGAGGTCTCCGAATTGCCGCATATCAGAGAAGAACGCGCGGCGCTGGCCGCATTTCTCGAACGCCACCCCACACCTGACGCGATCATCGAGCATTTGCATGAGGCCGATCGGCGGTATCGTGCCTGGCGCACATCGGCTTGCGAGCGCATCGCCCGCGAGCGTGCCTCCATCATGACCCATGACCTCGACACCCCCATGCCAGTCGCGGCATGGCAAGCGCTCCAGGAGCGCCTGAAGCGCGATATCTTCCGCTACTTCACCACGGACCGGGTGTGGAAGGGCGGCGAGTGGCTCTATGTCCTCGAGGAGAAGCAGATCGGCGTCTATCCTGACAGATGTGAGGCGAACTTCGAACTCGTCGCGGACTACTATGTCGACGCCCGCCTGAGGCCGCTGATTCCGCCATCGGTGCTCTCGACATTCGAGCCCTACTGGCGATGCCGCGTCAGCGATCTACCCCACCGCATGGGCGGCTATCATGACGTCGACGTCCAGTGGGGCATTCCCGATGGTCCGACGGAAGACCTGCGACTGTTCGAGATAGGAAGCGACGGCGCGATGAATTGGTTGTGGGCCGATGTCGGGGCCTACTATGTCGTCATCGACGCGAAGAGCCTGGAGAAGGGCGACCTCTCGAAGGCACGGTTGTACATCGAGAGCCACTGACGAAAGCTATCACCTAGGCATGCACTGCCGCCGCCAGACGACGGCGTCGCCGCGGCACTATTTCACATTGCCGAACATCGGGTGGCGCACGATGTCGCCCGGCCGGATGCCGAGCATCCGCGCGGCGCCGCCGTTGATCTCCAGCACCGCCTTGGCCGGGCCGCCCGACTCGATCGTGCGCGTCGACAGCGGCTCGGCGTTGGCGTGGATGTGGCGGATCGTGCCGTCGGGCGCGATGAACAGCATGTCGAGCGCGATCAGCGTGTTGGCCATCCACATGGTGATCGGCCGTGGCTCGCCGAAATCGAACAGCATGCCCTCGTAAGGGCCCATCGACTTGCGCAGCATCAGGCCGCGCTGCTGCTGCGCCGGCGTCAGCGCCAGCTCGACGTCGAACTCGCGCGGGCCCGAGGCCGTGTCGATCACCAGTTTCGAGCGCTCGAAGACCTGGTCGGGCGGCGCCGGCGGCTGCTGGGCGAGCGCGGTGGATATCAGTGCGGCGACCAACAGGACGGCGATGCCGACGGAACGAACAAGGCGGAGGGGATCGATCATTTCGGTGATCCTAGCCACAGCTCCGCGGCGGAACAAAGGCCCTTGCCCGCCTGTGACACCGTCACCATAGTGTCATGGAATCACCGGGGGGAGCCGTTCGCGGCTGAGAGGTCCTGCAAAGGGACGACCCCTGGAACCTGATCCGGTTCGAACCGGCGTAGGGACGGGTGAACAATGTCTGTGTCCGTGCCGCCTGGAGCGGCACCCTCCATCCATATCGAGCGCGCACGCTTCGCCTTCGCCGGGCGACGGCTGTTCGACGACCTGTCGCTCGAGCTGCCGGCCGGACGAACGACCTGCCTGCTGGGGCCCAGCGGCGTCGGCAAGACCTCGCTGCTGCGCCTGATCGCCGGCCTGCTGCCACCCGAACCGCCCACCCGCATCGCCGCCGCCGACGGCGAGCCACTCGCCGGCCGGGTCGCCTGGATGGCGCAGACCGACCTGCTGATGCCGTGGCTCGATGCGCTGGGCAACGTCGTGATCGGCTATCGCCTGCGTGGCGATGCGGTCGCGCTGGAGGCGGCCCGCGAGCGCGCGCTCGGCCTGCTGGCCCAGACCGGCCTCGCCGGCCGCGAGAGCGACCTGCCGGCGACGCTGTCGGGCGGCATGCGCCATCGCGTGGCGCTGGCCCGCACCCTGGTCGAGGAGCGGCCGGTGGTGCTGATGGACGAGCCCTTCGGCCAGCTCGACGCCATCACGCGGCTGTCGCTGCAGGACCTCGCCGCCCGCATGCTGTCGGGTCGCACCGTGCTGCTGGTGACCCACGACCCGCTCGAAGCCGCGCGGCTCGGCCACCGCATCCACGTCATGGCCGGCGCGCCGGCGAACCTGGGCACGCCCCTTGAACCGGCCGGCGACCCGCCGCGCGACGCGACGGCGGCCGAGACCCTGAAGATCCAGGCCGAACTGATGCGCCGCCTCGCCGACGCCCACGCCTTCGCAGTGCCGGCATGAGGAGGAGTCGGAACCTTACCTTCCCCCGGAGGGGGAAGGTGCCCGAAGGGCGGATGGGGGATGTCGAAGACGGACTCCTGCGTTCGTCTTCGACATCCCCCTTCCGTCGCGCTGCGCGCGCCACCTTCCCCCTCCGGGGGAAGAAATGAAAGCCATACGCCCCCTCCTCATCGCCGCTGGCCTGTTGCTGGCGTGGGAGGCGTTGGTGCATCTCGCGGCGCTGCCGCACTTCATCCTGCCGGCGCCGTCTCGCGTCGCCGTCGAGTTTGTCGACCGCGGTGACACGCTGCTGTTCCACGGCCTGCACACGGCGGCGGAGATCGTGCTGGGCCTGATTCTGGGCATGGCGCTGGGCGCCGGCATCGCCCTGCTGCTGACCCGCTTCGCCGGCCTGAGGCCCTGGGGCCTGCCGATCATCGTGCTGAGCCAGGCGGTACCGGTTTTCGCTATCGCGCCACTGCTGGTGCTATGGCTAGGCTACGGCATGCTCTCGAAGGTAGCGATGGCCAGCCTGGTGATCTTCTTCCCCGTAGCCAGCAGCCTCTATGACGGGCTGCGCCGCGTCGATCCGGGCTGGCTCGATCTGGCGCGGGTGATGGACGCGCCGCCGCGTGCCGTGCTGCTGCGCATCCGCCTGCCCGCCGCGCTGCCGGCCTTCGCCACGGGTGCGCGCGTCGCCGCTTCGGTGGCGCCGATCGGCGCGGTGATCGGCGAATGGGTCGGCGCCAGCGCCGGGCTGGGCTATCTGATGATGCAGCAGCTCGGGCGCGGCCAGACCACGCTGGCGTTCGCGGCGTTGATCGTGCTGGGGATACTGGGGGTGACGCTCTATTTCACCGTCGACGCGGTGATGGCGCGGCTGACGCGCTGGCTGCCCAGCGACGAGCCGCAGAGTGGCGAGGCGCGGCTATGATAGCGCGGATTACAAGCAGACCTTCCCCCGCTGGCGGGAGAAGGTGCCCGAAGGGCGGATGGGGGTGGCCGCCGAAGACGAAGGAGATGTCTCTCGCAGATCACGTCTGGCCACGAGATCCACCCCCATCCGGCGCTACGCGCCACCTTCCCCCGCTAGCGGGGGAAGGTGGGGTAAGGAGAGGATCAGCCGCCGAAGACGTCGCGAAACGCGGCGTATTGCGAGCTCCAGATCATCGGCAGCACGACCAGCAGGCCCAGGCCGAAGGGCAGCGAGGCGATGAAGATCAGCACGCCGTAGATCACGCCCAGCACGATCAGCGGCACGAGATTGGCGAGCGAAGCCTTGAAGCTGCTCTTCAGCGCGGTGATCGCATCGACGCCGCGGATCGCCACCAGCGGGATAGCGAACCAGGTCGCCATGGCCAGCGGGACGATCAGCACCAGCGACAGGATGAAGCCGACAAACATGCCGCCCATGGCCACGCCGCCCGAGCCGGCCGCCATGCCACCCATCATCGCGCCGCCGACGACCACGGCCATCAGCAGGCCGATCAGGATGCCGACGCCGAGCGTCACGCCGCCGATGATGATCAACTGCGCCACCGGGCCTTGGAACCCGGCCCACATGTGCTCGATCTGCACCTTGCCGCCCGAGGCGCGGGCGCGGCAGCCCAGCATGAGGCCGCCGACGATCACCGGCGTCAGCAACGCCACGGCCAGGCCACCGATGAAGGGAATGAAGTTCAGCACGAAGGCCGCGATGCCGTAGATCAGCGCGATGGCGACCCAGATGCCGGGATTGGCGATGAACTCCGCCCATCCGCCTTTCAGCCACTCGACGCCGCGCCCGGAATCCACGGTATTGAACGGCACGTCGCCCGGCCCGGCGGCGGGCGGTGGCAGTTGATTCATCGACATCAGCGCTCTCCGGCGTTTGAAGGCGGCCGGGGTCGACCGCCCGTCCCATTCACCGTACCTGCGAATCGTTGCATCTTCAACGCGTTGGCGGTTAATGCCGTCATCGATCTGCATCTGGTCGCTTCAGGAGGTCACCGATGACCGTCATTCGTTTCCTCGCGGCGGCGTTGCTCGCCGTCATGGTCGCCCTGCCGTCGGCGGCGCGCGCCCAGGACAAGGTGACCATCCTGCTCGACTGGTTCCTCAACCCCGACCACGCCGCGCTGGTGATCGCCAAGACGCAGGGCATGTTCGCCAAGCACGGGCTGGAGGTCGAGCTGATCGTGCCGTCCGACCCCAGCGCGCCGCCGCGTCTGGTCGCCGCCGGCAAGGGCGACTACGCCGTCTCCTACCAGCCGCAGCTGCAGATGATGGTCGCCGACAAGGTGCCTTTGGTGCGCGTCGGCGTGCTGGTGGCGCAGCCGCTGAACTCGCTGGTCGTGCTGGCCGACGGACCGATCAAGAAGATCACCGACCTCAAGGGCAAGAAGATCGGCTTCTCGGTCGCCGGCTTCGAGGAGGTCACGCTCGCGGCGATGCTCGAGACCTACGGGCTGAAGCTGAAGGATGTCACGCTGGTCAACGTCAACTTCGCGCTGACCGCGGCGCTGAAGACCAGGCAGGTCGACGCGGTGATCGGCGCTTTCCGCAACTTCGAGCTCAACGATCTCGAGATCGAGGGCATGAAGGGCACCGCCTTCCTGGTCGAGAAGCACGGCGTGCCGATGTACGACGAGCTGGTGCTGGTGGCGAAAAAGGAGACGCTCGACGTCGCCAAGACCAAGCGCCTGCTGGCGGCCATCCGCGAGGCGACGCTCTGGCTGCGCGCCAATCCCGACGCGGCGTGGAAGGCGTTCGAGCAGTACGGCGGCAAGGAAGTCGCCAACGAGCTCAACCGGCGCGCCTGGAAGGACACGCTGCCGCTGCTCGCGTCAGACCCCGCCGCGCTCGACCGCTTCCGCTACGAGCGGTTCGCGATGTTCCTCAAGGCGCGCGGGCTGATCAAGGAGATCCCCGACATCAACAGCTACGTGAAGGATATGAAGTGATCATCCCTTCCCCGTCCGGGACAGGGTGATCGCATATGGATCGCGAGAGGCTTCCTTCTCCCCGCGAAGGCGGGGAGAAGGTGCCCGAAGGGCTGATGAGGGGCTTCTCGGAGTTTCAACAACAACTGCATTTTTCGTCGCGCGAGGAAGCCCCTCATCCGCCTCGCTGACGCTCGGCACCTTCTCCCCGCCTTCGCGGGGAGAAGGATAGAAAGCCACATGCGATGGCCCTGCCCTCCGGGGAAGGCAATCAGGTCCGCAAGGTCAGCCCGCCATCGACCACCAGGCCGTGGCCGGTGATGAAGTCGGACTCATCGCAGGCCAGCAGCAGCGCGCCACGGGCAAGGTCGATGGGTTGGCCGAGCCGGCGCAGCGCCGCCTTCTTGGCCCAGATCGCGGCGATCTCGGGGTTGTCGAAACCGCCTTTGGTCATTCCTGTGTAGACCGCGCCGGGCAGGATGTAGTTGGCGGTAATGCGGAACTTGCCGAGTTCCAGCGCCAAGGTATGCGTCAGCCCGGCGACGCCGGCTTTCGAGGCGCAATAGGCCGACAGACCGTAATCGGTGTCGAAGGCCATCACCGAGGCGGTGTTGATGATGCGCGCGCGCCCCTTCTCCTCGGCCCGCTTGCGCAGATGCGGGATGGCCTCGCGGCACGTGCGGAACATGGCCCGTACGTTGACGCCCATGACCCGGTCCCACATCTCGTCGGTCATCTCCTCGGCGAAGGCGCGACCGCTGACGCCGGCGTTGTTGAACAGGATGTCGATGGCGCCGAAGCGCTCCAGCGCCGCGCCGATGATCCGTTTCGGCGCGTCGTCATCAGTGATGTCGCAACCCAGCGGCGCGATCGACGTCTCTCCCGCGTGCACGCTGTCGATGGCGCTGCCCGGACGATCGACGGCGAGGACCTGCGCGCCCTCCTCCGCGAACAGCTTGGCGCTGGCGGCGCCGATGCCGGAGGCCGCGCCGGTGATGATCGCGACCTTGCCCTTCAGGCGATTGAACGACATCAGCGCACCTTGATCACGACCTTGCCGGTCGCCTTGCGTGAGAGCAGCGCGTTCATCGCCTCGGGCGCCTTCTCCAGCGGGAACGTCATGGAGATGTGCGGCTTGATCTTGCCCTGGCGCACCCAGTCGAACATCTCCGAGAAGTTCTGCAGCGCGGCCTTCGGCTCGCGTGCGCGCCAGGCGCCATAGAACACGCCGCGCACGTCGCAGCTCTTCAGGAGCGCGAGATTGGCCGGCAGCGAGGGGATGCGGCCCGAGGCGAAGCCGATCACCAGCAGACGGCCCAGCCAGTTGATGCAGCGCACCGACTCGTCGAAGGCGTCGCCGCCCACCGGGTCGTAGATCACGTCGGCGCCCTTGCCGTCGGTCAGGTCCTTGACCTTGTCGCGCATCTTCTCCTTGGCGTAGTTGACGAACATCGTCGCGCCGTACTTGCGGCAGATCTCCATCTTCTCGTCGGAACCGACGGCGGCGATCACCTTGGCGCCCATCAGCGCGCCCAGCTCGACGGCGGTCAGGCCGACGCCACCGGCGGCGCCCAGCACCAGCAGGGTCTCGCCCGGCCGCAGATCGCCGCGCTGCTTGAGCGCGTAGTAGCTGGTGCCGTAGGTCATGGTGAAGGCCGCGCCCTCCTCGAACGACATGTTCGCCGGCATCGGCAGCAGGTTGGCGGTCGGGATCACCGCCTCCTCGGCATAGCCGCCATGGCCGATCATGCCGATCACGCGGTCGCCGACGGCGTAGTCGCTCACGCCCTCGCCCAGCTCCGTGACGACGCCGCCGACCTCATGGCCGGGCGCGAACGGCCGCGGCGGCTTGAACTGGTACTTGTCGGCGATGATCAAGGTGTCGGGGAAGTTCACCCCGGCGGCATGCACGGCGACGCGCACCTCGCCCTTGCCCACGGGCTTCGACGGCATGTCCCGTAGCTCGAGGCTTTCCGGCGCGCCCGGCTTGTCGCTGATCATCGCCCGCATGGCTTCCGCTCCCGTCGAAAGATAGGTCGTCCGATAGATACGCCAGCCCGGCGACACCGCAAACCCGCCAATTCCGCAGTTCAACCTTCCCTCGGGAGGGGGAAAGGGAGGAAGAAATCACGCCACGCGAACGATCGCGCGCCCCGCCAGCACCGTCGCGCTTGCCGCTGTCACAGGCTTGCCTCTACCGTAGCCGCGTGAACCCGGATTCCCCCCACGACGCCACCCGGCGCGAACCGCTTGCCGAAACCATGGACAGGCTGTTCGCCGGCCCCCCACAGGAAACGGTCAGCATCCAGGCGCTGCTCGATGGCATGCGCGGACGCTCCTATCCGCTGGTCGTCGCCGTCTTCGACCTGCCCAACTGCATCCCCACCGGCATCCCCTGGCTGTCGACCATCACCGGCATCCCGATCTGTATCGTGTTGATGCAGATGCTGATGGCCAAGCCGTCGGCGCATCTGCCGCGCTTCATCGGCAACAAGGCACTGCCGCGCTCGCGCCTGCAGCGATTCATGATCAAGGCGCGCCCGCGACTCGACTGGCTCGAGCGTCGCGTACGGCCAAGGCTGGGCGGCTGGACGCGTGACACCTCGCGGCTCGCGCTGACCATCGCCGCGCTGGCCAACGCGCTGGTGCTGGCGCTGCCCATTCCGTTCGACAATTTCTTCCCGGCCTGGGCGGTGATGTTCTTCGCGCTGGCGCTACTGGAGCGCGACGGCGTGATGGCGATCCTCACCTGGATCTTCACCGCCTGCACCGCCGTGTGGACCGTCGTGCTGCTGACCGTCTACCGCGAAGCGCCGGCGATGGTCGGCGCGTGGCTGGGTCAGGCGTGGGCGTGGCTCAAGACGGCGATGTTCTGATCCGCCGCCTGCGTCAATACGAGCGCGGCAATCCCAGCACATGCTCGGCGACGAAGTTCAGCACCATGTTGGTCGAGATCGGCGCCACGGTGTAAAGACGCGCCTCGCGGAACTTGCGCTCGATGTCGTATTCCTCGGCGAAGCCGAAGCCGCCATGCGTCTGCACGCACATCTCGGCGCAGGCCCAGGCCGCTTCCGACGCCAGCATCTTGGCGATATTGGCCTCGGCGCCGGCGTTGACGCCAGCCTCGAACAGGGCCGCGGCCTTGCGCACCATCAGGTCGGCGGCCTCGATCTGGGTGTAGGCGCGGGCGATGGGATACTGCACGCCCTGGTTCTGACCGATCGGCCGGCCGAACAGCTTGCGCTCCTTGGCGTAGTTCACCGCCTTCTCGATGAACCAGCGCCCGTCGCCGATAGACTCCGAGGCGATCAGCACGCGCTCGGCGTTCATGCCCGAGAGGATGTAGCGGAAGCCCTGCCCCTCCTCGCCGATCAAATTCTCCGCCGGGACCTCCATGTTGTCGAAGAACACCTCGGTGCTGTTGTGGTTCATCATCGTGCGGATCGACCGGATGGTGAGGCCCTTGTTGAGCGTCTCGCGCATGTCGACCAGGAACACCGAGAGGCCCTCGGTGCGCTTGGCCTTGGCCTGCTGGTCCTTGGGCGTGGTGCGCGCTAGCAGCAGCATCAGGTCGGAATGCTCGGCGCGGCTGGTCCAAACCTTCTGGCCGTTGACGATGTAGGTGCTGTTGTTCTTCTTCACCGCCGTCGTGCGCAGGCTGAGCGTGTCGGTGCCGCTGCTCGGCTCGGTGACACCGAAGGCCTGCAGGCGCATCTCGCCCGAGGCGATCTTGGGCAGGTAACGCTGCTTCTGGTCCTTGCTGCCGTGCCTGAGCACCGTGCCCATGATGTACATCTGCGCGTGGCAGGCCGCGGCGTTGCAGCCGGCCCTGTGAATCTCCTCGAGCACGGCGCTGGCCGCCGAGATGCCCAGCCCGGCGCCGCCATACTCCTCGGGGATCAGGATCGACAGCCAGCCGGCTTCGGTCAGCGCCTTGACGAACTCGGTGGGATAGCCGCGCTCGCGATCGAGCTTGCGCCAGTAGGCGCCGTCGAACTTCAGGCAAAGCGCGCGCACCGCGTCACGGATCTCGGGATGGGTCGGCGCGTAGGGCGTGTCGGCGATGGTCGCGGTGGCCATGGGTCGTCCGTCTGTTGGTCGGCGACGGTACTAGCCGCCGCCCGCCGGCAGAGCAACCGTCAGCCGCGCCGTGCCACCCAGACCAAACCGCGCCAGCCCTTCTGCTTTCCGTAGTCGGCCGTGAAGTCCCGTGTCGGATCGCGAAACAGCCGCAGCCGCTCCATCACCGCCTGCGAGCGCAGATTGTCAGGCGCGGTATAGGCCAGCACCTCCGGCAAACCCGCCCGCCCGAGCGCGTCGTCCAGCGCCGCTCGCGCCGCCTCTGTCGCGTAGCCGCGGCCCCAGGCCGCTCGCACGAGACGCCAGCCGATCTCGACATGTTCGCCCAGCGGATGGCGGGGCGGCGATGGCATCACACCGGCATAGCCAAGGAACCCGCCGTCGCGATCTTCGATCAGCCAGCGGCCGAAGCCGTGCCGCTCGAAGGTCGCCGCATAGCGATCGAGCTTGGCATCGCTCGCGGTACGGTCGAGCGGACCGCCCTCGTCGGCCATGACCTCGGCATCGCTGTTCATCGCCGCGAAGGCGTCGCGGTCCGTCGTACGCCAAGCGCGCAGGCCCAGGCGGGCTGTCTCGATCAGCATCAGCCCTCTTCTACCCCGACTTGCGGCCCCGCGCCCGCCCTGCGATATGAGGCGCGCCATGCTCCCTTCTCCCCGCGCAGGCGGGGAGAAGGTGCCGAGCGAAAGCGAGGCGGATGAGGGGCTTCCTCGTGCAACGACGAACATCGTCGTTGTTGAAGCCCCGCGAAGCCCCTCATCCGCCCTTCGGGCACCTTCTCCCCGCATTCGCGGGGGAGAAGGAAGGAGATTGTGCGTGCGTCTCTCCCTCATCGGTTCGCCCGTTGTCGCGGTGCTGGTCGGCTTCGGCGGCACCTTGGCGGTGATCGTCGAGGCGGCGCGCGCGGTGGGTGCCTCGCCGGGGCAGATCACCTCCTGGGTCACAGGCCTCTGCCTGGCGATGGCCGGCACGACGGCGTGGCTGACCTGGCGGCATCGCCAGCCGATCGTCACGGCGTGGTCGACGCCGGGCGCGGCGCTGATCGCGGCGATGCCCGGCGTCTACGATCCGCATCAGGCGGTCGGCGCGTTCCTGTTCGCCGCCGCGCTGATCCTGCTCAGCGCCGCGCTCAAGCCGCTGGCGGCGCTGATCGAGCGCATCCCGCCGGCGATCGCCGGCGCCATGCTCGCCGGCGTACTGCTGCGCTTCGTCATCGGCGCCGTGGCCGGCATCAACAGCGATCCGCTCTTCGTGCTGGTGCTGATCGGCCTGTTCCTCGGGCTGCGGCTGGTGGCGCCGATCGCCGCCGTGCCGATCGTCGTCGTGGTCGGCCTCGTCTGGGCCTGGCTCGCCGGCCGGCTGAGCGGCGTGTCGGGCGTCGGCCTCTCGCATGTCGAGCTCATCGCGCCGACCTTCGATCCGGCGGCGCTGATCGGCCTGGGCCTACCGCTGTTCCTGGTCACCATGGCATCGCAGAACCTGCCGGGCTTCGCTGTGCTGCGCGCCGCCGGTTACGCGCCACCCGTGCGGCCGATCCTCGCCGTCACCGGGCTCGCCTCGCTGCTCACCGCGCCTTTGGGCGCGCACACCAGCAACCTCGCGGCGATCACCGCCTCGCTCTGCACCGGCCCCGATACGCATCCCGATCCGGCCAAGCGCTGGCAGGTCGGCCCCTTCTACGCCGCTGGCTATCTCCTATGCGCAATCTTCGGCGCCTCGCTGGTCGCGGTCTTCGCCGCCCTGCCGCCGGCGCTGATGGCAACCATCGCCGGCTTGGCCTTGCTCGCGCCCTTCATCGGCGCGCTGGGCGTGGCGCTGGAACAGCCGGCGCATCGCTACGCCGCCGGGGTCACCTTCGCCGTCAGCGCCGCGGGCGTGACGTTCCTTGGACTCGGTTCGGCGTTCTGGGGCCTCGCCGCCGGCATCCTGGTGCTGGCACTCGATCGCGCCCGCGCCGCCTTCAGTCGATAGCCGCGGCGCGGATCGCGGTGATCACCTCAGCGTGTGCCGACATCGGCATGCCGTCAACCGTCGCTTCGGCCTCGCGCGTGACGCCGTCGACCGTGTCGCCTTCGCGCACGAGTCGTTCAATGAGGCGCCGGTCGTGCTCGGCGGTGAGCGACTCAAGCAGCACCGGCGCCAGCGCCGGCATCACCGCCGCCAGCGCGCCGACGATGGCGTAGCCGCCCCAGTTCGACACGCCGGCGACGATCAGGTCGTCGGCCGCCGTGGCGCAGGCGATGCGCTCGCCGTTGGGCACGGTGCGGGCAATCAGCTCGAGCGGCAGGCTGCCCATGCCGATCTCGTTGCCGCCATCGCCGATGGCGATGCGCCGCCACTTGGCGGCCAGGAACAGATCGTCGAGCGGTGGCGTAAAGGACGAGACGTCCTCGCCGCGCATGTTACGCGGCTTGCCGTCGCGCGCGAGCCCGCAGCGCTCGATCGAGATCACGTGCGTGATGCCGGCGTCGAGCCAGCGTCGGATGACGGTCGCGCAATCCTCTGTGTCGATCGGCACGTCGGTGGCGCGCGGCAGCGACGCTAACGCAACACGACAAGCCGGTGCGCAGAGCGCGTCGGTGGCCAGCCGCACCGGCCAGCCGGCGGTGCGAAAGGCCGCCGCCATGTGCGCCATGCCGGGGGGACCGTCGGTCTCGGCGCGTGGGCCCTGCTCTGTCGGCACGGCGAAGCCGGTGATCAGGCCGATGCGCGGCGCGTGCACTTCGGCGATCGACTCGACAGCGCGCAGCAGATTGCCTGCCGTCGCGTCCATCAGCGGCTTGGCACCACGGCCGACTTCGCGGCTGATCACCGCCTCGATGGCGGCGACGCGATCCTGGGGGCGCGTCATTTCTCGGTCGCCACGAAGACACCGTCCCAGATCGGCGGCGGGGCGGCGATCAACGTCTCGGCGCGCTGGCGCATCACGTCGTAGTAACCGCTGACCCAGCCCGCCGCCTCGGCGGCGGCCTGAGCCACGCCCACGCGTTCGAGCGCCGCCTCGAAATCACCTGCCCTGTAGGCCACCAGAAACGCCTCCTGCTTCTCGAGCAACGCCGCGAATTCGGGCGTGCTTGCCATCGTCTTGTCGCCGGCCAGCGCGAAGATGCGCTCCGGCTCGGTCTTGCCCTTGACCTTGATCAGGTCGAGCTCGACCAGCGCGAATTCCGGCGCGGCTTTCGCGGTCGCCTCGCCCAGGATCGTGCCCACCGCGTAGGTCTTGCATTGGCCTTCCAGCCGCGCCGCGAGATTCACCGAATCGCCGAGCAAGGTATAGGCAAACCGCTGCGTGCTGCCGAAATTGCCCACCGAGGCGACGCCGGTGTTGAGGCCGATGCCGATCATCACGGGGATATGATTGCGCCCCTGCTCGTGCGCCTCGCGCCGCCACTCGATATCGAGTTCGGCCAGCCGCTTGGTCATCGCGAGCGCCGCCTCGCAGGCATGGCGTGCGTGATGGGCGAGATCCAGCGGCGCGTTCCAGAACGCCATGATGTTGTCGCCCATGTACTTGTCGACCGTGCCGCGCGCTTCGAGGATGATGTCGGTCATCGGCGTCAGGAAGCGGTTCATGAACAGCGCCAGGCCTTGCGGGTCGAACTGCTCGGCGATGGTGGTGAAGCCGCGCACGTCGGTGAACATCACGGTGATCTCGCGCTGCTCGCCGCCCAGCTTCAGCCGGTCGGGCTGGCGCGCGAGCTGGGCCACGAGGTCGGGCGAGAGATACATGCCGAAAGCGCCGCGGATGCGCGCGCGCTCGGCCTCGGCCCGCATGAAGCCGAAGGCCGAACCGACGGCGTAGACAGCCGCCAGGGTTGCGGCCGGGTAGACCGGATCGATCAGCTGGCGTCCCAGCGAAAAGGCGAGCCACGGGCCGAGCACGGCGATGGTGATGCCAGCCAGCGCGACCAGCGCCATCTGCCCGCCGCTCA
The DNA here is from genome assembly GCA_022844045.1 of Reyranellaceae bacterium. Taxonomy (GTDB): domain Bacteria; phylum Pseudomonadota; class Alphaproteobacteria; order Reyranellales; family Reyranellaceae; genus JAFAZJ01. The sequence goes on along the minus strand of JALHMM010000001.1, from coordinate 59,899 downwards.
GCCTCGGCACCAGCACGACGAACAGCGCGCCGAGCACGGCGATGAACAGCAGCTCCAGCCCGGTGGCGTAGTCGGGCCGCAGCAGATAAACGCCGGACAGGATCTGCTCGACGATCTGCGCATGTACCTCGACGCCCGGCACGTTGGCCGCGATCGGCGTGTGGCGCAGATCTTTCAGGCCCAGCGCCGAGGTGCCGATGAAGACGATGTGGCCGTCGAGCCTGTCGGTCGGCACGCTGCCGTCGAGCACCGCCTTGGCCGAGACGTAGCGCGACGGGCGATGGCCGGAATCGTAGAGCGTGACACGGCCTTGCGCGTCGGTCGGGATCTCGACCTGGCCAACCTTGATCGAGACGAAGCCGGTGCGCGTACCGAAGGCGGCCTCACCGCTGGCACCGGAGCTCTTCGCGATATAGGTGCTGGCATCCTGCGCCAGGCGCAGGGTCTCGATCGCCAACGCCGGATAGGGCTCGCTCTGCCCGCCCAGCCGGAACAGCATCGGCACGCGACGCACCACGCCGGCGTCGCTCGACGGATCGGCGTCGGTGTTGACGGAGCCTAGGCCGCGCGCCGCCTGCTCCAGCATGTCGATCGGCTTCACCGAGCCCGGCCAGATCGGCAGGAAGCCGCGCGGATCGTCGCCGGCGGCGGCGAAGCCGTTCTTGCGCCGGGGTGCCGTGCCACGCGCCACCGGCTCGAAGCCGAAGCCCAGCACGCTGCGCGATCCCGCCAATGAGGCGGCGAACACCACGTCGTTGTCGGGAAACGTCGTGATGATGCGCTGCAGGGTCTCGGGATCGGTGAAGCTCGCCAGATCGCGCGCCAGGCGCGGGATCGAGGAGCGGTCGGGCTCGGCGAAGATCACGTCATAGGCGATCACCAGCGCGCCCTTCTCGACCAGCCTGTCGTTCAGCCGCGCGACCACGGTGCGCGGCCAGGGCCATTGGCCATGCGCCGCCAACGCCGCCTCGTCGATGTCGACGATGCGCACCGGCATGTCTTCGGGCACGGCGCGCGGATTGATGCGCTGGAAGGTGTCGAAGGCAACGTCGCGCAGGCGCGTGACGACGGCGGGATCAGCCGCGCGAAGGACAAGCGCGCCGACCAGCACCACCAGCGACGCAAGCAAAGGCAGGCGCGCGGTGAGGAAGCGGTGAACGCGGTGCACGAGCCCCCTCACCCCCGACCCCTCTCCCACGAGGGGAGAGGGGAGGAAGACTCGGAGCTCATGTTCCCCTCGCCCCTCGCGGGAGAGGGGTTAGGGATGAGGGGGTGGTCGTACGACATCGGCGTGACATTAGCCGCACTGCCGTATGATCGAAGTCGAAAAGTGTGCTAAGCCGCGCGTCATGTTCGGTCAAACCGCGTTGGGCGCCACCGACCGGCACGTCGTCTACGGCATCTACGCCAAGTTCGGGGCCATCGTGGTGTTCGCCGCGATGGATACGCTGGTGAAGTGGCTGGGCAGCGGCTATCCGGTGGCCCAGGTCCTGCTGTTCCGCAGCGCCCTCGCCTTCATCCCGTTGTTGATCATGATGTCGATGAGTGTCGGCGTCGCGGCGCTGCGCACGCGTCAACCCGGCTGGCAGTCGCTGCGCACGGTATGCGGCGTGGTGGCGACCTTCGGCTTCTTCTGGGCCTTCCCGCGCGCGCCGCTGGTCGATGTCTATGCCATCTCCTTCGCCGCACCCTTCTTCATGGCGGCGCTGTCGATCCCGATCCTCGGTGAAAACGTCGGCTGGCGCCGCTGGAGCGCGATCGGTGTCGGCTTCGTCGGCGTGATGATCATTCTCAATCCCGGCGCCGGTCTCGACATCGTCTCCATGGTCACCCTGGGCGCGACGTTCCTCTACGCCTTCAACATCGTCGTCCTGCGGCGTATCGCACGCACCGACCGAGACGAATCCTCGATGTTCTACTACGGCACCGCCTGCATGGTGGTGTTCGGCGGCCTGTGCCTGATCGACCCGGCGACGCACTGGCGCGATCCGGTGGGCTGGGACTGGCTGTGGCTGGCGGCGGTCGGCCTGATGGGCGGCGTCGGCCAGATCTTCTCGACCCGCGCGCTGCGCCTGGCGCCGCCCTCGGTGCTGGCGCCCTTCGAGTACACCGCGATCATCTTCGCTTTCGGCTTCGGCTGGATCTTCTTCCAGGAGCTGCCGGGCGACAGCGTGTGGTACGGCCTGCCGCTGGTGATCGGCTCGGGCCTCTACATCCTTTACCGCGAAGGCGTACGGGCACGGCAGGCCAAGCAAGGCTGATCGCCGAGACGCATGCGCATGCTGGAATTTCGCGCCGCTGCCGACGCGTGCCGGGCCGGCCCGCGACTAGGGCCTAATGGTCTTGATCTCGCCGGGGTTTACCTTCTGGCTCTTGGGATCCGAAGGTTTCGCTTTGATGATCTTGGAGTCCGCAGGTTTGTGCTTGATGATTTTGGACTCGGCGGGATTCGCCTTGATGGTCTCGGCGTGGCCGAGGCCAACAGCCATCAGCGACATGGTCGCCAAACACAAAGCGATACTGACAAGTTTGCTCATGACCTGCTCCCCTTGGGTTCACGCGGCACCGGAGCCGAAGCAACTCAACGCTGCGCGTAGTCGAGCAACAGACGCATCCATGCGCGGCAAGCGCCCGCTCGACTCCGGGGGGTCGGCGGGACGCCAGCCGTCATAAAGGCTAGCCGCGCTTTGTCGCGACCTCGACGGCGGGCGGGCGCTTGCTGGCGAGCGCCGCCAGGCCATTCCAGCCCGTCAGCGAGAAGAAATGGGCATAGATCCAGGCGAGCCAGCCCTGGTTGCGCCAAGCCTCGAGCACGACGGCCGGCACCGCCTTGAATTTCTCGTCGTCGATCACCTTGAAGCCGCCGAGCGTCAGCCGCTCGCCGTTGGCCAGCACCGCGTTGGCACGGTTGTCGACCAGCAGATCCTGTGTGACGAGCGCGTCGATGAACTCCAGGGACTGCTTGAAATTGGCCTGGTAGGCGCCGCAAAACTGCAGCGCGCCGTTGACCAGCGGCGTCGGCTTGCCGGCTTCGTCGAACAGCTTGTGCGGGCCCTCGTCGACCAGCAGGCCGCTGCCCTCGTCGATCGCCAGGATCAGCTTGTCCTCAGGCGCCTCGATGAAGACGAAGGGGTAGCGCCGGACATAGGCCGGCACGTAGATGCCCTCGACCCACCGTCCGTCGTCGCCGACGAACAGGTTCTCGTCGACCCTGAGCCCCATCACGGCGGCGGGAAACGGCTTGCCGGTCCCGGTGAAGACGATCGGGTAGTGGCGCTGGGCAATGGCGAACTCGACGCCGTTGATCGGCACCGAATTGGCCCGCCGGGCGAAGGCGAAACTGGCGTTGTCCTTGAGCCGGCTGGCCTTGTGGATATTGGCGTCCAGCGGCCGGGGCTGCTTGTAAAAGAGCGGCAGGGGCGCCGGAGCTTGTGTGGCCGCAGGGGCGTCGACCATGGGTTTCCTTATGGTGCGTCTTGTGGCGGGACCCTACCACAGGGGCGCTGGGTCGCCCAAACCCTTACGCCGCATAAGGTTGACAGGAAGCGTCAACACCCCACATCTAGAGACACTTTAGGACGTCAGCGGCCCAGGCGGCCGCCGGAGAGCAAGAGATGAGCGAATCCCTCGGCGTAGGCCTGACCGACAGCGCCGCCCGCCGCATCGCCTACCTCGCCTCGCGCGAGGCCCAGCCCTCGATGCTGCGCGTCGCCGTGCTAGGCGGCGGCTGCTCGGGCTTCCAGTACAATTTCGACTTCGACACCAAGCGCAACGACGACGATCTGGTGATCGAGAAGAACGGCGCCACGGTGCTGATCGACAGCACCTCGCTGGAGTTCATCAAGGGCAGCGAGATCGACTACGTCGACGAGATGGTCGGCGCCTCGTTCCAGGTGCGCAATCCCAACGCGACATCGTCCTGCGGCTGCGGCACCTCGTTCGCGGTTTAGCTGTTTTACCTTCCCCCGGAGGGGGAAGGTGCCCGAAGGGCGGAAGGGGGATGTCGAAGACGAACGCAGGAGTCCGTCTTCGACATCCCCCTTCCGTCGCTGCGCGCCACCTTCCCCCTCCGGGGGAAGGTAAAGCATGATGTCCCCATGAAAATCGCGACCTGGAACATCAACTCGATCCGCAAGCGGGTCGGCAACCTCGCGGACTGGCTCAAGCGCGCGAATCCCGACGTCGTCGTGCTGCAGGAGATCAAGTGCCAGGAGCCGCAGTTCCCGCGGCTCGAGATCGAGAGCGCCGGTTACAAATGCGAGGTCATCGGTCAGAAGACCTTCAACGGCGTCGCGCTGCTCTCGCGCGTGCCGCCGATCGAGGTCACCGCCCGCGCGCTGCCCGGTGACGACACCGACGAGCAGTCGCGCTACGTCGAGGCGAAGTTCGCGACCTCGGCCGGTCCGCTGCGCGTGGCTGGCATCTACCTGCCCAACGGCAATCCTGCGAATACCGAGAAGTTCCCCTACAAGCTGGGCTTCATGCGCCGACTGCGGGAGCGCGCCGCCTTGCTGCTGGGCGAGGAAGAGTTGCTGGTGATGGGCGGCGACTACAATGTCTGCCCGACCGACCGGGACGTCTACGATCCCGCCGGCTGGGCCGACGACGCGCTCTGCCGGCCCGAGTCACGCAGCGCGTTTCGCGCCATGCTCAATCTCGGCATGACCGACGCCTATCGCACGCTGCATCCGAGCGAGCACGCCTACAGCTTCTGGGACTATCAAGCCGGCGCCTGGAACAAGGACAACGGCCTGCGCATCGACCACTGGCTTCTCTCGCCGCAGGCTACAGATCGGCTGCGCGCCTGCGGTATCGACAAGGCCGAGCGTGGCCGCGCCGAACCGTCGGACCATGTGCCGGTGTGGTGTGAGCTCGACGCCGAACTGCTGAAGGCTTGAGCGCGCCTACTCGCTGCCGCCGCCGCCCGAGTCGCCACCGCCCGAATCGCTGGACGACGTGTCGCCGCTGCCGGATGTCGACTCCGAGTCCGAAGAGTCGCCTGTCGAGGAGTCGGACGTACTGCCGGACGTCGCGAAGTATTGCCAGGCGCCGAAGCCAGCGCCGCCGAGCGCCAACGCGCCGATGATCCACCAGAGCATTCTCCCTCCTAAGCCGCCGTCGCGTCCTCGAGATACTGCCCCGACTCGAAGCGGACATAAGCGTCGGCCTCGGTGAAGGCCGTGCCGGCCGGGTTCTCGCCGCGGGCCACGGCCTCGAGCTGGCGGCGCAGCAGCATGCGCAGCATCGACACGCCCTGGTCGCTCGACATCAAGTGCTCTTCCGAGTGGAAGGTGATCGCGCCCTGCCCGACCTGCGCCTCGGTGTCACCGGGGAATTGCTGGTGCTCGGCCTCGCTGAGCTGATCCCAGGTCTTGCCGTTGTACTTGGAGCGGAACTTCTGCAGCTCGCCCGCCTCGCGCACGCGGCCGGCGACGTAGATGCGGTAATGCGTGTCGTCGATCGGCAGGGTCCAGCCGATCGACTCGACCATGCCGAAGCGATCGCCGACCTGCGGATTGGCCACCACGCGCAACGTCGGCAGCGCCGCCTCGGTCACGCGGCGGAAGCTGCGGCCATCGGGCAGCTTTCGCACCGAGGTGGCCTTCACGCTGATCGGGCCGTACTCGAACTTCACCTTGGGGAAGCCCATCATGATCTGCGCGAACTGCGCGCCGCTGAAGCTGCCGTGCAGGATCGGCACGTGGTATGGGTCGACCACGTTCTCGTAGTGCTGCAGCCAGTTGCAAGGCGCGATCTGGATGCCGCCTGAGCCGATGCTGGAGTCATCCGTCTCGACGAACTCGCCTGGCCCCATCACCTCCAGCGCCTCGTAGCGCGGCAGCACCGGCTTACGCTCAGGCGGGCCCATATAGGCGAAGACCAGGCCATAGCGTTCCTCGACCGGATACCAGGGCTGGCGCACGCGCTGGCATTGCGCGCCGGTGGGATTGGGCTCGCACGGCATCTCCAGGCAATGGCCCTGCACGTCGAACAGCCAGCCGTGATAGCAGCAGCGTATGCCGCGCTCCTCGACCTTGCCGTAGTACAGCGTCGTGCCGCGATGGCAGCAGCGCGGATAGACCAGGCCGGCGCGGCCCCGCCCGTCGCGGAACAGGATCAGATCCTCGCCCAGCACGCGCACGGCGCGCGGCACGGCGCCAGCGTCCCGGGCGAGTCCCACCGGATGCCAGTAACGCCGCAGCAACTCGCCCATCGGTGTGCCACGCCCGACCTCGGTGAGACGCGGATCATAGGTCGGCGCCTTCAAGCCGTACGCGGTTCCCTGATCGACCGTCATCGCTTCACTCCATCCCACTAACCTCATGCTGAGGAGGCCGCGCAGCGGCCGTCTCGAAGCATGGGCAACACACACCGAGCGGATTGCCCACCCTTCGAGACGCGCCCGTTGGGCGCTCCTCAGGGTGAGGCATGTGGATCACTCCACCTTCGCGCCGGAGGCCTTGATCAGCTCGGCCCAGATCGGCGTCTCGCGGGTCAACACGGCGGCCAGATCGTCGGGTGTCGAAGCCACCGGCGTCTGTCCCTGCTGGATCATCTTCTCCCGCACGTCGGGCAAGGCCACCGCCGCCGCGATCTCGCGCTGCATGCGCGCGATGATCGGCGCGGGTGTTCCGGCTGGCGCATAGGCCGCCACGAACAGGCGCAGGTCGAAGCCGGCGAAGCCCTGCTCGGCGAACGTCGAGAGATCGGGCATGGCCGCGCCGCGTGCCGCGCCGGCGGCCGCGATCGGCTTCACGCGGTTGGCCGCGATCTGCGTCTTGGCGCTGGTCGGGCTGGCCCAGGTGATGTCGAGCGTGCCGTTGCCGACATCCTGCAGGGCCGGCACATCGCCGCGATAGGGCACGTGGCTCCACTGACCGCCCAGCATTTTCTCGAACAGCAGGCCGTACAGATGACCCGACGAGCCGATGCCCCAGCTGCCATAGGTCACCGGCCGGCCCAGCCCCTTGGCCCAGGCGGCCATGCCCTTGAGGTCGCTAAACGGCGCATCGGATTTGGCGCAGACCAGGATCGAGCCCAGCGACACCAGGGAGATCGGCACCAGGTCCTTGGCCGGATCGAACGGCAGCTTGGCGTAGAGCGAGGGATTGTTGGTGTGCGTGGAGTTCGTCGTGATCAGGAAGGTGTAGCCATCGGGCGCCGCCTTGGCGACGATCTCCGAGCCGACGATCGTGTTGGCGCCGGGCTTGGGATCGACCAGCACCTGCTGGCCGAGCTTCGCCGCCATCGGCTCGCCGATCACCCGCACCAGCGCGTCGATCGCGCCACCGGCGTTGAACGGCACGACGATGCGCACCGGTTTGGCAGGCCACGCGTCCTGCGCTCTGACGGGAAACGCACCGGCTACCAAGGTGGCGCCCAAGACTGTGCGGCGCCTGATCGCTATCATCTTGTTCCTCCCACCATTGGACCACGTTCCCCCGAGCGGAATGGCGCGTCAACTGGGCAGGCCGAGACGGCCACCGCGCTCTATAGTCGGCCATGGATAGCGAGGGAGCGAAGCGATGAAATCGGCGCTATGCAAGGATCTCGGCATCGAGTTTCCCCTCTTCGCCTTCAGCCATTGCCGCGACGTGGTGGCGGCGGTCACCAATGCCGGCGGCATGGGCGTGCTGGGCGCCGTCGGCCACACGCCGCAATCCCTGGACATCGAGCTGAAGTGGATCGACGAGAAGGTGAAGGGCAAACCCTACGGCGTCGACCTGCTGGTGCCCAACAAGATGGAAGCCAAGGACGGCGGCGTCACGGCGGCCGAGCTCGAAGCGCGCATCCCGCCGGAGCACCGCCGCCATATCGCCGGCCTGCTCGAACGCCATGGCATCGACACGGCGGGCCTGTGGGACGCCGCCCCACCCGGCTCCTACGGCGAGAACCTCAGGGAGGCTGGCGCCGCGGCGCTGCTCGAGGTCGCCTTCGCGCATCCCATCGCGCTGGTGGTCAACGCCCTGGGTGTGCCGCCGCCAACGATGTTCGCGCAGGCCCGCGCCAAGGGCGTGCCCGTCGGCGCGCTGACCGGCTCGAAGGAACATGCACTGCGCCACGCTCAGGCCGGCGTCGATATCCTCGTCGTCGCCGGCACCGAGGCCGGCGGTCATTGCGGCGAGATCTCGACCTTGGTGCTGATCCCCGAGGTGCTGCAGGCCATGGAGCCGTATCCCGACGTGCGCGTGCTGGCCGCCGGCGGCATCGCCACCGGCCGCCAGATGGCCGCCTGCATGGCGATGGGCGCGCATGGCGCGTGGACCGCGTCAGTCTGGCTGACTACCGCCGAGGCGGAGACCAGCTCGACCGTGAAGCAGAAGATGCTGGCGGCGACGTCGCGCGACACCGTGCGCTCGCGCAGCCGTACCGGAAAGTACACGCGTCAACTGCGCTCGCCGTGGACCGACGCCTGGCAAGCCGAGGGCGCGCCCGATCCGCTACCCATGCCACTGCAGGGCCTCGCCGTACGGCGCGCTTTCGCGCGCATCGACCAGCTGGCGGAGAGCGGCCATCCCGGCGCCAAGGCGCTGGCCACCTACTATGTCGGCCAGGCCGTCGGCCTGATGAACACCGAGCAATCGGCGCGCAGCGTGGTCTACGACTTCATGCGCGACTACGCCGAGGCGGTGGAGCGGCTGTCCGGCACGCTGGCGGAGTAGCCGCCTCGCGGACCTACAAAGGCAGCGGCCGCCGATCTCTGATGACAAGGCCGGAACGCACCTGGGCGATCAGCGCGCTCGCCTCGTCCATGCGCTCGGTTCGAGCCAGCGCGTCGGCGAAGGTCATGGCGGCGACGACACGCGGTGCCTCGAATGCCCAGTACTGGCTCATCAGCGGGTTGATGAAAAGCTCGGTGCCGCTGGTCCTGTTGGTGGCGTGGTGATCGCCGAACGCGCCGCGCATGGCGCTGGCGATCGAGTTGTTGACGATACTTTGGTGCCTGGGTTGCCGCTGATTCGCATACTCGACGAGGTCGAGGAAAGCGCCCACTTCCGGCGTACCCGGCGCCATCCCGACAACGCCTAGGAAGCCGCCATCCCGCATGAGCTGCGCGGCGTTCTCGAGAAAGGAGTGATGCGACACGCCGTGGAAGTGGTCGACGCCGAAACCGATCGCGGCAAGAACCGCGCGGCTGCCGACGGCCTCATTGGCCGCGACCAACGATATGGCGTCCTCCACGACCGTACCGAGGCCGGGTTCGTCGCCGAAGAGCAGGCTATCCGTGCCGCCGTCGATCAGCAGCACAAGGTCGATCGCGTGGCGGTCGACGATCGCACGGTAGGCCGCAGCCAGCGGCTGCACACCACTCTTGCCGAAGGCATAGATCGGTGCGGCCTGCCCGCGCTTGGTCAGCCATTCCGAGAGCCACTTTTCCGGAAAGTACGGCAGTTCCGCAGCGTGCCGGTCGACCCGCCAAGTCACCAGCGGTTCATGCTCACCACCGCTCATCCAGAGATTCGTAAATGACAGATTGGCGAACACCACCTGCTTGCCTGCGGCAAACAGGTGGATCGCGAGCGGGATGCCGGCGTAGACATCGAATCCACCGCCGCAGCCGGCGATGAGCACGCGCTGCGCACCGCCGAGCCGGGTGAGGAACGGCAGCATCGCCGACTAGATGTCGGCGAAGGTGTGGCTTTCCTTCTTGGCGCCGGGATGCGTCAGCGCGCCGTCGACCGCGGGGCCGACAAGCTGCGCGTACTTCCACAGCGCGCCTGCCGTGTAGCCATTCTTCTTCGGCTTCCACTTCTTGGCGCGGTGCTTGAGCTCCTTGGCCGAGAGCTCGACGTCGAGGCGGCCCTTGACCGCGTCGATGACGATGATGTCGCCGTTCTTCAAGAGGCCGATCGGGCCGCCGACCGCCGCTTCGGGACCGACATGGCCGACGCAGAAGCCGCGCGTGCCGCCGGAGAAGCGGCCGTCGGTGATCAGCGCGACCTTCTCGCCCACGCCCAGGCCGTAGAGCGCCGCTGTCGTCGACAGCATCTCGCGCATGCCCGGCCCGCCCTTGGGGCCTTCGTAGCGGATGACGATCACCTCGCCTTCCTTGAACTTGCCTTTCACCACCGCGTCAAAGGCCTCTTCCTCGCTGTCAAAGCAGCGCGCGGGGCCGCGGAAGACGAGACGCTGCATACCCGCGACCTTCACGATCGCGCCATCGGGCGCCAACGTGCCCTTCAGGCCAACCACGCCGCCGGTCGGCGTGATGCAGTTCTTCACGCGATAGACAACGTCCTGGTCCTCGGGGAACTTCACGTCCTTGTGGTTCTCCGCCAGCGTCTTGCCGGTGGCCGTGAGGCAGTCGCCATGCAGTAGCCCGTTGTCGAGCAGCTCCTTGATGACCACAGGGATGCCGCCGATCTTGTACATGTCGAAGGCGACGTACTTTCCGCCCGGCTTGAGGTCGGCGATGTACGGCGTCTTCTTGAAGATCTTCGCCACGTCGTGCAGGTCGAACTTGATGCCGCATTCATGCGCCATCGCCGGCAGATGCAGCGCCGCGTTGGTCGAGCCGCCGGTGGCGGCGACGACGGTGGCGGCGTTCTCGAACGCCTCGCGGGTGCAGATGTCGCGCGGGCGGATGCCCAGGCGCAGCAGGTTCATCACGGCGTCGCCCGAGGCCGTCGCATACTCGTCGCGCGACTCGTAGGGCGCCGGCGAGCCGGCCGAGCCGGGCAGCGCCAGGCCGATCGCCTCGGAGACGCAGGCCATGGTGTTGGCGGTGAACTGGCCGCCGCAGGAGCCAGCCGACGGACAGGCCGCGCATTCCATCTCGTGCAGGTCGGCGTCGGTGAACTTGCCGGCGGCGTGCATGCCGACGCCCTCGAAGACATCGACCACGGTGATGTCCTTGCCGCGGAACTTGCCGGGCAGGATCGAGCCGCCATACATGAACACCGACGGCACGTTGAGCCTGAGCATCGACATCATCATGCCGGGCAGCGACTTGTCGCAGCCGGCCAGGGTCACCATCGCGTCGTAGCAATGACCGCGCATGGTCAGCTCGACCGAATCGGCGATCAGGTCGCGGCTGGCCAGCGAGGACTTCATGCCCTGGTGACCCATGGCGATGCCGTCGGTCACGGTGATGGTGGTGAACTCGCGCGGCGTGCCGCCGGACCGGTCGACGCCGATCTTGACCGCCTGCGCCTGGCGATTGAGCGCGATGTTGCAGGGCGCCGCCTCGTTCCAGCACGTCGCGACGCCGACCAGCGGCTGGCCGATCTGCTTCTCGGTCAACCCCATGGCGTAGAGGTACGAGCGGTGCGGCGCGCGCTCCGGTCCGACCGTCGTGTACCGACTCGGCATCTTCGCCTTGTCGAGCGTCGGATTGGGATGCAGCGCGGGCTTCTTCCCCTTGGCCTTCGCCGGCTTTTTCATCGCGTGGGCTCCTTGGCGTACACGGGCTGGATCGGCACGTACCTTACCCGCGCCACTGCGAGCAATGCCAAAATGGTGTCGGGGGCCATCGCACAGACCGCAACACACTCAGACCTCATGCTGAGGAGGCCGCGCAGCGGCCGTCTCGAAGCATGTGCCACAAGCACGAGCCTGTTGCCCACCCTTCGAGACGCGGCCCTGCGGTCCGCTCCTCAGGGTGAGGTCGAGGCCATACGGCATCAGGGCGTGACGCAGGCCATCGATTTGGTGCACTGACCCGACGGGCAGGTGCGCTGGAAATGGCTGCGCCATTCGGACTCGCGCTGGCCGGTCCATTTCTGCACCGGGCCCATCAGCACGATGCGCAGGGCACCGGCGCAGCCGCCCTGGCGGTCGGCGACCACCTCGCAGGTCGCCCGGCCGCAGGCGGTCTTTGCCCGGCGGCCCGCTTCGACCTTCGAGGGTCCGACGGCTGAGGCGATCGCCGATCCGGCCGAGTCGGCGGCGACCGCGACCCAGCCGCCGGCCTGCCCGTAGGCGCCGCTGACGGACAGTGCCATCAGCAAGCCGACGATGACCGCGAGCGCTGATCTCATGCGTCCTCCTGTTGCCCGCCGATCTAGCATGACAGCCGCCCGACCGCACGGCTCGCCGCGCGACGGATCGCCCGTTAGAGTGCCGTCAGGGGACCGAAAGAAAGAATCGCGTGGAACTCTGGATACCGATCACGATCGGCGCGGCGCTGTTTCAAACCATCCGCACCGCGCTGCAGCAGAAGATGCGGGCGCAGCTCAGCACCAACGGCGCCAACTTCGTGCGCTACGCCTATGGCGCACCGCTCTCGATCTTGATGCTCGTGCTGCTGCTTACCGTCGGCGAGCGGACGCTGCCAGCATTCGATTGGCGCTTCGTCGCCTGGGCGGCGCTGGGTGGTATGGGTCAGATCATCGCCACGTCGCTGCTGATCTATACCTTCGAGCTGCGCAACTTCACGGTCGGCACCGCCTACTCCAAGACCGAGACCATCCAGATCGCGCTGTTCGGCACGCTGTTCCTCGACGCGCATCTCGGCTTGCTGGCGTGGGGCGGCATCTTCGTCTGCCTCATGGGCGTGCTGGTGCTGTCGGTGAAGGGCGACGCCAAGGGCCTGCGCTCCATCGTCATGGGCTGGACTCAGAAAGCGGCGCTGGTCGGCGTCGCCGCCGGCACCTTCTTCAGCGTCGCCGCGCTGGGCATCCGACAGGCCATCGAGACGCTGCCCTCGGGCGACTTCATGATCAAGGCGATCTTGACGCTGGCACTGATGAACACCATCCAGACCGTGGTGATGGGTGCCTGGCTCCTGACGCGCGAGCCCGGCGAGGTCGGCCGCGTGTTCAAGACCTGGCGTACATCGAGCGTCGTGGGCTTCACCAGCGTGATGGGGTCGGCCGGCTGGGCGCTGGGCTTCGCCCTGCAGAACCCGGCCCTGGTACGCGCCGTCGGCCAGGTCGAGCTGGTCTTCACCTTTCTCGCCAGCCGCTACATGCTGCATGAGCGCCCCAGCTTGGGCGAGTTCAGCGGCGCGATCCTCGTGGTCAGCGGTGTGGTGATGGTTCTGTTGGGACGGTAGGCCGATGAAAACCGACGCACTCCAGGGCATTCGCGTCCTCGATTTCACGACGACGATCGCCGGGCCGCATTGCACGCGGCTGCTGGCCGATCTCGGCGCCGACGTCATCAAGATAGAAGCGCCCGAGGGCGACATGATGCGCACGCGCCCGCCGCTCAGGAACGGCGCGTCCGGCGTCTTCACCTATCTCAACGCCGGCAAGCGATCGGTAGTGCTCGACCTGAAGAAGAAATCGGCGATTGCCGCGGTCAAGCGCATGGTCGCCGGCGCCGACATCCTGGTCGAGAATTTCCGTCCTGGCGTGATGAAGCGGCTGGGTCTCGACTACGAGCAGCTCAAGGCGATCAAGCCCGACCTGATCTACGCCGCGATCTCGGGCTACGGCCAGACCGGCCCGTCGGCCGAGCTGCCGGCCTACGCACCGATGATCCACGCCGCCTCGGGCTACGAGATCACGCATATGAGCTACCAGCAGGACCGCGAGCGTCCCGACAATTGCGGCGTGTTCTTCGCCGACTTCAACAGCGGCTCCTATTGCTTCGGCGCGATCATGACGGCGCTCTACCAGCGCAAGACCACCGGTGTCGGCCAGATGATCGACGTGTCGATGGTCGAGACCATGCTCGGCGTGCTGATGGGCGAGGTCATGCGCACGCAGGTGCCGATCGATCCGCCGAGCCGGCCGATGTTCGGGCCGGTGCGCACCAAAACCGGCTATGTCATGCCGGCGGTGGCCAGCGAGAAGACCTTCCAGGGCCTGTGTCACGCCGCCGGCCGCCCCGACTGGATCACCGACGCGCGCTTCGCCAAGTACACCGACCGTCGCAACAATTGGGGCGAGTACGTCGACGAGCTGGAGAAGTGGTCGACTCAACACAGTGTCGAGGACGTCATGGCGGCGTTCGAAGCCAATGGCGTGCCGGCCTCGCGCTATCGCAGCGTGTCCGAAGTGATGGCCGACCCGCAGACCGCCCATCGCAGCGCCCTGCAGCCGGTCACCGACGCCGGCGGCACGCTCCAGGTCGTGGCGGCGCCCTTCCGGCTCTCCGAAGCCGACACCTCGGTGAAGGGCTTCTGCGTCGACCTCGGCGAGAACACCGAGGAGGTGCTGCGCTCTTTCGGCCTCAGCGACAGCGAGATCACGGCCGCGACGGGCTGAACCACCGGCGATGGGCCGCTACCGCGTCCGCTATTACGCTAGGAGCCGCCAGATCATCCCCGCGAGAAATTTCGTGTCGTCGCCGGGGATTGGCGCCCATGCCTGCCCGTATCTCCTGTCAGACCAGCCGAATTTCCGGCGGTCATGTAGGAGTTCAGGACCATGCGGTTCGGCAAAAATGGCGTCCTCGTCGCCGCCTCGGCGATCCTGGTCAGCCTGATTGCGGCGGCCCCCGCCGTCGCCCGCGATTTCGACAACAACCCGCCGGGCTGGCGCGGCGGTCCGGGCACCAACTGGGAAAACCCGCCTGGCTGGCGCGGCGGCCCGGGCGCCTCGCCCGACCGGCGCTGGGGCTATTTCCGCGACCGCGACAACAACCCGCCAGGCTGGCGCGGCGGTCCCGGCACCAACTGGGAGAACCCGCCGGGCCCGCGCGGTGGCCCGGGCGCCTCGCCCGACCGGCGCGGCTACTTCCGAGACCGCGACAACAACCCGCCGGGCTGGCGCGGTGGCCCCGGCACCAACTGGGAGAACCCGCCGGGCCCGCGTGGTGGTCCGGGTGCTTCACCCGACCGGCGCTACGGCTTCGTTCGCGACCGCGACAACAACCCGCCGGGTCGGATCGGCGGTCGCGGCACCAACTGGGAAAACCCGCCCGGCCCGCGCGGCGGCCCGGGCACCTCGCCCAACCGTCGCGGCTGGCGCTAAGTAAAGGCGGGCGGGACCACTCGGTCCCGCCCGCTTCGCCTCTACAGCGTGCCGCTGGCCGTGGTCAGGCCGGGCTTGCCGATGCGGAAATTGTCGATCAGGCGCGCCAGCAGGCGATCGGTGTCGAGCTGCTGCGCGTTACCTGACGTGATCGGCCGCTCAGGGTCGCTGGCGGCGACGAACGGCGCGAAGCGGGCCTCCTCTGGATCGAAGGCGGACAGCTCGCCGGTGCGCAGGTCGAAGTACCAGCCATGGATGGCCAGTGTTCCGGCTTCGACCTTCTCACGCACCCAGGGGAACGACAGCACGTTTCCCATGGAAACGACGACAGCGGCTTGCTCGACCGCCTTCTGGGTCGCCACCGCATCGAGCTCGGGCGCGCCCAGCCGTACCGCATCGGCGGCGCGGCGCATGATCTCGGTCCATGGCTTGAGGAACTCGAACTGCGCCAGCTGCGTGTCGTGCTCCGCCAGGAGCGCGCGCATGCCGCCGCACAGCGCATGGCCCAGCACGACGATTTGCTCGACACCCAGGGCGCGCACGCCGAACTCCAGCGCCGCGCTGGTGCCGTGGTAGCGGCCGTCGGGCCCGTAGGGCGGCACGATCGCGCCGACATTGCGGATGGTGAAGACGTCGCCGGGCTGTGTGCTGGTGAGAATCCCGGGATCGACCCGGGAATCGACGCAGGCGACGATCAGCACCTTCGGCTGCTGACCCTCGCGCGCCAGGCGCTCGAACAACGGCCGATTGTCGCGCCAGTAACCGGCGCGAAAATCGACGAAGCCTTCGATCAGTCGCTTGAGGACGCTCACGCGTTCAACGCTTGCCGGCTCACTCCGGCTTCACACCAGCGGCCCGCACCGCCGGTACCCACTTGTCGATCGAGGCCTTGAGCGTGGCGGCCAGCGCCTCGGGCGTCGACTCAGCCTTGGTCGGGATCACCACGGCGAGCTCGGCCAGGCGCTTGCTGATCGCCGGATCGGCCAGGGTCTCGACCAGCACGGCGTTGAGCTTGTCGATGATCGCCTTGGGCGTGCCCTTGGGGGCGAAGAAGCCGTTCCAGATCTCGACCTCGTAGCCCGGCAGGCCGGCTTCGTCGATCGTCGGCACGTCGGGCAGCACGTCGAGCCGCTTCTTGGTCGACACGCCCAGCGCCTTGATGTTGCCGCCCTTGATCTGCGCCAGCACGTTGACCGCCTGGTCGACCATGTAGTCGAACTGGCCGGCGACGAGGTCGTTGAGCGCGGGAGCGGTGCCCTTGTAGGGGATCTCCAGCACATTGACCTTCATCATGTTGTTGAGCATCAGGCCGCCCAGGTGCGAGGCGGCGCCGATGCCGGCCATGCCGTACTGCACCTTGGCCTCGTTGGCCTTCACATAGGCGGCGAACTCCTTGAAGTCCTTCACCGGCAGGGTCTTCTTGGTCACCAGCACCATCGGGTTGGTGCCGCCCAGGCCGATCGGCTCGAAGTCCTTGACGCTGTCGTAGGGCAGCGACTTGTAGAGCGCGATGTTGACCGCCAGCGTACCCATATGCGTGAAAGCCAGCGTGTGGCCGTCCGGCGTCGCGCGCGCGGCCTTGGCGACGCCGATGGTGCCGCCAGCCCCGCCGACATTGTCGATGATCATCTGCTGACCCAGCTTCTCGGACATCTTGGCGCTCAGAATGCGCGCCAGCGCGTCGGTCGGGCCGCCGGCCGCGAAGGGCACGATCACGGTGATGGTCTTGGCGGGATAGGCGGCCTGGGCCAGGGCCTGGCCCGAGAGGCCCAGGGTGAAGGCGGCCGTGGCGGCGGCCACGAGGCGGCGCGAGATCATGGGGTTCCTCCCGGGACGGACAATGGCGGCGGGCCTAAAGGATGCGGTGCAGTTCGTCAATCACCTGACGCGAGGACTCCTCGGGCAGGTAGTGCCCGCCGGGCAGCGCCTTGCCGGTGATCGGTGCCGCCGCCCAGGGCGCGAAATCGACAATCGGATTGAACATCTTGGCGATCATGCCGTTCTGTGCCCACAGCGCGTGGATCGGGCAGCGTGTCCGCCGGCCGTCGGGCGCGAGGTCGGTGCGGTCATGCTCGAGGTCGATGCTGTCGGCGGCGCGGTAGTCCTCGCACATCGCGTGGATCGTGCCCGGCAGCTTGGCGCAGCGGATGTACTCGGCGATCGCCTCAGGCTCGTGCACGATCGGCGCGCGCCAGCGCTGGCCCAGCATCCACGGCATGTAGAAGTCGATATCGTGCTCGATCAGCTTCTCGGGAAACGGATAAGGCTGGATCAGGAAGAACCAGTGGAAGTAGCGCGTCGCCAGCTCGCGATTGGTCGACTCGTAGATCGTCAAGGTCGGTGAGATATCGATCGGCACGAAGAGCCGCACGGCGTCGGGATGATCGAGGCACAGGCGATGCCCCACGCGGCCGCCGCGGTCATGGCCGACCAACGCGAAACGCTCGAAACCCAGGCCGCGCATCAGCGCAACCATGTCGGCCGCCATGGCGCGCTTGGAATAGGTCTCGTGTTTCTCGTCGCCTTTGGGCTTGTCGCTGTCGCCATAACCACGCAGATCGGCGCAGACGACGGTGAAACGCTCGGCCAGCACCGGCGCCACCTTGTGCCACATGAACGACGTTTGCGGATGGCCGTGCAGCATCAACACCGGCGGCCCCTTGCCGCCGATCACGTAGTGGATATCGCCCTGCCCACCCGCCATCGGCACGCGGGCGCGGCGTCGCTCAAATCCCGGGAACATCGTCAGACCCACTCCTCGAGCATCGGATCGTCACCCCGTTCGATCACCGCGCGCATCCGCTCGAGCGCCGGCGCCCGCAGCTGCGCCTTCACCCGCGCATAGCCCGGCGCCTTGGCCAGGGTCGTGGTCATCATGCGGGCGGCGTCGAGCAGCGCGCCGGTCTCGACGACGTGATCGACAATGCGCATCGTGGTCGCGCCATTGGCGTCGAGGATACGGCCGGTCAGCACGAGGTCGCGCCGCGCCGAGGGGTCGAGCGAGTCCTCCAGCACGATCAGCGGCACCGCCGGATAGGGAATGTTCGCCGTCACCTCGCCGAGCGCAAAGCGGGCGTTCTCGC
This sequence comes from Reyranellaceae bacterium, assembly GCA_022844045.1. Lineage (GTDB taxonomy): Bacteria > Pseudomonadota > Alphaproteobacteria > Reyranellales > Reyranellaceae > JAFAZJ01. The sequence goes on along the minus strand of JALHMM010000001.1, from coordinate 41,952 downwards.
GCGCCGCGACACGGAAATCGCAGGCCATCGCCAGCACCATGCCGCCGCCGATCGCCGGACCGTTGACGGCGGCGACAACAGGAAACGGCAGCGCGTAGAGCGCCGAGGCCATCCGGTTGATGTTGTTGACCATCGCGCGTTTGGCCTCGGCGTCGTAGCCGGGCACGACCTTGAAGTTCACGCCGGCGCAGAAGGCACGGCCGGCGCCGGTGACGATGGCGGCGCTGAAGCCGCTCATCGCTCTCAGGGTGTCGAGCCGCGCGATCAGCGCCTGCGTGAATTCGAGGTCGACAGCGTTGGCCGGCGGCGCGTCGAAGGTCAGCGTCGCGAGGCCATCGGTGATATCGAGTGAGACCGACATCAGCGATGTCCCTTCAACCGGCGGGCAAGGCGATCGCCTATGGCGACCTTCTTACCTTCCCCCGGAGGGGGAAGGTGCCGGAAGGGCGGATGGGGGGTGTCGAAGACGGACACTGAGCGCGTTGAAGCATCCCCCATCCGTCGCGCTGCGCGCGCCACCTTCGCCCTCCGGGGGAAGGTACAATTGAATCCGAAGGCGACCATCAAGCGGTCTTCACGGCGTCGACCAGAGCGCGCGTCAGGTCCTTGGTGCCGCCATTGCCGCCGAGGTCCGGCGTCTTGGGGCCGCCGCCGGCGAGCACGGTCTCGATCGCGCGCACGATGGCGTCGGCGGCGTCCTTGTGACCGAGATGATCGAGCATCATCGCGCCCGACCAGACCTGGCCGATGGGATTGCATATGCCCTTGCCGGCGATGTCGGGCGCCGAGCCGTGCACCGGCTCGAACATCGAGGGGAACAGGCGCTCGGGGTTGATGTTGCCGCTGGGCGCGATGCCAATCGAGCCGACCACCGCCGGGCCGAGGTCCGACAGGATGTCGCCGAACAGGTTGCTGCCGACCACGACGTCGAACCAGTGCGGGTTGCGCACGAAGTGGGCGGTCAGGATGTCGATGTGGAAGACGTCGGTGGTCACGCCGGGGTAGTTCTTGGCCATCGCCGCGAAGCGCTCGTCCCAATAGGGCATTGAGAAGATGATGCCGTTGGACTTGGTGGCGGAGGTGACGTGCTTGCGCTTGCGCTTTGTCGCCATCTCGAAAGCGTACTTCATGATGCGGTCGGTGCCGATGCGGGTGAAGACCGCCTCCTGCACCACGAACTCGCGATCGGTGCCCTCGAGCACGCGGCCGCCGATCGAGGAGTACTCGCCCTCGGTGTTCTCGCGCACGACATAGAAGTCGATCTCGCCCGGCTTGCGTCCGGCGAGCGGGCACGACACGCCCTCGAACAGCCGCACCGGCCGCACATTGGCGTACTGATCGAAGCCGCGGCGGATCGGGATCAGGAGACCCCAGAGTGAGATGTGATCCGGCACGCCGGGCCAACCCACGGCGCCGAGGAAGATCGACTCGAAGGGCTTGAGCTGGTCGAGCCCATCCTTCGGCATCATTTCACCGGTCTTGCTGTAGCGCTCGCAGCTCCAGTCGAACTCGGTCCACTCGAACTCGACGCCGAAGCGCCGGCCGGCGGCCTCGACCACCTCGATGCCCGCCGGCACCACTTCCTTGCCGATGCCATCGCCGGCGATCACCGCGATCCTGTGCTTCGACGCCATGTTGATTGCTCCTCCCTCGACTCTGCCCCTGGTGATCAGACCTTGTAGAGCGCGCGACCCGCCCGATCATCCCCGATTTTGTGATTGTCGCCCGCGCTCGGCGCACCGATGATGACACACCGAGCCTGCCCGGTTCGGTGTCGTTGGGGGACTCCATGTCTGGACGTGTCGCCGCCGCCATTCTGGCGGCCGTGGTCTGCTGTCTCGCGTCGTTTCCGTCGTGGTCGCAGGAGGCGTGCCCGCGTAACCCCGGAGCCTTGGCGGTCGGTGCCTCGGTGACCTGCACCTGTTCACCTGAGGCGATGAAGGCGGGCGCGGTGTTCGGTTCGGCGCGCTACACCGCCGACTCCTCGCTGTGCCGCGCGGCGCAGCACGCCGGCGCCATCAAGGACTCAGGCGGCACGGTGACCGCCCACGTGGCCGAAGGCTGCCCGAAGTTCGCGGGTTCGTCCGCCAACGGCATCAACTCCAGCAACTGGGGCTCGGCGACGCCGAAGACCTTCGCCTTCGCCAAGCCAGCACCGGAGTGCGGCTTGGCGAGCGTCGCCGACGCGCTGAAGCCCGGCACCGCCGCGCCACCAGCAGCATCGGCACCGCCGGTGGCGGCGGGAGCCGCGCCCAAGCCGGCGGGCAATGTCGCCGATGCCTGCCCGGCCAACATCGCCGCGCTCAACCCCGGAACCGCGCAAACCTGCACCTGCTCATCCAGCCAGACATCAGGCATGGGCTTCCTGTACGGCACGGCGCGCTACACGCCGGACTCCTCGCTCTGCCGCGCCGCGGTGCATGCCGGTGCTGTGCCGGCGGCGGGCGGCCCGATCGTCTTCTATGTCGTCGATGGCTGCCCGAACTCGGCGGGATCGGACTCGAACAATCTCAAGTCGGCAAGCTGGGGCAGCCCGGCGGCCAAGACCCTCGTCTTCGCCCATCCGACGCCGGCCTGTGGCCTGACCAGCGTCGCCGCCGCGCCCAAGCCGACGATCCTCGCGGCCGCTCCGGCGGCGGCGGCACCGCCGGCGGCGATGATCAAGGATTGCCCGCGCACGATGAACACCGCGGGCCTGACGCCCGGCCAATCGCTAAGCTGTGGCTGCACCCCTGATTCGCTGAAGTTCGGCGGCTCGGTCTACGGCACGGATCGCTACTCCGGCGATTCGCTGACCTGCGTCGCCGCGCGTCACGCCGGCAAGGTGACCGACACCGGCGGCGCGGTCACGGTTCACCTCGCGGAAGGCTGCGCCAAGTTCGACGGCAGCGAGCGCAACGGCGTCACCACGCGCTCCTGGAGCAGCGCGACGCCGCAGACCTTCGCCTTTGCCTCGCCTGTGCCGCCCTGCGTGGCCGCGCCGGCGGCCGCGCCCAAGCCGGTCGCCACGCCGGCCGCGCCGGCCGGTCCGCCACCCGGCTCGCCGATGGCCGGATGGATGAAGCGCGCGCAGGACTACGGAACCGCCCTGCCGGAACCGCTGGCCGGCTGGACGGCGCTGCCGATCCAGACCGAGGCATCTGATTCGGCCATGACCGGCCGGGTTGTCTCGGCGTTCCGTCAGTACCGGTTGGGCAAGCACCCGGCCCACCTCGACGCGGTCTCGATCTCCATCGCCAACAATCCCGATGGATCGGCGCGGTACCCGATCGAGTTCTGGAACGACCCGGCGAAAGCGGCGGCAGAGGGCTACAAGAAGATCAAGGTCGCCGGCCGCGACGCGATGGAGTTCACCAAGAAGGGCGGCGATACCACCGATCTGTTCTTCCTCATGCCGAACAACCTGTTCGTCACGATATCCTGGCAGGAAGCGCACCTGCCGCGCGCGCGCATGGAGGAGTATCTGAAGATCCTCGACTTCGCGAAGATCGAGAAGCTGGTCTCGAAGTAAGCAGCCGACCTGCAATAGGCTGAGCGGCGCGCATAGGTCGGTTGACCTCGGCGCGGCGCTGCACGGTTGCCCCTCCTGCCACGGCCGGCCATGATGAATGGCCGTTCACAGGATGCGGGCGGCGCGGGAGAAAGCCATGGACTACGACCTGAAGATCGTCGGCGGCGAGATCGTCGACGGCAGCGGCAAGACGGCCTTCAAGGGCGATGTCGGCGTCAAGGACGGCAAGGTCGTCGCCCTGGGCAAGGCCGACGGCCAGGCCGCCCGCACGGTCGACGCCAAGGGCCGGGTCGTGGCGCCGGGCTTCGTCGACGTCCACACCCACTACGACGCCCAGATCCTGTGGGACCGCGGCGCCAGCATTTCGCCCTGGCACGGCGTGACCAGCGCGGTGATGGGCAATTGCGGCTTCGGGGTCGCGCCCACGCGGCCTTCCGACCGCAAGCGCATCATGCAGACCCTGGAGAACGTCGAGGGCATGAGCCTGGCGGCGCTCGAGGCCGGGCTGGGCGAGGACTGGGGCTTCGAAAGCTTCCCGCAATATCTCGACACGCTGGAGAAGAGCGGCAGCGCCATTAATCTCGGCGTCTTTGTCGGCCACACGCCCCTGCGCCTGCACACCATGGGTGAGGCCTCGACCGAGCGCGCCGCGACGGCGGAGGAGATCGACACCATGCGCCGCACGGTGCTGGAGGCGGTCCAGTCGGGCGCGCTGGGTTTCGCCACGTCCAAGGCGATCACCCATAACGGTTACGCCGGTCGTCCCGTGCCCAGCCGGCAGGCGAGCTACGAGGAGATCGAAACGCTCGCGAGTGCGGCCAAGGAAGGCGGCGCGCCGCTGATGCAAGTCACCTTCGGCAAGGAGTTCTTCATCGAGGAGATGGCCAAGCTGTCGCGCGAGCGCGGCATCCGCGTCACCTGGACCGCGCTGCTGGCCGGCCTCACCGGCCCGGGCTCGCACCGCAAGTATCTCGACCGGACCGAGGAGCACAAGAAGACCGGCGCCGACGTGATCCCGCAGGTCAGCTGCCGGCCGTTGTTCTTCGAGTTCAACTGGGCCAGCCCCTTCCCGTTCGAGGCGATGAAGCTGTTCAACCGGCTCGCCGCCGAAGAGGCCAAGAGCCCGGGCGCGCGCATCCGCGCCTATCGCGATCCGGCGTTCCGCAACAGCGTCAACGAGCAGCTCCTGCCGTTCCTGCGTACCTGGGCGGAGCGTTCGACCATCACTTGGTCGCCCAAGGATCGCAGCCTCGAGGAACAGCCGCTGCTCGCCGCGGCGCAGAAGGCCGGCAAGAGCCCGCTCGACTTCGCGCTCGACATGGCGCTCGACGCCAACCTTGAGCCACGTCTACGCATCGCGCTGATCAACCACGACGAGGCCGAGGTCGAGGAACTGCTGAAGGACGGCAACACCGTCGTCGCGCTGTCCGACGCCGGCGCGCATGCCAGCCAGCTCTGCGACGCGTGCTACTCGACCTATTTCCTCGCCAAGTGGGTACGCGAGAAGGGTGTCTTCGGCCTCGAGCAGGGCGTGCACATGCTGACGCAGCGTCCGGCCGAGCTGTTCGGCATCAAGGATCGCGGCCTGCTGGCGCTGGGCCGGCCGGCCGACATCGTCGTCTTCGACCCCGCCACGGTGGCGCCCACGCCGCTGCGCCGGGTCTACGATCTGCCCGGCGGTGCTGACCGACTGGTCGCCGATGCGATCGGCGTCGACGCCGTGATCGTCAACGGCAGCCTGATCCGCCAGCACGACAAGGACGTGCTCGGCACCAACGACCGCCTGCCCGGCCGCGTGCTGCGGCATGGCAGAGCGGCGTAACGACAGGACTCTACCTTCCCCCGGAGGGGGAAGGTGCCCGAAGGGCGGAAGGGGGATGTCGAAGACGGACCGCGATGTTGTTGAGACATCCCCCATCCGTCGCTGCGCGCCACCTTCCCCCTCCGGGGGAAGGAAGATTCAAGCGTTCAGGAGGAACACCATGGTTGCACGCTTCGATCTCGTCGTCCGTGGCGGCACGGTGCTCGACGGCACCGGTGGCGCGGCGATCTCGGGTGATGTCGCGATCCTCGATGGCAAGGTCGCCGCGATCGGCCGCTTCGACGGCGCGGGACGCGAGGAGATCGACGCGCGCGACAGGCTGGTGACGCCGGGCTTCGTCGACGTCCACACCCACTACGACGGCCAGATCACCTGGGAGGACACCTTCGCGCCCTCCTCGACCCACGGCGTGACGACGGTGCTGATGGGCAATTGCGGCGTCGGCTTCGCGCCCTGCCGCCCCGCCGACCGCGAGATGCTGATCAAGGTGATGGAAGGCGTCGAAGACATCCCCGAGGTCGTGATGGCCAACGGGATCCCGTGGACCTGGGAGACCTTCCCGCAATATCTCGACGCGCTGTCCGCGCGGCACGCCGATATCGACTTCGCCACCCAGGTGCCGCACGCGCCGGTGCGGGTCTACGTCATGGGCGAACGCGGCGCGCGGCGCGAGCCGTCGACCGCGCAGGACATGGCCGAGATGGCGCGCATCGTGCGCGAGGGCGTCGAGGCCGGCGCGCTGGGCTTCACCACCTCGCGCACGCTGTTCCACCGCCTGGTCAGCGGCGAGCTGATCCCCACCAGCACCGCGGCCGAGGACGAGCTGCGCGCCATTGCGAAAGCCATGGGCGCCACCGGCAAGGGCGTGATCCAGCTGATCGACGACTTCGCCGATTGCGACGACGACGGCGCCAGCGAGTTCGCCATGCTGCGCCGGATCGTCGAGGCGTCCGGCCGGCCGCTGTCCTTCACCGTGCTCGACATCACCTCGCTGGGCAGCCGCTGGCGTTCCCTGCTGCGCCAGATCGAACGCGCCAACCAGGACGGCCTGCCGATGCGTGGCCAGGTCGCCGGCCGTCCGGCCTCGGTTCTTTACGGCCTCGACCTCTCCTACCATCCGTTCTCGACCTGCCCGAGCTACGCGCCGATCGCCGCGCTGCCGCTCGCCCAGAAGGTCGCGGCCCTGCGCGACCCCGCACTGCGCGCACGGTTGCTGACCGAGGATCCGGTCTACGCCAATCCGCGCCTGCTGGCCTTCATGCGCGACGCCGGCGCCATGTTCGAGCTGGGCGATCCGCCCAACTACACGCCGCCGCGCGAACAACGCATCGACGCGCGCGCCCAGGCGCTCGGCGTCAGCCCGCTGGAGCTGGCCTACGACCTGCTGATCCAGGGCGACGGCCGCACCGTCCTCTACCAGCCCGCCGCCAACTTCACCGATTGCTCGGACGCGGCGATGGAAGAGATGCTGCGCCACCCCAGGACGATCGTCGCGCTGGGCGATGGCGGCGCGCATTACGGCATGATCTGCGACGCCAGCTATCCGACGCACGCCCTCACCTACTGGACGCGCGATCGGGCGGGCGAGAAGTTCGAGCTGCCGTGGATCGTACGCCGGCTGTCGCGCGATTCGGCGCTCGCCGTCGGTCTGGGCGATCGCGGCGCGCTGCTGCCCGGCCTGAAGGGCGATCTCAACGTCATCGACTACGACCGACTGGCCTGCGCCGCGCCGGCGCCGGTCTACGACCTGCCGGGCGGCGCGCGTCGCCTGCGCCAGCCCGCGCGCGGCTACGACGCCACCGTGGTGTCGGGCGTCGTCACCTATCGCGATGGCGTCCTGCAGGGCCCGCGCCCCGGCCGATTGGTGCGCGGCGCGCGCGCCTCGGCTACATAACGACCGCGACTTGATTCCAAAGGGAGAGAAACCATGATCCACGTGCTCGCCATCATCACCACCAAGCCCGGCATGCGCGACACCATCCTCGGCCATTTCCGCGCCAACATGCCGGCGGTGCACGCCGAGAACGGCTGCATCGAGTACGGCCCGGCGATCGACGCCGAGGGCTTCGCCGCCGGCAAGGCGCTGGGACCCGACACCTTCGTGGTGATCGAGAAGTGGGCGAGCCTCGACGCGCTCAAGGCGCACGCCGCCGCGCCGCACATGGCCGCCTACGCCGCCAAGACCCGCGAGCACATCGCCAGCCGCACCATCCATGTGCTGTCGCCGGCGGCCTGAGCGCCGCGGAGTCTCTTGTACTGAGCGGTCCCGGTTCCGGGGGCTTATGGCCAGATATCGCTAAGACCGCTCTGGTCGAGAAAATGCTTCAGCGCCGCCGGCGGCCATCCCGCCGTGCGGTGCTCGAAGTATTGCCGCAACGTCACCTCAGCGCCGATGACGGCCGCGAGCGGTGCCTGAGTCGCCTTCACCGTAAGTTGGCCCTTGGCGTAGTAATCCTCCGCCCAGGGATCGCAGATGACCGCGTCGTCATTCCATGACTGAAGGGCGGGAATCTGCCCGGTGGTTCGGCCGATGACCAAGAAGGCGTGATCATCGCCGACGCTGAAGAGTTCCAGCGGCCGCACCGCGAACCGTTTTGCGGCGAAGATCAGCGCCAGCGCCGAGCGCGCCTCGCAATTGCCGAACTGGAGTCGCTTGGCGACAGCGGCCGTGACGACAAACGAGTCGAGCCCGCGGGGTTCCTCGCCGATGACTTGGGACGCTATCGTGTCGTAGGTGAACTTGTACATGAAGGTCGACATCTTGCCGCGCGTATCCGATAGCTCCGCCGACAAACCGTCCCGATCGACCCCACGATTGTTGGACTTGTAGTTCAAGGCTCTCACGGCTGCGTTCGCGGCTTGAGCGATGTTGAGGTTTTCTTGAAGAGCCATCGCGTGCCTCCGCCGACGATACCGACTAACTTTGATCCTATCGGTCCAGCGTGATCGATCCGTCAAACGCTGCGCCCCACGACGCGAGGAAACCCAGGATTATGCCCCGTCGCTTCATCGACCTCTCGGTGTCCTTCGAGGATCGGCCGATGTCACCGCCGCATCATCAGCCGAAGATCGAATACACCGATCACGAAGCATCGTTCGACGCCTTCAGCCGCGCCTTCGGCGGCGTGCGCAAGGAGGACCTGCCCGAGGGCAAGGCCTGGGCGGTCGAGCGCGTCACCTTGAGCACCCATGCCGGCACGCATATGGATGCGCCCTGGCATTACCACCCGACGACCAACCATCGGAACAAGCCTGGTGGTGAGCCCGCGGCGACCATCGATCAGGTGCCACTCGACTATTGCTTTCGGCCGGGCGTGAAGCTCGACTTTCGCGCCTTCGATGCCGGCTATGTCGCGACGCCAGGCGATATCGATGCCGAGCTCAAGCGTGTCGGCTACACGCTGAAGCCCTACGACATCGTGCTGGTCAACACGCGCGCCGGCACGCGGCACAAGGACATGGACTACGCCGACACGGCCTGCGGCCTGGGCCGTGCCGCGACGCTGCATCTGCTCGATCAGGGCGTGAAGGTCGTTGGCACCGACTCCTACTCATGGGACCCGGCGTTCAAGTCGGTCGCCGCGCGTTACAAGGAGACAGGCGACGCCTCGCTGCTGTGGGAGGGCCACAAGGCAGGCCGCGAGCTGCCGTACTGGCAGATGGAGAAGCTGTGCAATCTCGAACAGCTGCCGCCGTTCGGATTCACCGTCGCGTGCTTCCCAGTGAAAATCCATCGCGCATCCGCGGGCTGGACTCGCGCGGTGGCGATTCTCGAGGACTGACCTAAGGCCGGCTACAGCGCCTAAGCTGGCAATCCCTCGGCTGCGCGCCGCGCCTTCACTACGGCGGCACCGAAGGACAGCTTCGCCGTGGTCGGCGCCTTCTCGTCGAGCACCCGCCAGAACGGGGTGATGCGCGCCAGTGGCGTACCCTTCTGATGGGAATCCCATGCCGCTTCCGCGACGGTGCGCAGGTGGAACCCTGTCGTGATCGGGCACGTCACCTGCGCCTTGTACCGTCGCGCGAGCTTCGCTCTGAGTGTCGGCACATCCATCGACCGGCCTTTGCCGATCGTCCGAATGAAGCTGTCGACGATCTTCGCCGTCGGGATCAGCATGATCTCACCCTTCTTCATGCCGGCGATGTCCACCGGCACTGGCTTCACCTGATGCGGACGGGGATCGTTGAGCCGCTCGCTCCAGCTCTTCATGGTGTCCTCTCTCGCAGCTTGAGGTGGATGTTCGTACGCAGCTCCCCGGGCGGCGTGTCGCGCGGGTTGTTGAGATACTCCTCGAACGCCGGGGCATCGTCGGCCTCGTGGCCGGCTCGCACCAGCCACTCGCCGAACAGCCAGTCATAAGCCGCGCGCATGTCGGCATAGGGACCCTTGTGGCGCAACACCGCGTAGGTGCCGGCCTGAACCGTGATCGGCTCCAGCGGTGCGGCCATGGTGAAGTCATCGTCGATCACGATGCCGGCGTGGGCGCGCAGGCGTTCTTCCGGCACAGCGCTGGGATCGTCGAGATAGACCCCGATCGAGCGCACGCCTGGCGTGATCTGGCCGCGCGCGGCCAGCGTGCCGAAGAGCTGATCGAAGGCGCGGCCAATCTCAATGTACGCGCCGACATGGTCGACCGCGGCGAGGCGCAACGCAGGCAGCTTTACGATCTCGATCGGGAACATCGGGTTTTCTCCAGCGTTGGCGTGTTCAGCGAAGCGCGCGTGGCTGCCCTGCTCGCGGTACTGCGCCGGCGGCAGGCCATAGGCGGCGCGGAAGGCGCGGCTGAAGGACGGCACGGTCTCGTAGTGCGCGCGCCTGGCGATGTCCTCGATGGCGAGCGTCGTGTTGGCGAGATCGGCGGCGGCGCGTTGCAGGCGCAGGCGGCGCACGGTGGTGGCGACCGTTTCGCCATAGAGCGCGTGATAGATGCGGTGCCAGTGCCAGGGCGACAGGCAGGCCACCTCGGCCAGCGCCGCGAGGTCGATATCCTCGTCGAGATGCTCGTAGATATAGGCCGTCACCCGCGCCAGGCGCTTGGCGTAGTTCGTCCGGCCGCCAAAGTTCTCCAACACCACCCTCTCCTTCGCTGGGCAGATAGAAGCCTAGCGCGCTGGCGATTGACAAATCTTGCGGTAGTCTCGCGACCAGGCTGCGCGCTCACCGCCTGTCATTCCGAGCGTAGCGAGGAATCCAGCAATCCCTCTGGATTCCTCGCTACGCTCGGAATGACAGGGTGGGTCCATCCGCGCCGACAAGCCGCCGAGGGGGATACCGATGTCTGACGTCGCCGAGATGACGCTGACCGAGCTGGCCGCTGGGCTGAAGGCCAAGCGCTTCTCCAGCCGCGAGGTCACCGACACCTTCCTCGCCCGCATCGCCAAGGCCGACGGCAAGCTGCACAGCTTCGTCGAGGTCTACACGAAAGAAGCGCGCGCCTTCGCCGATGCCGCCGATCTCGCGCGCAGCGTCGGCTTGCCGCTGCCCGATCTGCACGGTCTGCCGATCGCCATCAAGGATCTCTGCGACATCGCGGGCCGCGTCGGCACCGGCGGCTCGAAGATGCTGGAGAAGCGCGTCGCCACGGAGACCTCGGCTACCGTCGAGCGGCTGCTGGCATCGGGCATGGTGCCGCTGGGCAAGACGCATATGGTCGAGTTCGCCTTCGGCGGCTGGGGCACCAATCCTTTGATGGGCGCGCCTTGGAATCCGTGGGATCTCAAGACGCATCGCACGCCCGGCGGCTCCTCCAGCGGCACCGGCGTCGCGGTGGCGGCGCGGCTGGCGCCGGCCGGGATCGGCAGCGACACCGGCGGCTCGGTGCGCATTCCCTGCGCCTTCAACGGGCTGGTCGGGCTGAAGGTCACCTTCGGCCGCATCAGCCTGCACGGCACCATGCTGTTGAGCTGGACCCTCGATTCAATCGGCCCGATGGCGCGCTCGGTCGAAGACTGCGCGCTGCTCACCCAGGCGCTCGTCGGCCCCGATCCGCGCGATCCGACGACTCTCAATCAGCCGCTCGACGATTTCGTCGCCGCCGGCAACTCGACGGCGGGCATCAAGGGCATGCGCATCGCGCTACCTGACGCCGCGCAGCTGCCGAACTTCATGCACGCCGACGTCGTCGCCAACTGGCAGAAGAGCGCCCGCACCTTCGAGTCGCTGGGCGCGCGCGTCGAGCCGGCGCGCCTGCCCGACGGATTCTTCGACCTGGCTATGGCCGCGGGCTCGATCGTCAGCGCCGAAGCCTATTCGCTGCATCGCGCCTATATCGAGGACGAGTCCACCGCCATTGGCCCGCATGTGCGGGAGCGTGTGCGGACCGCGAAGGGATACCCGACCGGCCAGTACGCCGAAGAGCTGCGCCGGCTGGCCAAGCGCCGCGCCGACTTCACGCGCTGGTTCGCGCCCTACGATGCGCTGCTGCTGCCGGCGGTGGCGGTGCCAGCGCTCGACATCACGACGCATGACGAGATGGGACCGATCCCCGGCTTCCTCACGCGACCCGGCAACTATCTCGGCCTGTGCGGCCTGTCGATGCCGTCGGGGTTCTCGGCCGGCCTGCCCACCGGCGTGCAGATCCTCGGCAAGCCCTTCGCGGAATCGACTGTGCTGCGCGCCGGCAAGGCCTTCCAGGACGCCACCGACTTCCATAAGGCCAAGCCCGATCTGTCGGCCGTTGGCCTATAGGGCGGAGTCATCTGTCATTCCGAGCGCAGCGAGGAATCCAGCGACGACGCCTGGATTCCTCGCTGCGCTTGGAATGACAGCCCGATCTAGGCTTTTCGCCGGGATTGGCTCCAGCCGACATAGAGGCCTGACGCGACGATGATGGCGGCGCCCAGCCATGTCATCGCATCGGGCATCTCCTGGAAGATGACGTAGCCGACGACGACGGAGCCCAGCAGCTGGAAGTACTGGAACGGCGAAACGAGGTTCGCCGGCGCGTAATTCAGCGCGCGCGCCACGCAGTAGTGGCCGAGCCCGCCGAGCACGCCCAGGCCGCAGAACAGCAGAATGTCGAACCAGGCGTGCGGCGTGATCCAGACGAAGGGGATCACCAGCAGCATGCCGAAGGCGCCGACTGTCGAGCTGTAGAGCGCCGAGGTTTCGGGCGAGTCGATGCTGGCGATCTTGCGGGTGTAGATCTGATAGACCGCGTAGCACGAGGCGCTCAGCACGACGAACAGCGAGGCCCAGTGGAACACGGCGGTTCCGGGCCGCACGACGATCAGCACACCGGCGAAGCCGATGCCCAGCGCGATGACGCGGCCCAAGGTCGTGCGTTCGCCCAGCAACGGCCAGGCCAGCGCCGCGACGACCAGCGGCGCCATCATGCTGATCGAGGCCGCCTTGCCGATCGGGATGAAGGTGATGGCGAAGAAGAACGCGGTGTTCGAGGTGAACAGCATCGCCGAGCGGAAGAGCTGCGTTCCGGGACGCCTTGTGCGCAAAACGCCCAGGCCGAAGCGCGGCAGGAAGAACATCAGCATGAAGACGATGTGCCCGAAGGCGCGCGCCCAGGAGATCTGGATGCTGTTGTAGTCGGCACCCAGGATCTTCGCCATGCCGTTCATCACAGGAAACAGCATGCCGGAGATGAGGATGAACAGGATGCCCAGCAGCAGCCGGCGCTCGAAGCGCGGCGCCGGTGGCGCGGCCTGAGCGTCGCGCTCGTTGGCGGTGTCCTTCATCGCCGGTCCCTAGCCCGCCACCGTGGCGGGACGCCGGCGCGATTCGAGCCAGCCGATGAACAGGCCGCTGGCGATGATCACCGCCGAGCCCAGCCAGGTGTAAAGGTCGGGTATCTCCGAGAACATCAGGTAGCCGACGATCACCGAGCCGATCAGCTGGAAGTACTGGAACGGCGACAGCACGTTGGCCGGCCCATAGGTCATGGCCCGCGCCACGCAGTAATGGCCGAGCCCGCCGAAGATGCCGAGGCTGGCGAGAATCGCGATGTCCTGCAGCGAGGCCGGCGTGGTCCAGAAGAACGGCACGGCCAGGCTCGTCATGACGGTGCCGACCAGCGCGCTGTAGACGACAGAGGTTTCCGGCGTGTCGTGCCCCGCTACCTGCCGCGTGAGGATCTGGTAGAGGCCGTAGCAGGCCGAGCTGCACAGGATCAGCAGCGACGCCCACTGGAAGACCTCGCTGCCCGGCCGGATCACGATCAGCACGCCGGCCAGCCCGACCAGCACGGCGAGCAGCCGGTTCAGGCCGATGCGCTCGCCCAGCAGCGGCACGGCGAGGATGGTGACGATCAGCGGTGCGGTGAAGCTGATCGAAGCCGCCTTGGCCAATGGCACGAACTGCACGGCGGAGAAGAAGCACAGCGTGGACAGCAGCAGGAGCGTGCCGCGGCCAATCTGCCAGGGCAGCTTGGTCGAACGCAGGAGGCCCGCCATGCCATGCGCCGGCGCGAACAGCGCCACCATGAAGATCAGGTGGCCCAGGGTGCGCGCCCAGACGATCTGCGGCAGCTCGTATCCGGCTCCCAGCAGCTTCACCAGGCCGTTCATGATCGGGAATATCGCGCCCGAGAGGCAGATGAAGAAGATACCGAGCAGAATGCGCCGTTCGCGCGCGGGAGAGGCCGGAGAGGACATGATGGTCGGAACTAGACCGCCGCGCCGCCGCGCTCAACGATTCAATCCATGCGTCAGTCGCCCATCAGGCGCGCGACGGCGCCGAACAGGAGAAATCCTGAGGTGCCGACGACAAGCAGCGCGGCCAGCACTGTGGTGATGCGCCCGACCGCGTTCGAGGTGCGGTCGCCAACAAGCAAGCGGTGGGCCAGCATCGAGCCGATGCCGATCACCGCCAGGGTGAGCGCCATGCCCAGCGCGATCGCCACGACTCCCAGCAGCCCGGCCCACAGCACGCCCAAAGCGGCGCTGATCAGCACCATCACGACCGCGCCGGCGCAGGGCGCCACGCCGGCCGCGGTCAGCAGGCCGAGGCCGGAATCGAGCCGCAGGAAACGACGCCAGCGCGGCGTCTCGTCGTGGTGATGATGATCGTGGTGGTGGTGGTGCTTGTGGCCATGGTCGTGATGCTCATGACCATGACCATGATGATCATGCCCGTCGCCGTGATCATGCTCGTGCAGCCGGCCGGTGAGCCCGGCATGCAAGCGCCACAGGCCGATGGCGAAGATCAGGCCGTAGGACACCAGCTCGACCAGCTTCACCCTGCCCTGCGCCGCCAGCGGGCTCAGCATTCCGATCAGCGCCAGCACACCGGCCAGCACCAGCGCCGCCACGGTGTGGGTGATCGAGACCCACACGCCAGCGAAGATGCCATCGATCCAGGCGCGCTTCTTGCCATCGAGGAAGTACGCCACGACCACCGCCTTGCCGTGGCCGGGCCCAAGCGTGTGCGCCACGCCGTAGCTGAAGCCGACGACCAACAGCGCCCACAGCGTGCCGATACCGGCGCCGTCGCCGAGATCGCGCAACCGCATGGTGACTTCGCGATTGAGGCGGAACTGCACGTCGGCCGCCACGCGGCCCAAGCCGCCGGCGAGGTCGGCGAACAGCACAAGCGTCAGCGCGGCCATCAACAACAGCCCGCCGATCATCAGCCAGGCGGTACGCGACGACAGATGGCGCTCGAGGATGTTCAACGACATGTCACGGCAAGGTACAGGTGACGCGATCGGCGAAGACCGGATTGCCCGGCCAGTACTCGCTCTTCAGGGTTGGATGCTTGTCGAGTTTGCATTTGGCGCCCTCGGCTTTCCCCAGAATCTCGTGCGGCGCCTTGCGGTCGGCCTCGATGCGGATGAAGTCCTCGGGGTCGAGCGCCGTCACCGCCAGCGTCTTGGTCGGCGCCGCCAGCGGATAGCGGAAGACATAGACCAGGTTGCGGAAGCGCCGCGCCTTGGGCTCGGTCTTGGCATCCGGCTGGGGCGGCGCGGCGGGCTTGGCCATCGGCCCGCCTGGCGGGTCGGGCGTGGGCGCCCAGTCCTCGGGCACGAACAGCGCCGGATCGGCGATGCGCGCGTTGAAGGTCGGCGCCTTGGGCGGCCGCGCGTCCTTCTCGCCGGTCGAGAACCAGGCGAGGTAGCCGAAGCTCTTCAGCTCCGGCAGGGCGATGTCGCCGAGCGCCTTGATCTCCTTGGGCGAGAGCTTGCCGTCGCGGTCGGCGTCGGCGGCGACGATCTCCATCGAGCTGGCCATCGGATCGAAACGCCACTCGATCTCGACATGGGTGAAGTGGCCGTCCTTCTCGATGAAGCGGATCACGGAGCTGATCATGATGTGCGGATGCGACAGCGCCGGCGCTGCCGACGCGATCAGCGCGAGCAGGATCAGTGCGAGGCGCTTCATTTGCGCACCGACCGCGGCTTGCCGTCCTCGTCGATGGCGACAAAGACGAAGGTACCCTCTGTGACGCGGATCGGGGTCGGATCGAGGCGACGCTCGACCACGGTCTCAAGCCAGATGGTCACCGACGTGTTGCCGATCTTGCGGACCTCGCCGTAGATGCTCACCAGGTCACCCACCTTGATCGGTTGCACAAAAGTCATGGCGGTGATCGCCACCGTCGCCACCCGGCCATGCGCGGCGCGTGAAGCCACCGTGCCGCCGGCGATATCCATCTGCGCCAGCACCCAGCCGCCGAAGATGTCGCCGTTGCCGTTCATGTCGGCCGGCTGTGGCACCATACGCAGGATGGGTTCGCGGGTAAAATCCACAACGCGTCCGGGAGTCGCGGTTTCGCTCATTCCGTAATCCTTGCCCGACGGTTGCCCTCGCGGGCGTTTCGTACCATACCGATGCCATGGCGGCCAAACCGGAACCCCTACCCGGCGCCGCCCGTGAACGGAAACAAAGACAATGGCGAAGAACGGCGACCTGTTCGACGGAGCCGGCCCGCGCAACGGCAAGGGCAACGGCTCGGAGTATTCCGCGAAGGACATCGAGGTCCTCGAAGGCCTTGAACCGGTGCGCAAGCGGCCCGGCATGTATGTCGGCGGCACCGACGAGCGCGCCCTGCACCATCTCGTGGCCGAGGTGCTCGACAACGCCATGGACGAGGCCGTCGCCGGCCACGCCGACACCATCACCGTCGAGCTGCTCGCCGGCAACAAGGTGGCGATCCGCGACAATGGCCGCGGCATTCCCGTCGATCCGCATCCGAAGTATCCCAAGCAGTCGGCGCTCGAGGTGATCCTCACCACGCTGCATTCCGGCGGCAAGTTCAACGGCAAGTCCTACGCCACCTCGGGCGGCCTGCATGGCGTCGGCGTCTCGGTGGTCAACGCGCTCAGCGACGAGCTGCATGTCGAGGTCGCGCGCGATCGGCAGTCCTGGGAGCAGACCTACTCGCGTGGCAAGCCGGTCTCCAAGCTCAAGAATGTCGGCGCGGCGCCCAACCGGCGCGGCACGACCGTGACCTTCCATCCCGATCCGCAGATCTTCGGCGGTCACAAGTTCGTGCCCGACCGCATCTACCGGATGGCGCGCTCGAAATCCTACCTGTTCCGCGGCGTCGAGATCCGCTGGCGCTGCGATGCCGCGCTGCTGCCCAAGGATGGCAGCGTGCCGGCCGAGGACTCGTTCCACTTCGCCGGCGGCCTGCGCGACTATCTCGAATCGGAGATCGGCCAGCGCCCGACCATCATCCCCGCGCCTTTCGCCGGGCTGGCGCAGACGCCGATGAACGGCGTGCAGGCCAAGGTCGAGTGGGCGGTGTGGTGGCCGCAGGACGAGGACGGCTTCCTCCGCTCCTACTGCAACACCGTGCCGACACCCGAGGGCGGCACGCACGAGGCCGGCTTCCGCAACGCGCTGACGCGCGGCCTGCGCCGCTACGGCGAGATGGTGAACAACCGCAAGGCCAGCCAGATCACCACCGACGACATCATGGACGGCGCCGCCGGCCTGGTTTCGATCTTCATCCCGGAGCCGCAGTTCCAGGGCCAGACCAAGGAGAAGCTGGTCACCGTCGAGGCGCAGCGCCTCGTCGAGAACCTGGTCGGCGATAACTTCGATCACTTCCTCACCGGTGACAAGGAAGCCGCCAACGTGCTGCTCGAGGCGGTGATCGCGCGCGCCGAAGAACGGCTGCGGCGCAAGCAGGACCGCGAGCAGCAACGCAAGACCGCGACGCGCAAGCTGCGCCTGCCCGGCAAGCTGGCGGATTGCTCCTCGTCCCGACGGGAAGATACCGAGATCTTCCTGGTCGAGGGCGACTCGGCGGGCGGCTCGGCAAAATCCGCGCGCGATCGCGAGACGCAGGCGATCCTGCCGTTGCGCGGCAAGATCCTCAACGTCGCCAGCGCCTCGAACGCGCAGATGCGCGAGAACCAGGAGATCAACGACCTGATCCAGGCGCTGGGCTGCGGCACCGGTGCCAGCTACGACGACGAGCGCCTGCGCTACGAGCGCGTGATCATCATGACCGACGCCGATGTCGACGGCGCGCACATCGCCTCGCTGCTGATGACGTTCTTCTATCGCGAGATGCCGAAGCTGATCGAGAAGGGCCACCTGTTCCTCTCGCAGCCGCCGCTCTATCGCTTGTCGCGCGGCGGGCGCATCGAATACGCCCGTGACGACGCGCATCGCGACGAGCTGCTGGCGAGCGTGTTCACCGGCAACGGCAAGGTCGAGATCAGCCGCTTCAAGGGCCTGGGCGAGATGCCGGCCGCGCAGTTGCGCGAGACCACCATGGACCCCACGCGCCGCACGTTGCTGCGGGTCGACGTGCCGCTCACGGCGACCGAGGAGGACCGTCGCGACTCGATGCGTACCTCCACGCTGGTCGAGGACCTGATGGGCCGCAAGCCGGAGAAGCGCTTCGCCTTCATCCAGCAGAACGCCCAGTTCGCGCGCGACCTCGACGTCTAGTTTCCCGTCGTCCTGAGCGCAGCGAAGGACCTCGCGGTATCGCGGTCACACACCTGTAGCGTGTTTGTTCGCACCACCGCTGGATCCTTCGCTTCGCTCAGGATGACGGTGCGCTACTGCAGCAGCCGTGCGTGGATCGTGTCGCGCACCGCGGAAGCGCGCGCGACGACGTCATTGGCCCAGAAGCGCAGCACGCTGAAGCCTTGGCGCTCGAGAAAGCGCGTACGCACGGCTTTATAGTCGCGATCGCCCGCCGGCAGGCCACGATCGATCTCGACGACGAGGCGCGCCTCAAGGCAGGCGAAATCGACGACATAGGGCCCGATGGCGACGCGACGGCGGAAACGCCGGTCGCCGGTTCGCCGCGGTTCGAGCAATTCCCACAACGCCGAGTCGGCATCCGTGACATCGACGTGACGGACGCGGCTGGTCGGCGACGGATGGTCGTTGGGCGCGGGTCTCATCGGCTCACCTGCTGCTACTCTGGATGAGCGAAGCTTCCCCATTCGATGCGGCGAGATGATGGCGCGGATGTTCGCATCATCGTAACAACGCGTATCATTCCGTGTCGCGCCGCTGACGGAACCGTCGAACCGCGGGCCGCGACGCGCGCGGCGGCGGCGTCGCGCCGGTGGCGCTGAGTTCCTGCCTGTACTCGTCGCGCCGCTCATGGATCGAGGCGATGACGAGTCCCATCGGCACGCCGATATCGACCAGCACCGCTTCCGACAGCTGCAGGCTGGCCTCGACGGTCTCCGGTACCGCGTCGGTGACGCCGAGCGCGTACAGCCTGGCCGCGTGGCGCGCGTCGCGGGCGCGCGCCACCACCGTGAGATCGGGCCGTTCCTTGCGCACCGCGCGCACGATGTGCTCGGCGGCATCCGAATCATCGGTGGTCACGACCAGGGCGCGGGCATGGGCCAGGCCGCAGCGGCGCAGGAACTCGATGCGCGAGGCGTCGCCGTAGTAGATCGGCTTTTTCTCGCCGTGCGCCTTGGCGGTGACCTCCGGATCGGTGTCAATGGCGAGGAAAGGAATCTGGTGGCGTGTCAGCATGTCGCCGATCAGTACACCGACGCGGCCATAGCCCACGACGATTACCCGGGCCTGCCTATCCTCGGGCGGCAGCTCGATCGTGCCCGGCGCCGGCGCCGGCGCGCGCGCGCCGCCGCGGCGCCGCAGGCCGATGGCGGCAATGACCGGCAACGCCACCATGCTCATCGTCGCGCCGGCGATCACGAGCTGCGCCACCGGGCCGGGCACAAGCTGGGCGGCCACCGCGGCCGGCAGCAGCACGAAGGCGAACTCGCCGGCCGGCCCCAGCAGCAGCGACACGTCACGGGCGACGCCGCCGGGCAGGCCGACCGCGCGGCTGATCGGGTAAAGCAGCGCCACCTTCAACGCGATCAACCCGACGGCGATCGCGCCCACGATCAGCGGCCGTTCGAGGATCAGCGGCACGTTCAAGCCGGCGCCCATGGTGACGAAGAACAGGCCCAGCAGCAGCCCCTTGAACGGGTCGATCATCACCTCGATCTCGCGCCGGAACTCGGTTTCCGCCAGCAGCAGTCCCGCGACGAACGCGCCCAGCGCCATCGACAGGCCGGCCAGCGCCGCCAGCAGGCCGGTGCCGACGACAACCAGCAGGCAGACCGCCATGAACAGCTCGGGGCTGCGTGTGCCGGCGACGTAGCGCATCATCGGTCGCAGCAACAGGCGGCCGCCCACGACCAGCACCAGCAGGACCAGCGCGGCACGGCCCAGCGCGAAAAGGATGGTCCACAAGCCGCCGCCGGCGCGATCGTCGAGCGCGGCCACCATCAGCAGCAGCGGCGCCACCGACAGATCCTGGAACAGCAACACCGCGAAGCTGCCGCGACCGGTGGGCGACGCCAGCCGTCGCCGCGCCGCCAGCGTCGGGATCACGATGGCGGTCGAGGACATCGCCAGCGCGCCACCGATGATGACCGCCGAGACCGTCGACTGTCCCAGCGCGTAAGCTATGCCGGCGATGGCGGCCATCGCCGTCAGCAGCTGCAGGCTACCAAGCCCGAAGACGCGCTGGCGCATCAGCTTGAGCCGCTCCCAGGACAGCTCCAGCCCGATCATGAACAGCAGGAAGACGACGCCGAGCTCGGCCAGCGGCGCCACTCTCTCGGCTTCCGACAGGGTGATGACGCCAATCCACGAGTCGGGCGGGAACAGGCGATGCAGGCCGTAGGGGCCGATGGCGACGCCGGCGGCGAGGAAGCCGATCACCGGACTGATGCGCAGGCGATGGAACACCGGCACGATCACGCCGGCCGTGGCGAGGAAAACCAACGCCTCCTTGTAGCTTTCTGGTGAAATCGCGCCCGCCATGGGACGATAGTGCCGGTCGCATCGGCCCCGCGACAAGGAGAACAGCGTGCAGGACCTGCTCGATCTCATCGAAAAGCGCTTCGGCGAGCGCCTTGACGCGCCACCCGACCTCGCGCGTGGCGTCGAGACCATCCGCGGCCTGCTCGATCACCGCGTGATCCGGCGTTTCAGCGACAAGCCGGTCGACATGGCCATGCTGCGGCTGCTTTGCGCGGCGGCGCTCTCCTCGCCGACCAAGAGCGATCTGCAACAGGGCGATATCCTGATCGTCGCCGACGCCGAGAAGCGCGCCAAGATCGCCGGCCTGCTGCCCGACCAGCCCTGGATGGCCAAGGCCCCCGCCTTGCTGCTCTTCCTCGGCAACAATCGCCGCCAGCGTCAGATCGCCGAGTGGCGCGCCAAGCCGTGGCCCAACGACCATCTCGACTCGTTCTTCAACGCCGCCGTCGACGGCGCCATCGTCATGACCACCTTCGTGGTCGCCGCCGAGGCCGCCGGCCTGGGCTGCTGCCCGATCAGCACCATCCGCAACCACGCCCGCACGGTCTCGGACCTCTGCGGCCTGCCGGCCTATGTCTTTCCGGTCGCCGGGCTGGGCGTCGGCTGGCCGGCCGATCCCGGCTTCATGAGCGCGCGTCTGCCGATGGCCGCACGGGTCCATGTCGACCGCTTCGACGAGACCGCGATTCGCGACAAGGTCGACACCTACGATCGTCGCCGCGACGGCATCTTCCCCTACCGCCAGCAGCGCGACGAGGCGCGCTTTGGCCGCGCCGCGTTCTACGGCTGGTCCGAGGACAAGGCGCGCCAATACGCCACCCCCGACCGCGCGGATTTCGGCGCATACGTCCGCGGCCAGGGTTTCCGGCTGGATTGACTGTCTTTGGGCCGCGCCGCTCCAGCGGCGCTCATGATGCGTCACTGGAGCGACGCGGCCCGAAGACCTTGAATGATGGCGTGCTGACGATGATCGACTTGAGTCTCCGAGCGGATGGCGAAGCCCCCTCACCCCTATCCCCTTTCCCGCGAGGGGAGAGGGGGACATGAGTTTCTATCGTTCGGTTGTCAGCCCGGTGTTGGGCCTCATCGGTGGTGAGGCCGCGCATCGGTTGACGATTCAGTTGCTCAAGAGCGGCCTCGCGCCAAAGGATGTGCTGCCGGAGGATCCGACGCTGGCGATCACCGTGTGGGGTCATCGCTTCCGCAACCCGATCGGGCTGGCCGCCGGCTTCGACAAGAACGCCGAGGTCGCGACGGCGGCGCTGGGCATGGGATTCGGTTTCGTCGAGGTCGGCACGATCACGCCCAAGCCGCAGGCGGGCAATCCGAAGCCGAGATTGTTTCGGTTGCCAGAGGATCGCGGCCTGATCAACCGGATGGGCTTTCCTGGTGATGGTCTGGAGGCGGCGCGCGAGCGGCTGAAGACGCGTGATCGCGTGCGCATCGTCGGTATCAACATCGGCGCCAACAAGGACAGCGTCGATCGCGCCGCCGACTATGTGACCTGCACGCAGGCGCTGATGGCCTATGCCGACTACATCGTGTGCAATGTCTCGTCGCCCAACACGCCGGGCTTGCGGGACCTGCAGGCGCGCGATGCCCTGGCCAGTCTGCTCAAGGGCGTAAAGGCGGTGCTCGGTGGGCGCAAAATCCCCGTCGTCGTGAAGGTCGCGCCCGATCTCACCGCGGCCGATTTCGAGGACATCGTCGGCGCGGCGCTGGAGGCTTCGATCGACGGCATGATCGTCGGCAACACGACGATTTCGCGCCCCTCGAGTCTGAAGAGCGCGCGGCGCATCGAGACCGGCGGATTGTCCGGCGCGCCGTTGACGGCGCTGTCGACCGGCGTGCTGCGCATCGCCGCCAAGCACGTCGCCGGGCGGTTTCCTTTGGTGGGTTGCGGCGGTGTCGCGTCGGGCAAGGACGCCTACGACAAGATCCGCGCCGGCGCCTCGCTGGTGCAACTCTATAGCGCGCTGGTCTACGAGGGCCCGGGGCTGGTGCGGCGGATCAAGAACGAGCTGTCGGCGCTGTTGAAAGCCGACGGCTTCACCTCGGTCGCGCAGGCTGTCGGCGCGGACCTTTAGGCGGCTTGCCGATCATCTTGCGCATGAAATAGCGGCTGTAGCCCACCGGGTTGTCCTTCAGTTCGCCGAACAGGCTGTAGCCGCGCTTCTCGTAGAACGGTCGCGCCTGGAATTCGAAGGTATCGAGCCAGACGCCGTGGTAGCCGCGTTGCTTGGCGTAAGCCTCGGCGCGGTCCATTAGCTCGCTGCCGACGCGCCGGTCGCCGCGGCGATAGCGGCCGTCGACCCAGAGATAGCGCACGAAGAGCCAACCATAGTAGCCATAGGCATCGACGGCGCCGATCAGTTTGCCCTTCTCGTTGTGCGCCGCGATCGTGAAGTAGGTGAAGTTCGCTGGCCCGCTATAGGGCTTGTTGTGCGCCGACAGGCCGCGATCGGCGGCGCGCGCGATCTTCGCGTCGCCGCGCTTGTGGAGCCTGTAGGTGACCGGCGCCTTCGCCATTCAGATCATCGCCATACCGCCGTTGATGTGCAGCGTCTGGCCGGTGATGTAGGCCGCCTCGTCGCTGGCGAGATAGACAACGCCCGCCGCGATGTCGTCGGGCGTGCCCAGGCGCTCGGCCGGCACGCGATTGAGGATCATCGCCTTCTGCTCGTCGGTGAGCTTGTCGGTCATCGGCGTTGCGATGAAGCCCGGCGCCAGGCAGTTCACCGTGATGCCGCGCGAGGCGACTTCGGCCGCCAGCGACTTCGACATGCCGATCAGGCCGGCCTTGGACGCGGCGTAGTTCGCCTGGCCGGGATTACCGGTGACGCCGACCACAGAGGTGATGGTGATGATGCGGCCGAAGCGGCGGCGCATCATGCCGCGCATGACGGCGCGCGACAGGCGGAAGGCGCCGGTGAGGTTGATCTCCAGCACCTTCAGCCAGTCCTCGTCCTTCAGGCGCAGCGCCAGCATGTCGCGCGTGATGCCGGCGTTGTTGACCAGGATGTCGACCTTGCCCGTCGCCGCTTCGGACTCCTTGACCAGGCGCTCGAGGTCGGCGGCGTCGTCCATCTTCGCGGTGATGACATGGGCGCGCTCACCCATCTCGGCCTTCAGCGCCTCGAGCGCCTCGGCGCGCGTGCCCGAGAGCACGACAGTGGCGCCCTGGCGATGCAGCCCCTTGGCGATGGCGCCGCCGATGCCACCCGAGGCGCCGGTCACCAGCGCCGATTTTCCGGTCAGGTCGAACATGAATGTCTCCTGCTGAACTCTACTTTCCCTCGGAGGGATAGAGCTATTGCTTATGGCCGGTTTGACTTGGTCTTGCCTTCCCCCGGAGGGGGAAGGTGCCCGAAGGGCGGAAGGGGGATGCTGAAGACGAACACCTGACGCGTTGAGACATCCCCCATCCGGCGCTTCGCGCCACCTTCCCCCTCCGGGGGAAGGGTAAGTCTCAGATGGTCTTGAGGAACGCTTCGACGTCGGCCGGCGAATTCACCGCCAGGCCGGTCATCTCGCGGTCGATGCGCTTGACCAGGCCGGTGAGGATCTTGCCGGTGCCGACTTCGACCAGGGTGTCGACGCCCTTGGCCTTCATCGCCAACACGCATTCGCGCCAGCGCACGCGGCCGGTCACTTGCTCGATCAGCAGCTTCTTGATCGTCGCGGGATCGCTGGTCTCGTCGGCCGAGACATTGGCGACCACGGGAACACGCGGTGGCGCGATGGCGACGCCTTCGAGCGCTTCGGCCATCTCGTCGGCCGCCGGCCGCATCAGCGGGCAATGGAAGGGCGCGCTCACCGGCAGCAGCATGCCGCGCTTGCAGCCCTTGGACTTGGCCGCCTCGATGGCGCGCTCGACGGCGGCCTTGTGGCCCGACACCACGATCTGGCCGCCACCATTGTCGTTGGCCACGGCGACGACCTCGCCCTGCGCCGCCTCCTCGCAAGCCTCCAGCGCCGGCTCCAGCTCGATGCCCAGCAGCGCCGCCATGGCGCCGACGCCCACCGGCACCGCCTTCTGCATCGCCAGGCCGCGCCGCTTCAGGAGGCGCGCGGCATCGGCGAGGCTGAGCGCACCGGCGGCGGCGAGCGCCGAGTATTCTCCGAGCGAGTGACCGGCGACGAACGCCGCCATCTGCGGGAGGGTCTTGCCACCCTCCTTCTCCAGCACGCGCACGGCGGCGACGCTCACCGCCATCAGCGCCGGCTGCGCATTCTCCGTCAGGACGAGGTCACCCTCGGGCCCCTCGCGCATCAGCTTCGAGAGGTTCTGCTTCAGCGCCTCGTCGACTTCCTGGAAAATTTCGCGCGCGACGGGGAACGCCGCCGCGAGATCGACGCCCATGCCAACGGCCTGGGATCCCTGGCCCGGAAACACGAAAGCCCTGCTCATACCCGGCGTTCCTCTCCCGCATCGCGTTGCGGGCAGTCATAGCCAGTCGCCGGGAGCGACGCTACTACTGGAACAGCAGGCGGGCGTTATAGGCGTCGAAGGTGCCCTTGTAGCCGTAGATGGTCACGGTCTGGCGCACGCGGCCGCCCTCGAAGGCCTGATCGATCTGGAGCTTGGTCTTCACATTGCCGGCGAAGCCCAGGCCCGACCCGCTCAAGGTCGGGCAGCAGCCGCCCGGGCCATTCACCTTGCCTGATGGCGCGAGGTTGATCGCGGTACAGCGCTGCAGCAGCATCCGCATCGTGTCGTAGACATCGCGCTCCGAGCCCGGCTCGACCACTTCGGAAAGGTTGACCACCGTGAGCTCGCGGTTGGTGCCGACCCAGACGATCGTGGTCGCCTGGAAACGGCCGTCCATGGTGCGGATGCTCAAACCCGCCGGCCCGCCGAACGAACCCGATCCTCGGCCGGACGTCGACTGGTCAGTGGAGGTCAATCCGGAGGCCACCGCAGCGGATCCAATCACAATGCTGCTGAATAAAACTAGCACTGCACGCGCAAAAATTCCGCCCTTTGCCATGGCGTACGCAAAGCCTTTCCGGGAGTATCGTCGCGCCTAACGGCGCGTCCCCAAAATCAATGTCGAAGAATCAATTCATCAATATAGGAATGACTTTATACACGAGTTTTGAGGATTTGGTAGAGCCTCGTCCGGGATGGCAGGACTGTCCCCTATGTCGTTCTTCCCTTGTCCGTGCGAAGGCGGGGGAGAACGAGAAAGCCCAAGGACCGCGACGGGGTTGCGCCGCCGGCACCATGGTGTATAAGCGCGCCCTTCCGCTGGGACTAAAGCCCGGCGGCTCCTTGCCGATCGGCTTCAACCCACCAAGGCCCAAAGGGCGTCGGCGGGTGCGCTGCTCGGCTAGACCCGGCCGGTCACCTGACTCCGGGTCACAAACAGCCGTAAGGAGCTCCATGCCTCTGTATGAAAACGTGTTCGTCGCACGTCAGGACGTCGCGACGACCCAGGTTGAAACCCTGACTACCCAGTTCGCTGATCTGGTCACCGGCCTTGGCGGCCAGGTGACCAAGAAGGAATACTGGGGCCTGCGCCAGCTGTCCTTCCGCATGAAGAAGAACCGCAAGGGCCACTACACCCTGATGAACATCGACGCCCCCGCGGCTGCCGTGAAGGAGCTGGAGCGCACGATGTCGATCAACGAAGACATCATCCGCTACATCACCGTGCGCGTCGACGAGCTCGAGGAAGGTCCCTCGGCGATGATGCGCAAGAGCGAAGGCGGCGAGCGCCGTGGCCGCGGCGACCGCTTCGGCGATCGCGGTGACCGTGGCGATCGCGGCGATCGTGGTGAGCGCCCGCGCTTCGCGCGCGAGGGCGGCCCCGCCGAAGGTGAAGGAGAAGCCGTATGAGCATGGGTGGTGGTGGTGGCGGCGGCGGAGCCCGTCGCCCGTTCGTGCGCCGGCGCAAGTCCTGCCCGTTCTCCGGCGCCAACGCGCCGAAGATCGACTACAAGGATGTGCGCCTGCTCAGCCGGTTCATCTCCGAGCGCGGCAAGATCGTGCCGAGCCGCATCACGGCGGTGTCGACCAAGAAGCAGCGTGAGCTCGCCAACGCGATCAAGCGCGCCCGCTTCCTTGGCCTGCTCCCCTACGTGATCACACGCTAGGGCGGGAGGACACCATGGCAAACGTGCAAGTCATCCTGCTCGAGCGGGTTCCCAAGCTCGGCCAGATGGGCGACGTCGTGAAGGTGAAGCCCGGCTTCGCCCGCAACTTCCTGCTGCCGCAGAAGAAGGCGCTGCGCGCCACCGCGGACAACAAGAAGTACTTCGACAGCCGCCGCAAGGACCTCGAGGCCAACAACCTCAAGCGCAAGCAGGAGGCCGAAGCGGTCGCCGCGCAGATGGCCGGCTTCCAGGTCGTGCTGATCCGCCAGGCGTCGGAAAGCCTGCAGCTCTATGGCTCGGTCACGGCGCGCGACATCGCCGAGGCCGCCGCCACCAGCGGCGGCAACAAGTCGGTGAAGATCGAACGCTCGCAGGTCGAGCTGCCCAAGCCGATCAAGTCGCTGGGCGTGCACAAGGTGCAGGTCCACCTGCATCCCGAGGTGGTGGTCGAGATCAACGCCAACATCGCGCGCTCGGCCGACGAGGCGGAGTTCCAGGCCAAGGGCGGCGTGATCATGGCCGAGACCGATCGCGCGGCGCAGGAAGCGGCGCTGGCCCAGGCCGCCGCCGAGGCCGCGGCCCAGGCGCTGTTCGACAAGCCGGCCGACGATCAGCCGGATGCCGAGCAGCCGCCGGCCGAGGACGCCGAGAAGAAGTAGCCGCCCGCTTTATCGCGGACGACGCGTCGAGGCCCCGGTCGCAAGACCGGGGCCTTTTCGTTTGCCCTTCTCCCCGCGAAGGCGGGGAGAAGGTGCCCGAAGGGCGGATGAGGGGCTTCGCGGAGTCTCGACAACACAGGTCGTTGTCGTTGCGCGAGGAAGCCCCCTCATCCGCCTCGCTAACGCTTGGCACCTTCTCCCCGCCTTCGCGGGGAGAAGGAAAATCTTCACGCGGCGATGGAGCCGTCGACGACGGTCACGCAATGGCCGCCGAGCTTCACCGCGCCATCGGCGGCGATGTCGACCGATATGCGGCCGTCGCGGCCGACGCAGAAGCCTTGTGAGGCGGCGTAGCTGCGGCCGATCGCGTCGATCAGCCCGCTGTCGCGGATGAACACGGCGACGCAGCCATTGCCGCTGCCGCATACCGGATCCTCCGGCATGTCGTCGGACGGCGCGAAGGCGCGGACCTCGACGGCGGCGGAACCGCCGTTGGCGTGACGGCCGAAGATGACCACGCCCGTGCCGCCGACCGTCTTCTCGAAGGCCGGCATGCGCACGAGGTCCGGCTTCACCGCGCGTACCGCGGCGGCATCCTTCATCAGCGCCGTGATCCATTTCGGGCCGACATCGATCACCCGTGGCGCCGGCTCGTGCACGACCGGCGCGCCCAGCACCGCTTCCATCTCGGCGATCTCCCGGGCGTCGAGGACGCGTGACTTCGTGCTCGGCAAGTCGAGCGTAATGATGCGATGCGCGCCCTCGCCCGCCACGGTCAGCCCGACCAGGCCCACCTTGCATTCCTGCAAAAGCTTGCCGTCTTTGGGCGTCACCACACCGCCTTCGATCGCGGCGTGCGCCGTGCCCAAGGTCGGATGCCCGGCGAAGGGCAGCTCCGACCGCGTCGTGAAGATGCGCACGCGATGGGTGGCACCCGCCTGCGTCGGCTTGAGCAGAAACGTCGTCTCGGAAAGATTGGTCCAGTGCGCGATGCGCTGCATCTGCGCCGTGTCGAGGCCGTCGGCGCCGAAAACCACGGCGACCGGATTGCCCTTGAACGGCGTCGCGGTGAACACGTCGACCTGCTTGAACTTCAGCGGCATCGCCTCGCCTCCCTTGTCGTGAGGCGACTACGGCATGCCTCGCGACGACCACATACGCTGTCATCCCGAGCGCAGCGAGGGATCCAGGCTGTCCCTAGATCCCTCGCTGCGCTCGGGATGACAGCGAGAACGTCGCTCTAGGCCCGGCGC
Organism: Reyranellaceae bacterium; assembly: GCA_022844045.1. GTDB lineage: Bacteria > Pseudomonadota > Alphaproteobacteria > Reyranellales > Reyranellaceae > JAFAZJ01. Next base: position 13,389 of record JALHMM010000001.1, on the reverse strand, counting down.
TTGCGTCGGGCAACGCCGATCTTGTCGGCAGACAAGTCGCGCCACGCGTAGTTGACGCTGATCGACACGCGCTCGCCGTCGATCTCGCCCGGCGGCACCTCGTGACGCAGCCAGCTCTCGAACAGGATCAAGGTGCCGGCCTCGGCGGGAAACTCGACGAAGGATCGCATCGCCTGTGCCGCCTTCGCCTGGCGCGGCGGCGCCGCCATCATCTTCGACAGGCGCGGATCCTCGAACTTCAGCGCCGGGCTGCCCGGCGGCGTCCGCACGTAGTAAGTGCCGCTGATGAACGACAGCGGATGCAGATGCAGGCTGTGCACGGTGCGCGCCGGCATGACGTTGACCCAGCAGTCGGTCATGACAAGCGCGCGTCCCCGCATGTCGTAGGCCAGCTCCCGCACGAAGCGCTGCACATGCGGCGCCATCGCCCGCTCCAGCGCGGCGAAGGTCGAGGAGATGCGATGCAGCTGCACCAGCGAGCCATAGCTGGTGTAGCCACCGAGATAGTGCTTAGCCGACCAGCGGCGCCCGACGTGATCGTCCAGCGCCATCGCGTGGGCTTCGTCGAGCAGCGTCTGGTTGAAGCGCGTGAGCGAGCCCGCCTTGAGCGGCGCGCGATAGATCAGGGTCGGGAACAGCCGGTGCGAGGTCATCGTCTTGATGATTACACCACCGCCGCGACCAGGGTCGCCACCGAGATCGCCGCGATCAGCGAGAAGGCGATGATGCGGAAGAGGCGCTCGGGCAACAGGCGGAAGGCGCGGCTGCCGAGGAACAGGCCAAGCCCGTAGATCGGCATCAGGATGATGGCCAGCACGATCACCCGTGCCGTCAGCAGGTTGTTGACCACATACATGGTCATGGTCGCCAGCGCCGACACGCCGAAGAACGCCAGGGTGTTGGTGCGCGCCTGGGCGGCGTCCGCCTGCCCGCCCAGCCAGAACAGCACCACCGGCGGGCCGCTCATGCCGATCGCGCCACCCATCACGCCGGCCAGGCCGCCGACGCCCAGGGTAACGGGCATCGAGGGCGTGCCGCGATAGCGCCAGCCCGAGGCCAGCGCCGCGACCGCCAGCAGCACGAAGATCGAGATGCCGATGCGCAGCACGTCGGGGCTGCTCGCAGCCAGCACGTAGCTGCCCAGCGGCACCGTCGCGACCGCCGCCAGGGCCAGCGGCAGGACTTCGCGCCAAGCGCAGCGGCGGAAGGACTTCAGCACCATCGGCATGCTCATGACCCAGTCCGCGAAGCCTAGAACCGGAATTGCCACGGCTGGCGTGTAGAATGCCGAGAAGACCGGCGTCAGGATCAGCGCAGCGCCGAACCCCGCCATGCCGCGTACGAAACCGGCCACCAGGGCTGTGCCGAGGACCAGAAACAGGACAGGCCGAGCCAACTCCTCGGCGAAGGGCGCAAACATCGCCCCAGTTAGCCCGATGTCAGCAAATGACACAAACCGAGGCTTGCCCGGGCTGTGAACCCCGCTATGTTAACATGATGCATACTGACCAGTCAGTCATTAGCCCGACGCAGAACCGGGTCCGACGCCCCCAGGACCGGTCGCGCGAGGTCGTGCAGGCGGCGCTCAAGCTGTTCGTTGAGCGAGGATTCGCGGCGACCAAGCTCGAGGACGTCGCGCGCGCCGCCGGAGTCAGCAAGGGCCTCCCGTATCTCTACTTCCGCAGCAAGGAGGACCTGTTCAAGGCGGTGATCGCCGAGGCCATCCTTGAGCCGCTGGCGTTGGGCGAGCAATACGTCGCCAGCTTCGAGGGTCACAGCGCCGATCTGCTGCGTGCCCTGTTCGATCGTTATCGCGCCTTCAACGACAGCCCATCCGGCGGCGTGACCAAGCTGGTCATCGGCGAGGCCGGAAAGTTTCCTGATGTGGCGCGCTACTTCGTGGAGGAGATCGATCAGCGCGGTCGCCACCTGTTCGAGACCGTCCTGAAGCGCGGCGTCGAGCGCGGCGAGTTCCGGCGGATCGCCGACATCCCCTCCACCGTGATCGCGCTCGTCAGCCCGCTGTCCATGTTCGCGATCTGGCGTCGCTCGCTGGCGCCCTACGACGCCACCTGCCCGACCGCTGACGCGTTCCATGACGCCCATCTCGATCTAGTCCTCGCGGGGTTACGCCCATGAAGACCCTTCGCCTTATCGTCCTGATCGCCGCCGGCGTGCTCGTGGCCGGCGCCGGCGCCTTCATCGTCGCGCGGCCACCCAACGCCAGCTCGCAGACCGCGGCCAAGATGCCGCCGGCGCCGCGCCCGATCGAGCTGGCGGCCGCCGAGGTCGCCACCCTTCAGCCGCAGCGCCTGCGCGAGACGCTGCGCTTCACCGGCTCGACCCAACCGGTCGACCAGACCACCGTGAAGTCCCGCATTTCCGCGCGCCTGGCCGAGGTGCTGGTGCGCGAGGGCGATCGTGTAACAGCGGGCCAGGCGCTGGCGAGGTTCGAGACGATCGAGCTCGAGGCGCGCGTGCGCGAGCGGGTAGCGGCGCTGGAGGCGGCGCGCGCCGATGCGGAATGGGCCGAGCAGGATCGCGCCAACAAGACCGCGCTGGCGCAGCAGCGCGTGGTGTCGCGCGCGGCGCTGGATCAGGCCAATGCCGTGGCCGACGCCAAGAAGGCGCAGATCGCCGTCGCCGAAGCCCAGGTCGAGCTCGCGCGCAAGGCGCTGACCGACGCGGTGGTCGTGGCGCCGTTCGCCGGCGTGATCGGCGAACGCCTGGCCAATCCCGGTGAATCGCTGCCGGTCGACGGCCGGATCCTGACATTGCTCGACACCTCGCGGATGGAAGTCGCGGCGCAGGTGCCGGCCGCCGACGTCGTGCGCCTGCGCGTCGACATGGCGGCGCGCGTGCAGGTCGAGGGCTTCGGCGAGCGTGATTTCAGGGCGCGCATCGCGCGCATCAGCCCCGCGACGCAAAGCGGCTCGCGCTCGGTCTTGGTCTTCGTCGAGATTCTCGATCGCGACGAGGCGTTGCGCGGCGGCCTGTTCACGTCGGGCCGCGTCGTCGTCGCCGAAGCGGCGCAGGCGCTGGCCGTGCCGCCCACCGCGTTGCGCAAGGACGAGGCCGGCGACTTCGTGCTCGTCGTGCGTGATGGCGCCCTGGCGCGCCAGGCCGTCACGCCGGGCCGCGTCTGGCCGCGGGCGGACCTCGTGGAGATCGGCGGCGTCGCCGCCGGCACGCAGCTCGTCGTCGCCCCCCTGCCCGGCCTGAAGCCCGGCCAGGCCGTGAAGGTACAGGCCGCGCCATGACTACTGTCGTCCTGAGCGCAGCGAAGGACCTCGCGGTCGTGGTCAAGGACGCGCTGCCCATCTGTGATCGCGATACCGCGAGGTCCTTCGCTGCGCTCAGGACGACGGTGGGAGTTGCGCCATGCGCCTGACGCGCATCGCCGTCGACAATCCGGTCTTCGCCACCATGATGATGGTGGCGCTGATGGTGCTCGGCCTGTTCTCGTACCGCCAGCTCGGCATCGACCAGTTCCCCAACGTCGAATTCCCGATCGTCGTCGTCAGCATCGACTATCCCGGCGCCGCGCCGGAGACGGTCGAGAGTGAGATCACGCGCAAGATCGAGGAGGCGGTCAATTCGATCGCCGGTCTGAAGACGCTGACGTCACGGTCCTTCGAGGGCCGCTCGCTAGTGATCGCCGAGTTCGAGCTGTCGGTATCGGTCGCGCAAGCCGCGCAGGATGTGCGCGAGAAGGTGCAGCAGGTGCGCGCCGGATTCCGCGAGGAGGTCAAGGAACCGCTGATCCAGCGCTTCAATCCCGACGACCAGCCGATCATCTCGATCGCCGTGCGCTCCGATGTGCGCAGCCTGCGCGACCTGACCACCATCACCGACCGCACCATCCTCAAGCGCATCGAGAACGTGCGCGGCGTCGGCCGCGCCACCATCGTCGGCGGCGTCAAGCGGCAGATCAACATCTACCTCAATCCCGAGCGCATGCAGGCGCTGCGCATTGGCGTCAACGAGGTGCAGACCGCGATCCGCAACGAGAACCAGAACTTCCCCGCCGGCAACGTCACCCGCGGCAACAACGACCGCGTGATCCAGATCGACGGCCGCGTCGTCGACCCGCAGCGTTTCGCCGACATCATCGTCGCCCGTCGCGGCGGCGCGCCGGTCTATCTCGGCCAGGTCGCGACCATCGTCGACGGCGAGCAGGAGCTGGAGACCACCGCCCTTCTCAACGGCGAGCGCGCCATGGCGATCGATGTGGTCAAGGTGCAGGGCGCCAACACCATCGACGTCGCCAATGGCGTGCGCCGCGCGGTCGAGGAGTTGCGCCAGGGCGGCATCCCCGTCGACGTGACCCTGGACATCGTGCGCGACACCTCGCGCGGCATCCGCAACTCGGTCGACAACGTGCAGAGCACGCTGATCGAGGGTGGCGTGCTCACCATCCTGATCGTCTTCCTCTTCCTGCATTCCTGGCGCAGCACGGTGATCACCGGCCTCGCCCTGCCGGTCTCGGTGCTCGGCGCCTTCATGGCGCTGGCGGCCTTTGGATTCACGCTCAACGTGCTGACCTTGATGGCGCTCAGCCTGTCGATCGGCATCCTGATCGACGACGCCATCGTCGTGCGCGAGAACATAACGCGTCATCTGGCCGCCGGCGCCTCGCACCGCGAGGCGGCGATCAAGGGCACCGAGGAGATCGGCCTGGCGGTGCTGGCGACCACCTTCACCATCCTCGCGGTGTTCCTGCCGGTGGCCTTCATGGGCGGCATCATCGGCCGCTTCTTCTTCCAGTTCGGCATCACCGTGGCCGCCGCGGTGCTGATCTCGCTGTTCGTCTCCTTTACCCTCGATCCCATGCTGTCGAGCGTCTGGTACGACCCGCAGGCGCATGGTGGCGGCGGCCGCTTCGCGCGCCTGATGGAAAAGGCGCAGGACAAGCTCAACGCCGGCTATCGCCGCGTCGTCGGCTGGGCGGTCGATCACCGCAAGACTACGCTGATCATCGCCATGGTCAGCTTCTTCGGCAGCTTCGGCCTGGTGCGCTTCATCGGCGTGGAGTTCGTGCCCGAGGCCGATCTCGGCGAGCACGCCGTGACATTCGAAACGCCGGTCGGCTCATCGCTGGAATACACCTCGGCGAAGCTGCGGCAGATCGATGCCGCTATCCGCGAATTCCCCGAGGTCGCCTATACCTACGGCACGATCAATACGGGCGGCTCGCCCGGCAAGAACCAGGGCTTCGTCTACATCCGCTACAAGCCGCTCAAGGAGCGCAAGCGCTCGCCGACGCAGATGGCCCAGCCGCTACGCGAGCGCCTGGCGGCGATCCCCGGCGTCACTTACTCGATCAACGTGCCCGGCGGGCCGGGCGGCGGCGCGCAGAAGCAGCTGCAGATCTCGCTGCAGGGACCCGACACGGCGACTCTCGACCGTATCTCGCAGGAGGTGATGGCGAAGCTGGCGCAGATCCCCGGTGCGGTCGATATCGACCGCAACCTCAAGGCCGCCAAGCCGATGTTCAACGTGCGGGTGAAGCGCGACGTCGCCTCGGACCTCGGTGTCGGCACCCTGCTGATCGCCAGCACCTTGCGCCCGCTCTTCGCCGGCGACGACACCAGCCTGTGGAAGGCGCCCGACGACGAGAACTACAACGTCGTCGTCCGCCTCTCGCCCGCCGACCGCACCGGCAAGCACGACCTCGACCGCATCTGGCTGGCGACATCGCAGATGGCCGCCGACGGCTCACCGCGCATGGTGCAGCTCAGCCAGATCGCCGACATCGAGGCGATCATCGGCGCCTCGCAGATCAACCGCCGCGACCTGCAGCGCGAGGTGCAGATCACCGCCAATGCCTCGGGCCGCTCCTCCGGCGACGTCGGCACCGAGCTCAACAAGACGCTGGCGACCATGCAGCTGCCGCCGGGCTACCGCTTCGTCTTCGGCGGCTCGACCAAGGACATCGCCGAGAGCGGCGCCTACGCCATCCAGGCGCTGGCGCTGGCCATCATCCTGATCTACCTGATTCTCGCCTCGCAGTTCGGCTCCTTCCTGCAGCCGATCGCCATCATGATGTCGCTGCCGCTGTCGCTGATCGGCGTCTTCCTCGGCCTGCTGATCGCCGGCACGACGCTCAATATCTTCAGCATCATCGGCTTCATCATGCTGATGGGCCTGGTGACCAAGAACGCCATCCTGCTGGTCGACTTCACCAACCAGGCGCGCGGCCGCGGCCTGCCCATCAGGGAGGCGCTGATCGAGGCCGGCACCATCCGGCTGCGACCGATCCTGATGACCACCATCGCCATGATCTTCGGCATGGTGCCGCTGGCGCTGGGCCTGGGCGAAGGCGGCGCACAGCGCGCGCCGATGGCGCACGCGGTGATCGGCGGGCTGATCAGCTCGACTATCCTGACCCTGGTCGTGGTGCCGGTGGTGCTGGTCTATATCGATCGCGTCACCATCTGGTCGAAGCGCCGCTTCGGCGGCCGCAGCGCCGACGAGCGCGCCAAGGCCCAGGGCGGCGCGAATCCCAAACCGGCGGAGTGAGCCGCGCTTCAGGCCGCCAGCATCGCCGCGACATGGCCGTGAAAGCGACGCAGGTGATGTTCGAGCCGGCCGAGCAGCAGGCTGTCGTTGGCGCCAGAGCGCAGGCCGAGTTGGATCTGCTCGGCGATGAACAGGTCCTCGGCGCCGAAGACGCGTTCATCGATCATGGCGAAGGAGCGGTCCCAGTGGTCGCGCTCCTTGTCGCTGCGCGGCGCGTGCGGCGTGAACATCGTGTGCACGAAGGTGATCTCGCCCGGCGAGACAGGAAACATGCCGAGGTGACTGGTGAAATCCGGATGATAGATGATGAGGCTGTTGGGAAAGATGGCGTGCGTCAAGGTCGCGTGCCGGCGCAGATCCCACGCCTCTCGCGGCAGATGCCGCGCCTCGCCGAGCCGGTCGCGGCCAACCAGGATACGCGTATGTGGGCCGACACCCTCGCCGGTCGACTTGGTGTCGATGAAGAACGGCGAGATGCTCTGCGCGTGCAGACGCTTGATGTGATAGACTTCCTGGAACGCATCCATCACCAGCTTCCAGTTGGTCGCGCGCTTGCGCGCATGCTGGCGGAAGAAGCGATGCGAGCCCAGATCCAGCGCCGCCAGATCGTCGTCGATCCCGTCCAGGAATCGCGCCACGTCGGCGTCGCCGCAGGCGATCGCCGTGCCGGGATCGAGGATCGCCCAGATCAACCCGTGGCGCACCGTCGAGGGCAGGCGGCGCAAGCCGCGGGACGCCTTGTCGAGCGTCGGAAACGCCTCCGGACCCGGCACGCCGCGCAACGCGCCATCGAGATCGTAGGTCCAGGCGTGATACGGGCAGGACAGGCTTGCCCGCCGGCAGACCTCGTCCTCGCCCGCCAGCAGGCGCGCACCACGGTGGCGACAGACGTTGAGCAGGACATTGATCCCACCCTGGCGGTCGCGCACCAGGAGCAACGGCAGGCCGATGATGTCGCGCGCGATCATGCTGCCCGGTTCGCGCAGCTGGTCGGCATGGCCGAGGCAGAGCGGCAGGCGGCGGAAGATCCGGTCGATCTCCTTGGCGTGGACCCCGGGATCGACGTAGACCGCCGGATCGAGCGTGCTTTCGATCGCGTCCCACTCGACGCTCTCGGGCCGGTCGATCTCCTCGAGCATGCGCCGGAACAGGCGGCCGAGCGCCTCGTTCATCGGCAGCGCGTCACGTAAGGCCTCAGGTTCGCTCATGTTTTTCCCGATGTCGGACGCGGATTTGTCCCCGGTGATCGACCGCTGTCAATCCGCCTGCCCCGAATTCGCAGCGCCGATGCCTGAAGGCAATTGAGCCACCTTGACATCGCGGCTTTGGTCGCTATTTTCGCGCCACTTCAAAGCTTTGGGCCGCCGCCGGCCCCCCAGAGGATCCGCCATGGCCAAGTCCAACATTTCGATCGTGAAGATGGTGTCGACCGCCGACACCGGCTTCTTCTACGTCACGAAGAAGAACGCCAAGACCAAGACCGAGAAGATGGAACTCAAGAAGTACGATCCGGTCGCCCGCAAGCACGTCGCGTTCAAGGAATCGAAGATGAAGTAAGCGGGCCCCGCCCGTTTCCATCCAGCGGCCGCCCCCGGGGCGGCCGTTGTCGTTTCAGGGCCGTTGCTTCAGGGCCGCCAGCACCACCCCGCCGCGTGGCGAGAGGCGGTAGCCGACCGCCAGGCTCTCGGTCAGCCCCAGCGCCTTGAGCCGGCGCACATTGGCCTTGAACTGCTTGGCCTCCCGCCCGAGCTCGGCGGCGAGATCGGGCGCGCTGCGGCCGGGATGGCGCTCGATCAGCTCGAGGGTCGGCCGCACCCAGGCTTTATGCCGATCCATGGCCTCGAGCCGCTCGACGACACCCTGCAGGTCGACGTCGTCGAGCTGGTCGCTGTCGCGCAGGCTGATACGGGGGTCGGGTCCGAGGTAGCGCAGCCGGATGCGATAAAGATCGCCCTCGGGGCGCAGCAGGTCCAGGAGCTCGGCCAGCGAGTCGAAGCCCGCCTGGCGGGCCGCCTCTTCCGTCAGCGCGTCGTCACCGACCTGCTCGATCGCCTCGATCGCCAATACGCCGAGTTCCGTCGTCAGTCGGCCACCGGCGCGCACCGTGGGTTTGCGCCAGCGCCGGAAGGCCAGGGTCGCCGAGCCGTCGACGAGACGCTGCAAATTCGAGCGTTTGATGAGCATGCGCGAGCATAGCGCAGGCGAGTGGGCACCGGCCATGGTATGTCACCAGCGCGGTGACGGAGAGTGCCATGGCCACAGTGACTCTCGACAGCGATAGCGGGCTCGTACAGCACCTGCACGCGCGAACGCACGAGTTCGGTGCCGATGAGCCGCGCGACAATGGCGGCACGGACACCGGCCCGAATCCCTATGAGCTGCTGCTCGGCGCCCTGATCGCGTGCACATCGCTGACCGCGCGCATGTATGCCGGCCGCAAGGGCTGGGACCTGGGCCGCATCGAGGTCAAGGGCCATTTCGGCCGCGACGCCGACGGCACGGAACGCATCGAGCGGCACATCAAGTTCGGCGCACCGCTATCGGCTGAGCAGGCCGCGCGGGTGGCGGAGATCATCGAGAAGACACCGGTCACGAAAACCCTCAAGCGCAGCATGCCGATCGCGACGACCTATGGCTGAGACCAAGCGCATCAACCTCGCTCTGCAGGGCGGCGGCTCGCATGGTGCTTTCACCTGGGGCGTGCTCGACCGTCTGCTCGAGGACGAACGGCTGGAGTTCGAGGGCGTCAGTGGCACCAGCGCCGGGGCGATGAACGCGGCGGTGCTGGCGCAGGGCCTGCACGAAGGCGGCCGCGAGGGCGCGCGTCAAGCGCTGGCCGGGTTCTGGGAGGAGATCGGCACCTACGCGCCCTTTTCGCTGGTGCGCACCACGCCGCTGGATCGCCTGGCCGGCAACTGGAACCTCGATCAATCGCCCGGCGCGGCCGTCGTGGAAATGGCGCAGCGCCTGGCGTCGCCGGCGCTGCGCAACCCGCTGCGGCTGAACGCGCTCGCCACCGTGCTGCGCAACCGGCTGCGTGTGGAGTCGGTCCAGGCTTGCGATCAGGTCAAGCTCTTCATCAGCGCGACCAACGTCGAGACCGGCGAGGCGCGCGTCTTCCGCAACACCGAGATCAGTCACGACGCCCTGCTCGCCTCGGCCTGCCTGCCCAGCCTGTTCGAGGCCGTCATGATCGAGGGCCAGCCCTACTGGGATGGCGGCTATATGGGCAATCCGGCGATCTGGCCGTTCATCTACCAGTGCGAGAGCCGCGACGTGGTGCTGGTGCAGATCGTCCCGCTGATCCGCTTGGGCGTGCCGAAATCCGTGGCCGAGATCGACAACCGGCTGAACGAGATCACCTTCAACGGCGCGCTGATCGGCGAGATGCGCGCCATCGCCTTCGCCCAGAAGCTGATCGAGGACGACGGCGCCAGCGGCCCCTCCGTCGACCGCCTCAAGCGCATGCTGGTGCACATCGTCGCCGACGAAGCCGCCATGCTGCCACTGGGCGCGGTCAGCAAGTTCAACGTCGAGCCGGCGTTCCTGCGTCACCTCCACGACGTCGGCCGCAAGGCCGCCGACCGCTGGCTGGCCGCGACCTTCGACGATCTCGGCAACAAATCGAGCGTCGATATCCGCGCCGCTTTTCTCTGATGGCACCGCCGGCATCATGAGGCTAACCACAGAGGCACAGAGACACAGAGGAAGACAAAGAAGAGAAGACTAACGCTGCGCGCTTCGCGCGCGTTTTGCCTCTCTTCGTTTTCCTCTGTGTCTCTGTGCCTCTGTGGTTCGTCTTCTTCAAGAGGCCGTTGGGACGCCGGCGGTCCCAGGGATTCTCGAGCGCCGTAGCCGCTCGATGAAGGCGCGCGCTTCGGTGCGCTTCTCCTCGCTGCGGAAATGGATGGCGTGCGTGCCGAACGATCCCTCGACGTCGAGGTAGAAGGCGTGCCCCGCGATCTTGCGCCGCGAATCGCGCAACGCGACATCGCGCTCGCCCAGGCTATGGATCGAGGCCAGGGCGATGCGCTCGCGCCGCATGAGCTGCCGGTACTTCGCGAACGATAGAAGATCGAGAATCGAGTCGTAGGGCCGCGACGCGGGGATCTCGATGGTGTTGTCGGAGGGGTCGAACACCAGCCCCTCGGCCACCTTACGGAAGACCACATAGCCCAGGCCGGCGCCAATGAGGCAGGCGGCGCCCAGCACATAGGGTGTGACGTAGACACCGGCGGCCCCCGACACGACCGACAGCAACAGTCCGACGAGGAACACGCCGACGAACATCATCGTCGCGGCGTACCACGCCGCCCAGTAGTCGACGACGCGGTCCAAGGCAGCCGTGCCCTACTCCGCCGCCTGCTGCATGGCCTGGCGCAGGCCGGGCATGGTGAAGCCCAGCGCCTCGAGCTTCTCGATCGACTGGCGGCCCTGCTCGGCGGTGACCTCGACCAGCGGCGGACGCACCACCGTCCAACCCGGATCCTGGCCGTAATGCGCGATCAGGTGCTTCATCGCCGGGATCATGACGTAGCCCTGCATCACGCCGCGCACGTCGTTGATCTTCTTCTGCAGCGCGTCGCCCTCGGGCGTGCCGACCTTGGTGTAGGTCTCGGCGATCGCGCCCGGGTTGATGTTGGCGGTGGCGCTGATGCAGCCGGCGCCGCCCGACTTGACGTTCTCGACCAGCGGCTTCTCGTTGCCCGAGAACACGTCGAAGCCCATCTTGGCGAAGGCGTCGATCATGCTCTTGGTGTGCGGCCAGTCGTCGGAGCTGTCCTTCATGCCGGCGATCTGCTGCGGATAGGCCTTCAGCAGGCGCTCGACCAGGGCGTGGGTGATCGGTACCTGAGCCACCGGCGGGATGTGATAGAGGTAGATGCGCAGCCGCGCGTCGCCGACGCGCTGCACGACCTCCGAGAAATGCCGGAACAGGCCCTCGTCACTCACGCCCTTGTAGTAGAAGGGCGGCAGCATCAGCACGCCCGCCACGCCATGCTTGGTGGCATGCGCCGTGACCTTCACCGTCTCGGTGATCGAGCAGGCGCCGGTGCCGGGCATCATGCGCTGGGGATCGACGCCGGCGGCGACCAGCGCGTCGAGCAGCGCCATACGCTCCTCGGCGGCCATCGAGTTGGCCTCGCTGTTGGTGCCGAACACCGCCAGGCCGCAATTCTGGCTGACCAGCCACTTGCAATGGGCGATGAAGCGCCGCGTGTCGGGGCTGAGATCGGCTTTGAACGGCGTGACGACGGGCGACAGCACGCCCTTGATGCGGGCCTGGGCCATGGGAAGCTCCTGAGCAAGTTCGGGGCTGCATTGCCATGACCTGCGCACGCCGTCCAGAGTGCTTGCGGGCAGGCCGGCCAGACGACACGATCAACTGTCATTCCCGTCATTCTCGGGGCCGTTGGCCTTACCTTCCGCCGGAGGGGGAAGGCGCCCGAAGGGCGGATGGAGGATGTCGAAGACGAACAGAGGAGTCCGTCTTCGACATCCTCCATCCGTCGCTACGCGCCACCTTCCCCCTCCGGGGGAAGGTAAGATGCGAAATCCATATGCGACAGCTCGAGGGAGAAGCCAGCAGTGACCCAGAATCTCAGCCTCGCCGGCCATCCGATCCTGCCCGACGACGGCACCGCGGGCACGCTGGTGGGCCGCGTCTGGCGACCGGCGCATGGCGCCTGGCCGGCGGGCCCCAGTGTGGTGGCGATCCGCGCGCGCGGCGTGTTCGACATCTCCCGCGCCGTGCCGACCATCGCCGACCTGCTGGCGCAGGCGAACCCGGCCGAGGTCGTGGCTTACGCAACAGGAGACCGCATCGGCTCGCTTGAGGAGATCGTCGCCAACACCGTGGCCGACCAGCCCTCGCCCGAGTTCCCCACCCTGCTGGCGCCGGTTGACCTGCAGGCGGTGAAAGCCGCCGGCGTGACCTTCGCCGTCAGCCTGCTGGAGCGGCTGATCGAGGAGCAGGCCAAGGGCGATCCCGCGCGCGCCGCTACCGTGCGCGCCGATCTCGGCACGGCGATCGGCGGCGACATCGCGCGGGTGAAGCCGGGCTCGGCCGACGCCGAGAAGCTGAAGCAGGCGCTGATCGCCAAGGGCATGTGGTCGCAATACCTCGAGGTCGGCATCGGCCCGCACGCCGAGATCTTCACCAAGGCGCCGCCCATGGCCTCGGTCGGCTACGGCGCCGAGGTCGGGCTGCGCGACGATGCCGAGTGGACCAACCCGGAGCCCGAGGTCGTGCTGGTCGTGACGCCCGATGGCCGCATCGTCGGCGCCACCTTGGGCAACGACGTGAACCTCCGAGACATCGAGGGCCGCAGCGCGCTGTTGCTGGGCAAGGCCAAGGACAATAACGGCTCCTCGGCCATCGGCCCGTTCATCCGTCTGTTCGACGCGACCTACTCGCTCGACGACGTGCGCAAGGCGGAGGTGTCGCTGGAGATCACCGGCACCGACCAGTTCCGCCTCACCGGCCGCAGCGACCTCACCCAGATCAGCCGCGATCCCACCGAGCTGGTGGCCCAGACCATCGGCGCCAATCACCAGTATCCCGACGGCGTCGTGCTCTACACCGGCACCCTGTTCGCGCCGACGCAGCAGCGCGGCTCGGGCGGCAAGGGCTTCACCCACGAGATCGGCGACATCGTGCTGATCCGCTCGCCCAAGCTCGGCGCGCTGGTCAACCGCGTGAACCTCTGCAAGGCCATCCCGCCCTGGACCTTCGGCGCGCGCGACCTGATGCGCAACCTCGCCGCCCGCGGCTTGCTGTGACATGCGGGGCGATCGTAGTTGGTTTAGTGGCTGCCCGGTCGGGGCGCGCCACTCCAGTGGCGCGTCTTGTCGATCGGTCGCCGC